>CAZXFT010000011.1:0-107390 GCA_964640655.1 uncultured Bifidobacteriaceae bacterium | reverse complement strand
TTTCCGTCAATCCCTTTTCCGTTTCCGTCAATCCCTTTTCCGTTTCCGTCAATCCTTTTTCCGTTTCCGTCAATCCTTTTTCCATTTCCGTCAATCCCTTTTCCGTTTCCGTCAATCCCTTCTCCGTTTCCGCCAGTACCTTTTCTGTTTACAATATAAATAAGCTAAATACATCTTCCCATATCACCGACGTGTGCACAACATGTGCTTAACTTTTTTTATCATATCATACACTAAATAAAAACACTATCACGTTAACACATCAATAAAAAATTCATCATATGTCAACAACAAAATCTAAGTACCGTTGCTCCCAGGGAGAACTGTACGCACTCGGCGATGCAATCATTGCCAGCCTCACTTTGTACCTTGCTTTATTTGCGGCTTTCAAAGCCAAGTACACAGCGGCCTTTATTACGGCTCTGCAAACCAAACTCGATGATGCACGCAACCTGCCCGATGCACAGGCGCGCCTCTCTGCCGCCGAAGCCAAGCGTGCCGAGTTGAGTGATGAGAATCAAAAACTGATGCGCATGTTTCAGTTGTTTAAACGCTACGTGGTTGATGTGTATCCTAAAAACCAACAGAAGGCTATGCTCGAAACAGCAGGCAGTAACTACTACGATGCTGCTGCGTCGGGCAACTGGGAAAACACGGTGCTGCTGGGCACATCGGCCAAAAATTTTATTACAGCGAACACTTCAACCCTTAGCAACGGTGGCCAGAACATGCCTGCTGCCTTCCCCACCGATTTTGATGCCCAGTTTGTACGTTTTAAAAACAAGTACGATGAGTTCGTTCCCCTGCGCCAAACCGGAGAAGGCACTGAGGACAAGATAGAAGCAAATAATGCATTATATGAAGATATTTCTGCGGTTTGCTTAGATGGTCAGGCATTATTTGCCGATGATGCCGGTAAGCGAGAGAAGTTTGTGATCAATTCTGTACTGGAAATTATTACACCACCCGGTGCAGCAAGCTTGCGTGTAATTATTACAGATGCCGTTACGCTGTTGCCCATAGACGGTGCGCTGGTGCGCATACAGGCCGAAGGTGAGCCACAGATAGAACAAACATCGGGGCCGGATGGCGATGTATTGTTCAGCAGCATACCGGCTGCGACCTATAGATATTTAATAAGCAAGGCAGGTTATAATGAAGCAGGTGGTAACAAACAAGTGGGAACCGGCACTAATGCGCGACTTGAATTAAATTTAACATCAGTTTAATCATTGCCATAATGGTTTTTCTTTTTGTGTCCCGACCGCCGCAGGCGGTCGGGATTTTTTTTAATCTCTGTAAAATACCTCAGGCCCTGAGAAGAGGTGATAGATTATTTAACGCTGCAAAAACTTCTCTCCATCATATATCACTTTACACATAGGAGTTATGGTGGAGTGGAAGAAAAGGGCTGTCATATTTTCGGCAGCTATGCGCTTGCCATATTCTATGCGCAAGTCGGCACTACGCTTGCCATCGTAATCGTACTTGGCTACAAACTTTCGAATAAGCTGCTGCATCTGTGGCAATACATCGCCACCATAAAAATATTTTTCTTTACCATCATCTATAACAAACACCTGATGATAAGGGGTGTGGCCGCCGCTGATTTCACATTCAATACATTGAAACAAACTGATGTTGCCATGAATGGTTTGCAGTAAATCTCTTTGCAGCAGGAACTCGATATTTTCTTTATCGTACGAAGTAGAGCTTTTGCTTAAAGCATAGTTCAATTCGCCTTGTTGCACATAGCAATTTGCATTAGGGAACATGGGAGATAAATTGCCATCATTGTTTTTTATAATACATCCTGCAAGGTGGTCCTTGTGTAAATGCGACAGCATAACCACGTCGATGTCGTGAGCTGAAAGTCCATGATGCGCTAAATTTTCAAGAATATGGTAGTTGCCATTAGGAAGTTTCAATCCCAATCCGGGGTCAATAACTATATTGTGCCTTTCGGTGATAATCAGAAACGGAACAATATCAACCAGCAGCGACGCGGGTCTTTCTTTGATGTCGTCTACACCTCTGCGAAAGGGTATAAATACTTTCGAGGCATCTACTGTATAGGTGTTTTCAGATAATGCGAATGCAGGCAAGGAGTATATAAATATTTATTGGTAACCGGCTGTTTACTTAACAATGGTTCCTACGGGTTCGCCTTTGAGTAAGGAAAGCAGGTTGCCCGGTTTGTTTGCATCATAAACTATAATAGGCATGCTGTTTTCCTGACATAAGGTAAAAGCAGTCTTATCCATAACCTTCAGGTTTTTCTCATAAGCCTCGGAATAGGAAATGCTTTCATAGCGTGTGGCATTTTTATCTTTCTCCGGATCAGCAGTATATATTCCATCAACACGGGTGCCTTTGAGTAATACTTCGGCACAAATTTCAATGGCTCGTAAAGAAGCTGCTGTGTCTGTTGTGAAATAGGGATTACCTGTGCCTGCACCAAAAATCACAACACGGCCTTTTTCCAAATGTCTGATGGCACGACGACGAATGTATGGTTCGCAGAGTTGCTCCATTTTGATTGCAGAAAGCAAACGTGTTTTAATTCCTTCTTTTTCAATTATGCTTTGCAACGCCATACCATTCATAACAGTTGCCAGCATTCCCATATAATCGCCGGTAGCGCGTTCTATGCCGGTAGCTTCAGCATCCATACCTCTGTAAATATTACCTCCACCAATCACTACGGCCACCTCGCAGCCTGCGTTTACAGCGCTTTTCACTTCATTGGCATATAACAAAGCACGCTCCGGGTCAATGCCGTATTGCTGTGTGCCCATTAATGATTCGCCGGAAAGTTTGAGTAGTATGCGTTTGTATTTGATTGCCATATTTTTCTTGGAAGCGGGGCTAAAGTAAGTACAAAAAAAAAGAGAACCGAAGTTCTCTTTTATATGAGTTGAATTAGTTTAATGAAACTCGTTTGAAGCTGAGTACTTTCAGATTCGCATCGGTATCTTTCAATACATCGGCAACGGTTTTATTGTTGTCTTTTACAAACTGCTGAGCCAACAAGGTGTTCTCTTTAAAGAACTTTTGGAGTTTACCGGCAGCAATCTTTTCCAACATATTTTCAGGTTTTCCTTCCTGACGTATTTGGTCACGTGCAATGTCCAACTCGCGGTCAATGATTTCTTGAGAAACACTGCTTTGATCTAAAGCTACAGGATTCATTGCAGCAATCTGCATAGCAATGTCTTTACCTACTGTTTCAAGTTTTTCACTGATAGGTTGATTCAAGGCAACCAATACACCGATGCGGTATCCGGCATGGTTGTATGCTACTACGGCATCACCGGTAACAATTTCAACAAATTGCAATTCTATTTTCTCTCCAATTTTACCAACAAGGTCGGTAATACGGTCAGAAACCAAAGCGCCATCAATAGTAGCTGCTTTTAATGCATCTACAGAAGAAATATTATTGTTTAAAGCAAATGTTGCAATGCTTTGAGCAAAGTTTACAAAGTCGGCACTTTTAGCTACGAAATCGGTTTCGCAACCCAATTTCACTATAACTCCTTTTTTGCTGTCTGCTGCCGTTACTGCCATTGACACCCCTTCTTTTGCATCGCGTTCAGAACGCAGGGCAGATACCTTAGCCCCTTTTTTTCTTAAATAATCTATAGCGGCATCAAAGTCGCCATTTGATTCGGTAAGTGCTTTTTTACAGTCCATCAACGGAGCGCCGGTTTTTTGACGCAGTTGATTCACTAAGCTTGCTGTAATTTCCATTATCGTTTTTACTTTTTTTAAATTGAATAAATAATTATTTGCCTGCCGGTTTTGCACCACCACCACCTGTACGGCGTGCGCCGGTTGTTTTGCGGCGTGTTCCACCAGCTGCAGGTTTTTTAGAGCCTTCGCTACCTTCTTCTGTGCTGTCTTCGTTTACAGAAAGCAATACACGCTCCGTAGATGAAAGTTGAGTTTCCTCTTCCCCTTCGTTTTGAGCATCAGCTTCGTCTTTGTCGCGTTTGCGATCTTCCAGTCCTTCAATGATAGCCTCAGTCAGGTAGTTGGTAATGATTGCAATAGATTTGGTTGCATCATCATTAGCCGGAACTGCATAATCAACCTGCGTTGGGTCGCAGTTAGTGTCCACCATGGCTAATGAAGGAATGTTCAAACGCTTAGCTTCGGCTAAAGCAATATGTTCGTTGCCGATGTCTACGATGTAGATAGCAGCCGGAAGACGCGACATATTGGCAATACCACCCAATACTTTTTCAAGTTTGGCTTTTTCGCGCGTTAATTGAAGTCGTTCTTTCTTGGTGATATTTTCGAAAGTGCCATCGTTCATCATACGCTCAATGCTTTGCATCTTTTTGATGCTTTTGCGAATGGTAGAGAAATTTGTAAGCATTCCGCCTAACCAACGCTCAGTAACATAAGGCATGTTCACGCGGTTAGCTGCTTCTTCAACAATGGTTTTTGCCTGCTTCTTGGTAGCAACAAACAGAATCTTCTTTCCGGCACGTGCCATAGCTTTCATAGCTCCGGCTGTTTCTTCTAAAGATTCCAAAGTTTTATTTAAATCTATAATGTGGATGCCTTTACGCTCCATAAAGATGTAAGGCATCATTTTAGGATTCCATTTTTTGCGCAGGTGACCAAAGTGAACGCCTGCTTCTAACAGTTCCTGGTAGGTAATTTTTCCCATGGTATGTTGTGTAAGGATAGTTTTAATGTAATTGAAATCAGATTAACGTTTAGAGAACTGGTAGCTTCTGCGGGCTTTTCTACGACCCGGTTTTTTACGCTCAACCACGCGTGGATCGCGTGTTAGCATACCGGCTTTTTTCAGAATAGTGCGCCACTCAGGATTGTCTTTCTGTAAAAAGCGACAAATGCCAAGGCGAATAGCTTCAGCCTGACCTTTAACGCCACCACCCGAGACATTTACGGTAACATCATATTTGCCAACCTGCTCCAGTATTTTGAAAGGCTGCTCAACAATGAGTTGGTAAATGGTTTGGGGGAAATGTTGCTTATAGTCTTTTCCGTTAACTACAATATTGCCGGAGCCGCTGCTCATACGAACCCTAGCGCTGGCTTCTTTTCTACGGCCTATGGTATTGGTTTTTTCCATGTATTTGGATTAGAGTTTTATTGGTTTTGGTTTTTGTGCAATGTGGTCGTGTTTCTCGCCGGCATAAACAAAAAGCTTGGTGTACATTTTATCGCCAAGTTTGGTCTTTGGCAGCATTCCGCGTACGGCTTCTTCGATTAATTTTTCCGGACGACGTGCCAATACTTTACGCGCAGTTTCCTTGCGCAGACCTCCCGGAAATCCTGTGTAATGTATAGATTCCATTTGGTCTAACTTGTTACCGGTTAATCGAACTTTATCGGCATTAATTACCACCACATAATCGCCGCAATCAGAATGCTTGGTGATATAAGGTTTGTGTTTGCCAATAAGCAACGATGCAATTTTAGAAGCCAAACGACCAAGCGTTTTATCTTCAGCATCAACTAAATGCCATTCGCGGGTAACCGTCTTGTCGTTAGCGTGAATGGTCTTAAAACTTGTTGTACTCACTATTGTAGTTTGAATTTGTTAAACTGTCTTAAAATTTGGGACGGCAAAAGTAGATTCTACATCTCAATAAAACAAGCCTGTTTGAAAAGTATTTTTACAATGTGGTCAAAAAAGCATTGATTATCAATGTCTTTTTAGCGTAATTCTAAAAGTCCTGCTGAGAAAAAGTTGGTAGGGAAAGTAATTCCGGATAATCTGAAAATGAAAAAACCCTCAAAACAGAACGTATTGAGGGTTTTTTGTGGTGTGGGGCGGGATCGAACCGCCGACACAAGGATTTTCAGTCCTTTGCTCTACCAACTGAGCTACCGCACCATCCCCATAAGGGATTGCAAAAATAGACGAATACTTGACATTGTAAAGCAGAACTTACAATTCTTTTATGCCAAGCTTGGCATAGGCCTGTTGTGCTGCGTTTTTTTCTGCGTTCTTTTTATTGGTATCCTCGCCGATTCCCATCTCCTCACCATTTACATAAACCGCAACTTTAAAACGAGCATACCTGCTCGATCGATTTTCGGTCAGCAACTTATACTCCAGCCGCTGTCCGGTGCGTTGCGCAAATTCGAGCAGTTTGCTTTTATAATTAAATTGGTTCGCCTCAACTTCCTCAATATCAAGAAAGGGATTTACAATCTTTTTAAGAATAAAACGCCGTGCAAGTTCGTAACCGCCATCTAGATATACTGCGCCTATCAATGCTTCCAATGCATTTCCGCCGATTGATTTTTTACTGAGATAAATATCGCTCTTATTGTACTGCACTAATTTGTCGATGCCCATTTTATGAGCCAATTCATTTAATTGATTTCTACTTACCATTTTCGAGCGGATGTCAGTTAGGTATCCTTCGTCGCGGTAAGGAAATTTTTGAAATAGATAATCGGCTATCACTGCACTAAGAATAGCATCACCCAAGAACTCTAACCTTTCGTTGCTTTGGTGTTGTGACTCAGCCAGACTGCTGTGAACAAATGCCAGTTTGTATACGTGCGCATTACCGGGTGTTATGCCGGTTATGGAATTTATTTGATTGAGAAACCGTCTGTCTTTAACGGTAAGTAATAATTGAAGAGGCTTTTTTAGAAAGCGCACAAATTCTTAAGATAATTTTCTGAAGATAACTGAGGCATTATGGCCACCAAACCCGAAAGTGTTGCTAAGTGCTACATTTATCACACGTGCTTTGGCTTTGTTAAAAGTCAAGTCGAAACGTGGGTCAATGGCAGGGTCGTCGGTAATATGATTAATTGTTGGAGGCACAATTCCGTTCTTCATTGCCAAGATAGAGGCTATAGATTCTACAGCGCCGGCAGCACCTAATAAGTGGCCAGTCATAGATTTGGTTGAGCTGATACTTATTTTAAAAGCGTGCTCGCCAAAAACTTCATATATACCTTTCAATTCTGCAACGTCTCCGAGTGGAGTAGAAGTTCCGTGAGTGTTGATGTAGTCCACTTCTTCGGCATTTATTCCGGCATCTTTCAGTGCATCCTGCATTACTAAACGCACTCCTAATCCATCGGGATGTGGAGCGGTTAAGTGGTAGGCATCGGCAGACATACCACCGCCAATCAACTCGGCATAAATGATTGCGCCACGTTTAATGGCATGTTCATATTCCTCTACTATCAAAGCGCCTGCACCTTCCCCCATAACAAAACCATCGCGGTCTTTGTCGTATGGTCTAGAGGCCGTTGCGGGGTCATCGTTGCGTTCGCTGAGGGCCTTCATGCTAGAGAAACCTCCCAAAGACGGCAAGGAAATAGGAAACTCAGAGCCACCGGTGATAATAACATCGGCTTTTCCAAGTCTGATATAATTTAGAGAATCGATAAGCGCATGTGTTGATGTAGCGCAGGCAGAGCAAACTGCAAAATTGAGTCCGTGCAAACCATACTTCATTGAAATATGACCTGCAGCAATATCCAAAATCATCTTTGGAACAAGGAAGGGGCTAAAGCGCGGTGTACCGTCACCCTTGCTGTATTGTTCCATTTCATAAGTAATTTCCTGAATACCACCTATGCCGGAACCCCAAATAACTCCGCATCGAAAACGATCTTCGTTATCAAAGTTGAGACCTGAGTTGAGAACTGCTTCGTGCGTGGCAGCAAGTGCATACTGACTGAACCGATCTAGCTTACGGAGTTCCTTTTTCTCCATAAACTGAGAGGCATCAAAGTTTTTTACTTCACAGGCAAAGCGTGTTTTGAATTTCGAGGTATCGAAATATGTGATAGGGGCTGCGCCACTTACACCATTTGACAAACCATTCCAAAAGTCATGGATGTTGTTGCCAATGGGTGTGAGTGCACCTAAGCCAGTTATTACTGCACGCTTTAGTTGCATAAGTAAAGAGTTTTACGGTGTGTGCCGCTTACTTAGCGTTTTGCTCGATGTAGGAAATTGCCTGACCTACAGTAGTGATGTTTTCAGCTTGTTCGTCTGGAATGGAGATATTGAATTCTTTTTCGAATTCCATTATTAACTCCACGGTGTCTAAAGAGTCAGCACCAAGGTCGTTGGTAAAGGTGGCCTCATTGGTAACTTCTCCTTCGTCAACGCCTAATTTGTCGATGATGATTTTTTTAACTCTTGTAGCGATGTCTGACATAATTGATTATGCTTTGATTAAATAATTTGTAGGGTGCAAATGTAATTTTTTTCATGAATTAGCAACATGGACACAAAAAAATATTAATGGTGAATAACCTAACGTTAAGTCACATGGCTTAGAAATTATTTTTACCACCGATGGAATTAATTAAAAAATCTGTACTAAAAACGGAATACGATTATGATTTCCATCTATGGGGTATAGTAACTACAATAAGAGATTTTCAAGCCTGCTGGGAAATAAATCATAGACTGAAGATTAATCTTCAACGAAAAGATGACTTAGAAATTCTGAATGCTGCCAAGGGTAGACAATTGTTTTTCGGTTTGTTTTCTTGCCGCGACAGATACTGTCAAGGCACTTTTCATATGGTTGCAAACAAATACCTCAACGAGTATTTAATTCCTGAAATGAAAGAGATTGATTTTTTCTTGCAGTACAACTGTGAAAGCTCCGATGACGAGTTAAGGGAACTACATTCAGGGTTGAGAAGCATAGCACGCTTTGCGCTGATAGTTAAAATAGACCCATACAAATTGAAGTCGCGACACCAATTAATATTTGAATAATGGCAGGTAATGAATGGAGAGTAAATGGAAATAATCTAGAGCGTACGTTATTGTTTAAAGACTTCAGCGAAGCATTTGCTTTTATGACTCGTGTTGCAATGGAAGCAGAAAAGTTAAATCACCACCCGGAATGGAGCAATGTTTATAATAAAGTTGTGATTCGCTTAAGTACGCACGATGCAGGTAATACAATAACTCAGAAGGATTATGAGTTAGCAGCAGCCATTGATGCTTTATTATAATATTGTTTTTACCTTACTGTTTACTAATTCTTGCAGGTTGTCCATGCTGCCTTCAATGATATTGATGCTTTGAACAAAATAAAAGGTTTGCTTTGATACGTAAAGCATCACAAGGTCTTTATGAATAACGGCTTTAGTTATGGCGCTCCAGTCGTAATGCTGTTTTGAGTTTTCGGCTTCTATATCAAACCCATTATCAGAAAACGAAAAGTTGTATTCCAGTGCCGCACGGTTTTTCAATTGTTTATATGCCTGCTTGCCTAAATTCTTTGTCGTAAAAAAATGCACTGCAATAAATATTAAACCAGCTAGAATATAAAACACATAGGCTGGTTTTACCTGCTGTGTGTAGTTGATGAGTAAGAGTACCAGACCGGTCCATAGTAAGAGCAAACCGAGATATAACAATATTCTTCCTCTGATGGGGAATACTTTATTGGTATGGGTTGAAAATGCTTTTTGTAAATTCTCTACGCTATAGGTGAGCTTTGCTTTAATCATAGTTTAATGTTGCCGCAAAAGTACATAGCGCAAATTCAATAAGTTCATCTGCGCATCTTTGCAAAATGAATGGCGAACAAAAAAGAACCGACATAGGAACATTAGGAGAGTTTGGCTTAATCAAACGACTAACCACTCCCTTTGAAATTAAAAATAATAGCACAGTAGTTGGCAACGGGGATGATGCGGCAGTGATACAAAACAGAGACAAGCAACTTGTAATTACTACTGACTTACTTATAGAAGGTATTCACTTTGACCTGATGTATATGCCTTTGCAGCATTTGGGCTACAAAGCGGTGATGGTAAACCTTTCGGATGTGTATGCTATGAATGCCAAGCCTACACAAATAACAGTAAGCATTGCCGTAAGCAATAGATTTTCAGTGGAAGCTCTGGAAGAAATTTATTCTGGAATAAAGCATGCCTGCGAAAAATATGAGGTTGACCTGATCGGCGGCGACACCACTTCCTCTCAAAAAGGATTAGTTATTTCTATTACGGCTATAGGTGAAGTAACCCCTGAGCGTTATGTATTGCGCAGCACTGCCAAGGAAGGAGATTTGCTGTGTGTGAGTGGCGATTTAGGTGCTGCCTATTTGGGTTTGCAGTTTTTGGAACGTGAAAAACAAATTTTTATAGAGAATCCGAACATTACACCGGATCTGGAAAACCAGGCTTATTTGGTTGGAAGACAACTAAAGCCCGAAGCGCGCCGCGATGTGATTGAATATTTTGAGAAGAATAACATTCTGCCTACTTCTATGATTGATATTTCTGATGGGCTATCATCTGAGATACTTCATCTGTGTGAGCAATCAGGATTGGGGTGCAATCTTTATGAAGAGAAAATTCCGATTAGTGAAGAGGCACGCGAAGCAGCATTTAAATTTAACATAGACCCTACGATGTGTGCATTAAGTGGCGGCGAAGACTATGAACTGCTGTTTACCATCACACAGGATGACTATGATAAAGTCAAAGACAATCATCATTTCTCGGTGATAGGTTATATGACCGGACTAAATGAACCTGCAGTTATAATTACCAGGGGAGGTAATGTGCACGAGCTCGTTGCACAGGGATGGAACGCTTTCAGGAAGTCTTAGCAGAAAGATGCAGGTATTTGTATTCTCATCTTAAAAACTAAATTGCGTGGACTTATGCTTGTAAAAACATTTGGCAGTGCCGTTTCTGGCATCAATGCAATTACAGTTACTGTTGAAACATATATCGGCAGCGGCGAATTGAAATACGCTATGGTCGGGCTGGCAGAAGGTGCTGTGCGCGAAAGTTTGTACCGCATCGAAGCTGCATTGAAATACATTGATAAGAAAATGCCGCGACAGAAGTTGGTGGTTAATCTGGCTCC
Source organism: uncultured Bifidobacteriaceae bacterium (assembly GCA_964640655.1). Classification (GTDB taxonomy): domain Bacteria; phylum Bacteroidota; class Bacteroidia; order Chitinophagales; family UBA10324; genus BJGO01. The sequence continues at coordinate 96,523 of CAZXFT010000011.1, read as the reverse complement.
TGCCGATATCAAGAAAGAAGGCTCTGCATATGACCTGACTATTGCCATTGGTATTCTTGCTTCATCGGGTCAGTTGCTTTGCGATAACCTGAACGACTATATTATAATGGGTGAGCTATCTCTTGATGGAGGATTGCAACCCATCAAAGGGGTATTGCCTATAGCCATACAAGCACGTAAAGAAAATTTTAAAGGATTTATACTTCCAAAACAAAATGCACGCGAAGCCGCAATTGTCAATAATCTTGATGTGTACGGTGTGGAGTCGCTGCAAGAGGTAATTGATTTGTTGGAAGGAACAAAAGTTCCTGAGAAGGTGGTTGTTGACACAAGAGCTGAATTTGCACAATCGCAAATAGATATAGATCTGGACTTCAGCGATGTGAAGGGACAAGAAAATATTAAACGTGCATTAGAAATAGCTGCTGCCGGCGGACATAATGCTATATTGATTGGTCCACCCGGTGCCGGTAAAACGATGTTGGCCAAACGACTGCCAACTATTTTACCTCCACTCACATTGCAGGAAGCATTGGAAACCACCAAGATTCATTCTGTTGCCGGTAAGATGAAAAAAGCAGGCTCTTTGATTTCAATCAGACCATTTCGTGCACCACATCATACCGTTAGCGATGTGGCATTGGTTGGTGGTGGCTCCAATCCGCAACCCGGAGAAATTTCATTGGCACACAATGGCGTATTATTTTTAGATGAATTGCCTGAGTTTAAGAGAACTGTGTTAGAGGTGCTTCGTCAGCCAATGGAGGAAAGAAGAATTTCTATTTCGCGTTCTAAGATGAGTGTGGAGTATCCTGCTAATTTCATGTTGGTGGCATCTATGAATCCATGTCCGTGTGGTTATTATAATCATCCTGAAAAGGAGTGTGTATGTGCACCCGGAGTAGTGCAGAAGTATATGAATAAAATTTCAGGTCCTTTGTTAGATCGTATTGACTTACATGTGGAAGTAACACCGGTTCCATTCAGTGAGTTGACACAGATTAAGCAATCAGAGAAAAGTGCAAACATCAGAGAGCGTGTAATCAGAGCGAGGCAAATTCAGTCAGAGCGCTTCAAGTCACATAAAGAAATATATTGTAATGCTCAAATGAGCAACAAGCTTATGCGTGAAATCTGCACCATTACAACAGCGGGAGAAAATTTACTCAAGACTGCCATGGAGAAACTGGGACTTTCTGCACGCGCATATGATCGCATATTAAAAGTATCGCGTACCATTGCCGACCTGGATGCAAGTCCTGATATTAAAACCGAACATTTAGCTGAAGCAATTCAATACCGCAGTTTGGATAAGGACAGCTGGTATGGGCTATAAAGTTTAATGATCTATAACATTTGTGAAGGTCTATTACCGGCAACTATATACCCTCATAAAGAAAACAAAAATTAGATTGTTCTAAACTCTGCATTTTACATTCCATAATAATCACCTAAAACATTTATCTATTAATCTATATTCAGTAATCTCAATAATTAAACCTCTACGTACTTTGTCATAAGGCGTGTGATTAACATATTTTTTTCTTCACACAGAAAATAAACAGCCTTACTGCAAGACTATGGACCATAGTACATAGTAGAACAGGATCTCAAAATAATCTCACTATAATTAGGGATGCTTTTTTGTAATCAGGTTAGATACATTTGACAAAATTTTAACCCTATGAAAAAAATACAGTTACTATTAATTGCCTCATTAATCTTTTCTATACAAGGACTGAAAGCACAGAAAGATTGCGGCAATAAACAAACTTACAAGGAGTGGAGTATGGCAAACCCTGAACTAGTAGGTAAACTCTATAGCAACTTTACTTCAAGAGATGATGAAAGCACTGTTTATACAATACCTATTGTAGTTCATGTTGTTTGGAGTAATGGCTTTGAGAATATTCATGACAGTTTGATCTACAGACAGATTGAGGAGTTAAATAGATTCTATTCGGGTAATACGAGCAGAAGCATTAATATTCCTTTTGCATTTAAAGATGTTAACGCGGGAGATACGAAAATCAGATTTGAATTTGCAAAGACAGACCCTGATGGATTTCCAACTAATGGCATCACCAGAACACAGACTGCACACGGAGTTTTTAATGATAACGGTGGCCCTTGTTCAGTAAATGATGTTAAAAAGTCCGCACTCGGAGGAAGAGATGCTTGGGATACTGATAATTACTTAAATATATGGGTTTGTGATCTTGACAACGGCCTGAATGGTATTGCAGTTTTTCCGGGAGATTGTCCCGCAGCAGAGGGCCAAGATGGTGTTATAGTTGATTACACTCTGTTCGGAATAGTACCAACTTCTCTTACAGGAAGTGGTATATCAACCTTAACACACGAGATAGGACATTATTTAGGATTGTTTCATACTCACGGAGACGAGCCCCTTTGCGCTGGTGATGATAACCTGGCTGATACACCAAAACAAAGTGATTTTGGCTTCAATGTTTCACCTTTAGGGAACACTTTTTTTCCTCTTTTTGATGTTTGTTCGCCATCGCTCATAAGCAAGGGTATAATGTTTATGAATATCATGGACACCAATTATGATTTATCGAGGTATATGTTTACAGACAGTCAAAAAACAGTAATTCGTAACACATTAAAACCAGGAGGTCCTAGAAACTCTTTAGTTGATGTGAGTAATAATGCATTAGCTACTTCAGAATTTAATGTGGATGCTACTTTTAAGGTGTGGAATACTTCAAATACATCTGTTTTCCCATCTAACTCATTTCGCTCTGTTGTTCGAGGTAAAAATGGTGAAATGTGGGCTGGAACTACTAATAATGGTTTGTACAGATATAACGACAGCAATGGAACCTGGGAACAGGAGCCAACACTAACCAGTCATTTAGTCAGACACATGGTTTCAGATAAAAACGGGAATGTGTTTGTAGCATCATCGCAATTAACAAATTCAAGTGGTGGAGGCGTCCGTCGTTTTGGATCTGCGAATAGTTTTAGTTTTACAAAAATCGGGTCTATTGTTGATGGCTCAGGATTTAACCAACTTCCTTCACGGTTAGTAAATAGTGTATGTATTGACGATGAAGGAGATATGTGGGCCGCTTGTGGACAACATATTAATCCCGATGCTTCAATCAATGAAGGTGGTTTTCTTTATGCTGATAATAATTTATTATTATTTGCGGATGGGCATTATGCAGGGGATTCAGGTCTTCCATTAGAAGATGTTAGATGCTTAGCCATTGGCACCGTCTTAGATGGCCCGACAGATAATGATGATGAGATTTGGGTATCTGTTGATCGTTCTTGTATAAGCGGAAACTGTTCCGCACCGTATGTTGCACGATATAACACAACTTTAGGCATTATACAATATTTAGGGAATGTTTCTCTACCGGGCTTAAACTTTGATAACACAACAGGTTCGCCAAGAGTACGTGCCATACATTGTGATAAAAGCGGAAGAGTTTGGCTAGGAATAGCAACATCACAACAAGGGATTTACGTAAAGTTTCCAAGCTCAATGGGTAATGCCAACTTATTTACTTTCGGAGATGCCTCATTGCCTTATCCCGCAGGAGCTAATGTTAATAATAATGCAATTGCGGAAGACTTTGATGGTAATATCTGGATTGGAACCACAGCCGGTCTTATTAAAATTGATGGCGGAAATATTCAAAATGCAGCAAGGTGGACTATCTATACAACTGCACAAGGATTGCCTTCCAATAATATCCGAGGCATATGTTTTGATGCAAATAACACGATGTGGTGCACTACAGATGCAGGCATTTTCAGAGGATTACCTTGTCCTGAGGTTCGTATTAAAAATGTAACCAATGCCCCTTGTCTTGGAACCGGTTTTATTGAAACAACTTCAAAAGGTGGAGATTTCAGCAATACTACTTACTCATGGTTTAAGGAGAATAACTCCAACGTTTTTGAGCCGTATCCACTTGTTGACCCCTCAGTAACGGCTAATACACCCGGTACTTACAAGCTCATTGTTAGCTCAAATGGTCAACAATGTTTTAATCGTAAAATTCAGGTTGCCGCAAACAATCTTTACGTACCTGAATTGAGTATATCAAAAATTACAGCTTGTGGGTTTGATATTGACTTACAAAATGAAACTAACAGTGTGTTCTATAATATAGATGTTAAGGATGTTAATACTAATAATGTTGTTTATACTCAGTTTGTAACCGGAAATGGAAATGTTGCAATTTCAGATAACGCTATATCCCCACTTACAAGCTATTATATAGATGTAACAGGCACTTGCACAGAAGACCCAACCGGCACATTTCAAACTATTGCAAGACGTTCACGAAATATTACAACTTTATTGTGCTCACCAGTAAAAAATATTCAAGCAATTGACATAACAAAAACATCAGCACAGCTTACTTGGGAGTTTAATTGCAACCCCGCTGTTAAGTACAGAATCAGATATATAAATACAACTACAAATGACACCAATACAGTTCAAAGCACTACCTTAACCAAAAGCCTAACTAATTTAGATCCTTCAACTACATATCATGTAGAAATTAGATCGGTATGCGATAATGCTGGCGCTCAATTATCCCCCTGGACAGGTTTTCAATTTACGACTCTACAAGGCTGTGTTAAACCGAATAATATACAAGTAGTTGCTACTACAGCAAATACTGCAACAATCTCTTGGTCTGCCGTAAATGATGCAGCTCAATACCGCCTTCGCTACAGGAAAATTGGTAACACTAACTGGACTCCAATAGTTGTTCCGGCGCCGAATACTTCTAAAATAATTACAGGACTTACCGCTAATTCAACATACGAATTTCAAATGAGAACGCTTTGTAACACCAATAATGAGTTTTCAAATTTCACCACAATGAATGGCTTCTTAACTGCTGCTCGCTTTTCGGAAGATGATTTGATTCACGATGTTTCTTTGTACCCTAATCCAACATCTGGAAATTTCACAGTCTCTATTTTTTCTGAAATTGAAACCCTTGTATCAATAAAAATCATCAATGCATTAGGTCAGGAACTAATAATTAAAACATTAAACCTTGAAGGAGGAAACAATTCGATACAATTTAATGAATCACTACCTTCAGGATACTATAATATTCAAATACAGAATAATCAATTTAGTATTAACAAAGGTTTAGTCATACAGAGATAACACCTAATACTGAAATAAAAAAAAGAGGCAATCAAACAGATTGCCTCTTTTTTTTACCTCAACCTGTCCATAGATTTAATCAGGTTCTCGTCTTTATTAATACCACGTATTGCTAAGTATATCAGAATAATGTTAATGACTGGAAATGTTGCCGCTACCTGAAAACCTTCAATACCTTTTAGGCCGCCGGGAGCAGTTTTAGATACAGTTACAATTAATGCAACTATGAACAGTAATTGCATAAATATGGCCATGTAACAAAGTCGTTTTTGAAGATTTCTGTTGGTATATAAAAATATTGGAGCTACTGTGTCAGCTATCATCAAAGAGCCGGCTATTAGTAGGGCTACATGAGCTGTAGCGGAAATAACAAATGCGTTTTGAATAAATAAATCAAGAGCAAGTGAGAAAAAAGACAGTACAGTGGCTATCAATAAATAAACAGTTTGAATTCGCTGTAACATAACTTGAATAGAGTTTTATCGTTGGCTAAAGTAAGCGTGGCTTACTTCATCTCAAAACTGATTCGGTTTTGTTTAACAAAATTGCACCAGCGACAATCATCTTCATTACATCCTTTATCAAACTCCAGATTCTGAATTTTTTGATATACCTCTTTGATTTTAGAGCGCATCCATGTTAAGTATTCTGGTTTTATTTCTATGACCTTCACTTCGTAACGGTCTTGTTTGCTTTTCTCTACAAAGTGAAATTCACCACGCAGCATGTTTACACGTCTACGATGCGAATCAGCATCCAGCAATAGTTTGTAGAAATACATCTGTCGCCAGTAGCTGCCGCCATCATTGGTGTCGGTTGGGGCGTTTAATTCTTTCACCGATTTTTCAACCTGACCCGTTTTATAATCCACTACCACCACACCGTTATCGTACCACTCTATTTTATCGGCAAATCCTATGCAGGGCACTCCTTCAATCTGTACGCCACTGATGCGATATTCTAGATCAACTTGTTTGTGCCACCGGGTAACATGAGTATTGTAATATTCAACAAGCACATCTTTACCCAGATGCGTTCTGTTTTCAAACTGCACATCGGTAAAAGCTTCACGCTCCTTGTACATAAACCATTCAAATTGTTTGAGGGCAACTTCTACCGGAGGGAACTGCCCTCCTTGCTTTTTCATTTCGTTGAACAAAAACTCCAACGCTTGATGCACCGCATTGCCAAAAACAAGCGTATCATTTTTTGCAGAAGGCATATTTAAAATCTTATTGAAATAAAATGATAGTGGACATTTTAAGTAAGCATCCATAGAGGAATGACTGAATGTAAAGTTTTCTACTCTCGACTTCAAATAAGCTGCATCAGGCATAAAAACATGTGGTTCTGTTGCACTCGCAAGCGTACACTGATATTTGAACAATATTTCATTGTCTAACTGAACAACACTTGCTTCAAGCTCTGTTTCATCAACAAAAACTGAGCGTTCCACTTCCTTCTGTTCGTTGGTGAAACGATAGTAGGATAAGTATAAAAACTCCTCAGCGCGTGTAAGTGCCACATAAAACAATCTTCGTGAAGCTTCCATTTGATTTTCGGTAGTTGAATAGGTAAGTGTATCAGGCAAAGAATAATTTCTGTTGTTGCCCGAAGACTTTTCCCATTTGTCTTTTACACAGCCGATAATAAACACATGACGATACTCACTTCCTTTTGCTCCATGACAGGAACTAAATACCACACCTTCTTCGCGATACACGGTTTTGATAATGTCGAGTGAAATATTGTGTTGCTCCATTTGCTCAAGCATAGTTACCAGCTCACTGATTTTGAGCTTTGGGTTCTTACTGTTTTGCAGTTTGACGAAATCAAAAAATGTATTCAGTTCCTCCATGTAGTGATAGCGCTCTTTATGATTGGATATATATGCAATCAATCCGCTTTCATAAATAATTTTTTCAAACAACATCTGCAAAGTCAGATTGGCGGAGTCGGCAATCCACTTCAATAGATTTGCTCCAAGATGTTCTATGGCATCGTTCGATTTGAGTTTTATGTTTCGATGATGTTCATGCTGGGTAATTACATCACGCCAGTTTAGTCCTCTTTTACTTTTTATATACTGCCCTATATATGCCATATCGTGATGATGAATGCCAAAGAAGTAATAGTGCATCATGTTAAACAATAACTCCTCTCCACTGTATGGTTTACGGAACTCTGTATCTATGTATTGGAGTATGCTTACTATCTGTTGTGTTATGGGCAGGTGAAGAATATTGATCTTCTTCTTTACCTGATAGGGTATTCCCTTGCGGTTGAAATAGGTGATCAGATTTTCCGCCTGCGCATGCTTGTAATACAGCACCGCAATGTCTGATGGCTTTACCCCATTTTGAATCAGTTGTTCTATTTGTAAACAAACACCTGCCTCTTCCTGTGCCGTATTGAAATATTCCTTTAGCACCGGAGTTGTCTTGGACGAAATTCGGTCTATGCGAGCTGCTTTAATATCTTTCGTTAGGCCTTCCAACACATTTATTAACCTGTCTGTATTGTGGTCTATCAGTTTTTTAGAAGCATCGATAATGACCTGCGTACTGCGGTAATTTTCACTTAACACGACTATGGTAATAGCTTTTGCATACTTATGCGCAAAGTCTGCAATGTTCTTTATCCGTGCTCCCTGAAATTCATATATACTCTGATCATCATCTCCCACACAAAAAATATTTGGAAAGAAATCTTTGTCTTCGGTTAATAAATTCAGTATCTCATTTTGTGCACCGTTGGTATCCTGAAACTCATCAACCAGTATGTAACGAAACATCTCCTTGTATGGTGCTAACATTTTTGGCGATTCTTTAAATGCTTTTATAACCCACAAAATCATATCCTGATAATCGTAACGATTCAATGCGCGCATGCATGCTGTGTATTCCGGGTATAAGTTCACTGCGGCACGCAGCTTATCCATCTTCTCCACTTCAACATCAATCAGATTTTGCTTCACATCTCCTGCTTTAAAATTTCGATAGGGTCTTTTGTATCTGTATTCATCTCGGTTAGGTAAATCGTTGAGATAGGCATCTATACATTGATGTATATATTCGGGCATCCAGTTTTCTGATTTCATTGTGCTGAATAAATTATTTAGCAGCGGCACATCATAATACAAATCACCTTTCAGTCTTTTTAAAGCGTGTGTCTTGGGTAACTCGTTAATCATTTTTTCCATCAGATCTACTCGCTCCAAATCGCTGATTAATTCTAACTGTCGTTTTTCGAAATAACCAAGATTGGATTGTATCACATCGTTGCAAAAACTATGGAAGGTGCAGATTTTAATCTGATGAGCTACAGGGCCTATCATTTGTAACAAACGTTTGCGCATACTCATAGCGCCGTTGTCGGTGTATGTCAGGCATAAGATATTTTGCGGCATCACCTGATCATCTTCGGTGCGCAGTAGATTACAAATGCGGGCTGAGATAATTTGTGTCTTACCTGTTCCGGGGCCGGCCACTACAAGCACAGGACCTTGCAGGGTGTCAACCGCCAAGCGTTGTTGTTCGTTAAGTGCATCGTAAATCTTCTTGAAGTTTTCTTCATAGCCGGTGGCTGTATTCTTGATTTCGGTGAGCATAAGTGATTGTGATAACTAAGTGTTTGAACTATATTGCAGGAATAATTGAAGCACTAAAAATACCTGATATGACTTTAGAACAGGCACAACAGAAAGTAGATGAATGGATAAAAACCACAGGGGTACGCTATTTCAGTGAATTAACGAATATGGCTATGCTAGCCGAGGAAGTGGGAGAAGTAGCGCGTATTATGGCTCGTACCTATGGCGAACAATCGTTTAAAGAGTCGGATAAGAATAAAGAGTTAAGCGATGAATTGGCTGATGTGTTATTTGTGTTGATTTGTATAGCCAACCAAACCGGTGTAAATCTGACCGAGGCATTGCAAAAAAATTTGGAAAAGAAAACCAAACGTGACAGTGAAAGGCATCAGCAAAATGAAAAACTGAGGTAACTGTCTTTTTCGATGTTTTAATTGATTATCTTTGATACACTCACTTTTCTATGAAAATAAAACTTCTTTTTTTCTGCATTGCTTTGATTGGAATCAGCTCTTGCAAAAAGAAAAAACAACCCGACCCCATTCCCCCTGTTGTAATCGATAACCCGATAGATACTACAGGCAACAACCAGCCTACTCCCGAGTATATCATTATACAGGTAGAAAATATTTTAAGTATTGAAGGCAAAATGAATGTGGCATTGTATAATACTTCTGAATCATTCAATAAACCTGATGAAGTATTCAAACAACTTGTCGTTGATGTAACGGGAAATACCATGGAATTTAAGTTTGACAGTATTCCCCCCGGCGATTATGCTTTTGCATTGTTTCACGATAAGAACAGCGATAACGTGCTGAACCAAAACTGGCTCAGCATTCCTACAGAAGGCTTTGCTTTTTCAAATAATGCTTTCGGCACTTTTGGTCCACCAAGTTGGGAACAATCTAAATTCAATCTTCTCTCAGGTACCTACGTAACACAAAATGTTACTCTGATGCATTTTTAAATTTTGTTTCTCGCAAAACACCAAGATTTAAAATGTTTAGAGCGCAAAGAAACCTTCATAATGTGATATTAGGTTTGAAAGATTATTTCAACAATGTCACATCCCCATACTTTAGCAATGGATCGTCGTTCTGCAAGATGGCGCGAAGCTGATACAAATAAACTCCTGGATTAAGTTTAGTTCCGTTAAATGTTCCGTCCCAAGGTGTTTCTATGCTGGTACTGCTGAATACCTGAGTCCCCCAGCGATCAAATACTTTTAAGTCAAACTCTTTGAGGCCAATTGCATACACTCGAAATACATCATTGCGACCATCGCTATTAGGAGTAAAAGTATTGGGAACATAAACCGGAGGCATACCTTCTACCAGATAAGGCCCTCTGATTTTTTCTGCGGTACAACCATTATCACTTATTGCAGTGAGCCTCACCGTGTATTGACCTTGTGATAAAAATCTGTGTGAAGGGTTTGTACTATTGTCTGTTGTACCATCACTAAAGTACCACTCGTATGAGCTCGCTCCCTGTGATAAGTTGGTAAAAGATACCGTGGCATCCGTGTATTTCATCAATACACCGGTATCAGGTGTTGAACTAAAATCTGCAATCGGTGGAGGATAGACCGTTATCCCCGATCCAAATATAGCTGTATCACTACAGCCCGCAGTATTGGTGGCAATAAGCCAGGGATAATAAGTGCCTGTGGTATATAGTGTGCTGCTGTTTTCGCTTTGTGAAATTTGACCATTATCAAATATCCAAGAGTAGCTAATCGCATTGCTGCTGTTGTTGGTAAAAGTTATACTAAGCGGGCTACAACCCTCATCAGGTTGTATAATGAATGCCGCAACAGGAAATGGGTCAACATTTACAACAACTGTTGCATTGGCGGAGCATCCGTTAGCATCAACACCGTTGACGGTATAAGTAGTTGTAACAGGTGGATTGGCAATAACAGGAGAACCTGAAGATGAGGAAAGATTAGTTACCGGTGACCAGAGATAATTGACTGCACCGTTGGCTGTGAGTGTGGTGAAATTGCCTTCACAAATCAAAGCGTTGTTGTTGCTTGCAGATACATTCGGTGGGGTTAACACCTGTATGATAACCGTGGCCGTTGAAGTACATCCATTAGCGTCGGTTCCGTTAACAGTATAAGTGGTTGTATTCAATGGAGTAACAGTGTAAGTATCACTGTTTTGTCCAGTACCGCCGGCAGGAAGCCACGAGTATTGATTTACATTTTGAGCGGTGAGGATAATAATGTTACCAGGACAAGTAATACTTGCATTGGAAGAAGCACTTATCTGTTGCGGCGGTACTAATGTTATAGCAGATGTTGCCGATGCAGTGCATCCGTTTGCAGCAGTGCCAACGACAGTATATGTAGTATTAACAGAGGGATTAGCTACTACACTTGCAGCAGCACTGTTGTTTATGGTATTGGAAGGACTCCATGAATAACTTGCAGCACCAAATGCTGTAATGTTGATGTTAGACCCATCGCAAAGTTGCGATGTAACAGGGTTCACTGTGACAACAGGATTATTTCCCAGATTAACCACTACTGTTGTTGAACCTGTGCAGCCACTGATAAGAGTCCCCACAACAGTATAAGTTGTTGTAACGGTTGGTGAAGCGGAAACAGTAGTTCCCACAGTTGCATTGAGACCAGTGTTAGGAGTCCAGGAATAGGAATTGGCTCCCGATGCCGTCAAAGCTGCTGCAGCACCGCTGCATACAAAAGGATTATTGGGTGTAACCGAAATACTTGGAAGATTAACCACAGTTATCTGAACAGTTTGTTGTGCAGTGCATCCCGAAGCTGAAGTTCCAATAACAGTATATGTTGCATCGGCAACAGGATTAACTGTTACAGTAGCACCGGTTGAAGTATTGATAGCTGTATTCGGTGACCAACTATACGAGTTGGCTCCTGATGCTGTCAGAGATGCATTTTGTCCGGTGCAAATTATTGGTGCAGCAGGATTAATACTAATATTTGGTAAAGTCAAAATAGTAAGTGCCACAGTTGCAGTTGCTGAGCATCCATTGGCATCTGTGCCGTTAATAGTATATGTGGTTGAAGCAGAGGGGGATGCTGTTACCGATGCGCCGGTTGAAGAACTTAACCCGCTGTTGGGAGTCCAGGTATAGTTGTTGGCACCATTCGCAGTTAAAGTAGTTTGTTCACCCGGACAGATATTTGAATTAGCGGCATTGGCGCTGATGCTCAGGCTTGAGCCAATATTAACTGTTGCTGTAGCACTGTTGGTGCAGCCATTACCATCGGTAACCTGTACGGTGTAAGTAGTATTCTGAGAAGGTGTTGCGCTCACCGATGCGCCTGTAGAAGCAGATAAGGAAGCAGAAGGTGACCATGTATAATTAGGATTAACCGCAGGTGGCACAGATAGAACATTTAATGTAGCTAATTGCCCTGTGCAAACCGTTTGTGTTGCTGGAAGAATACTGATATCGGGAGCCTCATTTACTGTAACTGACGCTGTAAGGTTTTGATTTAAGCAGGCATTACCTGTTGTGCTGGTGATTTGAAGTGATACATTATAAGTACCGGCGTTATTGTATGTGTGAGTAGTATTGGATTGTGCAGAAAAACTCCCATTACCGAAGTTCCAGTTATAAACAACACCTGATGTAGGATTATTGTTGATAGTAAATTGTGTTGGAGAACCCAAACATACAGTTGTTGCGCTGATGCTTGCTGGAGGAACACCGATCTGCGCTGTGCCGCTGAATGTCAGGTTGAAGCCAATTATTGAACCTCCTGTAAATCGATTAATGAGTACTGCATAAGTGTTTCCGGCAACTAAATTTAGAGTAGCCGAACAACCTACACCACCACAACCTACGCCTGTTACACCTGTTGTTAATGCATAGTTGCACGCAATCTGTGTGCCGGCGGAAATATTACAAGTACCTGGCACAGAGCCTGTAATATTAAAAACGGCAAAGTCATAATCTACTGCTCCTAGTGGTGTGCAAGAGAAATTAAATGTTCCGGATTGTGTACAGGTAAATACATACCAATGAGATGAAATCTCGCCGGTTAACATACACGTGCCTGACTCGGAGATATTACCCGGCCCCCAAACACCATTAGGGACATTTATGGGACTCATATCGCACAATAACTGAGCTGCAGGGCAATCGAGCAAAGGAACCGGCGCAGGTTGAGCACGCAGAATCATCGGCACAATCATCAGACACAGCAAACAGAAGAAAGAATGAAACAGGACTTTCATCAGGAGGGATGCAATATATAAAGAATGGAAAAATTTTTCTATATCCTGAATCTGTGCTTTTTGATATTAATATGTGAATGGGTGATTGTAATTCGAAGAATCCTATACTGAAGTGATTCAAGGTAGTTGCAGTTTCGATGCTTTGCAATACTTCATCTAACTGTTGCCCGCTTCCATCAAACCTTTCCAAAGAATCTCAGCATCCTGATAAATACTATAATCACGTGCGTACAATAAATTCATTCGTGCTATGGTATCAGCATCCCGGTTATTTTGTTTAAAAGGGGTTAAGGGAGAAAACACTCCTTTGCGAATCTTTGGTAATACAGTTGATGTGCCTGATGAATTTACATCGGCATATCCCACCCAACTTATATTGCCGGTTATAACCAAAAAAATATTTTTCCAAACATTGAATGGCTTTTGAAACCTCCAGAACAGAAAAAACCAAAGCGGTAATAAGATTAAGCTGACAGCCATATCAAATACCCGCTTATTTCGTCGCTGTTGTGGCGTATTAATGTTCAGTTGAATATCTAAGGTATATAATTCACCCTGCATATCTTTAGAATGTGAACCTATAATGCTATCACTCTCCTGTGGCACAATTTTATATTCTATACTGTTTCCTAAAGTACTCATCAGGTCAATAATTTTTTCAGCGCCGATGTCTGAAGTGCAGAAAATAATTTCATCAACGTTGTACAGGTCAATAATATCATTTATGTCAGACAGATTGCCTAGGTGACCTTTGCTGTTATTATGAGCATCGTAGTTTGATGATACATCTATATGTCCCAATACGTTGACATGAGCACGACTTAAGGTAACCAGATTCAACACACGCTTATATTCTTGTAAGCAACCTACTACAACTACACGCTTTTGCTGCAGTTGTTCTATATCGATATTTCCATGCTTCGCTAAATGAAGGATTAACCTCATAGTAATCAACACCACAGTACTATAACCGAAGCCTAGTAATATCATTGCCCTTGAGAAACGCAATGACTCATCCAGGAATCCATAGATGGCTGCAATAATGATAGTGCCTGTTATTAATCCTCTTAAAATTCGACTTAGTTTGATGGGCTTATCATACCCCCCGCTGAAGTATATGCTTGTCAGCCAGATAAGAATGTAAACAGGTACTACAACCAAAGTAAAAGTGGGGGGGTAGGTGATACCTTCGTTCAGCTTTACATTTTGTTCCCAAAAAGTTTTTATCAGCATCATTCCACCATACAGAAAAATAGCATCGGTAATTGGCCACCCCATGTTGCGGAACCAGGTATTCAATAGGGTTAATAAAGCCCGAACGTATATGGCACATTGTATAATAAAGATATACGGTCCTGCTTTACTACCGCCAAAATGCTTCCTTGCAAAAATGATCATAGCCTGATAGAACATGCGCACGTAATTCAGACTGCCTTTCTTGGTGCTTTCTCCTTTATAATGTATGATGCGCGATTCACTGAGATAATAATTTTTATATCCGGCCTGCACAATTCTGTATGATAAGTCAATGTCCTCGCCATACATAAAGAATGTTTCGTCTAATAAGCCGGTTTTATCCAATGCCTCTCGGCGCATTAGCATATAAGCGCCAGCAAGAACATCTACTTCATGAGTTTGGTTTTTATCCAGATGACCCAAATAGTAACCTGCAAATAATTTTGATTTTGGGAATAAAGCCGTTAAACCAAATGCTTTGCAAAATGCTACCCACGGAGAGGGGAATCCCCGCTTCGATTCCGGTAAATACTTGCCACTGCCATCTATCATGGTTACACCTAAACCTCCGGCATTATGGTGAGTATCCATAAAAGCAATACTTTTCTGAAATGTGTCAATTTGAACAATGGTGTCCGGATTCAGCAGTAAAACATATTCTCCCTTCGAAGCCTTTATAGCCTGATTGTTGGCTTTGGAAAACCCTACATTATTATTATTGCAAATCAGCTTTACCTGTGGAAAGTGCTCTCTCAGCATAACAACCGAATCATCTGTTGAGGCATTATCTACAACAAAAACTTCTGATTCTAATCCGTTCAAGGCCCTGAAAACAGATTGCAGGCAATGCTCTAAAAAATACTTGACATTATAATTGACAATAACAATACTCAGTTTCATTGCTTAGCGCTGCACCAGGTAGTTTTCATAAGGCAAACGCGAAGAAATGGAACGCGCCAGAGTCATATCATCAGTGTATTCCAACTCGGCACCAAATGCCACACCGCGGGAGAGGGTGGTAATTTTCAATGGCAGATTCTCCAGTTTCTTAGATATATAATATATAGTGGTATCTCCTTCAACAGTTGGGTTCAATGCCATAAGAACTTCTTCAACTGCGTGTGTGTGAACACGTTCAATCAGTGATTCTATCTGTAATTGATCGGGTCCTATACCTTCCAGGGGACTTATCACGCCGCCTAATACGTGATATGTTCCAAAATATTGTCGGGTGCTTTCAATCGCAATCACATCTCGGATACTTTCTACTACACAGACTAATTGATGGTTACGCTTGGTACTGTTACAAATAGCGCAGATCTCACCGTCGCTGATATTATGACACTGTTTGCAATACTGAACCTCGCGGCGCATGCGGCTAATAGCTTCGGCAAACTGTTCTGACTGTTGCGGGTGTTGTTTAAGTAAATGCAGTACCATTCGAAGTGCGGTTTTGTGACCAATACCCGGCAACTTCTCAAATTCCGACACGGCATCATCTATCAGTTTCGATGGGAAATTCATTCGGGGGCTAAATTTAGGGTAAAGGGTTAATAAACTTCATTTTATAAAAGTAAATACACGATGAATCTATCTGAAATAAGCGTCGTTCTTGACATCAATCACCTATCTTCCAGGTTTTGGGGTATAAAAACTGCAATTATTTTTACATCGGCTATTGTCATTCTCGAATCAGAACCTTACTTTTGCCGTCCCTTTTAAAAAGTTCATTGAAATAATGGCACAAAGAATCAGAATAAAACTGCTCTCATTTGATCACAACCTTGTGGACAAAAGCTGCGACAAAATCGTTAAAACTGTGCGTAACACCGGTGCTATAGTAGCCGGCCCAATACCACTGCCAACCGAAAAGAAAATTGTTACCGTGTTGCGTTCGCCACACGTAAACAAAAAAGCCAGAGAACAATTCCAATTGTGCACTTACAAGCGGATGTTAGACATCTATACATCCACATCCAAAACCGTTGATGCACTCTCTAAGTTAGAGTTGCCTAGCGGTGTAGAAATTATTATTAAAGGATAAAAAACTAAGAACGGTTAAAGATTCCCTCTCGGGAATCAAATTGCCGTAAAACATAAAAAAACTGATACACTCGATGAAAGGTATTATCGGAAAAAAAATCGGAATGACGAGCATCTATGATCCTCAGGGCAAAGTAATTCCCTGTACGGTGATAGAGGCTGGCCCTTGTGTGGTTACTCAGGTAAAAACGCAGGACAAAGACGGCTACGAAGCCCTGCAATTAGGTTACGGTGCTAAGAAAGAAAAGAATACAACCAAGGCACTCAAAGGTCATTTTGCAAAAGCAAACACTGCCCCTAAGCGTAAACTGGTTGAAATCAGAAATTTCGCTATTGACAAAAGTGTAGGGGACTTAATCACAACCGAAATTTTCGCTGAAGGTGAAAATGTAAATGTAGTAGGAACTTCAAAAGGCCGCGGTTTCCAGGGTGTTATTAAACGCCACGGTTTCGGTGGCATCGGTATGAAGCATCACGGTCAGCACGATCGCGAACGTGCACCTGGTTCACTGGGTGGTTCATCATATCCTTCACGCGTATTCAAAGGTTTGCGTATGGCAGGTCGTATGGGTAACGATCGCGTGAAAGTGAAAAACCTGAAGATTGTAAAAATCTTCGGCGACAAAAATTTAATTCTTGTTAACGGAAACGTGCCCGGTGCCAAGGGTTCGTTTGTAATCATTGAAAATTAATATGAAGCTCGACGTTTTAAACATCAACGGACAAAAGACAGGTAAAAGCGTTGAACTCAATGCCGAATACTTTGGTATTGAACCTAATGAACATGCCATTTATCTGGCAGTTAAACAATATCTGGCCAACCAACGTCAGGGTACACATAAAACTTTAGAAAAATCTGAAGTTTCCGGTTCTACCCGCAAACTGCACAAACAAAAAGGTACCGGCGGTGCTCGTAAGGGTAGCATTAAAAGCCCTACTTTCTATGGTGGTGCCCGCGTATTTGGCCCTAAGCCTCGCGACTACAGTTTTAAGTTGAATCAAAAAACCAAAGATTTGGCTAAACGATCTGCACTTTCATCTAAGGCTCAATCTGATGCTGTATGTGTGCTGGAAGATTTCAAATTGAACGGATTCAAAACCAAAGAATACAGTCAGATTTTGAAAAACTTAGGTTTGAACAAGGTTAAAACATTGCTGGTTATTCCTGAGCATGATACAAATATTGTTGTTTCGGGTCGTAACATACCGAATACTACTGTTGCCCGTGCTTCTGATATCAATGCTTATCAAATTCTGAACAGCAAGAAAATCATTTTCACAGAAAGTTCATTATCTAAATTAAACGCATCAGCCGAATAAAAATTTTTACCACTATGAGAGACGTTTTAATCAGACCATTAATTACAGAAAAACTGACCGCTCAAACCGAAAAGCTGAATCGTTATGGTTTTGTGGTATCTATTGATGCTAACAAAATTGATATTAAAAAGGCAGTTGAGAAAATGTATGGTGTTACCGTTAAAGAAGTGAATACCAACATTCGTCCAAATAAATTAAAAACCCGTTACACCAAAGCAGGTCAAACTAAAGGTATGGTAGGCAAAATGAAAAAAGCTTACATAACTCTTGCTGCAGGTGAAACTATAGACTTTTACGCAAACATTTAATTAACTAATAAACTATCGTAGAGATTAACGGATAAATAATCTGATCAACAAATGGGAACTAAAAAATTTACACCGGTAACTCCCGGAACCCGATTCAAAATAGGTAACACTTACGAAGAGATTACCACATCTACTCCGGAGAAAAGCCTGTTGGAAGCTAAACCTAAATCAGGTGGTCGTAACTATCAGGGTCGTCGTGCTATGCGCTACATTGGTGGAGGTCATAAACAAATGTACCGTGTCATTGATTTCAAACGCAATAAACACGGAATACCAGCCACTGTAAAAACTATTGAGTACGATCCCAATCGCTCAGGTTTTATTGCATTATTGAATTACAAAGACGGTGAGAAACGTTACATACTTGCTCCAAATGGTTTGAAAGTTGGGGACGTTGTAGTATCCGGTGAAGGATCTGCTCCAGAAATTGGAAATGCATTATTTATTAAAGATATACCACTTGGTACAATCATTCACAATATTGAATTGCAACCCGGAAAAGGTGCGTCTATTGTACGTAGTGCAGGCAGCAGCGCACAACTGGCTGCTAAAGAAGACCGATATGCTACTATCAAGTTACCTTCTGGCGAGGTTCGCCGCATATTGGTTACTTGTATGGCAAGCATAGGCTCAGTTTCTAATCCTGATCACAACCTGGAAGTATACGGTAAAGCAGGCGCCAAGCGTTGGAGAGGTATTCGTCCTCGTAACCGCGGTGTTGCAATGAACCCAGTTGATCACCCAATGGGTGGTGGTGAAGGTAAAGCTTCAGGTGGACATCCACGCAGCCGCACAGGCAAGTATGCTAAAGGTTTGAAAACACGTAAGCCTAAAAAAGCATCTAATCAATTTATCATCAGCAGAAAGAAGAAATAATCATAAACACTCATAAAGAATAACTAATGAGCAGATCCATTAAAAAAGGCCCTTACGTTGACCACAACCTTCAAAAGAAGGTTGAAACCTTGAATGCTTCCGGTAAAAAAACCGTAATCAAAACCTGGTCGCGCCGCTCAACCATTACTCCTGAATTTGTAGGTCACACCTTTGCTGTTCATAACGGCAACAAGTTCATCCCTATTTATGTAGGTGAAAATATGGTTGGTCATAAACTCGGAGAATTTGCCCCAACACGTAACTTCAAAGGCCACTCATCTAAGAAAATTGCTTAATTAATATAAATAACAAGTCATCATGGCATCAGCTAAAGCAATATTAAGAAACAACCCAACATCGCCACGTAAGGCTCGTTACGTTGCAGACTTAGTGCGCGGTATGGATGTTGAAAAAGCCATCAACACATTACATTACTCTACCAAACATCCGGCACGTGTAATCGAAAAGTTGTTGATCTCAGCAGTAAATAACTGGAAACAGGCAAACGAAGGCGCGCGAGAAGAAGACAGTGCATTGTTTGTGAAGGAAATCTTTGTAGACGGAGGCACTACTATCAAGCGTTTTTTGCCGGCACCTCATGGACGTGCATATAAAATGCGCAAACGTTCTAACCACATCACTATCGTGGTGGACAGCCGCACCGGAGCCGGATCAGTTACTGCTTCAGCCGATGCAGAAACTACTGAAGTAACTCCTGAAGAAACACCTGCAGAAGCACCGGTAAAAAAAACACGCAAAGCACCCACTAAAAAAGCTGCTGCAAAAAAATCTACAACCAAAAAATCTAACGAAGAATAATCAATACACATGGGACAAAAGGCAAACCCTATTAGCAACAGATTAGGTATCATCCGCGGATGGGAATCGAACTGGTATGGCGGAAAAGATTTCGCTGAAAAACTTCACGGCGATCAAAAAATCCGTGAGTACCTTAAAGCTCGTATTTCTAAAGGCGGTATTGCTCAGATTATTATTGAGCGTACACTCAACCGTATTACGGTTACCATCAACACCAGCCGTCCGGGTATTATTATCGGAAAAGGTGGTAGTGAAGTTGATCGTATTAAGGAAGAATTGAAAAAACTCACTGGTAAAGATGTTCAAATCAACATCTCTGAAATACGCCGTCCTGAGCTGGATGCTGTTATTGTTGCCGATACTATTGCCCGTCAAATAGAAGCACGTATCAATTATCGCCGTGCTTTGAAATTAGCAATTGCCTCAGCTATCAGAATGGGAGCAGAAGGTATCAAAATTCGTATCAGTGGTCGTTTGGGTGGTGCGGAGATAGCACGTTCGGAAGAAATTAAACAAGGCCGTGTGCCATTGCATACTTTCCGTGCGGATATTGATTATGCACTTGGCGAAGCACAAACCGTTTATGGTAAAATAGGAATCAAGGTTTGGATTTGTCGCGGCGAAGTTTTTGGAAAACGTGATTTATCACCAAATGCCAACGTGAAACCAGCTGCCGGAACCGACATGCCACGTGGTGGCGACCGTGGTGGTCGTGGACGTGGCGGTGAGCGTGGTGACCGTGGTGGACGTGGCGGTAAGCGCGGCGAACGCAAAGACAATAATTCTTAATTTATTAAACTGAACTTACAATAAGGTTATGTTACAGCCTAAGAAAACTAAATACAGAAAAGCTCAGAAAGCTAAAGGTGCAACCAACGGCATTGAACACCGAGGCACCAGCATTGCATTCGGTTCATTTGGATTGAAAGCTATGGAAGCTCTTTGGATAACAGACAAACAATTGGAAGCGGCTCGTGTGGCAGTTACCCGTTATATGAAGCGTGAAGGCCAGGTTTGGATTCGCGTATTCCCTGATAAACCTCGTACAGCTAAACCTGCCGAAGTACGTATGGGTAAAGGTAAAGGTAACCCTGAAGGATGGGTAGCAGTAGTGCGTCCTGGTCGTATCCTGTTTGAGGCTGACGGAGTACCAATGGCCGTAGCTAAAGAAGCATTGCGTCTAGCAGCACAAAAGTTGCCTATCGCTACTAAGTTTATCGTTCGTCCAGATTACAAAGAGTAATCTTTTTTAAAACATTAAAAATTTTTCATAAGCCGCTGAAGATTCAGTGGCTTTTTTGTTTCATCAAACACTACAAACAAAACGATTACATTTGAAGCGTATCGTTATCGAATGGATATAACTTTGTTGCGAGACTACATTCATAAGCGTTTATTGCTGGAGTTACTTCCTGTTTATACCTATCATTCTGCTGCACATACTTTTGATGTTGCCAAAGCCGCAATGGAAATTGCGCAACGAGAGGGGATGAATGGAATAGATGCTAATCTGATTGAAGTGGCCGCTCTATTGCACGACGCCGGATATTTGATTGCTGCAGAAAATCACGAAGAACACAGTTGCACTATTGCTTCAGAAATATTACCTCAGTTTCAATTTAATCAAAGAGATATTGAAGCTGTACACAATATGATACGCGCCACTAAGCTGCCACAAACTCCATTGGATCATTGCAGTCAGATTTTGTGCGATGCAGATCTAGATTATTTAGGTCGCGAAGATTACTTCGATATAGCAAATCAATTGTTTTTGGAGTTAAAACATTTTGGAAAAGTGAGAACAGAACTTGACTGGTTGCATATGCAAATTCATTTTTTAGAGAAACACCAATATTTCACAGTATCTTCCAAAGCTTTACGTCAACCGGCAAAAGAACACATCATTACTTTGCTGAAGAAACAACTGACATAAACTATTGCTTTACGCTAACTTTGAGCGGTCTATTTGCAAACCATTTTTGTATTTAGACGGTTTAATTTCATACATATGTCAACTACAGAAACACTCGTTCCACTTGAACAGGTTGTTATAAAATTTGCCGGGGATAGTGGCGACGGTATGCAACTTACCGGAACTCAGTTTACAAACACTGCGGCTCTTTTTGGGAACGATTTAGGTACTTTCCCAGATTTCCCTGCTGAGATTCGTGCACCACAAGGAACTACTGCCGGTGTATCGGGCTATCAACTGCATTTTGGAAGTACCGAAATTTACACGCCGGGTGATATGTGTGATGTATTGGTAGTGATGAATGCTGCAGCTTTGAAGATGAACCTCAAACAATTAAAACGGGGTGGAATTATCATAGCCAATATTGCAGGTTTTGATGCTAAAAATTTGCGCTTAGCCAATGTAGAAAGTAATCAACTCGAGGATAATTCGCTCGATGGCTATGAAGTCTATAAAGTAGATGTGACCAAATTAACCCGCGATGCTATTGCTGATCTTACATTAGGCACCAAAGAAAAAGACCGTTGCAAAAACATGTTTGTACTCGGTTTCTTGTACTGGATGTTCGACCGCGATATGCAAACCAGTATAAATTTTTTAAAGGAAAAGTTTTCTAAAAAAGCGGAGATACTCGAAGCCAACCTACGTGTATTGAAAGCCGGTTATGCCTATGGTGAAACAACCGAAACGTTTAGTACGCGATTCAAAGTAGAAAAAGCGAAAATGCCGGCCGGTAAGTACCGTAACATTATGGGTAATCAGGCTTTGGCATTGGGTATTGTGGCTGCCTCGCATCAGTCGGGCTTACCGGTTTTTCTGGGCTCATATCCCATCACTCCTGCATCGGATGTGTTACACGAACTGGCGAAATACAAAAATTACAATATCAGAACCTTTCAGGCAGAGGATGAAATAGCAGCAATATGTTCCGCTATAGGCGCATCTTTTGGAGGGCAAATTGGATTAACTACAACCTCAGGGCCGGGTATGGCATTAAAAACTGAAGCCATGGGATTAGCGGCTATGCTAGAAGTCCCATTAGTGATTTGCAACATACAGCGTGCAGGACCAAGCACCGGTATGCCCACCAAAACCGAACAAGCCGATTTACTGCAAGCCTACTACGGAAGGAATGGCGAATGCCCCATACCGGTTATTGCCGCACAATCTCCGAGCGATTGCTTCCGTGCCGCATTTGAAGCATGTAAAATTGCCGTGCAGCATATGACTCCCGTTATCCTGCTGAGTGATGGTTACATCGCTAACGGGGCTGAGCCGTGGCGTTATCCCGCGGTTAATCAATTAGAAAAAATTGAAAAAAAGTTTGCGGAACCTTTAGAGAATGGTGAAAAGTTCATGCCATATGCGCGCGATGAAAAATTATCACGTCCCTGGGCTGTGCCCGGCACTAAAGGCCTGGAGCATCGCATAGGCGGATTAGAAAAACAAAACATTACCGGTAACATCAGCTACGATGCACAGAATCATGAATTTATGGTGAAGCTACGTGAGGAAAAAGTGGAGAAGATTGCCGACTACCTACCGGAACAGAAGATAGACAGCGGTAAAGACAGTGGTAAAGTTTTAGTGATGGGCTGGGGTGGAACCTATGGTGCATTGAAAGCCGCCGTTAAAGAATGTATTGCCGAAGGAATGGAGGTGTCGCATGCACACATTCGATTCATAAAACCTTTCCCAAAAAATTTAGAAGCATTGATGAAACGCTTCGACAACGTATTGATTCCCGAAATCAACAATGGTCAATTGATACGTATTATCCGCGACCGCTATCTGATACCGGCCATACCATTTAATAAAATACAAGGTGTGCCTTTTATGAAAGGTGAATTAGTTGAAAAAATAAAAGAAGTGTACAACACAAAATAAATTATGAACACTGCATCATTAACTGCCAAAGATTTTGCTACCGATCAGGATGTACGCTGGTGTCCCGGCTGCGGCGATTATTCTATTCTGAAACAAGTACACACCATATTGCCGCAACTGGGCATAGCGCGCGAAAACATAGTTTTCATCAGCGGCATTGGTTGCTCATCGCGTTTTCCATACTATACAGAGACGTTTGGCATGCACTCCATTCACGGACGCGCCACAGCCATTGCATCCGGCCTTAAAGCATCAAGACCCGAACTGAGCGTGTGGATCGTAACCGGTGATGGTGATGGATTAAGTATAGGAGGCAATCATACTATTCATTTGTTGCGAAGAAATTTTGATGTGAATGTATTGTTGTTCAACAATCAGATTTATGGATTAACCAAAGGGCAATACTCACCCACCTCAGAAGAAAACAAGGTAACTAAATCAACGCCATACGGCAGTGTAGATCATCCCTTCAATCCCATTTCATTAGCATTGGGTGCCGAAGCCACATTTGTGGCGCGCAGTATGGATCGCGACCCCGCACATTTGCAGGCAATGTTGCTGGCATCCTATAAACATAAAGGTTCTTCATTTCTCGAGATTTATCAGAACTGCAATATCTTTAACGATGGGGCCTTTGAGATTTTTACGGAGAAGGCCAGTAAAAAACAGGAAACGCTGATGATGATTCATGGTCAGCCCTTGCGTTTTGGTGAAAACAACGAAAAAGGAATCAGACTGGATGGTATGAAACCGCAGGTGGTTACTATAGGTGAGCAATACAGCACCGACGATTTAATGGTACACGACGAAACCGACCTCAACAAGGCTTGGATAGTAGCACGTATGTTCGACGATGTGCATCACGAGAATCATTTGCCCAGGCCCTTCGGCATTTTCTATCGAGGTGAGCGCGCTTGTTACGAGGATGTAATGCAGAAACAAATAGACGATGTGCTCGCCAAAAAAGGTGCAGGCAATCTAGATAAGCTATTGGCGGGTAACGAGGTGTGGGAGATACACTAAAATATTCCTAGGTCCTAGAATACTTTACTGATCGGTCTATACCGAACATAATCATAGCGATGCCGACAATACGATTAACCCATACCTTTACATTACGGTTGATGATGTGTTTGAAGAAGCGCATCTATTACCTGAAACAAAGGCGTAGTAGGGTGACACTGTTGCGTAGTATCCTCAATAATGAGGCACCTATTTTCACACAAACCGCTATTTCAAGCTGTTTTTTTTAATACTAATATTCTTTAAACAATCATAAAACTCTTTTTTATTCTCATCTACAAACTTGCTTGGACGCAATTCAATATTGATGTCAATTGTTTCAAGCAATGCATCATATGCTACTTTATGTAATTTCCCCTTGTCAGTCATCTAACTCCTGTCTGCAGAAAAAAAATGAGATTCCTCATGCTGATGCTCGGTATAATGTGCTTGAACTATACAAGGACACAATGGGCATCGTCATGTAAAATACCCGTTAAGGAACTTGTAAATCTGAGTAGCATCCAGACTGACACTTTGTTTTATAAATCAGATGTAGTGGTATGCGGCACTATAAAGAATATTCTTGGAGGTTTCTTCCACGATATGGGAACAGAATATGTAATGATTGAACTGGAGCCTGAAACAATTTATAAGCAAAACATCCATTTGGCTGAAAAATCAATCCACTTCACAGCTATCGTATCTAACCTGAACTATAAGAACTACAGCGATGAGTACAGCTTTTCTAAATTCAAGGGTAAAAAATGTATTTACTATTTAAGCAAAGATCACTTCAATCCAGGTTCACCTTTGCCCGATTCGTGCATCAAAACGTTAACAGAAGAAGAACATTTGAATGCATTAATGCAGGCAGAAAAAGAAAAGCGTATAGTAAATCTCTACAACACAACCAAGTTGTGTCAAGCAAATTGTAATTTCTGTGCACACATAGCAGCCGGCAAATGGAATGCAGTGAAGCGATATATAGATATACATTGCAATGACAGGAACGAGCCGTCTCTGAACACGCACCGCCGTGTGAAATGGGTGAATGCCGACAGAGTATTTCTTGCCAGTATGCCATCACAAATGGGAATCCGTTATTGCTTTATTACGGACAGTGGCGAAGTACATTGTGAAGCAGGTTTTCAGATTGGCTATGTGTATCCCATGCGCAGTCGCTTAAATTATTTAAGTCAAGGTTTGCTACGCTTACCACTCAATAAAATTATGCGTACAGAAGTATATGATACTTTAATCTTAAAGTCTTTTACCACACACATTAATGCCTGGGATTATTATTTCAAATTTCAGCGCGATAACTTTTGCAGAATGTTAACGGACTCTGCAAAGCTGAGTCGCTATGGCCCTAACGTAAAACCACCCGATGAGTTGATTATGCTGGCTGATATTTATGATTATGATTTCCGGTTTTATATCGATCATCAGACTATGGATGATTATGATGCCTTTGCAAAAAGCTATGTAGAAGAATTAAAGCGAGAGAAAAAAGTATATCATCTCTGTTTGATGAGTATGCACACAGTTACAAAATTTGGTCAATACAGTTTGCGCGCTCTACGAGAACTGAGCGATGCACGCTGCATTCCTTTTCTCATTTATCTGGCGCAGCACCGAAACTTTGTTTATACCAGCAGCGATGAAGCAGTCGAAGAACAAATGCAATTCCTCGATGAACTGAGTAATACCCTCGATGCACTCACCGGCTTCGACAGTGCTTTTAATTTATACAGCGATCACATTTTCGATTTTGAAAAATCAATACCGCAGTGGAATAAAAAATACAGGATGAATTAAATACTTCTACATTATCAGGGCCATCAAATGTTATACTGTCTATAAAAATTGCAACAAATAATGTATAACATGTAAAGCCTAACATATCAGCGATAATAAACGACTGTGCATTTCATAAAATAAAAGGTTTATAAGCATGAGTCCAAAATCCCCCTATCCGTGCAATAGGTTTTGATAAATATTGTGGAATGGTAAAATGGTATCGATAATTTAATGCCGTTCCATATAAGGGTGAGGGGGTATTTGCCATTAATAAAAGTCAGAAAATTGTGTCCTATATATTCAGACCCACTAAAAGAGGTATCCCCAAATGCAAAAACACTGTAAGTTGAAGCTAGAGCCTAGTTAAAACTAAAAGTAAAAATTTGAAGTCTAGTAATGTGGCATTTTCACCAAATTTGTTTTCATAAATGTTATAATCACTTGCATATGATTTATAACAATAATAAATCGCATCTGCCTGCCCATCACCATTTATAGCTATTATCGGAAATAACCATTGCGGGGTATCTGTGGGCTGGTACACATCAAAAAAATGCTGTTCTACTGCATTTCAGTCAAGGGTTTGAGAGATTGCTTATTGTAGAATAATAGCCGAGCAAATTATAACAGAAGGAGAAAATGTGTTTTCATAACACTCTCATTTTATTACAAGATTGATAGAAGTTATTTCTGAAAAAATCCACCTACACAATCCCCTCATCCGAGTCTCTCCGCCTCTGGTGGATCAGAATAAAAGACTATAATAATCCGTCCTGATAGTTATTTAGGCTATCGTATTTCTGTACATTCTAAAACACCCCTCTCTCCCAAATAACCTTAGTTATCATATCGGTGCCGAATAGCAGCATTGCAATACCGGAAATGATATTAATTATATGAATGACTTTAGCATTGATGATGTGTTTTATTTTAATTGCCAGTATGGACTTCAGCATATCACTGATAAAAACTGTACCCAGCACACCTGCAAAGAAAAACATACGGCCGTGATTTACCGATGTGATATGTATGGTAGCCCAACCTAAGGTGCTTACCCAAAAGAAAATAACAAACGGATTTAACGTATTTATCAAAAATCCTTTCAACACGTATTTATAATAAGGAGCTTTTTTTTGAAGGTGCAAATCGCTGGCGTGCATGTCGACTTTTTTCAACAAATTCATCACACCGAAACCGATTAATAAAATACCGCCGCAAATACCCATCCACAAACGGAAAGAGTTGTCATCGAAAAAGGTACTTAATCCTAAAAATGCCAGTACGATATACATTGCATCGCTGAACAATGTTCCAATGGCTATACTGAACGCATAAGGAAAACCTTTATTAATGCTGGTTTCTATCACAGCAAAAAAAATGGGGCCGACAGAAATCATCAGCACCAGCCCAAGCAGAACACCTTTATATAGTGCCTCAATCAAGCAGTTGTTTTTCTTTTAAGAAGTTTAACCAATCCTTTAAACGCTCCCCTTTTAATACACGCGGAAATTTATTTTGACCTCCGAGTTTTTGATGCTTAGCCTGCCAATCGTAAAAGATAGCAACGGGCAGCACGGTAACGATAATGTCTTTTAATGCTGATATGCGCTCTGTGGAATAATCGTCGTTGATAGCTTTTAACTTGGAATCAATTAATTCTTTTAGTTGTGTGGCATCAATAGCTTCATCACAGCCTACAAACCAATGGTGCGCAAACATATTCTGATGCGGGACACCACAAACTGTATATTCTCTGATGCCCACATTCAAGGTATCATTCACATGCGCTATGGCATGGTTCATGTTTTCTACGCTAAGATGCTCACCACAAAGGCTCAGAAAATGTTTGGTGCGTCCGGTAATGACGAGTTCATATTCGTCGGTATTCACAAAACGAATGGTGTCGCCAATGAGATAACGCCAGGCACCGGCACAGGTGGAGAGCAGAATGGCATAATCGGTAAGTGTATTCACCTGTTTGAGTGTAAGTGCTTTTGCACTGCTTCTGATGTTGCCTTCTTCGTCGAAGTGTGCATCGTCGAAGGGTATAAACTCAAAATAAATTCCGTTGCGTGTAAGCAAGCGCATGGCTTGAGTATCGGGACGGTTTTGATAAGCAATAAAACCTTCGGAGGCTAGGTAAGTGTCTATGTATGTAATAGGCTTGCCTAAAAGTTTTTCGAAACTTTTACGGTACGGTTCAAAGGCTACGCCACCGTGCACAAAAGAGGTAAGGTTAGGCCACACCTCATGTATGTTTTTTACTTTATGATAGACAATGATGCGTTCCAGCATCAACTGATTCCAAGCCGGTATGCCGCAGATGTGAGCTATGTCCCACTCATGCGCATGCGATGCAATTTCGTCGAGTTTTTTTTCCCAGTCAGATAGTCGGGCAATTTTTTTACCGGGCTTATAAAATGCTTGAAACCAGGTAGGAATATTACCGGCGCTAATGCCGCTCAAATCACCTTCGTAATAACTGCCTTTACGTTTCAGGTTAGTACTTCCTCCCAGCATCATAATACCTTTCTCATAACTGGTTTCGTCGAAATTAAAATTCGACATAGCAACGATTTGTTTCAGGCTCGAATTACGAATAGCCTTGATCATGTCTTTAGTAATAGGAATTCTTTTACTAGCACTTTCAGAAGTGCCGCTGCTGAGTGCAAAATATTTTACCTGGCCGGGCCAGCAAACATCACTTTCGCCGGTAAGACTGCGATACCACCAGTTTTTATGTATGGTACTATAGTCGAACATAGGCACCTGTTGCTGAAAAGCTGTTTCTATATTTTTTGATTGCAGTATGGATGTGAACTGAAACTCGCGGCCAAAGGCAGTAAACTCGGCTTTGCGCAAGAGTTTCTTCAACATATTATGCTGATTGCGCACGGGATGATAAGGACGCAGTTTCAGATCGTTGCGTGTTTCAACCAATTGCTTCAATACTTTTCCGAGTAGCGGCATCGCTTATTATTCGTGTGTGCGGGTAAATATAGCGTCTATACATTTCATCATTTTGCTTGGCACTTAATTTTAAGATTATATTTAGTGCGAATGAAAATAAAATTTTGCGGTGCTGCCCAGACTGTTACAGGCAGCAATCATTTAATTACTACCGATAGTGGTTTACAGATTCTATTAGACTGCGGGTTATTTCAGGGAAGGCAGGCATATATTGATCAGCTCAACGCCAATTTTCTTTTTGACCCAAAACAGATTGATTATGTGATTCTGAGTCATGCGCACATTGATCATTGCGGTAGAATTCCACTATTGGTGAAACTGGGTTTTAAAGGGAAAATATTTTGCACTTCCGCTACCAAAGACCTTTGTGAAATCATGTTGTTGGATACAGCTTATATACAGGAGAAAGATAATGAATGGCACAACGAGCGCCGTAAAAGAAAAGGGGAAGAGCCTATCCCACCATTATATACAGTAAAAGACGCAGAACGCTGTTTGAAGTTTTTTGTCACTGCCGATTATGAAAACATTCACGAAATCAATGATGAAGTTTCATTTCAGTTTCGTGATGCCGGACATATTTTAGGCAGTGCATCGGTTGCGGTGATTATTAAAGACAGAGGCAAGGAAACACGAATTGGTTTTACCGGTGATATAGGCAGATGGCAGCGACCAATTCTGAAGGATCCCGAAACCATGCAAGATGTTGATTACCTTATTACTGAAAGTACTTACGGCGGCAAGTCACATCAAAAAGAACCGGACGATCAATGGGAGTTGCTTGAATTGATAGAGCGCGTATGCATGAAGCAAGGGGGGAAAATTATTATTCCGGCATTTAGTTTAGGACGCACACAGGAGATAGTATATGTATTGGATAAAATTTATCACCAACGAAATCTTCCACGCATAAAGGTATTTGTTGACAGCCCTCTCTCAACGAATGCTACTGAGATATACCGTAACCACGAAGAATGTTTTGATCATGAAATTATGAAACACCTGAGATCAGACCCCGATCCTTTCGGTTTTGGTGGCCTTACTTACATTCAGGATGCAAATGAAAGTAAGCAGTTAAATCTTTTGCGCGAGCCTTGCATCATCATCTCTGCATCGGGAATGGCAGAGGCAGGTCGTGTGGTGCATCATATTCGCAACAACATAGAGAATGAAAGAAATGCCATACTCTTTGTTGGTTTTTGTGCCGAAGGAACCTTAGGTTCTCGCATCAGAAAAAAGCCGGAATATGTTAAAATATTCGGAGAAGAGAAAAAGATTCGTGCGCAGATAGAAATTATGGACAGCTTCAGTGCACACGCCGACCATGATGAGATTTTACAGTTCCTCAATCCGCTAGACAAAAAGCGAATTAAAAAAGTATTTCTGGTACACGGCGAGCAGGAGTCACAACAGGCATTACAAAACGCTATGCTTACCGAAGGATACCGCAATATTCACATACCAGAATATGGCGAGGTGTTTGAAATTGATAACTAATAATTTTACACGATGAAATTTTTTATTACTAGTATTTTTCTTCTTGCTGCATCATTTATTGCACATGCCCAGAGTACATACATTGCAGGCAGTGTAGCCAATTTTACCGGAGGCAAGGTTTATCTATTAAAGGAAATTTCATTTACCACAGAGTGGCCTAATATTGATTCAGCACTTTGTGATGCAAAAGGGAATTTTAAATTTCATATTGCTCATACAGAGCCACTGATGTGCGCTATGCGCTTAAACGACAAAGTAGTGCGGATGTATTTATCTCCCGGCGACAGCATTGGTGTAACACTTGATGTCAATGTGTGGCCTAAGTCCATTTCATTTTCAGGTAAAGGCGGTAAGGAAAATAATTTTTATCTGAAGTATCGCTTAAATCATTCTGCACCACTGAATCAAAATATGTTGTACGGCGGATATCCTAGCGGTATCATTTATGTTGCGGATACCTGCTATGCAAATGCGGCAAGCGATTTTCAAAAACAATTTACCCCTGGTGAAGCAAGTGTGTATTTTGAAGCTTTTATCAGTCAATTGGCGTTGTATCATTCTGCTGTTAAGAAACTGATGTTTCCTGTTTATCAGAAATATGTGAAACGCGAAGACAGCTTGCAGGCGCGCGTTGATTCATCTTACTATTCATTCATTCGCAAGATGCCATTCGATGTGATGCCGTTGTATCAGGCAGATGTTTATGGACAGTTTTTATACTGGTACTATAAGAATCGTGCTTATGAGACCTTGGGGCAACCGCGTGTTATGGAAGATGATGAAATGATTTTGACCAAACAGTTTGATATAGCACTTACTGAATTGAAAGGCAAGCCGCTTGAGATTCATTCTGCATATGTCATCAATAAAATGATTGCAAAGAATTACATCACCAATGCGGGTAAGATGATTGAGTATATGAAACAAAATGCCACTTCGCCTGATGTTATGATTCCTTTGGACAGAATGTATCTGCGATTGGCGCATTTGGCACAGGGAGCCACGGCGCGTGATTTTTCAGCGGCTGATTCGAGTGGAAAGATGATTTCTCTGAGTTCACTGAAAGGCAAGATTGTTTATATAGACTTTTGGGCTTCGTGGTGTGGACCTTGCCGTAAAGAGATGCCTTACTCTCGTGTGTTGATGGACACGTTCAAAAACCAGGCGGTTACATTCCTTTTTGTTTCTATTGACACCGATAAAGAGAACTGGAAACGTGCTATGAGGCAGGAGAAATTAAACGGAGTGCATCTGATTGATCCTAAAGGCTGGCAAAGCAGCATATTGAGAGATTATAATTTCAGCAGCATTCCCCATTATGTATTAATAGACAAAGACGGACGCATAGTAAGCGCTGATGCACCAAGACCAAGCGGTGGCGCATATATGGCCATCAAGCAATTACTGAATAAGAAAGAGTAACTACTAGTCTTTTTTTTTACTGATTTTCAGTTTTACATTTTTGATTTTTCGATTCCTGATGTATTTTGCTGCGAGATGTATTTCTATATAGGCTCCATAATCACTTGGTTTCTAAAACAGCGTGCCGGACAAATTCAGAGCATGATGGAAAATCCTATGGATACACAATGGGCTGTGTTCCGTTATTTAATGCAACAAGCGGAACATACGGAATGGGGAGAACATTTTAATTACAACACTATTGAATCGTACGGGGATTTTAAAAACCGCGTACCCGTATCTGATTATGATACTTTGAAACCATGGATAGAGCGCAGTATGCGCGGCGAACAAAATTTGTTATGGCCTTCGAACATAAAATGGTATTCCAAATCGAGTGGCACTACATCAGATGTCAGCAAGTTTATTCCTATGAGTAATGAGT
The DNA here is from genome assembly GCA_964640655.1 of uncultured Bifidobacteriaceae bacterium. Lineage (GTDB taxonomy): Bacteria > Bacteroidota > Bacteroidia > Chitinophagales > UBA10324 > BJGO01. The sequence goes on along the minus strand of CAZXFT010000011.1, from coordinate 63,947 downwards.
CCATACATGATACTCACTTCAAAGCTGGACTTGATTTGCTTACATGGTATTGCACACAGAACGAATCATCTAAGATATTTGAAGGTAAGGGCTTGATACTTGGTGGCTCACACCAGGTAAGCCGCTTCAATGATTATTCTTTCTATGGCGATTTATCGGCAGTGCTGATGCAGAATATGTCTTACCTTGCTCAGTGGTATCGCACACCGGAGTTGTCTATTGCCTTGATGGATGATTGGGAAAAGAAGTTGGAACAACTGGCATTAAGTACCATGAACGAAAATGTAACCAACATCAGTGGCGTGCCTACCTGGACTATGATGCTGGTGAAAAGGCTTTATGAACTCACCGGCAAACAAAGCATTCGTGAAATATGGCCATCGGTTGAGTTATACATTCACGGCGGTGTAAGTTTTACTCCTTATCGTCATCAGTTTGGTCAATTGTTTAACGACAGCAGCATGCGTTACCTCGAAACATACAATGCATCGGAAGGCTTTTTTGCTTTTCAGTCTGACTGGGATACGCCGGGGATGTTGCTGCATTTGAATGCCGGAATATTTTATGAGTTTATTCCTCAAAGCGAGTGGGATAGCGAATTCCCAAACACACTTCAATTACACGAAGTAAAAGCAGGAGAGAATTATGCTTTGGTGATTAGTACAAATGGCGGATTATGGCGCTATAAAGTTGGTGATACCATTCGCTTCACTTCATTGAATCCTTTTAAAATAGAGGTTAGTGGACGAGTAAAGCATTTTATCAATGCTTTTGGAGAAGAAGTGATCGTTGATAATTCTGATAAAGCTATTTCAGAAACTTGTAAACGCACCGGAGCAAGAGTGGCAGATTACACAGCGGCACCTGTATATCTTACTTTGAGTGACCGTGGCTGTCACGAATGGCTCATTGAGTTTGAACAAGAACCAGATAGCTTAGAAGTATTTGCAAAAATTCTAGATGAAGAATTGCGTATGGTAAATTCCGATTACGATGCTAAACGCTCCAAAGACATTGCTCTACGCGAACCAATAATTCATGCAGTACCGCAGCAAACTTTTTATAACTGGTTAAAGGCTAAAGGCAAATTAGGCGGGCAACACAAAGTACCACGCTTAAGTAATTCCAGAAGTTACATTGACGAAATCAAACAGTATGCATTAATAGAAGCTGATTGATTTACTTCTTCAGCAATTCAATTTCTTTTTTCAAAGACTCAATTTGTTGTTGCTGTTCTTGAATAGCACTAATCAGCACAGGGATCAAACCAATATAGTTTACAGACTTGTACTCAATCTTTACCTGCTCCGGTTGCGACTCACCTTCTTGCTTTTCTAAAGAAACAAATTCTGCAGTCTGAATCAACTCAGGCAGCACAGTTTCAATGTCTTGAGCAATTAAACCTAATTGCTTGCCTTCAGGTAACTTCATATAGCGGTATAAACCATCGTGCTTATATTCATAAGTACTTGGATTCAGTTGCATCAATGCTTGCAATCCGTTTTGATAAGGTTGAATATTTGATTTCAACTTCATATCAGAGGTACTGCTTAACGTACCTGTGTAGGCCACATTACCATTAAAGTAACCGGCAAAATCGTTGCCGCTGGCACCTTGTTGTCCATAGATACCATAGTCTGCTCCTGTGCTGCCGCTACCATAACCATAAACACCGGTGAAACTGGCGCTTCCAGTGCCGGCGGCATTACCATAAATACCATAACCACCTGCTCCAAAAGCCGAGCCGCGGATACCTTCACCATTGTTGCCTGAGTTAGCGCCATAGATAGATGCAGATGAAGACATGATTCCAGTCTTCTGTATGTTAATGCCATAACCAATACCGGGTTTGGTTGCAGAAATTAATTCGCCACTACCGGAGTTAGTGATACTTACAACTGGAGAAATGTTTGAATTATTGCTGTTATCCACTTTCAAAATACTATTCGTGTAAGTAGCTCCGCTACCTATTTGTAATCGGGCAGTGGGGGTGTTGCTCATCATTCCTATTTGTCCGTCACCTGTAATTGTCATTATTTCAGTGCTGTTATACCAGAGATTAAACTTTGCATTTCCAACGGTTGAATTGGTAGCACCATTTAGTGCCCAATAACTGGTACTAGTTCCATTCTGAAAATGTAAACGAGCAGCATTTCCAACAACCGATTCATTTAGTATTAAGTGAGGTACAGTAGGACCACTACTGGTGTAATGCATTTGTACACGTCCTTCAAACTTACCTGCTAAACCGTTTCCGCTTACAACAGATCGGATACCATTACCCATGATATCTCCATCAAAGGTTCCCGCATAGTTGCTGCTGGTAACTTTTGCATACATAGCACCGGCAGCGCTTGAACCGCCATGGAATCTTGCTGCATAGCCAACTCCGGTTGAAAACACATCCATAGTATTTCCATTCCCGTTGTTGGTGGCGTAAATATTAGGAGTGCCTGAATTCATATTGTCTTTAACCAAGTATAGGTTCTCTCCATTTCCAGTTTTCAGACAGTACAAATTATTACCATCACCATTATTTTCTACGTTTAAGACATTAGATGAATTATTAGCATTCGAATTCTTAAACAAACCAATTAATCCAGTAGATGAGCTGCGCTCTGTATGAAATAAAGCTTGAGGTGATGTAATTCCAATACCCACATTCCCACTATTCAGATTATTAATGTTGTTGCCATTCTGTGACCACAAACTTGAGCCACCAACTGTGTTATCTGTTCCTGCAACCCAGTTAGTCCCATCATATTTAAGAACTTGACCCAGTGATGGTGTACCGGTTATAGTTACATCGTTTAAATCATTTAACACGGTAGCACCGCCTCCACCACCTGATGGCAAGGTTACCGTACCACCACCCTGAGAAAGGGTTAGTATATTTCCACTAAGAGATATGGTTTGTAGTTCGTTGGTGCTACTTAGATCTCCTGTGTTTGATATGATGTTCCCATTAACACTTATTCCACTACCTGCGGTAAAAGACCCCGAGCCTCCTGTTAAATCATTTGCAGGCATCCAGGCAGTACCATTCCATTTTAGAACTTGACCGTTGCTTGCATTTTGTTGAGCTAGGCCTAGTGGTGAACTACCTGTTCCATTACCGTTCAATGTCAAGTTTGTTATTACAGATTGTGTTCCCCAGTTGTCTCCGTTACCACCACTTCCTCCATTCAGAGCTGTGCCTGAATACATGGCATATGGCACGCTAAGTAATTGAGTACTTCCCATAGAGGTATAACTGTTTCCTCCTGCGGGATCCATTTCAATTTTCATCCACACATTGCCTGTACCCCAGGGTACGGCTGTCATTGTACCTAATTCAATTGTTCCGCCTCCTACTTGCAGCGAGAATACACCGTACGGATTACTGATAACGGTATGTGTTTCCATATAGGTAGCATTTCCCGAAGGGCCGCCATCAAGAAGTGCTATGCGAATACCAATAGCCTGATTAGCTATTGGTGACCCTGCAGAGTTGCGCGCAACAGCCTGATAGTTAAACTTCATAGGTAACTGAGCAATTGCTGTAAGAGTAAAGACACTCAAACAAATAATGCAAAATGTGCTTTGTAACACTTTTTGTCTGGAGTAGGTGCTTAAGTTCATGACTGGGTGTTTGATTGAAGCGAGGTGATTTTATTGTTTTATAACTGTGTAGTTGTATTGCTTTTTATTGTAGTTGTCCATAACTTGAATGATGTATGAACCCTGAGAAAGTGAGTTGATGTCTAAGCGCAGAGTATGGTTTTCTACTTTCTTATTGGAAACCATAATCACTCTACCCATCATATCAAATAATGTAATCTGAGTTTCGGGAGAGAATTTCTCGAAAGCAATGAATAAAGTTGTTGCAGCAGGATTAGGGAAAATACGAATGCCGCTGTTAGCACTTTGCTCATCTATTGCATTGATGGTTAAAGTATTTTGCTGAAAGCCTTCCGTTAATACTTTTTGTCCGCTGTTATAAGTCTGAACCGATGGTTCCCCTAAAGTATATTGAAGCGAATAACCAGGCATTACTTTATAATCGCCGGTATTGCTGCTAACTGAAGAGCTGATGGACTGTGCCTGCAACTGACAGGTGCTGCAAACAATAAGAAATCCGGTAACACGAATGAGCATAATTCTTTTTTATTTCAGGCCTTGTTACTTCAGCAAACCGAAATGGTTACAATGCTCTTTTCGCTTAGTTAAAAAAAAGCCCCCGAAAAAAATATTTTCAGGTTATTGTGAAACATTCTTCAATTTACCATTTTACTTTAAAAATAAACTGAAGAGCAAGGTCATTAATACTATTTTAGAGCCCGATTTAGATACATCCAACCAACCATGCAGTTTTCTGACGTTTTAGAAATTTTAAAATACACTCTACCAGGACTCGTTGTCTTTGCAGCAGTTTATTATACGTTGAATTCTTACCTCTCTTCCGAGAACAAAAGAAAAAACATGGAAATACGATCCATGTACTTCCGCGAGTCGTTACCTATTCGCTTACAGGCTTATGAGCGCATGACATTATTTCTCGAGCGCATTTCTCCCAATAACCTGATCGCGCGTCTCAACAAACCCGATATGACGGCGCACGAGTTGCATCTGACATTAATACAAAATATTAAACTCGAGTACGACCATAACCTTACACAACAACTCTATATCTCCCCGGATACGTGGATCATGATTGTGCAGGTTAAGGAAGAATTAATAAGCATTATCAACCGAGTGGCTATAGATATACCACCACAAGCCGCATCAAAAGAACTCAGTCGTAAGATTATTGAATACTTTATTAATAGTGAACAAACGATACCTACTCAAAAAGCACTGAATACATTAAAACACGAAGTCACTAAAATATTTTAAACGCAGTTTATGCCGGTTAATGATCAAAAAGCAAAACACATCACCGATTCCGGTATTGAAATAAATGAATTGTATTGCACTCCGGTGCCTATGAACGAAAAGCCTGGTCAGTTTCCGTTTACACGTGGCGTGCATCCCACCATGTATAGGGATAAATTGTGGACCATGCGTCAGTATGCCGGTTTCTCAACTGCTGAAGAATCGAACAAACGATATCATTATTTGCTTCAGCAAGGTACTATGGGTTTATCTGTTGCTTTTGATTTACCCACTCAGATAGGTTACGATAGCGATCACCCCATGAGCGAAGGTGAGGTTGGCAAAGTAGGTGTCGCCATTGATTCACTGGAAGACATGGAGATCTTATTTAAAGATATTCCACTGGAAACAATCAGCACATCAATGACAATCAATGCAACGGCATTTATTTTATTGTCATTATATATATCATTAGCTAAAAAACGAGGAAACGATTTAAAAAAGCTGAGTGGAACAATACAAAATGATATTCTGAAAGAATATGCGGCACGCGGTACTTATATCTATCCGCCAAAAGCCTCAATGCGTTTGATAACCGACATCTTTGACTATTGCAGCAAGGAAGTCCCCAACTGGAATACCATTTCTGTTTCAGGGTATCATATTCGCGAAGCGGGTTCTGATGCTGCTCAGGAACTGGCATTTACGCTGGCTAATGGTAAGGCTTATTTGGAAGCAGCACTTGCACGCGGGTTGGATATTAATGTGTTTGCTAAGCGTATTTCATTTTTCTTCAATGCACATAATAACCTCTTTGAAGAGGTGGCTAAGTTTCGTGCAGCCAGAAATATGTGGGCAGATATTACTTGCTCACTGGGTGCTACCGACCCTCGTGCACAGATGCTGCGCTTTCATACCCAAACCGGGGGCTCAACATTAACTGCACAGCAACCGATGAACAACATTTCTCGAGTTACGCTCCAGGCATTAAGTGCCGTACTTGGTGGCACTCAGTCGTTGCACACGAATGGTTACGACGAAGCACTGTCTTTGCCAACCGAAGAAGCCGCAGCTATTGCATTACGTACTCAACAAATCATTGCTTACGAAAGTGGTGTTACTCAAACTGTAGACCCGCTTGGGGGCTCTTATTATATAGAAACACTAACAACACAACTTAAGGAAGCGGCGAAAAAATATATGGACACCATTGATGCAATGGGTGGTGCGGTTGCTGCAATAGAATCAGGTTATATGCAGGAGCAGATTGCTAATAGTGCATACACTTATCAAATGGCCATTGAATCCGGTGAGAAAATAATAGTTGGGGTGAATAAATTTATTCTAAAGGAGAAACCATTTAGCAATGTATTTAAAGTTGATGACAGTATTCGCGAGATACAATCAAAGAAACTGCAACAACTTAGGACTACTCGAAACAATGAAAAGGCAAATAAATGTCTGCAGGATTTAAGCCAAGCTGCAGTCAGCGATAAAAATCTGATGCCTTATGTAGTTGATGCCGTATCTGCATATTGTACTTTAGGTGAAATTGCTGATACTTTGAGAAAAGTATTTGGTGAGTACAAAGGATAAACGATGAAATATGGATTGATACATCGTGGCTTATTGCTTATTGTGCTTTTTATCACATCATGTAAAACGCACTATGTACTAACAGACACCAATTATTACGGATATCAGATTTATAAGGGGCTGCACATCAGTGAAACTGCGGACAAATTAATTACACCATATCGCGACAGTCTCGCCAACAAGATGAATATCATTATTGGCATTTCAGATACGATATTAATAAAGGAACAGCCTGAGGGAACCTTAGGAAATTTCTGTGCGGACAGCTACAGAGAAATTGCTGCTTCATATGCTGCAAAAAAAGTGGATGTGTGTTTTATGAATAATGGAGGATTGCGTGTGCCGTCATTACCCAAAGGTGAAATAACTGTGGGTCATATTTTTGAATTGATGCCATTCGATAATCAACTGGTAGTGATAGATATTAGCGGAAAAGATTTGATAGATATATGCAACCGCATAGCGCAACGTGGCGGATGGCCCGTGTCAGGGCTACGAATGAAAATTACAAATTATAAGGCTACAGATATTTTAGTAGGGGGAAATCCAATTAATTTTGATGAAACATATACCATAGCGACAAACGATTATTTAGCTAATGGTGGCGACGAGTTGGATTTGTTAAAGAAATATCCCCAACAAACATTTAACCTCTTGTTGCGCGATGCGCTCATTGACTATATACGCTCTATGAATGCTATGAATAAAAACATCACCGCTAAAAAAGACCAACGTATCATCAATGAACCGTAGAAACTTTATTATCAGTTCATCTTTACTAGGCACTGCTGCGTTACTGAAAACTCATGATGTTTTTGCGGCAGACGAAGCAGACTTTCGCTTAACCGTACTGCATACCAACGATTGGCACAGTCGCATAGAGCCATTCCCTATGGACGGAGGAAAATTTCAAGGTAAAGGAGGTGCGGCTGCTCGTGCTGCTATCATCAGTAAAATCAGGAAACAAAACAAAAATGTACTCCTGTTAGATGCCGGTGATATGTTTCAGGGAACACCGTATTTCAACTTCTATAAGGGTGAACTGGAAATTAAATTGATGAGTGAAATGGGTTATGATGCATGTGCCATCGGTAATCATGATTTTGATGCCGGTGTGGACGGCCTGGCCACACAACTAAAGCATGCAACATTCCCGTTGTTATGTGCGAACTACGATTTTAACGGCACTGCTATGCAGGGTAAAACATTGCCATATAAGATTTTTAAAAAAGGAAGAATTAAAATTGGTGTATTTGGATTAGGAATTGAATTAAAAGGTTTAGTACCTGATAATATGTATGGCAATACAAAGTATATTGAACCTTATTCAGTATGCAACAAAATAAGTGAGGAATTAAAAAATAACCATCAATGCGATTTAATTATTTGTTTATCTCACCTTGGGTTTCAATACAACAATGAAAAAATTGACGACATCAAGTTGGCCAAGCAATCAAAATACATCGATTTAATAATTGGCGGCCATACACATACTTTTCTTGACAAGCCTGAAAGTATTGTAAACACAGTAGGTTCAAAAGTTCTTGTTAACCAGGTGGGCTGGGCAGGTATCGTGTTAGGTCGTATTGATTTTCTTTTCTCTAAAGACAGGAAAGAAAAACACGTGATACACACAACCGAAAAAATTCTGGAATAAACAAGGGCAAAAAAATTTTTTTAAATTTTTTTTGTTGAATTTTTGTCAACGCTTTAATTACTTTTCAACACGAATTAAAATTCATCACTCAAAATATATACGTAACCATTATGACCACAACCACAACGAAGACCTGCGAACTTGTTTGGGATAACTGTTTAAAAATTATAAAAGACAATGTGAATGGGCAGAGTTATAAAACGTGGTTTGAACCGGTGAAGCCGGTTAAGTTGGAAGGTAATGTTCTAACCATACAAGTCCCTAGTCAGTTTTTTTACGAATGGTTGGAAGAACATTATGTTTCATTGCTCCGCAAAACCATCAAGCGCGAATTAGGTAACGAAGCACGTCTCGAATACCAGATTATAGTTGACAACAATAGCAACCACAATCCTTATACTATTAATATACCTACATATTCTTCACCAATTACCAAGAACCCGGAAGTAGCAGCGCCATTAGTATTAGGTACACCTATTAAGAATCCATTCATCATACCGGGATTGAAAAAAGTGAATATCGATTCTCAATTAAACAATGCCTATACTTTCGATTCATATGTTGAAGGAGAGTGTAACCGTTTAGCTCGTTCTGCTGGTTATGCTGTCGCAAGTAAACCCGGCGGTACTTCATTTAACCCACTGGTAATATATGGTGGAGTTGGTTTAGGTAAAACACACCTTGCACAGGCAATAGGTAATATGGTGAAACAAAACTTTGCAGGCAAGACTGTTTTATTCGTGCCTTCAGAAAAATTCACCAATCAATTTATTGATGCATTAAAAAATAATGGGGTTAACGACTTTATACATTTCTATCAGTTGATTGATGTATTGATAGTTGATGACATTCAGTTCTTCGCAAACAAGGACCGCACACAGGATATATTCTTCCATATCTTCAACCATCTTCATCAGTCAGGAAAGCAATTGGTTTTAACTTCCGATCGTCCTCCACGCGACTTAGAAGGAATGGAAGAGCGTTTACTTTCTCGCTTCAAGTGGGGCTTAAGTGCTGACTTAGGCACACCCGATTTTGAAACACGTATAGCCATCCTCGAAAAGAAGATGTACAACGATGGTATTGACTTGCCACGTGAAGTAGTTGAGTTTGTTGCTTACAATATCAGTAGCAATGTACGCGAACTCGAAGGTGCTCTGATTTCTTTATTGGCTCAGGCATCACTGAACAAAAAAGATATTGACGTGGAGTTGGCAAAAAAGATAGTGAAGAATTTTGTCAAGAGCATTTCTCGCGAGGTATCTATTGATTACATACAAAAAGCAGTTTGCGAATACTTCAGCGTTCAACCGGATAAATTGAAGGAGAAAACCCGTAAACGTAGTGTTGTACAGGCACGTCAGTTGTCTATGTACTTAGCTAAAAACTTTACTAAAAATTCTTTGAAAGTAATAGGTCGCCATTTTGGTGGTCGCGACCATAGCACAGTTATACACTCGTGCCAGGCGGTTAAGGATATGATGGATACAGATAAGGAATTCAGAGAGTCAGTTGCTGAGTTGGAAAAAAAGATTCAACTGAGTATTTCCTGATTTTTTAATTTATATTTGCCGTCCCTCAAACGGAGAGGTGCCTGAGAGGCCGAAAGGAGCGGTTTGCTAAACCGTCGTACGGGCATAAACCTGTACCGCGGGTTCGAATCCCGCCCTCTCCGCTCCAAGGAGTTCTTTTATTTCTTGAATGAATGCTCAGCCTTACACGGGTAGTTTTTACCTCGTGGTTTTGACAAATCAAAACTTACATAAGGTTCGGGGTGTAGCGTAGCCCGGTTATCGCGCCTGGTTTGGGACCAGGAGGTCGCAAGTTCGAATCTTGCCACCCCGACATTTATTCACGACGCATTACGATATGCGGAATGCCGTCTTCCAGATATTCTATTTCTTTACTAACAAATCCAAAGCCTTCATAAAAGCGACTCAACCATTTTTGAGCGCCAATACTGATAGGAGTTTCCCCAAATTTTTCTTCCACAACTTTTAACGAAACATTCAGCAACTCTTTACCATATCCTTCGCTGCGGTATTTGGGATGAGTGATGATTCGGCCGATGGATACATCATCAAAGGCAATGCCTGCAGGTATCAAGCGACTATACGCAACAATAATATCATTTTTTTTACCCATCACATGCCAGGCCATTGAATCTTTACTATCGCAATCGATATAGGCGCAGTGCTGTTCCCAGGCAAATACTATTTGTCGCAACTTCAAACATTCATATAACTCTGAATTGGAGAGTTGCTCGAATGATTTAATTTCCCATCGAAGTTTTTGAATCATAGCTTGCAAATGAACTACATTCTGAAATTATTTATTACCGCAATACTCATAAGTATATATGCATGTCATCATCCTGAAGAGAAATATTTACCTCAGAATGGAGACATACTATTCCAGGACATTGACTGTGGGCCGCTTTGCGATGCTATTGAGCGTGTAACAGATTCCTACGGCAATTATAATTTCTCTCATTTGGGGTTGGTGTTCCAATCATCAAACGACAGTATCTATGTGATAGAAGCCATAGGCAACGAAGTGCAGCTTACTCCTTACAAAGTATTTTTGTATCGTTCTTTAAATAAGAATAATAAACCTAAGGTTATTGCTATGCGGAGCAGTTTCACGGCACTGCAAATTGACTCTGCTGTTACAATTGCTTTTCGCGAGAAAGGAAAACCTTATGATGATTTTTTCTTGCAGGATAATGAACGATGGTATTGCAGTGAATTGATCGCTTATGCTTTCAATAGTGCGTTAAAGCAAACCGTTTTTGAATCTACGCCTATGACATATAAAGAGTCAGGCAGTGACAGTATCCTGAAGGTATGGAGGGATTATTTTGAAGACATTCAATCAGAAGTGCCGGAAGGAAAGCCAGGTTGCAACCCGGGTGCTATGTCACGCTCAGGTTACCTGAAGCTGATTTATGCTTACTACTAAAACTGAAACAACAAAGAAAGACTTGTGTTGCGACCGAATATGCTGCGTTGTATCTCTGTGTCTCCATTCACATCGTACTTCCCATTTTCATTTCTGTCCTGATACAAGGTCAATGGTTGACGGAGTAAATCAGATACTGAAAGCTTGGCTGATAAGAATTTTGTGATGCGACCTGTTACCTGCATATCTATAATGTTACGTGGTGCTTCATAGATACTCGGGTATCCGTTGGTTCCAACTTCACGTATTCTGCGACCAATAACATTATAAAGTATAGTGGCATTAAACAGATTTTCAGGGTCAGCATATCCCAATCCACAGTTCAATACATAAGGTGATTGTCCTTGCAATGCACGGGTACCGCCATATGTTTGAATGGTGTCTGTTCTGATTTGTGAATGAATCAGAGCCAGGTTTGATTGTGCATATAGGTTAGCCATGAACTTGGTACCAAACCACTTGTCGGTAAAGTCAAAATTTTTACGAAACTCTAGTTCAATACCATAGTTAACGGCATTTTGCACATTGGCATAGTTTCTACTACGACTTCCACCACTCGAAACAGCGTCATCTATGATTTGCTCTACTGGTTTATCAAAGTACTTGTAGAAAGCACTGACGGCAAACACCTGTCCACTGCCCGGATAGTTTTCAATACGGACATCATAATTATAAATGGAGGTGCGTTGTAAATTTGGATTACCGTTGATACTGGAATTGAGCAGAAAGTCGAAGAAACCAAACGGCGCCAGCTCACGAAACTCAGGACGCGAAACTGTTTTGGAAGCAGATAAACGAATATTTGTTTTTTCGTTGATGCTATAAATAAAGTTTAAGGAGGGTAATAAATCGAAGGGTAAACTAGTGGTATCGCCGGACTTACTAAACACCCGAATGGTATCACCGGTATTGTATTGTGAGTTAAGTTCCTGAGTGAAAAACTCGGCGCGTGCACCCCAGATGATTCTGAATTTTTTATTCAGTTTGTTGTCAATCATCAGGTACGTTGCATGATTAGTGCTGCGTGCAGTATAGTTATCAGATTTGTTTGTGATTTCATCAATTCTGAAACCATTATCGCGAATATTCTCATTAGCAAAAATTAAATCAACAGGCAATGCAAGTATGGAATCAGGGTTTTCCTGTTGGAAAAATTTAGAGGCGCTATGTACTTTATAGCCAAGAACACGAGCATTAAAAGAACGGTTGCGTTCTATGTAGCTGTATCCTGTTTTGATATTGTTTTCGATTCCTGCAATTTTAAATGACTTAGAGATGTTGATGCCTCCATTGTGTGTTGTTTCATTCAGGCTAGAAAAGAATCTTCCTCCGGAAGTGATTGATGGGCTGCCTGTAAGTGGTACAGTAGTTTTAAAAATGGTATCGCTTTCAGACTGTGGAACGATGTTTTTTGCGTAGTATAAACGGCGGTAATCAGGTTCGTCGCGCATTATGTGGTTCAGGTTTCCGTTCCATGTAATTTTAATCTTAGGAGCAGTAAAAAAATGTTCGCCATACACACCATTGTTTTGTAATTGATTTATGATAGTGTATTGCGAAATACCATTGCGGTAAACACCCGCATCGAAGTCGGTTCCACTGCGAACACCGGTTTCAAAAACTGAATTGATATTATAGCTGGTGCTGAATCCAATTTTGTTGGTCTTGTTGATTTTATAAGAAACACGAAGCATAGCACCTGCACTGATGTTGTTGCTGTTATATACATCATTGTACTCGTATAACTTTGTCGCATCGGCAGTATAATCATAACGATTCAGTTGTTCAGTTCGGTAGTTATGATTGTAATTTGTTGCAAGCAGCAATCCGAACTTCTGTTTCTTTTTATCAGGAGTCCAGCCAAGAGCAAAAGAGAAGACTTGATTCAGCGGTATGTTCTTCACTGTCGTTGTGTCCCAACTATTGGTAAATAGTTTTGAATATTCAAGACGCTTGGCATTTGACGATTTCAGCATTGTATCGCGTGATGGGAAATTTTCAGGTAAGGATAATGAACCATCATTCAATCCAACCCAACCTAATTTGCCGGTACTGTATTTATTAAAGTTTCTAAATGTGGTAACTGAGTTAAATGACTGACTCATACTGAAGTTGATGAAGTTTTTCTCCGGGACATCGCGCAAGTTTTGTTGAATAATACCTCCGGCAAAATCTCCCGGTAAATCAGGTTGAGCTGTTTTAATAATAACTATGCTCTCCAGCATATTGGCAGGTATCAAATCAAAGGAGAAAGTTTTTCTATCAGGTTCTGTGCTTGGCAGTATGCTTCCGTTCATCATTGCATTGTTATACTTGTCGCTCAGACCGCGAACAATCACAAATTTATTATCCTGAATACTGGTACCGGATATACGCTTCAACACATCTCCAGAATTGCGGTCAGGTGAGCGTTTTATTAAATCAGAAGAAATGCCATCCTGCACCGAAACACTGTTTTTCTGGATCATCAACAGGCTATTGATATTTTCTTTCTTGTAAGTTGAAGTGATAACTACCTGCTTGAGTTGGCTTACCGATGATTCCATAGATACATTGATGGTAGTCGTTTTTTCCGCAGTTATAACTACTCCTTCGATTTCTTTCACATTGTACGAAACGTATTGAACGGTGAGCTTATAAGTACCTGCCGGTGCAACAATTTTAAATAAACCATCAATGTCGGTATAGGCAGCATATGATGGATTGTTATTTAACATCACTGTGGCACCAATGAGGGATTCGTTTCTAACTTGATCGGTAACTTTACCGCTCACATAACCTTGTTGCGCGTAAGCTATTTCACCTAAGAAAAGAATGAATAAAATTGTTAAGGAAGGAATTGAAAATTTCATACTGCAAATAGATACTGCAGCCGTTAACTCAACATTACCTCAATGTTAAGCCAATGTTAAAACAATGTTTAAACTATTCAAAGCTTTTTGTGTTTTATTGTACGTTATGAAATCAATCTTCACCATTTTAATTACAACTATGATGTTGCAAACTGTTCAGGCTCAAATGGCTTCCATTTATTCCGTTCAAATCAAAGACATTGATGGTAAGGCCATCAATCTTTCAGACTTCAAAGGCAAAAAGATACTATTGGTTAACGTGGCTTCAGAATGCGGCTACACTCCACAGTATGCAGAACTGCAGAAACTTCACGAACAATACAAAAACAAACTTGTGATTATTGGATTGCCTTGCAACGATTTTGGAGGACAAGAACCAGGCAGTGAAGATAAAATTAAGCAGTTCTGTTCCTCCAAGTATCATATTACTTTCCTGATGGCATCAAAAGTCAATATCAAGTCAAAACCCATATCGCCTATATACGAATGGCTGACCATGAAAAAACTCAATGGTGTGGAGGACTCTAATGTGAACTGGAATTTTAACAAATACCTTATTGATGAAAATGGTCGTTATGTGGCACACTATGGTTCCTCAGTTAAACCTATGAGCGACGAATTGATTAAGGCCATCAATAAATAGTTTGCTTTTTCTCGTTGAGCAATTGTTTCAACGATAACTTATTTCCTTCTCCTTCTTTCCTATTTTAGCCGTATGCTCATCAGGGATGTCATCGGTCAATCTGTAATTAAAGATCGACTAACACAGTCCGTTAAAGACGGCCGTATCAGTCACGCGCAGTTCTTTATTGGCCGCGAAGGCAGTGGTGCCTTGCCGGCAGCATTGGCCTACGCACAGTTTATTATGTGCGAGCATAAACAAGAAAACGACAGTTGCGGCACATGTCCTTCCTGTGTGAAACACGCCAAGTTCATTCATCCCGATCTGCACTTTACTTTTCCTTTCAAATACGATAAGGACATTGGTAAGCTCTGTCAGGACTACCTTCCACAGTGGCGCTCTATGTTGCTAAAGAATCCATACTTCGGCTTGAGCGACTGGTTCGATCACATCAAATCGGAGAACAAGCAAATCAACATTACAGCCGACGAGTGTTATGAAATCATACGCAAGCTGAATTTGAAAACCTTTGAAGCAGAGTTTAAAATATTTTTGATTTGGATGCCGGAATATTTAGGCAAGGAAGGCAACAGCCTTTTAAAATCTCTGGAAGAACCACCTGCGAACACCTTGTTTTTGCTTGTTGGAGAAAGCGAAGAAAAAGTATTGAACACCATAATTTCGCGGACACAACTACTGCGTTTTCACACCCTTACCGATGAGGAAATTGTAAAAGCTTTAATCAACAATAAAAATCTTACTCAAGAAGAAGCCCGCCGCATAGCCCGCCTCAGTGATGGCAGTTACACTTTGGCACTTTCCGAAATCAACCACGCCACCGAAGACTTGGAAATACTGATGCTCGAATGGTTTCGAGTAGCTTTGAGGGCCGATATTAAAATGCTCAACAAATGGATGGAGCAGTTTGTGGATTTGGGTCGAGAAAGACAAAAACTCTTCATCAAACAAACCTTAAAATTCGTTCGCGAAACATTAATCGCCAAAAACCTTGGTGAATCATACATCCGAGTACGTGAAGCCGACCTCAACCTTTTACGCTGGCTGACCGGTAACCTCAGCTACGAAGCAGCTGAAGAACTTAGTTTTTTACTCGACAACTTATACTACTACATTGAGCGTAATGCCAATCCCAGAATACAAATGATGCATGCCTCGTTGACTCTGCACCGGCTCATGAGTAATAAAAATATATTTTTGGAACAGCGCTTGGATTAATGCGTTATCATCTAAATGGTACCGGCAGGTGAAAGAACTTGTAGTTTTCAAGAAAAATCACAACAAAGACAGATAGCCGGAACTGTTTGTTAAAAAAAGGAACAATAATATGGCTTGCTCTTCATGCAGCACCGATACAGGACATAAAACAAATGGTTGCAACAGCAGCGGATGCAGCACTGGCGGTTGCAATCGCTTAAATACTTATGATTGGCTTGCCGACATCAAGGCAGCGTTAGCCGACTCCGAGAATCCTTATGTAGAGGTGAGTTTTAAAAATGGCTCACGAAAAGAATTTTTCAAAACCAGCCGCAGCGTGCTGATGGAAAAACATGATATGGTAGTGGTTGATGCCGATATGGGAGGGTTTGATGTTGGACAGGTTTCGCTCACCGGCGAAATGGCGCGTCTGCAAATGAAACGTAAGCGCATCAATGAAAAACGCGAATGGTTCAAAGTTTCGCGTCTTGCCACAGAACAGGACATGGTCAAACTCAAAGAAAACCGTGCCCTTGAACAGGAAACTATGATTCGCTCCCGCGCCATAGCCCGTCAGTTAAATCTGGAGATGAAAATTGGTGATGTAGAATATCGCGCTGATGGCAAAAAAGCTACCTTCTATTACATTGCTGATGACCGCGTTGATTTTCGCGAACTCATAAAACTTTACGCTAAAGAGTTTAAGGTTAAAGTGGAAATGTGTCATATTGGTGCACGACAGGAAGCGGCGCGTATTGGCGGCATTGGTTCCTGTGGAAGAGAGTTGTGTTGCTCTACTTGGCTCACCGAATACAAGTCAGTGAATACACAGGCAGCACGCTATCAGAACCTGTCTATCAATCAGGTGAAATTATCCGGTCAGTGTGGCAGGTTAAAATGCTGCCTCAACTATGAACTTGATACATACCTCGATGCACTCAAAGGCATTCCACAAAACATTAACAAACTCACCACCGCTCAGGGGGATTTATACCTGCAGAAAACGGACATCTTTAAACGGATTCTTTGGTTCTCCTATAAGGACAGTTCAACCTTTCATCCCTTGACACCGGAGCGTGTGGCGGAAATTGAAGCACTGAACAAACAAGGTGTGAAACCTGAAGAGCTGGGAGAGAAAAAAATAGAACGCCATCAGAGTAAGGCAACTCAGGATGAAGACATCAAGTTTGCCGATGTTGTTGGTCAGACCACACTCGAAAGTCTGGGAAGGAAAAATAAAAAGAAGAAAAAGAAAGGAAATCAATCTAACAAAGAGCGCGGCAAGGAAATGAACAAGCCGCAGCGTGATACCAAGCCTCAGGAAGACAACAAGCCTGCTGCACAGGGTTCAAAACCACAGCAACCGCAGCAGCAAAAGAAAAAACAACATTTCAAACCACGACCAAAAAAAGACGAAAAGAAATGGTAAGGTTATCTCCACCGTTCAGCGTGTACTTCACTGCCTTGTGCTTCGTAATTTTTGCACTATCTTCTTGCCAAACCAATATGGTTTTCGATGACAATGAGGAAATAACAAGCTACGTGTGGGACAGTAAAGTAAAGCCCACCTTCACTTTCGAAATCAAGGACACCAGTATGCTTTACAACATATACATCAATGTGCGCCACGTGGATTACTATCGCTTTAATAATGTATGGCTGAATGTAGCAGCCACTTTTCCCGATGGTAGTCGTCAGGTGAAGCGGGTGGACATTCCCCTGGCCGATGAAAGCGGCAAGTGGCACGGTGAAGGACTTGGAGACATTTGGGATTACAGGCATCTCATACAGCAAGGGGCATTCTTTAATAAACCCGGCAAATACACCTTCTCGCTAGAACACCTGATGCGTCAGGATCCACTGCCCGGCATTATGTCAGTGGGGTTAAGAGTAGAAAATACAGGGATTCAGAGGAAGTAGGTTCATTTAATAATAAACACATAAAATGCTTGTTGAGTATTTCTGTGTAATGCCCACAATAACGACCGAGAAATGATAATGCAGGAATATTCTCTCCATAAAACGTCAATTGTTTCGGTTGCATAATGAACAACTACTTGTTCGTCGATTAGCAGGGATAAAATAGAAAACCCCAACATAGAAATGTCGGGGTTCTTCCTTAACAAATGTTGCCGCTTGTATTACAGCTTATAGAATTTTAAAACTTTGGTGCCTTCAATAGTCTGAACATTTAGGAAATAAACTCCTGCATTCAGTTCATTGGTATTGATGCGCATGGTATTGCCACTTTGAATCAGATTGTTATTGTTCATCAATACACGACCACTCAAGTCGCTGATGGTGATTGTTGCGTTTAATATTGATGTGTTATTAAGTTCAATGTTCAATACATCCGATACAGGATTTGGATAGGATACTATTTTGTTTAAGGCACTCAAATTCTCTAACCCTACAATGCCACTAATGGTAATGTTTTGTGTAATGGTATCAGATCCGCAAGTATTTGTTGCAATCAAAGTAACAGTGTATTGGCCGTTTGTTGAATAGGTATGAGTAGGACTCATATCAGTTGAAGTATTATTGGCAGAACCTGTATCACCAAAGTTCCAGCTATATGACGTAGCATTTACCGATGAATTTGAGAATACTGCATTTCCAAGATTTGTATTTGAATTGAATGCAGCGACTATACCATTGGCACCGTTATATGGTAAACTGTTGGGATCGTTAACACTCCAGCAATCCGTCCAGTTTTCGGTACCAAATGCTCCGGCATAAGTAACCGTAGTAAAGAATGGGTCATTCAACACGGGATTCGAAAAAGAAGCTGCATTTAGCAATGGTGAATTATTTAACGGCATAGCATTAGGAGTGTTGCCATAGGGATCGGTGAGTTTTGCATCATCATTATTTGTCAATATGCTATTGCCATACCCCGATGTGTTGAACCAGGTATTAATATCGAATGTGCTACCTGTATTAACTACTAACGGTGTAGTGCAACCGGCAATGAAAGTATTTCTAACCTGAAGCAAGTCGCTGGAGCAATTACCTTCTGACAATGCACCGTCGATTAATATTCCAAACGGATAACCCATCAAGACTGAATTATAAATAGATGTGGCTGTATTACGACGAAGATGTGCTCCTCTTTTATAAGCTGCAGCTATGTTGGTGCTTGAAGTTGCTAAAGGTCCAATTACAGTGATATTGGAATACATTGGACGAGTTTGAGGAGAGGCTGTGGTTCCATTTGCATCATTATCAGACTCAAAACCATTAGAAGCACCAGGAGCATCGGCAATGTTTTGATCACGGGTAATTAACACAAATTGAACTTTGCCCTGATATCCATTATCTGAGTCTAAATCGTCATCCAGATTTTTATTAAGGAATAAATGCTTCATGTTGACTGTACCACCAAAGCACTCTACAGCATCATCGTTCGCATAGCTCACCTGAACGTGATGTATAACAGTTCCGGATCCTACACCTCCCAGGGTTAAACCGTTTATTTCATTATTAGGTTGATAAGCAATACCTGCATATTCAATGCGTACATAGCTTAATTCGCCTGAGTTATCGTTAGGGTCAGTGCCACCGTACTGTCCATCACCATCGGCATTATCAACGCCACCTTCTATAGCAGCAGAGCCACCGGTTTGATTAATCGGAGCTTTTCCTAAAATAATAACACCACCCCAATCGCCGTAATCGCGGTCACCCGGATCTTGATTAGAAGTGAATACAATTGGTTTTGCAGCAGTTCCTTTTGCAATGACTTTAGCCCCTCTTGTAACAACTAATGTTCCTTTTGTATCAAAATCACCTTTAATAAGTGTACCAGCCTGTATAGTTAGTACAGCATTGTTTTTTACATAAACAAATCCATTCAATATGTACACGTTATCTCGTGTCCAGATAGTGTTTGTGGTAATATTGCCTGTAACCTGTACAGTGGCAGCATTACTGATAAATGCAATCATACATAATACAATTGCAGTAGTTAGGTAGTAAAGTTTTTTCATTCTCTATTTTTTTGGTGCCACAAACGTAACAGCCTCATGTTAAGAGAATGTTAATGCTATTTTATTAGAAAGTTATCTAGTAAGTGCAACCAATTGATCTCTTAATTCCAATAATGCCACATTTTCAAGATGATGTGTATGTGGGAACATATCTACCGGACAACATTTCGTAATGATATATTTCTCATCGAGCATTTGCAAATCGCGAGCTTGTGTTGCAGGATTACAACTGACATAAACAATGCGCTTGGGCAGCAGAGATAGTAAGGCTTCTATCACCTTCGGATGCATACCGGCACGTGGCGGATCAGTTATTACAACATCAGGTTTACCATAAAGCTGAACAAAGTCATCGGTGAGTGCATCTGCCATATCACTTACTATAAAAGTACAGTTGTCAATTTCATTGAGCGTGGCATTCAGCCTTGCATCGATTATGGCAGGTTCGACATATTCCACACCGACAACATGTGCGGCGTGCTGAGCAACGTATATAGCTATACTACCTGTGCCGGTATATAAATCATATACTCTTTCGGTGCCGCTGAGTCCGGCATATTCCTTTACCTTGCGGTATAACCGTTCAGCCTGTGAAGTATTGGTTTGAAAAAAGCTTTGCGGGCTTATTCTAAACTTCAATCCATCTAAAGTTTCAGTGATATAAGGATTACCTGAATATGTAATAACATTCAAGTCGTGCATGCTGTCATTACGCTTGCCATTGATCGTATAATTCAATGAAGTAATTTCCGAAAATCGTGATTTCAGGAACTCCAGCATACTAACAATAACATCCTGATTATTTTCCTTGAATACCAATAGAACCAGCACTTCTCCACTGCGCAATACACGCACCATCATATTGCGCAGCATACCGGTTTGCTGGCGTGTGTCAAAGAATGCTAAGCCCTTTTCAACAGCATATTCAAAAACCGCATTGCGTATGGCATTAGTTGGTTCATTTTGCAAATGACATTCGTCTACATGTAATACTTTATCCCAAAAGCCTTGTATATGATAACCCAATGCAGGTCTGTTTTGTGCATGCGCTACTGTTAATACTTCATTAGGGACCCACCGCTTATTTGAAAAAGCAAATTCCAACTTGTTCCTGTAGCGATATTCATAATCTGAACCAATAATGGGTTCCCATTCTGCCACTTCCACCTTACCCATAAACTTGATGTTATCCTGAACCATCCGTTGCTTAAACACTAACTGCTCTGCATAGGGCACATGTTGCCATTTACATCCACCGCAATACGTAAAGTGCTTACAAACCGGAACAAGACGTTGTGGCGCTTTTTCGATGAAGTTGATTATGCGAGCTTCGGCAAAATCTTTTTTATTAAAGTACACACGTACATCTACAACATCACCGGGCATAGCACCATCAACGAAAACCACTTTACCCTCAAAACGGCCAATGGCTTTTCCTTCGTTTGCATAATCTGTAATTACCAGGTTGTCAATTAAATAACCGCCTTTATTTCGTTTGGTCATCAGTCAGGTTCGATTAATTTTAAAAAGCGCTAAAAATAGAGAAACTATATAGGTGCGGGGTTTTAATACTTAATAAAAATGATAGTTTTGTGCCCCTATTAAAATAAGATTAACCCCTTTAACATTTCACTATGAATCAATTATTAAGAATTGCCTTCTTGTTGCTTATAACTGCGACTATTAGCAATTGTATACTTGCTCAGTCAGGTACATTGTTCAGCATAGGCAAGCAAAACATCAGCTCAGCCGATTTTCTGTCTGTTTATAAAAAGAATAATATGGGCAAAGTACCCGATATGAGTGAGTCTGCATTATCTGATTACCTGCAGCTTTATATTAACTTCCGCTTGAAAGTTCAGGAAGCATATGATATGCGGGTGGATACCATTCCGAATGTAAAAAACGAGTTGATAACTTATCGCAGTCAGTTGGCTAAGGGTTATTTGACTGATAAAGACAAAATAGAGCAACTCACATTGGAAGCATACAATCGTATGAAGTCCGAAGTTCGTGTGATGCACATCTTAATCAGTTGTGATCCTAATGCGTCTCCTGCTGATTCTTTAAATGCGTTCCAAAAAATTAATAGACTTAGAAATATGATTTTGAAAGGCAAGGATTTTGCCAAGGTAGCCGCAGATTCCAGCGATGATAAATCTGCAAAGGATAATGGTGGTGATATAGGTTACATCTCATCATTGCAAGTAGTTTACCCATTTGAGAATGCTGCTTACAATACATCATTAGGTAAAATTTCACCGGCATTCAGAACTCGTTTCGGATACCATATTGTTAAAGTGCTGGACGTGCGACCTAACCGCGGCACCATCACAGTAGAACATATTTTTGTTAAGTTATCAAAAACAGCAGGTGATGATGAAAAAATAAAAGCAAAGAGCAAGATTGACGATGTGTATGCTAAACTACAGGCTGGTGATTCATTTGAGCAGTTGGCCCGCGATTACTCCGAAGATAAAACCACCTCTGCTGACGGAGGTAAGTTGGCTCCCTTTAGCACTGGAAAGATGGTTCCCGAATTCGAAGATGCTGCATTTGCTTTAAACAATACGGGTTCATATACTAAGCCTGTACAAACCAAATTTGGATGGCACATCATCAAACTTGTAGAGAAGAAACCGTTGCAATCATATGATGAGTTGAAGGAATCATTGAAAAAACAAGTGGAAAAAGATCAGCGTGCCGAATATGCAAAAACATCCTTTATTGCAAATCTGAAGAATGAATATAACTTCACAGAACATAAAGATGCTTTGAATGAATTGTTGATTGCCATTGATTCCAACTTAGTAAAAGGATTATGGACAGCAGAATCTGTGAGCAAGTTAAACAAGCCTGTGATTACTTTAACCGACAACAAATGGGTTCCTGCTACCAGGAACATCTTACAGAGTGATTTAGCTACCACGTTGGAGCGTGTTCAGCGTAAAAACCTCTCTAAGGACAAAGAAACCATGTTCAACAACATTTATAAACAGTTTGTGGAAGCTCAACTATTCCTTTTTGAAGAAGAGCGTCTCTCGGCAAAATTCCCTGCTTTCCGCGATTTAATGACTGAGTACAACGATGGTATTTTATTGTTTGAATTAACCGATCAGAAAGTATGGACCAGAGCAGTAAAAGATACTGTAGGCTTGGCGCAATACTATGAAACCGTAAAGCAGAATTACATGAGCAATGAAAAGGCCAAGGTTACTTCATATACCTGCGCAAATCAGCAGATTGCTGATCTGGTTCAGGCATCTATAGCAAAAGGTTTTACAGATGCAAAGATTTTATCAAAAGCTAATAAGAAAAATGCCAATAACTTAAAGATAGATTACACCATAGTCGAAAAAGGAAAAGGCAGCGAAATAGAATCTATGGGTTGGGATACAGGAAAAAATTATTTACTCAAACCCGATAATGGAGGCATTCGCATACTACGTATTACAGAAAAGCTTGCTCCTTCACCACGCCCAATCGAAGAGGTGCGTGGATATGTAGTAGCAGATTATCAGGAGAAACTGGAAAAGGCCTGGGTACAGGCTTTACGCGAAAAGTATCCTGTAAAAGTGAATTACGAGGAGTTAAAATCTATTTCTAAATAAACTCAATAGATTAGATAATAATACTGCGGAATGTGTTTAACTCATAACAATTGGTCTTTCCGCGGATTATTGCCTGAACTTTTATTGCTGCTTCTGCTGTGTTCTTCCTGCAACTATTTCCAATCCAAGGAATCTGAAGCAGGTACTAATCCTGTTGCGCGTGTTTATGAATCTTTCCTTTATGAATCAGATTTAAAAGGTATTGGAAATGATGCGGCAACCCCGGAGGACAGCATTAAAGCAGTGAAGAATTATATTGATACCTGGGTTCGTAATAAACTGGTATTGAAGTATGCTGAAGATAATTTACCCGGCGAAGTAGAAGACATCAACAAACAAATTGAAAAATACAGACAATCACTCATCGTGTATACATATGAGCGTGAGTTGGTCGCTCAAAAATTAGATACCATCATTTCTGAAAAAGAAATTCAGGAGTATTATGAAAAACGCAAAGAAGCGTTTCAGTTAAAAACACCTATTTATAATCTGAAATATGCTCGTGTAAAACCGGTAACCAAGCGCTTGCTTGATTCTGCCGCTGTTTGGATTAACAAAAGTGACTTCATAAGCAACAGCAAATTGCAGAATTTCTGTGAACAGCATGCCGTTAAGTCAGTAATCAACGACAGTACTTGGTTTAAAGAACAGGATTTGGAAAATATTTTTCCGATTCAGAATATAGATTGGCAAGCTACAGCGTTCAATAAAAAAGCAACAGTAATTAAAGACTCTACTTACACGATTTTGGTAAAAGTTATTAGCTATAAGTTTAAAGGAGCTGATGCTCCGTTTCAATATGTTCGCGACGATATCTTTAATATAATCATGAACAAACGCAAACTCGATTTTATCACTCAGGTGCATAATACTATTTATGAAGATGCACTTAAAAACAAGAAATTTGAAGTATATAATGAGGATTAAAGCGTTACTATTTGCATCTGTTGTTACCGCATTTTCTGCACAGGCTCAAACTATAGTTGACAAGGTGGTGGCGGTGGTGGATGATAAAATTATACTCTTCAGCGACATTGAATCACAGTATTCGCAATATATACAGGAAGGTGAGAAACCAACACCAACGCTGCGTTGCGAGATTCTGGAACAACTGATTGTTCAGAAATTATTAGTGGCACAAGCTATATTAGATAGTGTAGAAGTTAGTGAAGATGAAGTTGAGGGAGAATTAAACAGACGCGTGAAATACTTTTCTCAAATGGCAGGCGGTGAGGAGAATTTGGAGAAATACTATGGCAAGTCGATCATTCAGATCAAAGAGGAGTTTAGAGAAGATATTAAGCAACAATTGTTGTCGCAGCGCATGCAGCAAAGCATTATAGATGATGTGCGCATTACTCCGGCAGATGTCAAAAACTTTTATAATAAAATACCAAAAGACAGCTTGCCTTATTATAATGCCGAAGTGGAAGTAGGAGAAATAGTGGTTTATGTAAAAACATCTGATGCATCGAAACAGTACAGCAAACAAAAGATAGAAGACTTGCGTCAACGTACAATAAAAGGAGAAAATTTCTCTGCCTTGGCAGAACTGTATTCAGAAGATCCGGGCTCAGCACAGCAAGGAGGGGAACTGGGTTTTACCAGTCGTGGCGATTTAGACCCTGCCTTTGAAGCCGCTGCTTATGCGCTTAAAAAAACAGGTGACATCAGCCCGGTAGTAGAGTCACGCTTCGGATATCATATCATTCAACTTATCGAACGCCGCGGTGAACGAATTAATGTGCGACACATTTTAATTATACCTAAAACAACCTCGTACGATTTAACCAATGCCAGGAATCTGACGGATAGTATATATGAAATACTTTCAAAGAAACCAGAAATATTTTTTGACCTCGCGCAGAAGTTTAATGAAGACGAAAACTCAAAACAGACCGGTGGTGTTAAAATAAATCCAAATACCAGTAACACCTACTTTGAACTAAGTCAATTAGGTCAATTCGATCAGCAACTGGCTTTAGTAGTTCAGGGAATGAGTCCAGGCGGTATAGCAGAGCCCTATATGTATAAAACACAATCGGGCAAAACAGCATTTAGAATTGTATACCTTAAATCGAAGACCAAACCCCATCAGGCTAATTTGAAAGACGATTATGATAAACTACAGGCTATTGCTTTACAAAGTAAGCAGGCAAAGGTTTTTGATGAATGGCTTTCAAAGAGAATGAACAAAACATATGTCAAGATAAATTCACCTTACACAGATTGTGATAACCTGAAAAAATGGATTAAGACCAATGACTAATTATGCAACCGATGTTGAAGCCGTTGACGCACTAGCAGCTTCGTATAAAAAACTAACTACCGAAATTCATAAACAAATTATCGGACAAGATGAAGTGGTGAAGTATGTATTGATGTCTATCTTCTGTGATGGACACACACTTATGGTAGGTGTTCCGGGTTTGGCAAAAACACTTTTAGTTAAAACCATTGCCGACTCTTTAGACCTGGCATTTAAACGAATTCAGTTTACTCCGGATTTAATGCCATCAGATATTACAGGTTCTGAAATATTAAATGAAAACAGAACTTTTCAGTTTAATCGCGGGCCTTTGTTTGCTAATATTGTATTGGCCGATGAGATTAACCGTACACCACCAAAAACTCAGGCAGCACTGTTGGAAAGTATGCAGGAGCGTTCGGTTACTGTTGCCGGGACTATTCACAAATTAAATCTGCCTTTTTTTGTACTGGCAACTCAGAACCCTATAGAGCAGGAAGGAACCTATCCGCTGCCGGAGGCACAGTTAGACCGTTTTATGTTCAATATAGTTTTAGATTACCTGAACAAAGCCGACGAAATTGCCATGGTGAAACTGACTACCGGAAATGAGAAAGTGCAGTTAAACAAGATTATCGGGACACAAGAGATATTATACTTCCAGCAATTGGTTAGAAAAATACCTGTTACAGATCACGTATTTGATTATGCAGTTACACTAGTTCACAAAACCCGACCGAACACATCAACATCAACGGATAAGGTAAATCAATATATCTCTTGGGGTGCTGGCCCCCGCGCGTCTCAGTATCTAGTACTTGGGGCTAAATGCCATGCAGCCATACAGGGAAAGTATGCTCCCGACATTGAAGATGTAAAAGCTGTGGCATTACCTGTTTTGCGTCATCGTGTAGTACTTAACTATAAAGCCGAAGCCGACGGCTTCAATGTTGATGATATTTTGAGGACTCTACTCTAAGCAGATACATTTTTGCTAAACCTGGCCCGCAATAGGTTCCATTGTTCGGCAATAAGTTGATTTACATTCATTGTTTTATTTGCATACCTGTATAGGACATATAGGCATATTAACAGGATTATAATTTTAATGGCCAGTAGCAGTATATAGGGCATAGGTATAAATATGATGAGCGACAAAGCCTGAGTAAGCATTATCAGTGAAGCAAATATTTTCCAGTTAAGATGATAGCCTGAAATTTTACTCAGCCAACCTTTGATAATGGTTAATGTTAGCATACCCAGCATATTGCCAATAGCTGCGCCATATATGCCAAAGTAATCTATCAATATATAACACGAAGCCATATTTACGATCCATCCACTGAGTGTCGTGATAAAAAGCCAGCGAGTGTGTTTCTTATAGAACATCACTATCATGAGATAAAACTGACTGACATATACTATGAGTGCAGTAACTATAATTATAGGAGTGAACCGATAAGCATCGATAAGTTCTTTATTACTTGCCAACAGGTAAATCATTTCATAGGAGAAGTAGGAGATCGCAAGGCCAATGATGCACATAGCACTGAACGATAATAATAATACCTGTGATATTCGGATGTCAGGTGTTTTATTTTTCTCTCTATAAAACCAAGGTATTAATGCCTGATTTGATGATTCGCGGAATACATTGAAAAATGCCGCAAGAACAGTGGCAATATAAAAAATACCGCTCACGTCTTTACCCTGTTTAGCGTTGAGAATAATTTTATCAGCGCCTTCAACAAACATACCCAGCAGTATAAAAATCAGAAGTGGAAGAGCAAGGCGTAAACTTTCTTTTAATAATTTGAAATCAATACGTAAATATGTTTTACGAAATAAATCGAAATAGGCATATACAGAAAATATAACTCCGGATATTACGGTACTTAACAATAGCCCTGCAACTCCCATTTTATGAACGATAACAAAATATAGATTCATTGATACATTGCTGGCAAAGAAAAGCATATCTACTTTGATAAATTTCTTGCCCTTGTCGGTGCCTTGAAGATAAGCTTTGTAAAGACTATAAACACCGGTAGCTGGCATAGATATCAGAGTTAGTGTTACATAGGGGTCGAAGGATATATCGTTCAGAAAAGGTTTTAATAAATAAGGACCTACGAAATAAAGCACTCCTGCCATTGCACTTTTCACAATAATAATCATGATAAAATACATACCGTAAATGCGACGTACATTCTCATCTACATCTTTACCATCATATATTAAGCGAGTTCCAACACGACTTAACTGCATATCGCCAATAATGTTAAGTATAGCCGCTATATAGTAGATAACTCCCTGTATACCATAATCACCTTTACTGAGGTAAGCTGAGAATATGGGGAAGAATATGATGGATGAAGCCCGTTGCAACACAGATGAAATCGTGTATAGAAAAGTGTTACGAGTTATTGTCTTCAGATTCGACATCGGGTTGCAAATGTACATTCTGCGTGTATATATGAAATTACAGAATGCAACTCCACTCAATTAAATAACCTGCATTTTTACAGTCTCAAATGATTTTAGTAACAGTATGAAAAAGCGTTTTACCAGAACTAAAGTAGTGGCAACGGTTGGGCCGGCATCTTCATCTCATGAAGTATTGAAACAATTAATACTTGCAGGTGTGGACACATTCCGATTAAATTTTTCACACGGCTCGCACGAGTCGCATCAGGAAGTAATAACTAGCATCAAGCGACTGAATACACAGCTAAATACGCACGTTGGAATACTAGCCGATTTGCAAGGCCCTAAAATCAGAATAGGTGATGTGGAGAATGGTTCTATCACTTTAGTTCCAGAAAAAGAAATAGACATCACAGTAAAGAAGTCGTTATGTACTTCACAGAGTTTGTTTGTGAACTACGCACCTTTTGCCAAAGAGGTGAAGTCCGGCGATTTGGTTTTACTTGATGATGGTCATTTTATACTTAAAGTAATAAAATCGAACAACAAGGACAAAGTGCGAGCAAAAATAATTTATGGTGGTGTATTGACGTCTCGCAAAGGGGTGAATCTGCCTGACTCAGAAATTTCTTTACCCTCATTAACAAAGAAAGATTTAGCTGATTTACAATTTGTCCTAAAACAGGATGTAAATTGGATTGCTCTTTCATTTGTTCGTACAGCTCAGGATATTGTTGACCTGAAGAACAGAATCAACAAGTCCGGTCACGAAGCCAAAGTGATAGCAAAAATTGAAAAACCACAGGCTGTTAAAAACCTTGATGCTATACTGGATGTTACCGATGCCATAATGATTGCGCGCGGTGACCTGGGTGTTGAAGTGCCTATGCGCGATATGACTATTATACAGAAACATATTGTTACTTCCTGTATCAATAAAGCCAAGCCTGTAATCATTGCTACACAGATGATGCAAAGTATGATTGATTCACCAATGCCTACCAGAGCGGAAATCAATGATGTGGCCAATGGTATTTTTGATGGTGCAGATGCATTGATGCTAAGTGCAGAAACTGCTTCAGGAAAGTACCCGGTTAAAGTAATTCAGGTAATGAAAGATATTGCCGAGCGTATAGAAAAAGAGGAATCAATCTTTAATAAGAAACTTGTTCCATTAGTAACTTCTAAAACTAAACTATCCGATGCCATCTGTTACAATGCCTGTAAGATTGCTGAAGATGTAAACGCACGCGCTATAATTTCCTTATCACGCACTGGTCAAACAGCTTTCGCCATTTCCAGTTATCGTCCAAAAGCTGACCTTTTGGTTTACATGTATAACAAGAAAAATCTGAATACACTCAATTTGGTGTGGGGAGTACAGACTTTTTATTACGACAAAAACAAAACAGTCGAAGACACTATTGATGATTTAAAGTTTGATTTGAAAAAACAAGGTTATCTGAAGAAAAAGGATATAGTAGTCAACACAGCCAGTATGCCTTTGCACTGGAAAGGAAGCACGAATATGCTTAAAGTAGGAACAGTAGACTAATTACAATACCATGATATTATCTGTTATCAGAAAAGCTCAGTTTAACGCAGCACATCGTCTTTACCGTAAAGACTGGAGCAATGAAAAAAACGATGCCATATTCGGATTGTGTAACAACCCGAATTATCACGGACACAATTATCAACTCGAAGTGAAAGTAACCGGGCAGGTGAATGCCGAAACAGGTTATGTCATTGATTTAAAAGATTTAAAGAAATACATTGATGAAGAGGTAATGGATGCTTTTGATCATAAAAACCTTAACCTCGATACACCGGAATTTAAAAACCTGAATCCAACAGCCGAATACATAGCTGCGGTTATATGGATAAAACTCCGACGCAGGATTGGTGCATCATTGCAACTTCACATCAAACTCTATGAAACCGAAAGAAATATTATTGAGTACGAGGGTAATGGCGCCGACGAAATTTCATGGTAAGCTTGAACATTCATTTTGAAATTAAAAAGTAATACCACATTCATGAATAAATACCTTCTTTGGACTATTGTGCCCGCTGTGTTATTCCTCTACTTGCAATTTCAATTTTTTGAAAACCGCATGGTGCCCGCTGAAGCAAAGCAATATGGTTGCGCGGATTTTACCATTGGGTTTTATAATCTTGAAAATTTGTTCGATACAATCGATGATCCTAAGGTATTGGACGAAGAATTTTTACCCACATCGTCTAATCAATGGAATGCACAACGATACAGTAACAAACTTCAAAATATGGCTCAGGTCATTGCTGCACTCAACAATAACAAAGGAGTGGATTTACTTGGTGTTTGTGAAATAGAAAACCGATTTGTTCTTGATGATTTACTCAAGACAGAGGAGCTAGAAAGTAACAACTACAGTATTGTGCATTATGACTCTCCTGATGCGAGGGGTATAGATGTGGCCTTATTCTACAACAGAAAAAAATTTAAACTGCTTTCGTCGAAGCCATTGAAAGTGAGCTACGATGAAAAAAATTTTGCAACACGAGATATTCTGTGGAGCACCTTTCTTAAAGGGAAAGATACTCTGCATGTGTTTGTAAACCACTGGCCATCGCGACGAGGAGGTCCTGAAACCTCAGAACCCAAGCGAATAGCCGCTGCTCAAACACTCTTAACATATCTGACACCGCTCTTAAAAAACCCTAATGCTCGTGTTGTCATCATCGGGGATTTTAATGATGAGCCTGGAAATAGAAGCCTGAGCGAAGTCCTCAACACTTACGACAAGCCTCAACCCGACTGTAATACATGTTTATTTAACCCTATGATTGATCTGCAAAGAAAAAAATTAGGTACACATTACTATCGTGGTGTTTACAGCATGTTTGACCAAATCATCTTTACCTCTAATCTATCTCTGCCGGAATATTTTGACAACAACTATAGCGCAGTGCGCATTTTTAAAGAAGAATTTTTAATGAAGATTGACACTGCGCGAAATTCCAAACAACCCAGCCGTACTTTCGAAGGCTCTCGTTATAATGGCGGATACAGCGACCACTTGCCGGTATATGCACCGCTGTGTATCAGGCATTGATTCTCTTCTTACAGGGAAAGAGGTTAAATAAAAGGATTACTGTATTTTAGTGGCATTCAATATTTATTGTAAGAAAACAAAGCGAAGGAATAATACATGACGGTGGCAATAAGAAACAAAAGATGGGTGCTGAAAGATTTTGATGCCGCATTAGCAAAAAAATTGCAAGTTGAATTAAAAGTACACCCTATACTGGCGCGATTGCTGGTGCAACGTAATATTCATACTTACGAGGATGCTAAAACTTTTTTTCGACCTTCCATTGAGCATCTACACGACCCTTTTCTGATGCTTGACATGGACAAAGCTGTGGAGCGCATAAACGTTGCCATGATGAATAATGAGAAGATTTTAGTTTACGGCGATTATGATGTGGATGGTACCACCTCGGTAGCATTGGTCTATTCATTCCTGAAAAAGCAATATCCTAACCTGGAGTATTACATACCTGATCGCTACAAAGAGGGCTATGGCATTTCCCAACAGGGAATTGACTGGGCCAAGCAAAACAACTTTTCACTCATCATTGCGCTCGATTGCGGCATTAAGTCTATTGATAAAATAGCTTATGCTTCATCTTTGGGTATAGATTTTATCATTTGCGATCATCACTTGCCCGGTGATGAAATACCGGCTGCTGTTGCAGTATTGGATCCAAAGCGAGTAGATTGCTCTTATCCATTTAAGGAACTGAGTGGTTGTGGAATTGGATTTAAATTGATGCAAGCTTATGCACAAACACATCAAATTGCTTTTGATGAGTTGATAGAATATCTCGACCTCGTGGTGGTGAGCATCGCCTCCGACATAGTTCCAATTACTGGTGAAAACCGCATTCTGGCTTATTTCGGGTTAAAAAAGTTGAACGAATCACCTCGTGAAGGATTAAAAGCATTGCTCGAAACAGCAGTAAGTAAAAAAGAAATTACCATCAGTGATATTGTCTTCATAATTGGTCCGCGCATAAATGCTGCAGGTAGAATAGATGACGCTAAAAATGCAGTACGACTGCTTTTATCAGAATCTCAATACACTGCAGGCAACAATGCTGAATTGTTGAATCAGAAAAATACAGAGCGTCGTCAGTTTGATATGGACATTACCAAAGAGGCGCTTGCCATTCTCGATCAGGAAGATGTTTATGGCTCACGTAAGTCAACAGTTCTGTTTCGGGAACACTGGCACAAAGGTGTAATAGGCATTGTTGCTTCGCGATTAACGGAGGTTCACTACAAGCCTACTATTGTACTTACCGAAAGTAATGGTGTGGCTGCAGGCTCTGCGCGTTCCATTGCCGGGTTTGATATTTATTCGGCTATCAAGGAATGCAGCGATTTGCTCGAACAGTTTGGTGGTCATATGTATGCAGCGGGTTTAACACTGAAACTCGATAACGTAGATAAATTCATTCAACGCTTCGAGGAAGTTGTTTCATCTACAATAGATGAAAATTTATTGACACCCGAAATAGTAGTGGATGATGAGTTGCGTTTGAAAGACATCACACCTTCGTTTTATAACATACTAAAACAGTTTGCACCGTTTGGTCCGGGTAATATGAAACCGGTTTTTGTAACACGCAATTTGCGAAACACCGGATACAGCCGCATTGTAGGTAATGACCATCTTAAAATTTCTCTGAAAGACAGTGATAATTATTCTGCAAACGGAATTGCATTTGGGATGGCACATTTCGACGAACTGGTACGCGAAGAAGCCGTGGATATAGTTTATACTATTGAAGAAAATGAATGGCGCAACGAAGTGCGCATCGATTTGATGATTAAAGACATCAAACCATATACAACCTCATGAGTAACAGCCGACTTTATACCACACAACTCTTCAAATCATACCGTGGTAGACGCGTGGTGAACGATGTAAATGTGGAAGTAAAACAAGGTGAAATTGTTGGCCTACTTGGTCCCAATGGTGCAGGAAAAACCACCACCTTTTATATGACTGTAGGTTTGGTGCGTCCAGATAGCGGTTCTATTTTCTTGGATCAAATAGATTTAACAAGTGAGCCTATGTATAAGCGAGCTCAAAAAGGTATAGGCTATTTACCGCAGGAGGCATCCATCTTTCGTAAATTGAGTGTTGAAGATAACATTGCTGCTGTTCTTGAACTCACTCAACTCAATAAGCAGGAGCAACAGGAAAAGCTAGAGTCGCTCATTCAGGAATTTGGCTTAAGTCATATCCGTAAAAGTCGCGGTGATTTATTGTCCGGTGGCGAAAGAAGAAGAACTGAGATAGCACGTGCTTTGGCTACAGATCCCAAATTTATTTTGCTCGATGAACCCTTTGCAGGTATTGATCCTATTGCCGTTGAAGATATTCAATATATTGTAGCCAAACTAAAATACCGCAACATCGGCGTGCTCATTACCGATCATAATGTGCAGGAAACTTTATCCATAACAGACCGCGCTTATTTGTTGTTTGAAGGAAAGATTTTGAAAAGCGGTACCGCCGAAGAATTGGCTGCCGACGAGCAGGTGCGCAAGGTGTATCTGGGCAAGAACTTTGAATTGCGCCGAAAAAAAATTGAAATCCGTTAAACAATATCCTGCTGTATTCATCTAATCATACGATGAAATATATTTTACTTCTATTTCTGTTTTGTTTTTCCGTTACTGTTAAATCACAATCGCTTTATTTCCCGCCAACCACCGGCACAGCTTGGCAAACGTTAGACCCCGCCGACTTAGGTTGGTGCAGCGATAGTATCAATGCTTTGTATAATTTGTTGCAACAAACCAATACAAAATCATTCATGGTGTTAAAGGATGGTAAAATCGTTTTGGAAAAATATTTCGGAACCTTTACTGCAGACAGTTTTTGGTACTGGGCTTCTGCCGGAAAAACCTTAACGGCCTTTACTTTAGGCATTGCCCAGCAACAAGGCCTGGTTAATATTTTAAACCCCGTTTCGCAGTATCTCGGTACGGGATGGACTTCAGCGCAACCGAATAAGGAAATTCAAATCACCTTATGGAATCAACTGACTATGACTACAGGTCTCGACGACGGTGTATCGGATGTGGATTGTACCTTGCCTTCTTGTTTGCAATACCTCGCTGATGCAGGCACGCGCTGGTCGTATCATAATGCGCCATACACGTTGTTACATGCGGTGATAGATAGCACCGGTACTAGTTTCAATTCGTTCTTCAATACCAAGCTGCGCAATAAAATAGGGATGAATGGATTGTGGCTGCCTTCGGGTTATAATAAAGTGTACTTCAGCAATACCCGATCCATGGCCCGTTTCGGTTTGTTGCTGTTGAATAACGGTATGTGGAACAATGACACCATACTGAATGATCCAGCCTATTTCAACAGTATGATTAATTCTTCGCAGGATTTTAATTTGTCTTATGGTTATCTCACATGGCTTAATGGAAAACCTTCGTTTATGTTGCCTTATTCGCAATTGATTTTTCCCGGTAAAGTCATTCCTAATGCTCCTGATGATATGTTTATGGCTTTAGGTAAGAATGATCAGAAAATTCATGTGGTTCCATCAAAGAACATGGTGGTTGTACGAATGGGTAATGCCGCTTATTCCAACGATTTGGTGCCCGTTACCATCGATAATCAGATATGGAAAAAATTAAATCAGATGAGTTGTACTACAACAGTTGAAATGATACACAATAGAACGACATCGAACCTGATTGCCTATAAAGATCATAAATCTTTAACTCTTGATGTATCCTATCACTATAAATCCTACCAGATATATAATGCAGCGGGACAGTTAATTCAACAAGGCACCGTATATCCCTCGCTTGATATCCATTCATTATCGCAAGGCACTTACGTTATTGTTTGTCAAGAGCGTGCACAATTATTTGTAAAATAGATTAATCACCTCCACCTCCACCGCCAAACTCTTCACCTACATTGCTTTTACGGCGCTGCGCGTTTTCTCCTTTGCCGAACTTAAAGTTGAAGCCAAGAGTTAAAATTCGGCTTTCGCGCTTGCGAATCACATCTTGCGTAATGTTTTCAAAAAAGGTATCAATGGCAAATTGCCTAGTGTCGAAAATATCGGTGAGACCTAGTGTCAGCGAGCCGCGTTTTTGAAGCACATCTTTTTTCAAGCTGACGTCGGTATAATAAATAGCTTTTATCTTTCCTTGTGGAGTGATAAACGGTGAATTATAATTACTGTTAATCTGAATGTCAAAACCGGAAAGAGGTTTAACAATCAGCAACAGTTTACCGGTCCATGCCCAACCATGATCATTAACAGCACTCACTAGATTGCCGCTGTTTAAGAGAATGGAGTATGCATTAGCACTTAACGTAGAGTTTATCCATTTGGCCCATTCATTACGCCAAACCCCTTCGCCGCCACTATTTAAAGCTGAGTTCAGATTTACGAATCGAATGGTGGAAATCAATCCTTCGGTAGTGCGTATGCGTTGAATCTTGTTAATGGTCTGCCTCGCATATACTGTTAAGTTGAAACTTGATGTGGTACCGTTCCATTGCGCGCCGGCCTCCACTGCGTGTATCATCTCCGGCTGTATATACGGATTCCCTCTGATTTGATTGTTAGGGTCATTGTTATCAGGGAACAGATTCAGGGTTTGCACCGACGGACGATTGATACGCTTGGAATATGATGCCGATGCTGTGATGCTTTTGTTCACCTTGCCGCTGAGGAAAATACTCGGGAACAAATTCAGATAGTTGTCTTTGAATGGGTTGGTTAGATTCACTACTTTGAAACTCCGAAACGATTGCTCGGCGCGCAATCCGGCTTTGATATTTATTTTTTGTATGCTGCCCGATAGAATGGAATAGGCCGCATAAATCCGGTCGTTATATAGGATATTATTATTGTTACTGTCGATGTAAGTTACTTGATTCATAAAACGTTCGCCATAATAACTGTTGTCAATAAATCGGAAGGTTCCTTTCAATCCGCATTCGAGTTTCCAGTTTTTCAGGATTGCTTGCTCATAATCTAACTGAGCTACAGCTATATCGTTTTTGTTTTTGAATAAAGAAGTCAATTGAATTAAGGTACTGTCTAAAATAAGTTCATCACTGTTTATCTGATAGCGTTTGCCTTGAATGTTGCGCTCATCAATGTTTCGGCTCCAGGCGGCCGCTGCGCTCAACACCTGCGAAGGTTTCTTAAGCTGCAGACGATAGTTTAACGAGTGCTCAAAATTGTAAGCGGGTTGCTTCACACGATTATATAAGATATCTTGTTGCAGATATTGTAACGATGTATCGCGCAATAAATAATTATACGTTTCGGTATTCACCGACGGATTATAACCCCACAGCGTGCTACCACTGACGCTGTTCTTGTCATTGATTGTATAATCTATTCCGGCGCGTACGGAATAGCTGCAGGGATAACTGTATCCATCCACCTTCTGTGTATAGCGAAAAGGATTGCTCTCCAATTGATAGTCGCGCTCCACCAGCGCTCGGGTAAATACCGGAAAGTATCGATAGTTGGCATTCAAAAAGGTGTTTGCCCTTTTGCCTCGATGATTAAGGCTTAAACCGGCCACTGATTTATTCCACGAACTGAAGGCGGTGTTAAGCAAAGCGTTACTTCCTTGCTTTGCATTTTTTTTCAATATGATGTTGATGATACCATTGGCTCCATCCGCATCGAATTTTGCTGACGGGTTAGTGATTACTTCAATCTTGTCAATACTCGATGCATTGATTTGTTGCAGCAAATTTCCGCCGCTACCACTCAGCGCTGAGGGTTTTCCGTCAATCAATATCATCACACTGCCTTCACCGCGTAGGTTAATGTTGCCATCCTGATCGGTAGTTACAGAAGGAATTTGTTGCAACACATCAGCAGCACTGGCTCCGGGATTTAAAGTGGGGTCAACATTAAAAACCTTTTTCTCGGCATTTGAACTTATCACATTGCGTTCAGCCGTAATCACGATTTCTTTTTTTGTAATTCCCTGAGGGTTCAATGTAAGGTCATTTAATTCCAGCACTCCTCCAGCCGATATTTTTACATCACTCATAAATACAGGCTCATATCCAAGAAAAGTTATGCGTAGCTTATAAGTTCCTTCGCTCAGATTTTCAATCAGAAACAAGCCATCATCCTGTGTGATAAATCCACCGGCAATGCTCGAATCACTTTGTAAGACATTAACCGTGGCAAATGCAAGAGGTTTTTGACTAACACCATCAACGGTCCTTCCGCGCAGCGAGCCTGTTGTTTGTGCTACTGTGATGAATCCTGATAATAAAAACAGGATAGCGGTAAGCAATCGAATCATTGCAACAAAAATAGTTTTTGATTCATGAAAGTTCATTTTTCCAAAATCAAGTGCAGCACAGTTTCAAAACAATACCTTTGCAAAGCTGTTGAGCATCACACCTATGAGTAAGAAAAAATTAGCATCTCACGATATTTCAAAAGAAAAGTTCCGTCAACTA
Source organism: uncultured Bifidobacteriaceae bacterium (assembly GCA_964640655.1). Lineage (GTDB taxonomy): Bacteria > Bacteroidota > Bacteroidia > Chitinophagales > UBA10324 > BJGO01. The sequence continues at coordinate 26,370 of CAZXFT010000011.1, read as the reverse complement.
ATTCTGCAAGGTATTCCGAAGAAATTGCCTGCACTAAAACCTTATGATGCAGATATCAATCATGCACCAAAGAGAAGAGACATTTTAACAAAAGAAGAAAAGCAACTTGCGCTGCGAAATGCACTGCGCTATTTCCCGGTAAAATTTCATAAAGAACTTTTAAATGAATTTTCTAATGAGTTGAACAACTATGGTCGTATTTATATGTACCGCTTTCAACCGGATTATAAAATTTATGCCAGACCTCTAAAAGATTATCCTGCAAAAAGCAAACAAGCAGCTGCCATTATGCACATGTTAAGTAATAACCTCGATGATGCTGTGGCCCAACATCCGCGCGAGTTGATTACTTATGGTGGAAATGGTGCTGTATTTCAAAACTGGGCTCAATATTTATTAACCATGAAATATTTAGCTACTATGTCAGATGAACAAACGCTGGTTTTATACAGTGGTCATCCTCTGGGTTTATTTCCGTCGCATCATGATGCGCCACGTGTTGTAGTTACAAATGGCATGATGATACCGAATTACAGTAAGCCCGACGACTGGGAGCGTTTCAATGCTCTGGGAGTAACGCAGTATGGTCAAATGACTGCGGGTTCATTTATGTATATAGGCCCGCAAGGCATTGTGCATGGCACTACCATTACTGTGATGAACGCTGCTCGTATGAAATCGGGCAATGAGAATTACAAAGGGATGTTGTTTGTCACTGCAGGTCTTGGTGGTATGAGTGGCGCACAACCCAAAGCAGCTAAGATTGCCGGATTGGTAAGCATTACTGCAGAAGTTAATGCCAAGGCAACTATCAAAAGACACGAGCAGGGTTGGGTAGATGAAGTATACAGCGATTTGGATGAGGCTATAGATCGTGCATTAGAAGCACGAAAAAAGAATGAAGCAGTATCTATAGCTTATCAGGGAAATATTGTTGACCTGTGGGAGCGATTGGCTGAACGAAAAATTGCAGTTGACTTGGGCTCCGACCAAACATCATTGCATAATCCCTGGGCAGGAGGTTATTATCCTGCGGGTATGAGTTATGATGAAGCCAATAAAATGATGGCAGAGCATCCAGATCAATTTAAGCAGGAGGTGCAGGGTACTTTACGCCGTCATGCAGCGGCTGTAAACAAGCTTGCTAAAAGTGGCATGTACTTTTTCGATTACGGTAATGCTTTTTTATTGGAAGCATCGCGTGCCGGTGCCGATGTAAAAGGCCTTGATCGCGAGTTCCGGTATCCATCGTATGTGCAGGATATTCTGGGTCCTATGTGTTTTGATTATGGTTTCGGGCCTTTTCGTTGGGTATGTACTTCAGCCGATGCTGAAGATTTAAAACTTACAGACAAACTTGCTTTGAATGTGATGAAGAGTATTCTTAAGAAAGTACCAGGGGAAATCAAACAACAGTTAAACGATAACATACAATGGATTGAGCATGCACAACAGAATAAACTGGTGGTAGGCTCTCAGGCAAGAATATTATATGCCGATTCAGAAGGTCGTATTAAAATTGCAGAAGCATTCAACAAAGCCATCAAGGCAAAAAAGATCAAAGCGCCTGTGGTGCTGGGTCGTGATCATCATGATGTATCGGGTACCGACTCGCCGTATCGTGAAACATCCAACATCTACGACGGCTCACGCTTTACCGCCGATATGGCCGTTCATAATTTTGTAGGTGATGCATTTCGCGGCGCTACATGGATATCACTGCACAATGGCGGTGGAGTAGGTTGGGGTGAAGTAATTAATGGTGGGTTCGGTTTGGTGCTTGATGGTTCAAAAGATGCGGAGCGAAAATTAAAGAGTATGTTGTTCTGGGATGTAAACAATGGTATAGCACGCCGTGCCTGGGCACGCAACAAGGAAGCGCTCTTTGCCATACAGCGCGAAATGAAACGCAGCAAAAATCTGTTGGTAACTTTACCGAACGTGGTGGATGATGCTTTGCTTGCTGATTCGTGATACTCAAATTTTTGGTATCCGTTGCGGAAACGGTATGCGATGAAACTCCACATTCACGCCGGCATTCAGTTGCCAAGTGTTGTAACGGTCTTTGAAAGGCACAATGCTACGGAGTTCGCGGGCCTGCCATTGTGTGATATACGTGTAATGAAAATTGAGAAACAGCATTTGCGAAAACCATTCTCCCTGATGAAATACATAGCCGGCTTTGATATTGGTGTTTAATCCTTTAGCCGTAATGTTAATTTGTTGCCAATTGTAAAAAGGCTCACCCGGCTCCGGTTTGTAACGATTGCCGTTGTAATAAAACCATCCGCCCAATCCGGCTCCCAACATCAATGGCAAGCGAGGATGATAGCGTTGTATATCCATATTAAAGATGTAACGCGTTATAGGTTCTTTATCGTAAATACTTTTATCAGGTAGATAAGGAACTTGCTGCAATCCTTGTTGTAAAATGATATTATTGAAGAGAATACTCCATCGGTTGTCCAACAGCACACCGCTGGTTAACTCAGCGCCATAGCCGTTTTGAAGGGATGCTTCTTTACATAATTTACAAGCCGCGTTGCCGCTCCAGAATACCGGTGCAAGACCAATAGCTATGCGGTCGCGATGGAAAGGGGGCTGGGCTTGTGCTATAGAGATGATTAATAAATAGAATGTGATGCTACTTATAAGACACCATTTTAAAAATTGCAACACAATTCTTTGCATTCTTTATTTATAGCAAATTATTTTCCAATACAAAACTTCGAAAAGATGAAATCCAGCAACTCGTCGTGATAGACCATTCCGGCAATCTCACCAAGGGCTTGCAGGGCTTGTCGTAAGTCCAGCGCAATCAGCTCTTTCGATAGTTGGTGTTCAATACCGCTCAGGGTATCATCAATGGCTTGCTGAGTACGCAACAATGCATCGTAATGACGCGCATTACTTACTACCACATCAGGCAGCGAAGCGCGGCCTTGCAGAATTTTATCTACCAATACATGTTTTAAGTCGTTCAGATGCTGATGGGTTTTAGCCGAAATAAACAGGATGTCTGGAATTTTTTCATAATCGGTTTTTAATATTTCATAATCCTTTTGTTCGCACTTGTTAGCCACACAAATAGCGGTGATGCCGCTTTTGTTCAACTTAAGTAAATCGCTCAGAACTTCTTCTTCGTTCAATTCATTCACATCAAATACATACAACATCAAAGCGCTCTGCTCAATTTGCTTCAGCGTCTTCTGCACGCCTATTTTTTCAATTTCGTCCACCGCTTCTCGTATGCCGGCAGTATCTACCAAACGAAACAAAATGCCGTTGATATTTAATGTTTCTTCTATGGTGTCACGCGTGGTGCCCGGTATTTCGGATACTATGGCGCGCTCTTCGTTCAGCAAGGCATTTAGCAATGTAGATTTGCCGGCATTAGGTCGGCCCGCAATCACGGTTGTTACGCCGTGTTTCAGCACATTGCCCAACTGAAAAGAATCCATCAAAGAAACCACGTGTCGGCGTATGCGAAGTAATAATTCCTTTAGTTGATCGCGGTTGGCAAACTCCACATCTTCTTCGGCAAAGTCGAGTTCCAGTTCCAGCAAAGAGGCTAAGTGAATTAACTCATTGCGCAGCTTTTTTATTTCGTTAGAAAAACCGCCGCGCATTTGCTGCATTGCCAATTGATGGGAGGCTTCACTTTCTGAGTGAATTAAATCGGCAACGGCTTCAGCCTGCGATAAATCCAGGGCACCATTTAAAAAAGCTCGCAAGGTAAACTCACCTGCTTTCGCTGCTCGTGCTCCGCATTGCATGCAGACCTGTAATATTTGTTGTACAATATAAGGTGAGCCATGACAGGAAATCTCAACGATATTTTCTTTGGTGTAAGAACGGGGAGCTTTGAATACTGTCGCTACTACTTCATCAATCAACTTGTTGTCGAATATGATTTTACCGAAGTGAGCGGTATGCGAATCGCAATCGGATAATTTCTTCTTACCCTGAAAAAATTTATCGGTAATGTCAATGGCATGTTCACCGGATAATCGAATGACTGCGATAGCTGCAGTGCCCGGCGCCGTGCTTAATGCCACTATGGTATCGCGCTCGTACACGGTTTAAAACATTTTACGATAACAACGACGACGTTTGTGCTGCACGTGCTCGTAATTCTTCCATGTAGTGATGGCTTTATGATTGGTTTCAAAAATGCCTGTGGTCTCCACATATTTTACACCATTGTCGAGCATGGTTTTTTGCAACTCAGTAATCAATACCGCCGGAACACCCTGTCCCTGCATTTTGGGGTCAATACCGGTCAGAAATAAATCTGCAACCTCAGGTTTTTTAAAAGCCTGTAGAATATGCCACCATCCAAACGGAAACAAACTGCCTCCTGCTTTTTGTAAGGCCTCGCTGAGCGATGGCACACATACGATAAACGCCACCAAATTACCGTTCTCATCTTCTATCAACTTCACAAAACGCGGATTCAGAAATTTGAAATACTTCTCGGAATAAAAAGCAATCATCTCTTCCGAGAATGGTGACACATATGGCAATTCAGCAAATGCCTCATTCAATAGTCTGAAGACTTTCGGAGCGTATGGAGCTAACTCTTTGGTCTCTTTGAATGTGATGAGCTTCAACTTGTATCGTAGCTTAATGCTCTCGTTTAACTTCAATGCTTTTTCCGGCACTTCACCTATCGTTAAGCGGAACTCAACCCAATCATTTTCTTTTTCATAAGCATTAACTTCAATCAACTTTTGATAATAAGGCAAATGATAGGTTGATGCTATCGAGGGTAATTGGTCAAAACCCTCAACCAACAAACCCTGTCCATCAAGATTGTTAAATCCTAATGGTCCGTGCACACCAATCATTCCTTTCGATTTCAACCATTTTTCTGCAGTTTGAAATAGTTGATTTGCAGCTTCAGAATCATCATCGCATTCAAAACGCGAGAAACGACCCATTGCTTCACCGGTTTTTTTATTGTACTCTCTGTTAATGATAGCAGCAATACGGCCTACAATTTTTCCATTGCGCTCAGCTAACCAAAACGATGCATCACATTGTGTAAATGCCGGATTTGTATTTGCAGAAAGAGACTTTATCTCATCATTCAGTAAAGGCGGAATCCAATAGGCATTGTTTTTATAGATTCTATAAGGAAGCTTGGCAAAAGCTTTAAAGTCTGATGTGCTTTTACATTCGCGAATGGTAATACTCACAGTATAATTTTTCTTTGGCGAACAAAGTACGTCAATTGCCGCTTTAGTAAGTTAACAGAATACCGTGAATCCATCATTTTTGCAGCTATGAAAATTTTATTCGTTTGTCTGGGAAATATCTGTCGCTCACCTATGGCCGATGCTATTACACTTCATTTGTTGAAACAAATGAAAAAATCACACCTTATCGAAGTGGATTCAGCCGGTATTAATGGTTATCATGTTGGCGAAACAGCGGATAAGCGAGCCATTCGAACGGCACTGAAGAACGGAGTGGATTTACAATATCATCGAGCGAGACGCATAACATCAAAAGACATTGCAGAATATGATATTATATATGCTATGGCCGACGATGTTCATTACCAGGTCATGCAACTGGTAAAACGACAGGAAGATTTGCATAAAATAAAATGGTTTATGGATGAGATAGTACCGGGAAAGAAACAGTCAGTGCCTGACCCTTGGTATGGAGATGAGGAGGGCTTTAAACCAGTATTTGATTTAATTTATACAGGTTGTCACCACATAGTTCAAAAAATAATTCAGGAAACGGATTAAACTTTATGTATTTTAAATTTCTAATTTGCTACTATGAGGAATATAATTCTAATCTGCTCTTTTTTATTCACGGTATTTTTTACCCGTGCTCAAAGTCCAAACTGGAGCGAGCATATAGCTCCCATTATTTATAACAAATGCGCTAAATGCCATCATACAGGCGGCATTGCACCATTTGCACTGATGAGCTATCAGGAAGTTTCGAATGCTTCTTATTATATTGCCGATGCGGTTAGCGAGCGCCGTATGCCACCCTGGCCGCCATCGCCTTCATACAATTCGTTCGCTCATCAACGAGTGTTATCTCAGCAGGAAATTGATTTAATCGATCAGTGGCATGCAAACGGAGCACCACAAGGTAATCCTGATTTGGCTCCACCACCACCCGTCTTTAACGACGATTCAGAATTATCATCGGTTGATTTAACCAAAAAGATAACGACTTATACTGTACAGAGTTCACAGGATGAATACCGTTGTTTTTCAATTCCCAGCGGGCTTCCGGAAAAGAAATTTGCCGAAGCCATTGAGATTATACCGGGTAATGGAAGTATTGTGCACCACGTCTTGGTTTTCTATGATACCACCGGACAATGCGCTCAAAATGATTTGAACGATCCACTTCCGGGATATACATGCTTTGGTGGATCGGGTTGCGGTAACAGCCGTTTAATTGGGTTATGGGTACCTGGTTCTTCTCCTCATTTATATCCACAGGGAATGGGCATAGAACTTAACGCCAACGGACATTTTGTTTTGCAAATCCATTATGCACCGGGTTCGCAAGGTCAAAAAGACAGCACTAAAATCAACATCAAATTCACGCCGAATAACTTTGTTAGACCAATATTTATTTCACCCCCATTAGACCATATACAATCATTAACCAATGGGCCATTAATTATTCCAGCAGACACAACAATAACATTTTATTCTCAATACACTATTCCTCTGAATGTTTCGGTTCTTGCAATAGGTCCACATATGCATCTAATAGGCAGTTCCATAAAATCGTATGCATTTGCACCGGGAGCACCCAATGATACTATACGCCTGATTAATATTCCAAAATGGGATTTTCATTGGCAGGGGATGTACTTCTTTCCTAAAGTGAAGAAAGTGGTGAATGGTACTTCACTGCGTGGAGAAGCATACTATGACAATACATTGAACAATCCTTTTCAGCCCAACAATCCGCCGCAGTTGGTTACATTGGGTGAGGGAACTGGCAATGAAATGATGTTAATATACTTTGTATATACATATTATCTTAATGGTGATGAAAATATTGTGCAGGATAGTACTGTTGCTTTCGTATCGGTTGAAGATAATAATATTATCGGGGATGTTCAGCTATTCCCTAATCCATCAAAGGACCAGACACAATTGCTATTACAATTCTTTAATTCCCAGGATATAGACATTACACTAAGCGATGTAACCGGTCGCTGTGTTAAACAGATTGCTGCCAAGTACAGGGTAAGTGAAATGATAAACAACTTCACGTTCAGCACTTCTGACTTGCCGGATGGCCTGTATGTGGTTCATATAGTTGCGGGTGGTGAACAGCGCTCGTTGAAACTCCTCGTACAGCATTAACTATCTGCCTGAATATTTTTGCGGCACAAGCCTGACGCTTGGCTTACTTTTGTGCCGCTATGAATGCGTTGAATTTTAATATCAAGTATGGCTTGATTGCAGGCACCTTGCTCATCATTGTCAAGTACATTACCATGACTTCGTTTGAAGAGGAAAAAAATACTGCTCTCATTTTGGATTATGTTGGTTTAATAGCTCTTGGTGCATGCTCATATCTGGCCGTTGTAGAAAAACGAAACCAATACAATCAGGGATCTATCACTCTGGGTGAAGCCTTTATGGTTAGTATGTATATAACGCTTATTGCTGCGGTAATGGTTGGAGGATTTCTGTATGTATATGCAGCTATGATTGATCCTGCAAGGGCTGAGAGAATGGTTGCAAGAACGGAGACATTTATGCGCGAGATGAAATACAGTGAAGAAGAAATTGCACGAGCATTGGAAAATGCACGCGTTTATTATAAACCAATGACACAAATGGTAATGGGTATAACTGTAATGATTTATGGACTTTTTATTTCAGTAGTAGTAGCAGCATTTGCTAAAAGAAAAAAACTAGATACTGCAGCATGACTCATCCATCATTACCCAAAGGCACCAGAGATTTTACCCCTCAAGAAGTAGCACGCCGCAATTATATTTTCAATAATATTCGTTCAGTGTTTGAGTTGTATGGTTATCAACCTATAGAGACACCTGTAATGGAAAACCTCAGCACATTAACAGGAAAATATGGCGATGAAGGAGATAAATTACTGTTTCGTATTCTCAACTCAGGAGATTTTCTGGATGAAGTGAAGAAGAATTTCCCCGGAAAAAACCTGGAGCATCTAGAATCTAAGGAGCTTTCATCTTTACTTGCCGATAAGGGTCTGCGCTACGATTTAACCGTTCCTTTTGCACGCTTTGTTGTGATGCACCGTAACGATATCGTATTACCTTTTAAGCGATATCAGATTCAACCGGTGTTTCGTGCCGACAGACCACAGAAAGGACGCTACCGTGAGTTCTATCAGTGCGATGCGGATGTGGTCGGCAGTGATTCGCTGTGGAATGAAACTGAATTTGTACAGATATACGATCAGGTTTTTCATCGCTTCAATCTTCAGGTGATGATCAAGATGAATAACCGGAAAGTACTTAATGGATTGGCACAATTAATCAACGCAAAGGAGAACATCACAGCTATGACCATGGCTATTGATAAGATGGATAAGTTAGGTTTACAAGGTGTGCGGCAGGAATTGATTCAAAATGGTTTCAATGAAAGTCAGATTCATGCTATGGAGCGTTTCTTCTCACTAAAGGGAGACAACAGAAGTAAAGTGTTGCAGGCACGCGAAATACTCAGTGGTATTGCTGATGGCGAAAAAGGTTGTGATGAGTTAATTGAGGTTTTGGATAAACTGAGTATATCACTGCCTTTGAACAACAACTTGCAAGTTGATTTCACCCTGGCTCGCGGACTGAGTTACTATACAGGTACTATTTACGAAGTAACGGCTTCCGAAGGCACGCTGCAATCAAGCATTGGTGGCGGTGGCCGATATGACGATCTTACCGGCATCTTTGGTGTTAAAGGGTTGAGTGGTGTGGGTATTTCTTTTGGTGCTGACCGCATTTATGATGTGCTGCTCGAAGCAGGCAAGTTTCCAGACTCAGCCCTGAACAGTACAAAAGTGCTGTTGGTAAATTTTGGTTCTGAAGATGAAACAGCTGCGTGGCAGGCATTACAACAATTGCGTCAAAACAATATTTCAGCAGAGATGTATCCGCAATCGGTTAAGCTGGCTAAGCAGTTTAAATATGCCGATGATAAAAAAATTCCTTACGTACTCATCATTGGCGAGAGCGAACGAAAGGAGAACACCGTAACATTAAAAGATATGCAGAGCGGAGAACAGGATAAAACTACTCTCGCGCATGTAATTCATATGCTGATGAAGTAATGCTTGTAATTTGTTTCAGGCCTTGACAACTTTTAGGTAATGTACCTGAAGGTCATTAATACGAAGTGCAATAAAATAAATCCCGGAAGGCAGTTCGTTGTCAGGTCGCCATACAGCACGATATTTTTGTGGCTGCAGAAATTGTTCATCTAGTGTAGCAACCATTGCACCACGAATATCAAAGATTAGTAATGCAACTTTTGCAGGTTGATAAATACCGTACTGAATTTCAACATCATCTGTAAACGGATTAGGAGATGCAGAGTATATAACACCTTTATCAAGATGTAAATCAGCTATTCCACTTACACCTGAACCATTCAAAACAATATCCCATGTGCCTTCATATTTGTTGTCGGCATTCAGATTAATCGGAATTATTCTGTGGGTGGCATCATAGGTTCCGGTATTAACAGATGCTGCAGCATCGCCGGGTATGTCGGTATCTCCCTCAAAGTACAGTTGTGTAATCAATGCAGGGAATCCCGGTGGTGTGATTTTGAAATGTATATGCCGCGGACGGTAAGCTGCACCATTCAGGTACTTACCTGGAAGGATGGTTTCAAAGATGTAAAAACCTTGTGCATTAGAGTAAGTGATGCCTCTCAGATTATAGCCGGTATTATCATAGGCACCGGCATCATTGGCGTGCCATACATCAATAAGTGTATTGGGTATTACCATAGTGCAATCTATGGTACGCACAATACCGCTTATAATCAGTCGTGTGCCGGGTTCATTTTCACCGGCAAGTTGGTTGTTGCTGATAGTTGGTGCATTGGCTGTGTAAAACGGTCCCTGTCCATAATAATCGAGTGTTGTTTGATTACAATCGCCTGATGCAGCATTTCCCTGTGATGATTCTGATTTACCTATAACCGGAATGATACCTGCTGCCAAAGTAGCAATTGCAGAATTTCGTAAAAATTGCCGACGTGAATTATCTTTTTCGTCAGAGTTCATAGAATAACATTTAAACAAAAATAACTTAATAACCCTGAATAATAATTTACTGTTTTTCAGTATAACTAATCTGATTTACCGGCTTGGTTTACTAAGCTATGGCTCTTGAGCTTCCATTATTTCCTTCACATAATGCATGCCGTAGTCATACTCGCAATTGATTAATTTCAGTAATCTGTTGTATGCATTTTTATCGTTTACAAAATCAACGTATGTAGTATCAATTATTAATATGCGGGATTGTTCCTTGGTTTTAAAGTAATTAAAATAAGTATCCTGAATACTCTGAAGATATTCGGCACTGATATTTTTTTCGTAGGGTCTGCCGCGTTTATCAATATTCTTTATTAGTTGAGGCACCTCGCAATGCAGATAAACCAATAGTTCAGGTTCAGGAAGAGTGGTATAGATGTATTGAAATAAGCGTTGATATAATTTATATTCTTCTTCACTCAGATTGATGCGGGCAAACAACAATGATTTGATGAATAAATAATCTGCAATCACATTGGGTTGAAAAAGAGTGATATTGCCTGTTGTTTCTTTTAGTTGTTGAAAGCGCTCAGCCATAAAAAATAATTCCAGCGGAAAGCCATAACGCTGCGGAGCTTCGTAAAACATTGGCAGAAATGGATTGTCGGCAAATTGCTCCAACACCAGTTGTGCATCAAATTCCTTAGCCAGCATATTGGCCAGAGAGGTTTTCCCGGCTCCAATGTTTCCTTCTATGGTAATGTATTTATATCGCGGCTGCATACTTGCTAACAGTACAAATATCTGTGCATTGATTTAATAAATCCTTGAAGCTTAATTTCAATAAAGGATGTTTTATGTCGCCTGCAACTTCGCAAAGTGGCAACAAGGTGAACCGTCGAAGGTGTAAACGAGGATGCGGAATAATCACTTTTTCGCTTTGAAGTATGTCCTCATTAAATAAAAGTATGTCGATGTCTAAAGTACGAGATGCATTTTTCATTTTATCCGTGCGTTGACATGCACTCTCGATGGTTTGAGTCAAGTCAAGCAAGTTTTCAACGTTCATTTCATAGGTTATATGCAGTACCAGGTTCAGAAAAGCGTTAGTGCCTTCGGGCATTTGCCATGCTTCGGTTTCATACACGGAGGATTTATTGACAATATGCACTTGCTGCGCAAGCAACTCCATTGCTCTGCGCAGGTAACCTGTGCGGGGCTCAATGTTAGAGCCTAATAACAAAAATGACGTATTCACAGCGGTAAATGTATATGCACTGCTTCACATCATATGATTTCGTTTATCCTTTTTTGTCCGCAATCATCATATTCCGGTTATACTGGCCAATTGTGCCACATACTTTTGTTGCATAAAATCATTTTCGTTATGGTACAATTCTTAAAATTCTTATTAGCCTCCATGCTGGGCTTTATCTTGGGCAGCTTTTTGTTAATATTTCTTGTGTTTGCCATTATAGGTGGCATAGTAGCTACTACCTCTAAAAAAGGAGATGTGAAAGTCAACCCCAACACGGTATTAACACTCAATCTGGATTACGACATTACCGAGAAAACAAACAACAATCCTTTCGAGGATTTCAACTTCGGCAGTTTTGAACCTTCCATTAAACCCGGCTTGAACGATATCTTAAAAAGTATCAAGAAAGCTAAAACCGATACCAACGTAAAAGGTATTTATCTTCAATCGGGAATTTTCTTGAGTGGTTATGCCACTGCTGACCAGATTCGAGAAGCACTGCTCGACTTTCGTCAGTCAGGGAAATTTGTGATTGCTTATTCTGAAGTGTATTCACAGAAAGGTTATTATGTAGCCAGCGCAGCCGATAAAATTTTCTTAAACCCTACAGGTTTGATGGAATTGCGTGGTCTGAATGCTCAGATTACGTTTTATAAAAACATGCTCGATAAAATTGGTGTGGAACCGCAGGTGTTTTATTGCGGTAAATTCAAATCTGCTACTGAGCCCTTCCGCTACGATAAGATGAGCGAACCCAATCGCATAATGGTATCTGATCTTATAGGCAACCTGAATAATTATATGATGCAGCGTATTGCAGATGCACGCAAGATGTCGTTCGATGAGGTAAAGAATATCTCTGATAATATGCTCGTTCAATCTTCCTCTGATGCCATCACCTACAAAATGGTTGATGAGTTGTATTATACCGATCAGGTTACAAAATATTTACGAGAGCAATTGAAACTGGAAGAAAAAGTCAAGCTCGAACTCATGGCATTGAGTAAATATCGCCGTTTGCCTGATACTGATAAGAAATCGCTCGACGATAAAAAGATAGCAGTGCTTTATGCTCAGGGTACTATTGTGGATGGCAAAGGAGAACGTGATGAAATAGGTTCTGCACGTTTGATAGAGCAGTTGAAAAAAATCCGTGAAGACGATAAAATCTCCGCACTCGTTTTTCGTGTCAACTCACCCGGTGGTAGCGCGTTGGCTTCAGATGTTATCTGGCGCGAAGTGCAGTTGGTTAAAGAAAAGAAACCTGTTATTGTAAGCATGGGAGATTTGGCAGCTTCAGGTGGTTATTATATTTCCTGCGGTGCAACCAAAATTGTGGCTATGCCCAACACACTTACCGGCTCAATTGGTGTATTTGGCATTTTACCAAACATCAAAAAACTGATGAACGATAAACTGGGTATCACTTTCGATGGTGTGAGCACCGGTAAATATTCTGACTTGGGTACTTTAACACGTCCAGTGCGCGACGACGAGAACTTAATTATTCAACGCGGTGTGGATTCCATCTATTTAAAATTCAGAACCAGAGTTTCGCAAGGCAGAAACCTGACAATGACACAGGTAGATTCTATTGCTCAGGGTCGTGTGTGGACTGGTCAGCAGGGTCTTGCCAATGGACTTGTTGACACCTTAGGTGATTTGAATACCGCATTGAATATTGCCGCTAAACTTGCCAACGTTGACAAATACCGCGTCGTAGAATATCCAAAGAGCAAAGACAATGGTTTGGAACAGATATTTCAAATTATAGAAGATGAGCAAAACGACGATGCACGCATCAAGGCTTCATTGGGAGCATTGTATCCATATTATCAGCAATTAAAAATGCTGAGCACAATAAGCGGAGTGCAGGCACGTTTACCATACGAGCTTTACATAAATTAGGGTTTTAGGTTGTAAAATGCTCGTAACGGGAAGGGTTAAAATCCTTCCCGTTTTTTATTTCTACTTCCCCGTAAACTGCGCTGTGCGCTTTTCCACAAAAGCATTCATCCCTTCTTTCTGATCTTCCGAGGCAAAGCAGAGATAAAAATTCTTGCGCTCAAACTGAAGTCCTTCGTCTAATGAAGAGTTAAATGAATTGAGAACAGACTCCTTGGCCAGTTTCACTGCAACAGGAGATAGTGCGGCGATTTGTTGTGCGTAGTTCACCGCTTCTTTCAGATAAAATTCCACAGGCACCACTTTATTGATTAAGCCTGCACGCAAGGCCTCTTCGGCGGTAATAAATTTTCCGGTTAACACCATTTCCATGGCCATTGCCTTGCCCACAGCACGTGTAAGACGTTGTGTGCCGCCTGCTCCCGGCATCACGCCTATTTTAATTTCCGGCTGACCTAAGCGAGCCGTTTCCGATGCAACAATGATGTCGCAGTGCATCATTAATTCGCAGCCACCACCCAGTGCAAAGCCTGATACCGCAGCAATCAGCGGCTTCTTCGTTTTTTTGATTTGATCCCAGGTGCTGAACTGATCAATGTTCAACATATCAATGGCAGTTTTACCAGCCATTTGTTTAATGTCTGCTCCTGCGGCAAAGGCCTTTTCATTTCCGGTAATGATAATCACTCGCACGTTATCATCATTATCTAACATCTTTAAGGCGTCGCGCACTTCGGCCATCAATTGCAGGTTCAGTGCATTCAGCTCTTTCGGTCTGTTAAGTTGAATAAGTGCAATATGTTTTTCATATTGTGGTGTAACGATAATGAATTCAGGTGTGGTCATAGGTAGTAACTGTTAAAGTGAAGTAATGAAAGCAAGCAAAGCACCACCGCCTACGGCGGCTATCTTGCGATAAGTGAAACGGTGTTGCCCCGATTCTGATTCAAAAAGTATGGTGGTAGAAACGTGTAGTATCAGCCCGCCAACCAAAGCATACATGATCATCAATATCTGAGGATTCTGATTGTCGAAATAAGATGCCGCCAAAGCACCGGCAGGAGCAACAAGAGAATAGATAATCAGCAGGGTGAATGAAGTTGATGTTTTTATGTTCAGTAAACCAAGTAACACTACCAGCGCGTACCCTTCAGGCAACTTATGAAGCGCCATAGCAGAGAGCATAGAATGATTGTGCTCGTGATGCTCGCCACTGAAAACAGGAATGCCATCAAAGAAAGAATGAATGCAGATGCCCAACATTACCGTGTAAACAAATGAAGGATGATGATGCGAGTGTACATGAAAATGTCCGTGCTCCAACCCTTTGGTGAGTTGCTCTAAGAGCAATTGAAGAAAAAAACCAAGCAGCACATATACACCGGCATGTTCAATGAGATTCGAAGAAAAGATGACCGGAAAGAAATGCAACACCGCCACCGAAAACAAATACGCTCCTGAAAATGAAAGCAACAATTTGTATTTGCCTTCCACCTTGGGCTTGAAATAATAAGCTAATAGCCCGCCGATAAACGGAGCAACAAACAAAACCAGATAAATCCAGAAGTCCATACTTAATTATGAGGCCTGCAATTTCAGAAAATAATTGGCACTGATGCCTGTGAGCAGATAAGAAACGGTTAAACCGCACATGGCACCACATATCACATCGGCAGGGTAGTGATAGCCCACATAAACCTGAGCGAAGCAAACAAGCGCAGCCCATAAAATTAAAATTACTGAAAGCCATCTTTGTGGTTTCATATAATAAATGAGTAAGAAAGAAAGCGCGCTGTGATTAGCAGCATGAGATGAAAAAAATCCATAACCACCGCCGCAAGGCAACAACATGCGAAGGTGTTCGCTAACTCCCGGTGCGGTACACGGTCTTAACCTATGTATCCAGGGTTTAAATAATCCTGACGCTATTTGATCAGACAAAGCAATACCGGCTATAACGATGAGGAATACAAACCAACTTTTCCATTTGTATTTATAAATAACCCATGCACCAATGAGAATATATGCCGGTATCCAGTTTTTCTTTTCGCGTAGCCAGGGCATCACCACATCAAATAACTCATTACTGCAAGAATGATTGATGAAGTACAGCAGGCTACGGTCAATATGTAAGAGCCACTCCGTCATTTATTTTTCTTTGCCTGCTATGATGATGCAGCGTGTTGAAGAGTTTTCGTCGAACGTATGAAGTTCGTAATCGCCAAAGGTTCCCTTAACTGTGAAACCGGCTAACTGTACTAGTTGTATCAATTCGTTTTTAGAGTAAGCTCTAACGCGCTCTGCAAAATGAAAAATTTTACCGGCGTCATTTATCTGTATGGTTTTGATAATGCGCTTGCCGTCGAAAAATTTTTGAATGTAGAATTCAATTCCATCGCACATTGTTCTTTTCTCCTGCTCCAGATTTTTCAAAACGTGCTGTGCATTGAAATAATCTATAACCAAAGTGCCCTGAGGTTTTAAAACCGTAAAAAAGTTCTTAAGAATGCGTAGGTCCACATAATCGCCGCGGAAATACCCCAGGCTGGTAAACAGATTAAACACTACATCGAAGCGATTGCTGCCCAGCGGCAGCCGCATATCGTGCAAGGTGAAATGAAGTCTATCGGAAGCACAGGTCATTGCTACTTCAATATTCTTTGGACTTAAATCAAATCCATATACCTCATAACCTATTGAAGAAAGATGTTTAGCGTGGCGACCGTTGCCGCAGGGTATATCTGCTAAAAGAACTTGCTGCTTAAGTTGTAAATGATGCAACAGATTATCTATAAATGCCGCTGCTTCTTCATCGTTACGATGCCGGTATAGCATATCGTAGTATGGACTGTTGAACCATTCGCTGAACCAGCTTTCGTTGATGCGTTGTGTTGTTTGCAAGGTGCTCAAAAATAAGAGGCATTTTGATTTGACTGTAAGTTGACATACGGCAACACAGCCTGATGGTAAATTGATAACTTAGCCGCTCGATTTTTTAATAACCTTAACCATAAACCTATCAGCAATTGACTCTGATAAAATCAATTTCCGGAATACGCGGCACCATAGGCGGTAAGCCCGGTGAAGCACTCACACCACTCGATATCGTAAAATATACTTCGGCATTTGCCACACTAATAGCTAAACGTTCCGGTTCGCGCAAGGTAGTTATAGGCCGCGATGCACGTACCTCAGGACAGATGCTTTCCAATCTCGTTTCAGGAACCTTAATCGGTTGCGGTTTCGATGTTGTTGATCTGGGATTAAGTACTACACCCACTGTGGAGATGGCTGTGGTTTGGGAAAAAGCTGCCGGAGGAATTATTCTCACAGCCAGTCATAATCCGGGTCAGTGGAACGCACTGAAACTGCTTAACGACAAAGGAGAATTTATCAGCGATGCCGATGGTAAGGAGGTACTGAAACTTGCCGAACAGGATACCTACGATTATGCAGCCATTGATCACATAGGTCGTTACAGTGAGAATGATTCATACATACAAAAACACATCCTTTCTATTCTCGGGTTGAGTTTGGTGGATGTGCAGGCCATACAGAAAAAGAAATTTAAAGTGGTAGTGGATGCAGTGAACTCCAGTGGCGGGATTGCTGTGCCTCAGTTGTTGCGTGCATTGGGTGTTGATGAAGTGATAGAACTATACTGCACACCCAACGGAAAATTTCCGCACAACCCCGAACCACTGCCCGAGAATCTATCAGACATAGCACATGAAGTGAGAATGCACAAAGCCGATTTGGGAATTGTGGTTGATCCGGATGTTGATCGTCTGTGTTTTGTTTGTGAAGATGGAACCATGTTTGGCGAAGAATACACACTTGTTGCCGTAGCAGATTTTGTACTCGGTCATAAGAAAGGAAACACAGTTTCCAATTTGTCTTCAACACGTGCGCTGCGCGATATCACCGAAAAACATGGTGGCACACATCACGGTGCTGCTGTTGGCGAAGTGAATGTGGTGAAAAAAATGAAAGAAGTTAAAGCGGTAATAGGCGGTGAAGGCAACGGTGGAATTATTCTGCCCGAGTTGCATTATGGCCGCGATGCATTGGCAGGCATTGCTTTGTTCTTAACTCATTTAGCCAACAGCAATAAAAAATGTTCTGTGCTGCGCGCTTCGTATCCCGATTATTTTATTTCAAAAAATAAAATAGAACTCACACCTCATGTGAATATCGACGATCTGCTGCTGAACATTCAAAACAAATACAAGAAACAACCGCACAGTACTGAAGACGGACTCAAAATAGAATTCGACACCGACTGGATACACCTGCGCAGAAGTAATACAGAGCCGATCATTCGCATCTATGCCGAAAGCCAACACGAGTCCACAGCAGAAAAATTAGCCAAAAACATGATTGCCGAAATAGGCAGCCTGCTCAAAAACGGAAACTGATTTTTACTACATTCACAGCAACAATTCCAATAGAAAAAATGAACGTTTACTTCGACAATGCCGCCACCACTGCTCTCGATAAGCAAGTGCTGGATGCTATGCTTCCCTATATGACCGATAAATTCGGCAATCCTTCCGCCATACATGCAAAGGGTCGCGAAACCCGCGCTGCCATAGAGAAAGCCCGCAAAACGGTTGCATCGTTTATCAATGCGTCACCATCCGAAATATTTTTTACCAGCGGCGGTACCGAGGCCAACAACACAGCCATTCGTTCTGCTGTGAAAGCATACAATCTCAAACACATCATCACATCTCCCATAGAACATCATTGTGTATTGCACACCGTTGAAGAATTGAAAAACAATGGCGATGTGCAATTGCATTTTGTTCGCGTGGATGAAAAAGGAAGATTCGATTTACAACATCTTCGTGATCTGCTCTCGCTCATCAAAGAGCGATGCATGGTAACACTGATGCATGCCAACAACGAGATAGGAACCATGATGGATATGGACGAAGTGGCTGCTATCTGTCAGCAACACGATGCCATAATGCACTGCGACACGGTTCAGACCATGGCACATTTCCGCTTCGATGTTAAAAAAACACCGGTACATTTTATCAGCGGTGCGGCCCATAAATTCAATGGACCTAAGGGTGTAGGGTTCTTGTATGTCAATCATAACATGAGCATTCCACCGCTCATTTTTGGTGGTGCCCAGGAGCGCAATATGCGCGCCGGTACCGAAAATTTATATGGCATCATTGGCCTGGCTAGAGCTATGGAATTGGCCTATGAACACATAGACAGCCGCGCCATTTATATCAACGATTTAAAAAATTATTTCGAACAGAAACTCCTCAATACTTTCGAAGGTGTCGTTATTAACGGAGATCCGGAGTTCAGTTTATATACTGTATTAAATGTAGGTTTTCCACTTACGGATATAACGTCGATGATACTTTTCAATCTGGATATGAACGGCATTTGCGCCAGCAGCGGATCGGCTTGCAGCAGCGGCAGCGACAAAGGATCGCACGTCCTGGATGCCATAAGATTTCCTCAGGATAAAGTGGCTGTTCGCTTCAGTTTCGATCACAACAACAGCCGCGATGAAGTGGACTTTGTTATCGAGAAACTCAAGGAATGGGTGCCTGTGCTGCAATCAGCAGTGGTGTAACTCATCGTATAAAGAGATGAATAGTTGATTTTTATAAAATTTCAACTCATACAGAGTTGCAACTGTATAAAAAAGAAATAATTTCGCATAGTAATAAATAAACAAATGAAGAAAGCTTTAGTACTGGGTGGCGGTGGATTTATAGGCGGGCACTTAGCTCGTCGTTTGATGAAAGAAGGGTTCTGGGTGCGTGTAGTGGACATAAAACCTTCGCACGAATTCTGGAAGAACGAAGAGATATGTAATGAATACATCTGTGCAGATTTACGTGACCCTCAGAAAGTGGCCTCTGTGATGCTGGCTCCCGGACAAACAAACGAAGGAGATGCAGCCAATTCCTTTGATGAAGTGTATCAACTGGCTGCCGATATGGGTGGTGCAGGATATATTTTTACCGGAGAGAACGACGCTAATGTGATGCACAACAGTGCAATGATTAACCTCAATTCTGCATACGAAGCTTCCAGGAAACATGTAAAAAGAATTTTTTATAGTTCTTCTGCTTGTATGTATCCTGAACATAATCAGTTGGACGCCAACAATCCTAACTGCGAAGAGTCATCGGCATATCCTGCCAATCCTGATTCGGAATATGGATGGGAAAAACTATTCAGTGAAAGACTGTTTCTGGCTTTCAACCGCAATTATAAATTAGACGTGCGTGTGGCACGTTTCCATAACATTTTCGGCCCTTACGGAACATGGCAAGGCGGTAAGGAAAAAGCACCTGCTGCTATGTGCCGCAAAGCCGCTATGGCCAATGATGGCGGCTCCATTGAGGTATGGGGTGATGGTAAACAAACACGTTCGTTTTTATATATAGATGAGTGTGTGGAAGCCATACTTCGTTTTATGCGTCAGGAAAAATTCTTTGGCCCTGTAAATATTGGTTCAGAAGAAATGGTAACCATCAACGGACTGGCACAGATGGCTATTGACTTATCCGGAAAGAAAATAAGCATCAATAACATACCCGGCCCTTTGGGTGTGCGTGGTCGCAATTCGCACAACAAGTTATATAGAGAAAAAATGGGATGGGAAGTTTCTCAGCCTCTGCGCGACGGTATGGCAAAAACTTACGAGTGGATAGCTTCGGAAGTATCGAAGCTGCACATCGAAAAAACAGCTTAACTCAGCGACAGAAACTATTGATCTTGGCCGCGGCTTCTTTCACGCCGCGCTTATCCGCTTCTTTCAGATAGTTACATCCTTTACCTACATCTCCGGTCATACATAATCCCTGTCCATAATAGTAATATCCATTGGGGTCGGACGGTGCAAGTTCTATGTATTTTTCAAAATCATCGCGTGCTGCTTCAAACTTTCCGGCATTACCGTAATAGATACCTCTGTGAAAATATGCCAGGGCATAGGCCTTATTTCTTTTAATACACTCACCAAAGTAATGTATCGAAGAATCGGGAATTCCCAGATGCTTGTACAGGAAAGCATAGTAGTAATAGTAATCTGCAGAACTGCTGTCCTGCAAAAAAGCCTTTTGCATCCATATACGCATACTGTCTTCTTGTTTAAATTCTGCGTGGTAATCGGCTATGTTGTAGTATGCTTTTAATGTTTTAGGATTTATGTCTATGATTTCATTACATTCCCTAATCATTTGCTTCCACTGCTTTAATGATAAATGAGAGTCTGCAATTTTCAAGCGCAGCTCCATATTTTCCGGTACTACTTCTTTGGCTTTATAGAAATATTCAAATGCCTTGTTGTAGTTGTTTTCACGTGTCATCATTGTGCCGAAATTCATCCAGGCTAAACCGCTGCGCGGATTGGTAGTGGTAGCATTGGTATAATAAGCTTTAAAGTCTTTGTAGTTGCCTGCCTGAATAAGCGTGTAGGCAGCCATTACTAACGTGAGTACATACAGATACGAAGTGGATACCTGTTTTTTAATTAGTGAGGAGATTAACGAATATGCAATTAAGAGCAAGCCAAGTGCAGGGAATAACAAACGATGATCTAAATAATCATAAGCAAAGCCGGTGAACTGTGGCTTGTAAACCACAGCAGGCAGAGTTGGCAACAGAAACAATGCAGCACCGAGGGCTATCATGTTCATGTTTAACTGTTTTCGATACAGTATTACTACTACAACAATAGTTATGAGAACAATACTGCCTATGGCAGTAAGCATAGGAGTGAAGGCGGGCATTACCGAAAAAAATGCCGGAATAAAAAATTTACCTATTTGCTCGGGTATGATGCGAATGTTATAGAGCAAACCTTCGAGTGTAAAAATATTTGGTGTGTTTACTATAGAAAGTGAGCGCATATAAAAATAAATGCCACTGAGTGCCACAGCTGCACCGGCAAATACATACATCGAACTATTTTTGAAATTCAGTTTGCCTTGTTGCCAGGTTATCAATAGTAAAATGGGTAACAACACAATGCCGCTTTCTTTGGCAAGCAAAGCCATGAAATACAACAGTGCAGAAAGTAAATAGAATTGAAGTTTGTTTTCTTCCAGTGCTTTGAACCAGACTAAGAACAGCATCATGCTAAACAGGAAGAGATATAAATCGCCGCGAGCAGGTATCCAGCATACAGTATTGGCAAAAAGATAATGTGCGCTGTACAGGGCACTGAGTATGAAACTATGCGCAGCAGGTATGTTCAACTTAAGTAATACAAAAAACAATAAGATGATGCCTGCGGCAAATACCAGCACATTGTGAATGTGGTAGGCCTTAGGGCTTGTGCCACTGAAGAAATAGTCTATGGCATAGGTGACATTTTGTAAGGGACGATACAGTTCTATTTTCTTGTTCATCAGCCATGCATCGCTGAAGAGCAGCTTGCGCCATTCGAAGTTTTTAAGCACCTCGCTGTTTTGCAGAATGATGACATCATCGTCGTGAAAGACGAAGTTGAAGTTGAAAGCCTGTGCGTAGAGCAAGAAAGGCAACAGCAACAAAACGATGATGTGCCAGGTTTTATAATTAAGAGTGGGATTAGTGTTTTTTGGCTTGGATGACATGGTGAATATGTGCCGCTAAGTAACTCTGTTTTTAGGAATAAGACTATTACTGCACCTACATAAGGAGATTTGCCAGAGGTAAGAGTCATTTAATGAATGACGGAGGGCAATTATGCAAAGCCGAGAAACGATTATGCAGAGCCGAGAAGTGATTATGCAGAGCCGAGAAGTGATTATGCAGAGCCGAGAAGTGATTATGCAAAGCCGAGAAGTGATTATGCAGAGCCGAGAAGTGATTACACAGAGCCGAGAAGTGATTATGCATGACCAAGAGACGATGATGCAATGGCTAAGAGATTAAACAGATAAAATTAAGGGGATAAACACAGAATGGTAAAGAAGGATTGTTAGAAAAGAAGTTCATTATATAGGCATAATAAAATAAATATGTAGAACAAGGCCTGTACTTATTTAAAAAAATTTGACATAACGCAGAAGTGTTATCAGTATTGTGTTGCAAGGATTCAAAGCATAGCAGATGTGGATAATATGTGTATAAATAAAGTATGATAAAAGTGAAACAGAAGTATGCGGAGCAGTAGTATAAGAACCTGTGATTTGTTAGTTTGATAAATCGCTTTAAAAAAAAGTAAAAAATTTATGGCAACGAATAACCTATATGAGTGTACGCAAGATGAGTTGTATCTGGTGTGCCGATTAGGATGGAATGCATGTTCAGACGAACTGGCTGAGATGAGTGCATTTAAAGCTTACTATACAGGCGCCTATATCACGGCAAAATTGGCTGCTATTACAGCAGCGGAGGGACTGCCGGACGAACAAGAGCGCAATACGAC
Organism: uncultured Bifidobacteriaceae bacterium; assembly: GCA_964640655.1. Lineage (GTDB taxonomy): Bacteria > Bacteroidota > Bacteroidia > Chitinophagales > UBA10324 > BJGO01. The sequence goes on along the minus strand of CAZXFT010000011.1, from coordinate 3,562 downwards.
GCATGAGTTATTGCGCCTGAACCTGGTGAACAGAGCGAGTGACGCACTGGATGCATGGCAGTCTATTAAGTTATATATTAATAAGGCGTACCCTGATAAGGCGACACAGTTGGTTTACTATGATGCCATAGGACAAAAGGACTACAGAGCAGCAGCAAATTATAACTGGGAGAAAGTGATACACCTATTGAATAACGGGCTTGAGTTTATTCAGGAGAACAGTTCAGCATTAGAAGCGGGTAATAATATGCCCGCAACATTTATAGCTGATTTTGAGGCGATGCGTGATACCATAAGGGATAACGTGGAGTTGTTTTTGAACAGCAGGCAGGTAACCAAGGAAGATACTGAAGAGAAGGTGATTGCCAATAACGGTATCTACAGGGAGCTGATGGAAATGTTTGCCGATGGTTCGCATGTGTTCAGAAATGAGGAGGCGAAGCAGGCAAAGTTTATTTTTTCGAGGGTGCTGGAAGTAGTATCTCCACCGGGGATGAGCGGATTGCGAGTGCGATTTATAGCCCTGGGCAGTAATGTGCCGCTGGAAGGAGTGGCAGCTGTTTTTCAGAAGGAAGGCGGTACTGAGATAAGCGCTACGAGTGATGATGACGGAAGATTGATGATGGAGCTAACTGCCGGGGTGTACAGAATGAGCGCCACGAAAGAAGGCTATACGCCTGTAATAGTGCAGTATGATGTTGAAACGGGGGTTATTGGTAATAAGTTGGTGGTGATGGAAACGGTGTAGGGTGGAACCCTGAGCACCCCGGCACTTAGGCGGCCGGCCCAATGCTATGGGGACGGCGAGGGGTTGATGGGCTTTTTTGTTTATGTGTTGCTGGTCGTTAGTTGATGCGGTGTTGCTATAGTTGTATATCCGCTTTTCTTTGTCTTGAAACAAAGAAAAGCTCCAAAAGAAAATTCCCCGCCGTTGGCGGGGCAGGCCCAGCCGTTGGCGGGGCTTACGCAGCCTGCCCAGTGCTTGGGGGACGGCGTGGCGTTGATGGGCTTTTTTGTTTATGTGTTTTGGGCTAAAGCCATTTAATATTTTGGCTTTAAATCCCGCCACTAAAGTGGCGGGTAATTCAGTATTGAGTTTGGACTGATGCTATAGAGCAACGACGGCACTAAAGTGGGGACTGATTTATTAATGCCGCTTTATCATATTTGTGGTGTTGAAAGAAACTATATTTGAATGGAGTATGGGTAAGAGGGAATGGCTGAGCCTACCGGCACTGGCATTACTTGTCTTTATTGTGTTCAGCAGTGTATTGAATTTTGATTTTGTGTACTGGGACGATGATCAATATGTGTTAGCGAATAAGCGTTTTCAGCCGGGTGCAGCGCGAAGTGTCGGTTCATTTTTTAAGGGTTATGATGTGGGCAATTATCATCCGCTAACCATGCTTAGCTATAGTTTAGACTTTCAGGTGACGCCGCTGCCAAAGCCTTTTCACCGAACTAATCTTTTGTTGCATATATTTAATACTTTACTTGTTTATGTATTGCTGCGTTATCTGAGTCTTACCCATTGGGTTGCTTTATTGTCGGCGGCCTTCTTTGCCATGCACCCGATGCGCGTGGAGTCGGTTGCCTGGATTTCGGGACGAAAGGATTTACTGATGACTGTATTTTATCTTTTATCTCTAATTACTTTTATCCTATATATAACGAAATCATCTTATCTGACTTTATTGCTCAGCTATCTATTTTTTGTTGCAGCCTGCCTCAGCAAAGCCACTGCTGTTTCACTGCCGCTTATTGGTGCGTTGTATATCTTCTATTACAGTAAGGAAAACAAGCTGTCTTCATACATACCGCTGCTGCCTTACTTTGTTGTTTCTTTGATTGCGGGATATGTGGCCATAGTCGCTCAGGCTGATATATCGGCCATTAAAACAAGTAATGCCATACCGTGGCTGTGGAAGCCCGTGCTGGCGATGTATAATCTTGGTATTTATTTATTTCAACATATGATTCCTGCACAACTGCAGACTTATTACCGGTATCCTGATAACGCAGGGGAAATATTGTTGCCCATGATACTCGTTGTGTTTGTAACCATTATGTGCGGTATTTTTCTTTTATCACGCATTGGTAACAAAGTCTTGTCTTTTGTTTTTATTACGGGTGTTATTGCTATAGTACCCGTACTGCAACTGATACCTGTAGGAGATGCCTTGCGTGCCGACCGCTATACATATTTGCCGTCGGTTATGTGGTGTGCCCTGCCTTTTATGATCTTAAACATTTTACCGAAGTTGAATATCAAGTATATGCACAGGATTGGTATTGTGTATATCATGCTTGTTAGTGTGATAACTTACCGGCTGCTGCCAAGCTGGCAAAACAGTGAAACATTATGGAAGCGGAGTATTGCGGAGAATCCCACATGGTACTCTGCATATAATAATCTTGGGATGTACTACCTTACTGAGCGACGTATGGAAGAAGCTAAACATAGTTTTCATGAAGCTATTAAGTTGAATAAGAATAATGAAGGTGCGTACATCAATCTTGGTTTTATATACAACAATGAGCAAAGGCCCGACTCTGCAGCGTATTACCTGCAGCAAGGGCTGGATGTGTTTCCGCAGCAAGCTATTATGCTGAATAATTATGCTTATACCTTATACCTTCAAAGGAGTTATGAAAGGGCACTTGAATTGGTGAACCGTTCTATTGCTTTGAAGCAAGATAATGCTTATGCTTATCGCAACCGCGCATTGATCTATGAGGCGATGAAGCGATATGATGCTTCGTGTGAGGATACGAAGCGGGCTGTGGCGCTTAATTATGTGGCGCAATGGGGTGATGATGTGTTGCTGTTGCAGCAGAAGGTGTGTGGTGCTGAATCTCTTCACTGAAGTGAAGGGAAAATCTTAAACCGGCACTGAAAATCAGAGATAATGAAGTTTAATTACTGCCGGCTTCAGCGGGCAGTAGAAATAATTTCTCTTCAAAGCGGGCTTTAGCCCAATACCTACTTTTTTTTTATACTCGAAACATATCATTACCTTACGTCCAATAAAATTTTTCTTGTGCCTCATATAAAAGTTTATATTCATTTTGTTTTTACGACTAAAAATCGTTTCCCATTTTTAAACACTCCTGAAATTCGTCAACAGGTCTGGAAGCATATCATCGAAAATTCTATTAAGAAAAATATTTTCATCGATCAGGTGGGTGGATATGCAGAGCACTGTCACTGCTTGGTTTCGTTAGGGAGTAATCAAACTATTGAAGATGTTATGAAACTGATTAAAGGAGAGTCCTCGCATTGGATAAATAAGAATAAACTCACTAAAGAGAAGTTTGAATGGCAGGGACAATATTTTGCGTTATCGGTATCTGAGTCGGTGGTGGAACGTGTACGCGGGTATATTAAAAAGCAGGAGTCACATCACGCTAAAAAAACCTTTGATGATGAGTATAAGGAGTTTATTCGCTTATATAAGTTTGAGGAAAGCGAGGGTTTTGGCTAAAGCCCTTTATTTGTGTTGCTAAATCCCGTCACTAAAGTGGCGGGTAATTAAGCTTTTTGTTTGGGCTAAAGCCCTTT
>CAZXFT010000010.1:0-111123 GCA_964640655.1 uncultured Bifidobacteriaceae bacterium | reverse complement strand
TTAGTAACAACACTTAAAATGTGTAAGGTTTTTTTAGGAAGGGTCAATTTCCGTCAATCCCTTTTCCATTTCCGTCAATCCATTTTCCATTTCCGTCAATCCCTTTTCCATTTCCGTCAATCCCTTTTCCATTTCCGTCAATCCCTTTTCCATTTCCGCCGGTCCCTTTTCCATTTCCGCCGGTCCCTTTTTCATTTCCGCCAATCCCTTTTCCTCTTCCGTCAGTCCCTTTTTCATTTACACCATCCCCAAATCGGCTTACACCCATACCCGAATCCACACTTCGCAGCCCATAATCCATTTCTCTCCATCCCTTTTTCATTTACACCCATACCCCAAACCGTTTACACCATCCCCAAATCGGCTTACACCCATACCCGCTTCCGCTCTTCTCCGCCTCCCAAACACACTTCTCTGCCTCGCATCCGCTTTACACGAGTCCTATTCTACTTATATAAGCTAACTCAAAATACGCTCCCAAACCACCTCTCTGCACCACACACCTTATACGCTATCAATAAACCACTTCAAAACTTACTGCCGTCATTTCCAGCGTTACCTCTTTGCCTTTCATTTCTATCTGATGTCCCAGCACAGTCTTATGGTTTTTAAGCTTCACATAATCGGGTAGGGTAAAGGAGATTTTTGCTCCCTGCCTCGATTTATTAAACACCACCAGCACATCTTCATTAAAGTAATGGCGCACATAAGCCAGGTAGCTTTCCGTGCAGACCACTATATCTATATCGCCATAAAGCAAAGGCATAGACATTGCGCGCAGTTTGCTCAATCGCTCCACAACCGATTTTACATTCATCTCCTCCTGCAATAAATTATCGAAGCGCATCATCCTGCGGTTGTCTGGGTCGTTGGCACCTGGGTCGCCGATTTCGTCACCCGCATAAATTACCGGTATGCCGGGAATGGTCATGTTAAATGCCTGCAACTGCATCAGCCGGTAATAACCTACCGGCGATTCTACTTTTATCTCTCTGTTCCATCCCGCTTCACGATCGTTCTCCTGAAAAGTCATAGCGCCGCTTGCTAAAGAAATGAAGCGTGTAATGTCGTGATTGCCCGTAATGTTGCCCATCAGCGAATGCCATCCATAGTAGTTGAACGTACTCAGCATAGAACTTTTCAAAATGTGGAACGAAGTATTGTCTTGCGCCAGCACGCTGCGCGCATCGAAATATAGATTGAAATCGAACTGCGCATCCTGCATACCACTTGAAACATACGATGCAATAAGCTCGCGACTTCCAAACGTTTCACCAATCTGCAGCAAATCGCGCTGCTCGGGAATAATAATATCTTGTTTAAGTTTTTTGGTCAGCGCTCTCCAGAATGCTTCAGGAACATGTTTGGTGGCATCGTGGCGGAAGCCGTCTAACTTGAATCGTTTTATCCAGTAAACGCTGCTGTCCACCATCAGATTAACCACCTCGGGTTTGCTGTAATCAATATCGGGCATAAACGTATCGAACCAGGTAGTCAGGCGGTGCTCATCCCAGATACGAATGTTCTTTCTTCCATCGGGCAAGTCAACAGACACAAAATATTCGGGATGGTTTTTATATAAAGGATTTTCTTCGTGCACGTGGTTTGATACAAAGTCGAGAATCACTTTAATGTTTTTTCGATGTGCCAGTGAGACTAATGTATCCAGCGCAGCAGCATTGCCAAAACGAGTGTCTACTGTGGTGAATGTTATAGGCCAGTAACCATGGTATCCACTGAACCACCTGTGAGGTGCAGGATATTCCTGATAAGCGGCATATGGATTTTGAGTAATGGGAGAAACCCAGATGCAGTTGATTCCAAGTTTCGAGAAGTAACCGTCTTTAATTTTTTGTGTTATTCCTGCAAGGTCACCACCCTGATAATCGGCTTTAATGCTCACTCGTTTATCGTTTAGTGGCTTGTTGATAGATGAGTCGCCATCTTTAAAACGATCAACCATGAGGAAATACATAATGGTTTTGTACTTATCATCCAAACTCAATTCCTGTGCATCAGTAACCACCTTGCCCAGATGAAGTGGAACAAGAATATCATTGGCTTCGCCTTTAGAGTTGCAGGCATACACCCTTATCCAGGACTGCTGCATCTTCCTGGCAGCTTCAGGTATATCAATACTCAGTTTATTATTCTTCTGCTGATAAACAGTTTTCACTCTGTAATTCTGCCAGTACGCAAAAAAAGAATCAGGGCTGTTTACAGTCGTTAAATTGATGTTGTGCGGATTAAAACTATCAGTGATGAGTTGAGGATACTTTTCACGGTTCATATTTCCTACAGCAAGCAATGAATTAACACCACCCACATTATTATCTGCTTTTGATTCGTTGGCAGGGTCAAGCATCCATTTTCCATCTACAACAATCTGATACTGATAACTACCGGGATTTAATCTGAGTTTACATGTCCAAAGGTTATTTTCATCTTTCACAAAATTTGTACTGGCCGGTGTCCATCCGTTAATCTCCGACGCGAGTTGCACCTGAAGAGGTTCTTTTTCTCCTTTTTGAGTTTGGTAAGTTATAATCACATCCACTTTAGGCGATCGCTTCAACAAAACATCATAAGCAAACCCTTGTGCGTAGAAACGCAAGTTGGATTGGTGCGCCAATTCTGATTGCACCGTAACCAACATCTTTTTCTTATCGCTGCTTAATGTACACTTCAAGGCAGCAGTAGCTTGAAAAGAATCCAGCCATTGTTCATTCACAAAAAAGTCATTCATGAACAGGGTAGTAGTGTCAGGATTAAGAGTAACAGGCATCAGTAAGCCGGGCACTAATGGTTGTTCGGGGAATTTATTTTCATGATGAGAAGTGCAGGAAGCATAAAACAAAATGATAGCGAGTGCAAATAGTATTGTTAGTTTTTTCATAAATAAACTTTTATTGCTGATTGATATGTTATTGTATATAAACATTTCGTAATCTGATAATAAGGTTATGATGAAGTTGTTTCGCAGAATAAACCTATAAAGTCTCCTCGAGCCAACGATAGAATTCACGTTGCCAGAGAATACCATTTTGCGGTTTCATAATCCAATGGCCTTCATCAGGGAAATACACAAAACGGCTTTTTATACCTTTCAACTGTGCTAACTGAAATGCTTCCATTCCCTGAGTTTCAGGAACTCGATAATCCAACCCGCCGTGAATAACAAGTATGGGAGTATTCCAGTTGGCCGCATAGTTAATGGGGTCATGTATTTGATAGAGTTCTTTATAACGATTGTCCCAATATGGTCCACCAATATCCCAGTTGGCAAACCACATTTCTTCCGTACTGCCATACCACGAGCGCAAATCGAATAAACCGCAGTGAGAGATAAATGTTTTAAAACGATTGTCGTGAATACCGGCAAGCATATAAACAGAGTATCCGCCATAACTTGCTCCTACAGCACCTATTCGTTTTGAATCAATAAACGAAAGTTGTTTCATAGAATCCACAGCAGCCAGATAATCCAGCATAGCCTGACCACCCCAGTCGCCGCTGATTTGCTCGTTCCAAGAAGAACCGAAACCCGGCAATCCCCGGCGGTTGGGTGCAATGACTATATAGCCTTTAGAAGCCATCAGCTGAAAATTCCAACGGTAACTGTAAAACTGAGATACGGCACTTTGTGGACCACCTTGACAATATAACAAAGCCGGATACTTTTTATTCGGGTCAAAATCGGGGGGATATACAATCCATGTAAGCATTTGCATTTTGTCACTCGTTTTTATCATTCGCTTTTCTATGCGACACATACTTACTTTGTCGTAGATGTCTTTGTTCACCTGTGTGAGTTGCAATGTTGTTCCTTTAACAAAATCATATTTGAATAGGTCAGGAGCATGATTCATATCCGTTCTGCTGAATAATATCATTGTACCGGATTGACCAACGATGTCTGCTACATCAAAATCGCCTTGCGTTAACTGCTTGATGTTGATGCTTTTTGTGGTGAATGTTTTTTCACCGGGCAATGTGAGTTCGTGCAAATGTTTGCTGCCTCCGGTATAAGCACTGAAATAAATTTTCTTGCTGTCGTTGCTGAAAATAAATTCCTGAACCGTATTGTCCCAATCACGGGTCAAATTCAGTTGCGATTGGTTACTGAGATTATATAGGATGATATCGTTTTTGTCCGATTCATATCCGTCGCGAGCCATACTCAACCAGCACATCCATTTACCATCCGGACTCACTAAAGGATGTGTATCATAACCTTTCATTCCGGCACTCACATTTCTTGTTTTTGATCTTGATAAGTCAAATTCATAGATATCTGAATTGGTACTCAGCGCATCAGATGTTCCTGAAATCTTCTTACTCACGTAATAGACTTTGCTGCCATCAGGAGAAAAAACAAAATCTTCGCTACCTCCCATCGGTTGTTGAGGACAATCGAACGCTTCACCCTCCATAATATCTTTTTCGTTACTAATAGTATTATTTAAAAAGTCTGCTATAAAAACATGCGATACAGACTCATCAGCGTATTGATCCCAGTGGCGATAGAATAACGCATCAAAAACACGGCCTTTACTTTTTTGTAAGTCAGGATAGAGGTCTGCAGTTGTTTTAAAAACCTTAACATCGCGCGAGAACAGTATCTTAGTTTCCGAGGTGTTAAGCTTGAAGTTTTCGTAGCTGCTACTCTCACTGCTTATAGTCTTAGCATTTGTTCCATCTGCATTAGCTAACCATATTTGCCCTTTGAAAGAATAAAGGATTGAACCATTCTTCAGCGCGATTACATTGCCCTCGTTACCGGTTGAGGTTGTAATCTGTTTTTGGTTTGTTCCGTCTGACTGTATAGTATAAATGTTGCGCTCGCTGCGGTCATTAGGTACATCAGGCAGTGAAAGACCAAAGTATATAGTTTTACCATCAGCGCTCAGTGTTTCTGCACTAAGTCGTTGCAACGACCACAAAAGTTCTTCGTTCATTTTATTTTGTGCAAATGCTTGAGAGAGTATGAGAAAAGATAGTAATGTAAATCGAAGTTTAAGTATCATAATAGATGTCGAAAATTTTAACAAGACTAACAGAAATAATAAAAGGCCGTTATTGCAATTGTTATTTAGACAAGTTCTAAATTTTAAAAAAAATTTTACACAATCATGACAATTCAAAAAAATATATTGACTTGATTATTAGTAAAAATTTGTGAGTCTAATTAATTGACTTAGAGAATGTAACGATAGTTACAAGTGAATATGTAATCGTTTACTAATAAATACGTGGGGCTGCTTAATGTTGTGGATAACGTGTAAATTGTTGAAAATTCAATTCAAAACATTGAAAATTGTTAGGTGCACCTATATATTTGTGCGCACAAAATTGAGTACGAATGCTCAAAACTCTACGTAAACGTTTGACAATCAAAGGCTTCAATCGAGCCATCCTTCCTCTCTTCCTAAGTATATTTTTAGTTCAATTTCTTGATGCTAAAGCTGAAGTATCAGCAGCATCCGGGCAAAAAATATATAAACAGTACTGTACTTCTTGCCATAAGATTAAAGGCGAATTAGTTGGTCCGGAGTTAAAAGACGTTCATAAACGCAGAAGCGAAGAATGGTTGTTAAAATGGATTCGAAACAATGCTGAATTGCGAAAAAGCGGAGATAAAGACGCTATCGCTGTGTGGGAAAAATATGCAAAGAATGAAATGCCCAGTTTCACCAATCTTTCTGATGATGACATTAAGTCAATTTTAGCATACATAGTTCAAGAAAGTGAAGGTGGCGGGGTTCAGGCAAGTGCCGGTGGTAATGGCGCAGCAGCATCTGGTAGTGGCGAATCAGGTCCTGTGGATTACAGACCATTACTTTATGTTATCATTGTTGTATTCTTAGCCATTGCTTTTTTCTTAAGCCGTATTATTGCCAACTTAAGAAAACTTACTCAGATTCGAAATAACGAACCTGTTACCGAACCTCAGTCTTTCTTCCAGATTTTACGTCAGAAAAATTCAATTGCAGTAATGCTTCTCATCTTAATAGCATTACTTGGTTATACTACGGTTGAAAAAGCACAGAAACTAGGTCGTTCCAAAGGTTACGCTCCTGAACAACCTATTAAGTTCTCACATAAAATTCATGCCGGCACCAATCAGATTAACTGTTTATACTGTCACGCAAGTGCCGAAAAGAGTAAAGCAGCAAGCATTCCATCCGTGAATGTTTGTATGAATTGTCACAAAGCGGTTCAGGAAGGTCGTAGTCCGGAAGGAACTGCAGAGATTGCTAAAATTCTTGATGCATACAATAATAACACTCCAATAAAATGGGTTAAAATTCATAACCTGCCAGATCATGTTTATTTCAATCACTCTCAGCACGTGAAAGCCGGTAATATAGAATGCCAGACATGCCATGGTCCTATTGAAACTATGGAGAAGGTTGCACAATTCAGTAGCCTCTCAATGGGTTGGTGTATTAATTGTCATCGCGAAACCGAAGTACAGTTTGCTTCGAACAACTATTATTCACAGTTTGAAAAACTGCATGAAGATGTAAAGAGCGGTAAGATTAAAGCGGTTACTGAAGGAATGGTTGGCGGTACCGAATGTCAAAAATGTCACTACTAAAAAGTTTATCCTAAAAAGAACTCTGTTTAATGGATACTAATAAATATTGGAAAGGCCTTGAAGAACTACACGAAGAGGCCTCCTTCGTTGAACTTCGCGATAAAGAATTTGCCGATGAAGTTCCTGTTGAAGAAATTATTGCTGATACAATCACTAAGAAATCATCCGGTCGCCGTGACTTCTTAAAATTGATGGGTTTTAGCGTTACTGCTGCTACCGTTGCAGCTTCTTGCCGCATACCGGTTAAGAAGGCTATACCGTATGCCATAAAACCTGAAGAAATTGTTCCGGGACTAGCCAACTACTATGCTTCAACATTTGCCGATGGTAGTGATTATTGCAGTGTATTGGTGAAAGTTCGGGATGGTCGTCCGATAAAAATCGAAGGCAATTCCAACTCTACTGTTACCAAAGGAGGTACAAGTGCTCGTGCGCAAGCATCAGTATTGGCTTTGTACGATAGTCGTCGTCAGCGTGGTCCCAAAAAAGGAACCGAAGCGGCCGAATGGTCTCAGATTGATTCTGAAATAACTGAAAAATTAAAATCTATTAAAGCTGCGAACGGACAAATCAGAATTCTGTCAAATACTATATTAAGCCCTTCAACACTTCAGGTCATTAATAATTTTACAACGGAATATCCAACAACTAAACATGTTGTTTACGAGCCTACTTCATATTCAGCTATTGCTGACGCTAATGAAAAGAGTTTTGGCAAGCGAGTAATACCAGGCTACAATTTCGACAAGGCTAACGTAATTGTTGGCTTTGCCTGCGATTTCCTCGGAACCTGGATTTCACCTGTTGAGTATACGAAACAGTATGTTACTAACCGTAAGGTTTCTAAAGAAAAGCAAACTATGTCGCGCCACTACCATGTGGAGAGTCGTTTATCATTAACAGGCTCCAATGCCGATATTCGTGTTCCTGTAAAACCATCTGATGTGCGCCGCACATTAGCTGCACTATATAATAAAATAGCATCATCTACCGGTGGCACAACAGCCGGTAATGTTTCAGCTCCTGCAAAAGCAGAAGAGGCCTTAAATGCTATGACAAAAGACCTGTTAGCAGCTAAAGGTGCTTCACTGGTTGTTTGTGGAATTAATGATTTAAGCTGTCAGGTACTTACCAACGCCATTAATAATTTGTTAGGTAACTATGGTACAACAATAGATTTGAATAACTATTCATTAGCAGGTCAAGCAAATGACAAAGCAGTAAACGATTTGATTGGTGAATTAAATAATAATACAGTTGCAGCTATAATCATTTATAACTCTAATCCTGTTTACTCCTTGCCTAACGGTGCAGCATTTGCTGAAGCGCTTAAGAAGGCACAGCTTAGTATAGCTATCAGTGATCGTGCCGATGAAACGGCTTCATTAGCTCAGTATACTTGCCCGGATAATCACTACCTCGAGAGTTGGAATGATGCAGAGCCTAAGTCTGGGTCTTATAGTCTAACACAGCCTACTATAGCTCCTTTGTTTAATACTCGTCAGGGTCAAGACAGTTTATTGAAATGGAGTGGAAGCTCTGCTTCATTCGATGCATTAATACAAAGCTTCTGGAGCAGCAACATATTTAACAAGCAAAGCAAGTTTACTTCGTTCGACGAGTTTTGGGAAAATTCAGTGCGCTACGGTGTATGTGATACTGCAGTTACTGGTGTCGCACCAGCTTTTATCGGAGATGTGGTTACAGCAGCGAATATGTTGGCTAATACTAAGTCCTCAGAAAGTGAATTGGTGTTGTATGAAACTGTAGGAATTGGAAATGGTAAATATGCCAACAGTCCATGGCTGCAGGAAATGCCCGATCCAATTACAAAAGCTACATGGGACAATTACATTTGTATTCCTGTTCAATATGCGATTGACAATAATATTGCTGATGGCGATTTACTTAAAGTTAAATCAGGAAATATTGAAATCACATTACCAGCGTTACGTCAACCCGGTCAGTCTAATGGCTCCTTTGCAGTTGCATTAGGATATGGAAGAACAGCGTCAGGCCGCGCCGGCGATGGAGTAGGGCAGAATGCTTATCCTTTTGTGAACTTCGACGGTCAGAACTTTTCATACGATGGTCTAGCTGTTGAGGTGAGTGTTGCGGGTGGTTCATACCCATTAGCATTAACTCAAACACATCATTCAATAGAAGGTCGTCCGGTAATTCGTGAAACAGCCTTGTATGAATACAAGAAAAATTCTGCCTCAGCAAATGAGGATAAGGTTAAAGAACCCGAGTATTCTGAAGCATCACTCTATCCTGAACATGAGTATAGCCCGTTAAAATGGTATATGAGCATAGACCTCAACAGTTGTATAGGTTGTGGTGCTTGTGGTGTTGCCTGTACAGCGGAGAATAATGTGCCTGTTGTTGGTAAAGTAGAAGTGGCTCGCGCTCATGAAATGCATTGGATGCGTATAGACCGTTACTATTCTTTTGTAAACCCTAACTCAGCATTGCTTGAAGACAGGGTAACCAAAGAAAAAGAATACGATCATCAGTTTAGTTCCGCATTTGTTACTGACTACGAAAACGTTAACGTCGCTTTTCAGCCGATGCTTTGTCAGCATTGCGAAAACGCACCTTGCGAAAACGTTTGTCCTGTAGCTGCTACTAATCACAGCACAGAAGGAATTAACCAGATGGCTTATAACCGCTGTATCGGAACCCGTTATTGTGCAAATAACTGCCCATATAAAGTTCGTCGCTTTAATTGGTTGGATTACACTGAAGCCGATTCATTCCCATACAACACAGCTACTGAAAATCAACGCATTGGAATGCTCGATAACATCACTCGTATGGTTCTAAATCCTGATGTAACGGTTCGTTCACGTGGTGTAATGGAGAAATGCAGTTTCTGTGTTCAGCGTGTTCAGGATGTTAAACTTCAGGCTAAAAAAGAAAACCGTAAAGTTGGTGGCGATGAAGTTAAAACAGCATGTCAGTCTTCCTGCCCAGCTGATGCAATTGTTTTTGGAAACATTAAAGACTCAACAAGTACTGTTAGCAAACTTAAAGCCGATGAACGCACATATCACGTTCTTGCAGAAATAGATACAGCTCCTTCGGTTGGCTATATGGTTAAAATACGTAACATAGAAGAAAAAAACTCAAACGCTTAAGATCATCACAAACGCTTTATGAAAGCAGAATCAATCATACGCGCTCCGCTCATTGAAGGTACCAAAGACTATCATCAGATTACTGAAGATATCTGTAGGCCAATAGAAGCTAAACCTTCGCGCTCGTGGCTTATTTCAATAACTCTATCAGCCATTCTGATGTGCTGGGGTTTATTCTCTCTCGGCTGGACCGTTTGGTTTGGTATCGGTGTTTGGGGATTAAACAAAACAGTAGGATGGGGTTGGGATATTACCAACTTCGTTTGGTGGATCGGTATAGGACACGCAGGCACGCTGATATCGGCCATCTTATTACTGTTCCGTCAAAAATGGCGTACGGCTGTAAACCGTGCCGCAGAAGCGATGACCATCTTTGCGGTAATATGCGCAGGCTTGTTTCCTATCTTCCACATGGGTCGTGTGTGGCTTATGTTCTTCACCTTACCTTATCCTAACTCTCGCGGACCACTTTGGGTAAACTTCAACTCCCCTCTACTATGGGACGTTTTTGCAATCTCGACTTACTTTACCATTTCATTATTATTCTGGTATTCAGGTTTAATTCCTGACGTAGCATCTGTTCGTGACCGTGCAAAATCAAAAATTGCAAAAATGGTATACAGCATAATGAGTTTTGGATGGACAGGTTCTGCTAAACACTGGCAACGTCACGAAGCATTGTCATTAGTTCTTGCCGGTTTGTCAACCCCTCTGGTATTGTCAGTGCACACGATTGTATCTTTCGACTTCGCTACATCAGTTATTCCTGGCTGGCATACAACTATCTTCCCTCCTTACTTCGTTGCTGGTGCCATCTTCTCAGGATTTGCGATGGTGTTAACGTTGATGATTATCACCAGAAAAGTATTAAACCTTCAGGAGTACATTACCATTGGTCACATTGAGTCCATGAATAAAATCATTGTACTTACCGGATCTATTGTGGGTTGTGCTTATTTAACTGAGTTGTTTACAGCTTGGTATTCTGATAATATGTATGAGCAGTATGCATTTATGAACCGCGCACTTGGTCCATACTGGTGGTCTTATTGGGGAATGATGACTTGCAATGTTATCTCACCTCAGTTGTTCTGGTTCCCGAAATTGCGCCGCAGTGTAACGTTCACATTTTTCATGTCTATTGTCATTAACATTGGTATGTGGTTCGAACGTTTTGTGATTATCGTTACTTCAATTCACCGCGACTACATCCCTTCTTCATGGGCAATGTATTCTCCTACATGGGTTGAGATCAGCATCTATGTTGGAACCATTGGATTGTTCTTTACAGCTTTCTTACTTTTTGCAAAAACTCTTCCTGTCATAGCGATGGCCGAAGTAAAAGCTATCTTAAAAGTAAGTGGCGAGGCACAGAAGAAAGCATATGCTGCATCGCATCAGCATGCGGACATTCATACGTCTTCACACGGATCATTTCAACCTACTAAACCCTAACATTCATCATGGCTAATAATTATATCATTGGTTTGTTTAAAGACGAAGAGGTACTCATAGATGCCGTTAAAAAAATTCGTGCTGAAGGTATCAAGATTTACGATGTATTAACACCATTCCCGGTTCATGGATTAGATCACGCTATGGGACTTAAAGAGTCTCGCTTACACATTGCCGGTTTCGTTTATGGTATTACGGGCACTACTTGTGCATTGAGTTTTATGAGTTGGGTGTTTACCAGCAACTGGCCTATGATTTATGGCGGTAAACCATTCTTCTCTTTTCCTGCATTTATCCCCATCACTTTCGAGTTCACTGTATTGTGCGCTGGTGTTGGCATGACATTGACTTTTTTGTTGCGCTGCGGATTGTATCCGGGCCGTAATCGTGAAAAGTTAGATGACCGTATTACAGACGATGCGTTTTGTATTGTGTTCAACAAAGACAAGAAATTGTCCAACGATCAGGTACAAAAAATCAACAGCATTCTGCAATCAACCGGTGCATACGAAATTAAAGAACGCCATTTGAAACGTCATTACTAATCTAGAAACAGACCTACTCAACAATATGAGATCGCTTAATCAAACGCTTTTTCTGATACTGATGCTAACAGGCACAATGCTTATTAGCTCCTGTGCCGACGACCCGTCAAAGCCGGGTTGGGAATACATGCCGGATATGGCACACTCTACAGCATACGAAACATATAGTTCTAACACAGTATTCAGCGACAGCATTACTAATCGAATTCCAGTAAAGGGCTCAATTCCACTTTATCAAGGCAACATTGGACAATTAAACCATTTCAAACCGTATAAGTATTCAAATACAGTAGCAGGATATGACTCAGCAGGTATGTTCGTGAAAAGTCCATTGACTTTGGATACAATGTCCTTAGCAGATGGAAAACGTTTATATAACATTTATTGCTCACCTTGCCATGGTGCAAGTGGTAAAGGCAACGGTTCAATTGTTGAGAATCCTAATATTAAAAATACTTACCCGCCTCCTCCATCATATTTCAGCGATAATCTTTTGGCTTTAACTGAAGGTAAAATGTTCCACTCAGTTCATTATGGAAGAAACCTGATGGGATCTTATGCTTCTCAGCTTGATCAGAATCAAATATGGATGGTTATCGGTTATATACGTTCAATGCAATCACATTATACGGATAGTCTTAAAACAGTAACAGCTTCATCAAACATTATTAATAATTCACCCAACACACGATAGAAACATGTTAACGGATAATAAAAACTATGTTTTCACACCGCAACTTAAAATGATAGCTTATGTGCTTATTGCATTAGGAGTTGTTGGATTAGGATATGGCATTTTCGCATACCAAGGTGAACATTCACATCGCTTATGGGCAAACCTTCTGCTCAATGGTGTGTTCTTCCTAGGCATTGCTATGGCATCTGCATTTTTCATTTCTGCTCATTATCTAGCCTGGGGTGGTTGGTTTGTTGTAATCAAAAGAATTCCTGAAGCGATCATGGGCTATCTACCTATTGGAGCCGCTGTATTGTTTGCAGTTCTCATTTTCGGTCAGCACGATATTTATCATTGGGCTCATCATGGTGTTACTGAAGAAGGTTCACCTGAATATGATCCAATATTAGCTGCAAAATCAGGCTACCTCAACAATGTTTTCTACTATAGCCGCTTTATCCTATTCGTTGGAGCATTGGTTTTCTTGGCTTACCTGATTCGTCGTAACTCTATTGCATCAGATACACTTCAACAAAACTCAGTAGCTTATCATAAGCATAACTTAGTATTAGTTTCCATTTTCATTCCCATCTTCGCTGTTTATATTTCAGTTTCAGCTTGGGACTGGCTGATGTCTATTGACCCTCATTGGTATAGTACAATGTATGGATGGTATGTATTTGCCAGTTTCTGGGTGGCCGGTATTGCTGTTATTACTTTAACCACTTTGCACCTCAAATCAAAAGGCTACCTCAAAGAAGTAAACGTAAATCACCTCCACGATTTGGGTAAATATATGTTCGCTTTCTCCATCTTTTGGACTTATGTTACTTATTGTCAGTTTATGTTGATTTGGTATGCAAACATTCCGGAAGAAACCATTTATTTCAAGCATCGCTTTGAGCATTACAAAATACTTTTCTTTTTGGTTTTCATTCTAAATTTTGTTTTACCATTCCTGATATTAATGTCTCGTGATGCCAAGCGTAATGTTGTTAGTCTAACAGCAGCTGCTTGCATCATTATAGTTGGTCATTTCTTAGACTTTTATCTGATGATAATGCCTGGGGTATTGGGAGATCATGCTGGATTTGGTTTATTGGAACTATTGTTACCGTGTCTGTTTATTGGAATATTAATTTTGGTTACTCATACTCGTTTGGGCAATGCAGAATTAATTAACCGTAATCATCCTCACCTCGAAGAATCTTTACACCACGAAATTTAAAATCACTGACGAAATAATGAGTACTACAGTTCTTGTCCTATTAGTTTTAGCATTACTCGGAATAGTGATATTCCAGATTTCAAAAGCTAATGAATACATAGCATCTCTCAAAGGTGCTGATCAGGCCAATGATGAAACCGATAACATCCATGGTAAAATTTTCTTGGCGTTCATGATATTATTTTTTGTTGGAATTGCTTGGTCTCTACATGATAGTTGGGACAAAATGATTTTAACAGCATCGTCCATGCATGGAAAATGGATAGATCAAAGCTTCAATATCACAACTCTTTTCACAGCTATCATTTTTGTTGCTTGCCATATCATGCTTTTTTACTTTGCTTATAAGTACCGTGGTAAGAAGGGAAAGGTAGCATACTACTATCCTGAAAATAATAAATTGGAAATGTGGTGGACTATTATCCCGGCAGTAGTGTTGACAGTTCTCATCGTTTTTGGTTTATATAATTGGTTTCGTATCACTGGTCCGGCACCGGCAGATTCAAACGTTGTAGAGATTACCGGCAAACAATTTAACTGGATGGTTCGCTATCCTGGTAACGATGGTTTATTAGGAAAACGTGAGTTTAAACTAATTGATGAAACCAATGTATTAGGTGTAAACTTCAGCGACGCAAACAGTCGCGACGACTTCATGGCTAATGAAATCCACTTTGAAGTTGGAAAGCCGGTTGTATTAAAAATCGGTTCACGAGATGTGATACACAACGTAGGTATGCCACATTTTAGAGTGAAAATGGATGCCGTTCCAGGGCTTCCAACAACATTCTGGCTAGTGCCTACCGAAACCACTGATGAGATGAGAGAGAAAACTGGAAATCCTGACTTTGTTTATGAATTAGCCTGCGACTATCTGTGCGGTAAAGGTCATTCAGCTATGCGCTTGGTAATCTTTGTTGATACCCCTGAACAATACCAGGCTTGGTTGAAAAAACAGCCATCATTCTACGACACACAAATTAAAGGCAGTGAACTTGAAACAAAGTTTGCGCTTAACACAAACAGTACTCCTGTTTCAGTTTCACACAATCAATCTTTGAATCCTTAATTACATACAGGTTATGAGCGACGTACATACCCATCAACATCACGCAGACGAGGAACATTTAGCGCCTTACGATTCAGTTCACTTTCAGGATTCTCAAGGTGAAATTCACGAACCTGAGCATCATCATGAACATGAAGAAAACTTCATTTCGAAGTATATCTTCAGTCAGGATCATAAAATGATTGCAAAGCAATTTCTTGTAACAGGAATTTTCTGGGCAATAGTTGGTGGTTTGTTGTCTGTCATTTTCCGTTTACAACTAGGATTCCCGGATACTTCATTCCCCATTTTAACCGATTTATTTGGTTCACGTTGGGCACCTGATGGAAAAATTAGCCCTGATTTCTATAATATGCTGATTACAATGCACGGAACAATCCTTGTGTTCTTTGTATTGACAGCAGGTTTGAGTGGCACTTTCGCTAACTTCTTAATACCACTTCAAATTGGAGCGCGTGATATGGCATCGCCATTCCTGAACATGCTTTCGTATTGGTTCTTTTTTGCTGCAGGTGTTGTCATGTTCCTTTCTTTCTTTTTGCCAAACGGTGCAGCTGGTGTAGGTTGGACAATGTATCCACCTTTGAGTGCGATTAAAGAATCTGCTGTTGGTTCAATGGAAGGAGCTGATTATTGGCTGGTTGGTATGGCTTTGTTCATATTCTCGTCTCTGCTAGGTGGATTAAATTACATTACTACTGTACTCAACCTAAGAACAAAAGGCATGTCAATGATTAAAATGCCACTTACTATTTGGGCTTTGTTATTTACTGCTGTTTTAGGATTGTTGTCCTTCCCAGTATTATTAGGTGCAGCATTGTTGTTGATCTTCGATCGTTCACTTGGCACCAGTTTCTATCTTCATGACATTTACATCTCGGGTGTAGGTGCAATGGATCATAGCGGAGGCAGTCCTCTTCTTTACCAGCATTTGTTTTGGTTCTTAGGGCATCCTGAGGTTTACATTATTATATTGCCTGCTTTCGGACTTGTTTCTGAAGTAATGGCTACGCAATCACGCAAACCAATTTTTGGCTACCGTGCAATGGTTTTGTCTATGATTGCAATTGCTATCCTTGCATTCGTTGTTTGGGCACACCACATGTACGTTACCGGGATGAATCCATTTGTAGGTTCTGTTTTCGTGTTTCTCACATTACTTATAGCTATACCTTCTGCGGTTAAGGTATTTAACTGGATCGGAACTTTATGGCGTGGAAATCTTCGCTTTACTCCGGCAATGCTTTATGCTATTGGATTTGTGTCATTATTTATTTCAGGTGGATTGACGGGCATATTCCTGGGTAATTCTACTATTGATATAGAGCTTCACGATACATACTTCGTTATCGCTCACTTCCATATCGTAATGGGTATTGCAGCATTCTATGGAATGTTTGCCGGTGTATATCACTGGTTCCCCAAGATGTACGGTCGTTTTATGAATAACACACTTGGCTACATTCACTTCTGGATTACAATGGTAGGCAGCTATTGCATATTCTGGCCAATGCACTATATGGGATTAACCGGTATGCCCCGTCGCTACTATTCAAATGGTGCTTTCCAGACATTTAGCCAATACACAGGTATGAATGAGTTTATCACTATATCTGCCACAATAGTTTTTGTTGCTCAATTATTATTTGTCTTCAATTTTTTCTATAGCATCTTCTACGGTAAAAAAGTTACCGATAAGAATCCTTGGCAGTCAACAACATTAGAATGGACTACTGAAATTGAGCCGGGGCATGGAAACTGGGATGGACCCATACCAGAAGTTCATCGTTGGCCATACGATTACAGTAAGGATGGTGAAGATTTTCTTCCTCAAACTGAACCTATTCGTCCTGGAGAAAAAGTTCACTCATAATTATTTGATTTAATAACAGGTGAGCACAAATACACTACAGTTAGGCATAGTACAGGTACTTTCATTAAAAATGAAAGACTATGCCGTATTAGTGAAATTCAGACTCTCCCTTCTGGTAGTTTTTTCCTCTGCAATTGGATACTTATTTGCCATTCAGGGAAGCATTAACTGGTTTTTGTTTACACAAATTTGTCTTGGTGGCTTCTTTACTACTGCTGCTTCCAATGCTATTAATCAGGTAATTGAAAAAGATTTTGATGCACTGATGAGTCGTACTCAAAACAGACCGTTGCCTACATCAAGAATGACTAGTATTGAGGCATTACTTGTTGCCGGAATTTCTGCAATGCTAGGAATAGGTATTTTGTGGATTTATTTCAACCAGCTGGCTGCATTATTTGCTGCAGTTGCATTGATTAGTTACGCTTTTGTTTATACACCACTTAAGCGAATATCGCCAATTGCAGTTTTTATTGGCGCCATACCCGGTGCACTTCCTCCACTCATAGGTTATGTAGCTGCTACTGACAGGCTTGACCAAGTTGCACTTATTTTATTTGGCATTCAATTCTTATGGCAGTTTCCTCATTTTTGGGCAATTGCGTGGGTTGCATTTGATGATTACATGCAGGCAGGGTATAAACTACTTCCATCAAGTGAAGGACGAACCAAGTTCAGTGCTCTTCAAAATATTATTTACATTCTCGTATTAATTCCTGTTTCATTGCTTCCTCTCTATATTGGTATAACAGGAGTTGTTTCTGCTGTTATCATTTTCATAACAGGTGTATTATTCCTTTATCAAAGCATACAACTTTATAATGAGTGCAGCATTATTGCCGCACGTCGCTTAATGTTCGGATCATTCCTATACTTACCCATAGTTCAATTAGCATTACTTTTCGATAAAATAAACCTATGAGTACGTTGACAGAAAATAGAATCCACCCACACAAGTTTGCCTTATGGCTAGGCATTGCATCAATAGTTATGTTGTTTGCTTCCTTTACTAGTGCTTACATTGTGCGTAGTCATGCCTCCGATTGGATTCGCTTTAACATTCCTGCAATATTTTGGATTAATTCCGCAATTATTCTTGCAAGCAGTTTTACAATGCATTATGCATACACCAGTTTTAAGAAATATCAATACACTCAGTTTAAAGTTGGACTGGCACTTACTCTTGTTCTTGGTATAGCTTTCACTATTGGTCAGTATACTGGTTGGTTGAAGTTGGCATCCATAGGCATGTTTTTGGATGGCAACCCTGCAGGTTCATTCATTTATGTAATCTCATTTATTCACCTGATACATATCTTGGGTGGATGGATTATCATGCTGGTCATGTTTTTAAAATCAATTTTTAAACCCTTTAATCCAAATAAGACAATCAATGTTCAACTGCTCAGCATATACTGGCATTTTGTTGATGTGTTGTGGATTTACCTGATTTTGTTTTTTCAAATTAAACTCGCCTAAATAATAACTATGTCTGCAGAAATGACTTTAGATGCTCCCGCAGTAAAAAACATTTGGAATGGTGGTCGTTCACCATTTAAAATAAGCTGGGGTAAATTAATGATGTGGTACTTCCTTGTGGGAGACTCCTTTTCTTTTGCCACATTCCTGATTACCTATGGTGCTCTTCGCTTTAGCTATGATGCATGGCCAAACCCAAATCATGTGTTCAATGCATTTCCATATATGGAAGGCGTGGACTTGCCTTTGATGTTTGTGAGTTTGATGACATTCATTCTAATCATGAGTTCAGTTACAATGGTATTAGCCGTTCATTATGGTAACCATGAGAAGAACAGAAAGAAAGTTGCTCTTTGGTTATTTTTCACTATCATTGGTGGTGCAGCGTTTTTAGGATGTCAGGCTTGGGAATGGACGCATTTGATACATCATGGTATGACATTACATAGTATTCCTGAACATTTCTATGGCGATCATCAACCCTCATATCCAAGTGCGGCTTTTGGATGGTTGTTCTTTACTATTACCGGTTTCCACGGTTTCCACGTACTCACCGGAGTAGTTATTAATATTCTGGTCTTTTTGAAAGTAATTCAAGGTCATTACGATAAAAAAGACAGCTACGAAATGATTGAAAAAGTAGGTTTATACTGGCACTTTGTAGATTTGGTATGGGTATTCGTATTTATGGCATTCTACTTACTATAACAAAATCATTACTCACTTACAACTAAAAAACAATTAAAGTTATGAGTCACGACACACACGCACACGGCAACGAAATGGTGAAGACTATTTGGCGCACATTCTGGATAATGCTAATCGTTACCATCATCGAAATTGTTGGTGCCTTAGTTTACCCTCCTACTGCACCCCGTATGATTCTCAATGTTTTCTTTATAGTTATGAGCCTCCTTAAAGCATTTTATATCGTTGGTGTTTTTATGCACCTGAAGTTTGAGATCAAACATCTAATTATTACTATTCTTGTCCCAACTATATTCTTAATTTATGCTGTGATCATTCTGCTAGCAGAAGGTCAAAGTTGGTTGAATATGCAGTTAGGGCACTAATTGTTTTTATCAATCAATAATGGCAGATAACGTACCTGATAACAAACTTCGCAATCGAATATTTGTAATAGTCATAGCCATTGCGCTACCGCTTATTTTTTATTACTTTTTTGAGCAAAGGGTACCACCGCCACCTCCTGCGCCACAATCATTTGGAGAGGCTCCGGTGTTTAATTTAACCGATCAGGATAGCAGTACTTTAAGCAACGATGACCTGAAAGGCTTTATTTATATCGCTAATTTCTTCTTTACTACTTGCAATTCCATTTGCCCTAAACTCAGCAAGCAATTTCAGGAAGTTCAAAGCAATTACAAAGACGAACCGCGTATTAAACTGGTTTCTTTTTCAATTAATCCTGAAGTGGATGATGTTTCTGTATTGAAAAAATATGCCACGGAATATGGTGCAATCACCAATAAATGGTATTTCCTGACCGGTGATGCATCATACATCAGAGACAGTATTGCACAAGCCGGCTTTAAAGTATCAGTAGTGCCTGACGGTGCTGATCCCGGTCAATTCACACATACAGATATGGCAGTAATTATTGATGGAACAGGTGTTATTCGCGGTTATTTTCACCTAAGTGAACAACCTCAGATTGATTCCCTGTACAATTCCATTGAGCGTTTACGGGTAGAAAAAAAACGCTGACCCAAACTAATTAAATTCTTTTTTGTTTTTTTTAATATATGTCACCACAATCTCTAAAAGAAAAGAGTTTTATTACTCCTGTTGTTATAGTTTCAATAGCAATACCCCTTGTGGTTATTTATCTTTTCTATCTGACACCACCTCAGGTAGAGCTAGGTTTTAATCTCTCCATATTACCGGCATTTCATGCCTCGTTGAATTTTGCCACAGCACTCTTACTTATCTTGGGTAGATATTATATCGCGAATAAAAATATTCCGGCACACAAGTACAGTATGATTGGTGCATTCGCATTATCTTCTATTTTCCTTTTTAGCTATGTAACATATCATATGTTAACAGAACCTACAAAGTTTGGTGGCATAGGGATAATGAAAGTGATTTACCTGACGATATTGGTCACACACATTGTATTAGCAGCTTTAATCCTACCTTTGATATTACTTACTATGATTCGAGCTTTGCAGGAACGATATGACAAACATAAAGTGCTTGCAAAATATACCTGGCCTTTGTGGATGTATGTAGCGATAACTGGCGTTTTGGTTTACCTGATGCTTTCACCTTATTACGGATAAAGTAAATTAGCAACAATGAATATAAAATGGACCCTGATTTTAGTGACACTTCTTATGTTGTTGATGCACCAGGAATTATCATTTGCTCAATGTGCTATGTGTAAAGCCAACGCCGAGAACAGTATTAACGAAGGCAACGACGCAGCAAAAGGATTGAATATGGGTATTATGTACTTATTGGTAATACCTTATTTGGCTATTGGTGCTATAGGTTACTGGTGGTACGTAAAAAACAAGAAGAGCCGCGCAAACGAAGAGTAGCTGTTACAGATGCTCAATGAAATAATCTGTAATCTTTCTCATCAGGTGTAAGCGATCAGTTCCTAACACATTGTGCTCATGCTCGGGATATACAAAGTAATCAAGTTGTTTTCCTTTTTTAACACACTGTTGAATATAGTCGAGTGAATGTTGCCATAGTACAACATTGTCTGATGTGCCATGTATGATCATTAACCTACCATTGAGGTTATCAATGTAGTTGAAACAACTACTTTCCTTATATCCATTCTCGTTGGTTTCTGGTGTATCCATGTATCTCTCTGTGTACATTACTTCATAATAACTCCAGTCTATCACGGGTCCGCCGGCAACACCAACTTTAAATATATTGTTCAGACGGGTCATCATACTTACCGTCATAAAACCTCCAAAGCTCCAGCCATCAACTCCTAAACGCGTTGCGTCAACGTAAGGTAATGATTTCAGGTACTCAATACCTTTCATTTGATCTTGCATTTCAACTTTACCAAGATTTCGAAACACTGCTTGTTCAAACACAAGTCCTCTGTTAGAAGAACCGCGATTATCCAATGTATAAACGATATAACCTTTATTGGCTAAATAATGCATCCAGAGTTCACCGCCGTTTAAGTATGCATCAGAAATCATTTGTGCGTGGGGTCCACCATATACATACACAAGTACGGGATATTTTTTGCTTGAATCAAAGTTGTTAGGTTTAATGATGCGTTGAAATAATAATGTGCCATCATCAGCCTTGATGGTACTTACTTCGGTTGTGCCAATTTTGTAACCATTAATGGGATTATCAGGATTGAATATAACAGTTGACGAATTATTATTAAGCTGAACTAAGGAGTAGCTGCGTGGGAGTGTGCTGTTACTCTGGTGTAGTATTGCATAAGTTCCTTTATCTGAAATCAATGTCTGAAGTGTATTAGTAGCTTCATTGCCTATGGTGCTTGTTTTTCCGGATCCCAGATTAACTGCTATGCTGTAATGAGTAAGGCTGTTGGGTTTTACCACATTTAAATAAATGTTTTTTCCGGACTCATCCATCTTAATAACATCAAGTACAATAACATCTTTCGTTAACTGACGAATGAGTTTACCATTCATATCATACAAATACAAGTTGTTGTATCCGTCGCGTTGTGATTGCCATATGAAACTTTTATTGTCTTTGGTAAAGATTGCAGGATGCAAAGGTTCAACATATTTTTCGCTCTTTTCTTCAAATAATGTTTTTACAAATTTTCCTGTTGCGACATCATACATATTCAGCTGCATTTGATTTTGATCGCGATTCAGTAATGCTATAAGAATATATTTATCATCGTTACTCCAGGAAATATTTGTGAGATATTGATCTGTAGCACCGGCAACTTCTATCTTTACATTTTGTTTCGATTTAATATCATATACATATACATCAACGTGGTGTGAAGCAGCGCCTGCCATTGGGTAACGGATGTAACGTGCTGATGCGGGTTTACTTTCCAGTGCATAGATAGGGTAGCGGCTTACCATGGTTTCATCCATTCGGTAGAATGCCAACTTAGATCCAGCGTTATTCCAGAATGTACCTTTTTCGATTCCAAATTCCTGTCTGTGAACAGATTTTCCATACACAATACCATCTCTTTCCGGTTCAGCAATAAGTATCTGTTCATTATTCACAGAGATGTATAATGCATCATGAATGGTATAGGCAGTATTCAATGTGTACTCGTTAATATCAATATCTTCAGCATCTGATCGTATAGTATTAATTTTTTTAGCAGAAAGTGACGCCGTGTTAAATGTGCAAATAACAGTATCAGCTATAAAATAGAACTCATTCAATGAATGCCAGTTCATCTGCGGGTAGCGAGGAAGATTAATGTCCTTAAGTTGTGAGCGAATAATGTTCAGTGCATCAATTGTATCAGCAATTTTAGTGGTTGGGTTAGTGAATACTAATTTGTCTTTGTGTGTAAAAACATATGTTTCAGTTTTGGGTATAAAATTTAACTGATTCAATCTTTTGGGAGATAAAAGATTACGTCCGCGCAATACAGCATCATCGAGCGTTAGGTCTTTTTGTTGAGCTGAGGTATTCAGTGAAAGCCAAAAGCTTAGGAGTAATAAGATGTATTTTTTCATTGCGATAAAAATAAGGACTCACTTTTAAATTCAAACCTTATGTGTACCAATCTTTTTAGTTGTAATTGATTGAATAATTAAATTATGCAGTATCGTTATTTGCCACGTCCCTGCATAATTACTCTAAGTGTATAGAGTAAAATCTTCAGGTCTAGAAGCAGAGACATGTTTTCGATATAAATCAAATCAAACTTCATGCGCTGAATCATCTCATCAACATTTTGAGCATATCCAAATTGAACCATGCCCCAGGAAGTAAGGCCGGGTTGTACACGTTGCAGATGCTTATAGTCTTCGGCTCTTGAAAGAATCTGATCAATATAGAATTGTCTTTCGGGACGTGGCCCGACAAGACTCATCTCTCCTTTGAGTACATTATAAAATTGAGGCAGTTCATCCAGTCGCCATTTACGCATCACTTTACCCCAGGTTGTTATACGCGCATCATCTTTTTTTGAAAGTGCCGGCCCCGACTGTTCCGCATCTATATACATACTGCGAAATTTATAGATGGTAAAAGGATTGCCATATAAGCCTATTCTCTGCTGGCGGTAAAGTATTGGCCCAGCTGATGAAAGCCTTACTTTAATGGCTATGAAAATGTAAAGTGGGATTAACAAAAGAATAACGACAGCAGAAACCAACACATCAAAAAAGCGCTTCAGTATGTATTGCCAGCGTGCCATTAACTCTGGATATATTTCAATAAATGCTGTTCCCATGATATGATGCATCTTAACGCTACCACTTAAAATATCATACACATCGGGTATAATTTTTATCACTACATTTTTATTGACTAATTGATTGATGATGTTATTGATGCGGGGATGCTCGCTGGACTCAATAGCTACAATAGCTTCCTCAATTTTAAGTTCATCTATAACGCTTGTGAGTTTATCCATTTTACCTAAACAATTCAGGTGTGCAGCAAGCCCGTTGGTGCTGTTACCGTTAGTGTCAATAAAACCTTTGAAAATGTATCCCAATGATTGTTTTCTATTTGAGATATTCAGAAATACTTCAACAGCACGGGCATTACCACCAATAATAATTGTTTTAAAACCACGCTTGCCAGTGATTATTTGGTTTTTAGCATAGTTCAATATCCAAAGCCTTGACCAAGCAGTAAATAAAAAATGAATAACAAGTAATAACAAAACCGTGATATAATAGTCATTATATCTTCTCACAACATCATCCAGCAATACGGTAAAGAACATGAGTACAACGCCAGCAACTACAGTAAAGAATGTAAAAATAATTTCATTAATGCGTGATTTTCGGTAGATGTTGGTATAGGTTCCAGTTACATAATAAAGCAACAACCATCCAACAGGAATTAATATCAAACCCCATACAAACTTATTGTCGTCGAAGTGTTGTACAGCATCAGACCAGCTATAACCTTCTATGATTACTTTTCTTGCATTGAAAAACAAACACCAGGACATAACAGCAGCTAGCCAGTCGCCAACAGCGTACATTTTGGTTCCCTGGAATTGGTGTTTATTCAAATTATTGATGCAAGACTTTAATGTTATCTAAATAAATGTATCGCGGAGAGGTTAAATCCTCAGGTGCTGCATAAAATACCAGCTTCCAGTTGCTGCTACCAACAGTATTCACCATAGATTTTGCATTCAGGTATATTTTGTTCCATTCCGTTTTGGGGTTTATGGCCCATTGATAAAACTTTTGGTTTGTTGACATGGATTGCAAGCCAACTTTAAAGTTGACATCGGACTTATAGTTCAGCTCAATGTATATATCATATCCCGCTAACGGAAGTGCAAATGGATCAATAGTGCTCAACTCAATTCCCGGATGCAATGAGTCTATTTTTATCTTGGCTGAGTAAGAGCCTTCAAATACGTCCTGAGTTAAATTACTGCGAACTAAAAGATTCGAGGTATCGGCATTAACAACCACAGATCCTAATTCAAAATCTTCAACCAATTTAAATTGTGTACCTATAATGTATCGAAAAGTAGGGTACACATCAAGAATTCCATTGGGACTTAGTACTGTTGTAATAGTATCAGAGGTGTAAAATGGATATACCACACGAAGATTACTGATACCATTTTCCTTAATGCCGGCCAGGAATGCAAGTTTGGTTTCACCTTCGGAAATAATAGGGATGTTTCCGGTTCGGTTATATACTCCTTGAGCCTGATTATTTACAAAAAGCCAGTAGTTCGTTATATTCTCCGATGAAGAACCTTGAGCAGATTGAGTGATAAGTTTAGGCTCATGTATATGTATGTATGCAGGAACAGGTTCCGACGGGTTAATAATGTTGCAGGATATCGGTAGTATAAATAAACTTAAAAGAATACCGATAAGTATGTCGGATCTCAGGCTCAATAAAAGTTGGGTTTGCGTTTTAACGGTGTGCGAATATAATTATTGCGCTAACATTTCCGAAAGGGCAATTTTTTCTGCCAAACGGTCTGTAGCTTTCATTGCAGCATATACATCAGGTATGCTGCCCGCAGGCATAACTTCATTATTTTGAACCGACAATAAAAATTGTATCAGTGAAGGCATTTGTTGAATATGAATCGTTGGTTTCTCTACATTCATTGCCTGTTGCGCCTGCTTGGTTCTGCTTTTACATTTCGAGTTAATATGGTGCAGTGTGAGTTCGCTGTTTGAATAATCTGCCAGAAGGTAGGTGTTCTTCTGGTATACTTTCAGTTCTCTTCTATTGTTTTGCAATACACCATCGAGCATAATGTCTGCGACACAACCGTGTGGGTATTCAAAGCGCAGATTTAAGGCTTCGGAGTTTTGTTCAGAAACGGTGATTCGCTGCACAGATGTGCGAGTGTTATAAGAGTTATTCAAACTGTAGAGGAGCAAGTTTAAGTTCAGAAGCGTGTTGTATTCTACTAAAGACTCCTTTTCCATATCAAGAAGTCCAGCAAAGCTCAATTCAATGCGCTGAGGCTGATTCAGATGCGGAACAATTCCGAAGGTAATAGGGTGGTGCATCCAGGCCATTTGTATCATCGTTGCTACTCCCGTTTCCTGACAGAGGTTGTTCAAGTGTCGCATATAATCTGTCTGAAACTGGTTTAGATCATTAACATAGATATGTTTATGGTATTTGATGGCCTTTTCAACAGCCCGCAGTTGTTGTTTGCCTGCACCTAAACTTAGAATAACATCTGCTGAGTTGAATAGTTCCTGAAGCGTATTACACTTTTTAAGCCCATGTTGCTCCATTACTGCTGCGTCTAAAGAAAATTCTGAGTAACAATTAGTGGCCTCAAACCCCGGTATTTCCTCAATAATTTGTAAACAAGTAGTTAATATGGGGTTAAAACCTAAAACGCCTATTCGAATCATAGTGCAATAATCAGCGATAATTGGATGAACAATAAATATTATTCTACTATGAAAGTTTAACTACCTGTTAGTTTTCTTGTTGAAAGGACAAGCAACAAGAGTACATTGTGTAAAAAGTTGTGGATAGAATAAAGTTCGAGCATTTTTACAATACTTTTTTGTCCTTCGACGCTATATGTACAGAGGATTAATGGTTTTCTTTGCAACATCATGGATGACTTCAGTAGAGTTAAAAAAGTAACCACTCACACGCTTCAGGAAATGAAAGATGCCGGTGTGAAAATTTCTATGCTTACAGCATACGATTATTCATTGGCCAAAGTAGTAGACGCCGGTGGTGTTGATGTGATTTTAGTTGGCGACTCGGCTTCAAATGTAATGGCCGGACATGAAACAACATTGCCCATCACACTTGATCAAATGATTTATCATGCTTCAAGCGTGGTACGCGGTATAGACCGGGCTCTGGTTGTGGTTGACTTACCCTTTGGTTCCTATCAGGGAAATTCAAAAGAAGCACTTAATTCTACTATTCGAATTATGAAAGAGAGCGGTGCCCATGCCGTTAAGCTAGAAGGTGGACAAGAAGTGGTTGATTCTGTACAACGAATTATTTCTGCCGGAGTACCTGTAATGGGGCATTTAGGGTTAACACCACAGTCTATATACAAATTTGGAACTTACACAGTACGCGCTACAGAACAACAAGAAGCAGAAAAATTAATAGCCGACGCGCAACTATTACAAAAGGCCGGTTGTTTTGCTATTGTGTTAGAAAAAATTCCGGCAGATCTGGCAAAACAGGTTACTAATTCCCTGAGTATACCTACCATTGGTATTGGCGCTGGTCCGGGAACAGATGGACAGGTATTGGTGCTACACGATATGCTGGGTATTAATAAGATGTTTCAACCACGCTTTCTTCGTCGCTATCTTAATTTATACGACGATATAAAAGGTGCCGTGAACCGTTATGTAAATGATGTCAAATCAAAAGATTTTCCAAACGACTCTGAAAGCTATTAGCATTATGATACGCTCTTTTTCAATTCTATTCTTGTTGAATCTAGTACTCGGCTCAACTGTTTTTTCAGCTACCAAAGAGCGCAGTGATACAATTGACATTAAGCATACTGTTATTAATATCAGCGTGAATCAATATGCCAAGAGTATTGAGGGCTATGCCGAGTTGCGATTGAAGTCGAAGAAGAACAATGTGTCTTACATTTTATTAGATTTATTGAAACTGAACATAGACTCAGTGACCGTCAATAATCAATCAACCACATTCACATACGATTCGTTAACTCTGAAAGTAAATCTGACGCAAGTTATGAATACTAACGATAGCGCTACCATAAGGGTCTATTATTATGGTAATCCAAAAACTGATGCCAGCTTTGGAGGTTTTTATTTTATTGATCAATATGCATATAATATGGGTGTGGCTTTAACATCTGTACCTCATAATTTTGGTCGGTGCTGGTTTCCATGCTTTGACAATTTTGTAGAGCGCAGCACTTTCACCATCATTTGCACCACATCACTCGAACGCACTGTTGCTTCAAATGGAATGCTCCTCAGTGTAACAGACAATGGTAACGGTACACATACCTATACATGGCAAATGAATCAGCCTATTCCTTCTTATCTAACTTGCGTTGCCATTAATACATATAGTGTTGTTCAAAAAACTTTTATTGGATTAAACGGTTCCGTGCCGGTTTCACTCTATTGCCTTCCTGCAGATACCACAAAAATCAACAGTTCATTTGTACATCTCGAGGATGCATTTCACTTCTTTGAAGATAAGTTCGGTGCCTATTCCTGGGATAAACTGGGCTATGTACTTGTTCCTTTTATAGCCGGAGCAATGGAACATTCTACAATGATATCCTATCCGGTTGCTGCTGTTGATGGAACTACCAATTCAGAGGATGTGATGGTTCACGAGTTATCGCATCAGTGGTTTGGCGATTTAGTTACATGCGAAACAGCTCAGGATATGTGGATGAACGAAGGATGGGCAGACTATTTGGCCAGGCTTTTCAAAGGGTTTTATTATGGACAGAATGCTTTTTTGAGTGACTATTTATCAAATCATGAACATGTCATTCGTGTTAGCCGTTTTATTGATGGAGGTTTATATGCCGTTTCCAACGTACCCGACAGTAAGACTTATGGTACGACCTCCTATGACCGGGGTGCAGATGTGGCACACACACTTCGCGGGTACATGGGAGATGAACTATTTTTCAATTGCCTAAAATCTTATTTAGATCAATATAAGTTCAAATCATCGAACAGTGCATTACTACGTGATCACTTAACACAGTGCAGTGGAATCGATCTCTCAGATTTTTTTAATGACTGGGTTTTTAATCCGGGTTTTGCCACATTTTCAATAGATTCATTTGCTATTCTGAATGCCAGTTCAACCTATCAAACGCAGGTATTCATCAGACAAAAGTTAAACTCATCTGACCATTACTTTAATCAGGTTCCTTTGGAAATTACTGTAGTTAACAATCAATGGCAACGTGAGGTACACCAAGTTATGATGAGTGGCCCCTGTGCTCAGTTTGTTATCAATTCAAGTATTGAACCTGCTCTAGTAATACTTGATGAGGCTAATAAAATTTCAGACGCGTCCAATGGCGAAACAAAGGTGATAAAACAAACCGGTAACAATAACTATTCCAATGGAAGGATGAACCTTAGTGTGCAATCTGTGACGGATTCAGTCTTGCTACGTATCGATCACTACTATGCTTCACCTGATCGAATTAAACCTGAAATAAAAAACCTTCACATTTCTGATTACCGTTATTGGAAAGTAATCGGATTGAATATGCAGAATATGCAAGCCAAAGCAACCCTGCAGTATAATGGCACTAATTCTACCACCACAGGTTATTTAGATCATACTTTAATCACAAATTCAGAAGACAGTATTGTTCTTATGTATCGTCCATCATCAAGACACAAATGGAAAATTGAAGAAGATGTTGTCTTTGCAAGAGGTATTTTATCAGATAAAAAAGGTTCAGTAACCATTAACCAGCTGAAGAATGGGGAATATGCATTTGCAATATATGAAGCAGGTAAAATTGATATTCACCTTGACAGTCCAGATTCCTGCGCTGTTTTTACTTCAGTTCAACGTTTTCATAACCCTTCAGAAGTGTTGCTGTTGATTCCTACTTTAACCAACACACAACTCACCATCAGAACAGTAAGTGGCAACAGAGCTTCTTTGCAAATTTATAATTCTGAGGGTAGGGAAATACGCTCACAAAATGTTAGTACTGGCATGCATCAGACTATTGTTGATGTCCGTGACTGGATGCCCGGCAACTACTTTGTAATACTTACTGATGAATCATCAGGCAGAACAACTAAAAAATTTATAATCATAAAATAAAACACACAAAAATCTCAATGAAAAATATAGCAGTTATTGGTGCAGGTACCATGGGTAATGGCATAGCGCATGTATTCGCTCAAAGCGGATTTCATGTAACCTTAATTGATGTCTCTCAGGCAGCGCTTGATAAAGCACTGGCAACTATTTCAAAAAATGCAGATCGTATGGTGGCCAAAGGAACAGTTACCGAAGATGCCAAGAAGCAATTGCTAGCCAACATTATAACGGAGACAGTAATAAAGAAAGGGGCATCACACGCCGATTTGGTAGTGGAAGCAGCAACAGAGCGTATAGATTTGAAGCTGGCTATTTTCAAAGAACTTGATGAAGCCTGTGGTACAGATACCATTCTTGCATCCAACACTTCAAGTATTTCGATTACAAAAATTGCTTCGGTAACAAAACGAGCTGATAAAGTTATCGGAATGCATTTCATGAATCCTGTACCTGTGATGAAGCTGATTGAAGTTATTCGTGGATATGCCACCAGTGATACAGTTACTGAAACTATTATGTCACTTTCTAGTACTTTAGGAAAAATACCTGTCGAGGTTAATGATTACCCAGGTTTTGTAGCTAACCGAATATTAATGCCTATGATTAACGAAGCTATTTATACACTTTATGAAGGTGTGGCCGGCGTTGTAGAAATTGATAACGTCATGAAACTGGGTATGGCACATCCAATGGGGCCACTACAATTGGCGGACTTTATTGGTCTTGATGTTTGTCATAGTATATTACGCGTATTACATGAAGGTTTCGGAAACCCCAAATATGCTCCATGTCCGCTATTAGTGAACATGGTTACAGCCGGTTATTTAGGTGCTAAATCGGGTGAAGGATTTTACAGATATACAGCAGGAAGTAAAGAATTAATAGTTTCTCCTCAATTTTCAAAGAAGGAATTGGTTTAAAAAGTCAGTTTTACAGGGTCGTAAATAAGTGATAGAACTAAAATAAATACTATTTATACATTTAACCTAACAACCTTTTGGGAATTTTACGTATGAAAGGAAAATGTTAAAACACCTTCACACTATTGTCTTATTCCTATACATAAATCCTGTATGGGCTGTGCCGTATTTTAACATCACTACCCAATGTGCTGGTTCTCAGTCAACTTTTAATTTAACCAACACCTCAGGTATTGATTCAGTAAAGTGGAATTTTGGCAACGGTACGTTCTCAGGTATGCTAATCGTATCACCCTTTAATACCACAAATCAATATTCAAACCTCGGCAGCTATCAGGTAAGCATTACATACTACTCCTTGGGCATTGCCTCACAGAAAGACACTACAATTATTATATTTGGTGTCCCTACGCCATATCTGTTTGATTTTACAAATCAATGCTATCAGCCAATTGTATATAGTGTTTTTCAGAACGGTGCTTCTTACCTGTGGAATACAGGTGCAACAACATCAAATATAAATGTTTCCTCGTCCGGCACATATTGGGTTAAGGTTACCAACCAGTGTGGCACAGGTACTGATACCGCCATCGTGGATTACATTTACCCCCCGATTCAAAACATTCCTGCACAGATAGACTTATGCGGTGATACGGTATTTACAATAATAGCAGGCCCCGGAACGAACAGCTATCTTTGGCAGAATGGTAGTACGGAAAGTACCTTTTTAGTTACAGAATCTACTCAATTATCAGTTTATGAAAGCAATCAATGTGGCGGTGTATATGAGTTTACCACTGTTAACTACTATGATATTCCATTCTTAGATCTAGGACCTGACACCATTCTCTGTGGGCAATCCAGTTATGAACTAAAGGCCACATTCAAACCAGCAAATACAGTATGGTACGATGGTAGTTCAGACACCTTGAAACTAATTACACAACCTGGAACATACTATTGTAAGGTTTCAAATTTTTGCAAAGTACTTTACGATACAGTAACCCTAGACTTTCAGAATATTCCACAAGTTGAGTTAGGTAATGATACATTGATTTGTGGTGGTGAATTTGTTTCTTGGTATGTTTATAATTATGGTGCAACATACGACTGGAGCAATGGAGCGACTAGCGCTTGGTCTGCTACCTATTTACCAGGAAAATTTTGGGTTACCGCCGAGAATGCTTGTGGTGTTGCATCTGATACAATTCAAGTTCAGATGCGCTTTATCTATGTCAATATTCCCGTTAGTGATACTAGCATATGTGTGAACGATAATTATCCCGTTAATGTAGCTGTTGATAGTACCACTACTTATTCCTGGTCCGATGGAAATACAAACTCATACAGAAATCTGGACAAACCCGGATATTACATTGTAACTATAGCAAACGAATGTGGAGTAGTTTCAGACAGTATAAATGTCAAGATGTTTGATTGTAACTATTGTGCAAAATTTCCAACGGGTTTCACACCAAACAAAGATGGCAAGAATGATATTTTTAGGGTTATGACAGATTGCGATATCCGTGATTTTAGATTAAATCTTTTTAATCGTGCAGGAAATTTAATCTTTAGTTCAGACACTAAAGACATTGGCTGGGACGGAACATTCGATGGAGTAGATCAACCTATAGGTACATATGTGTTTCAGGTAACATATAATTTCTGGGATGGTGACAGCTTAGTGGAAGCTTACGAACAAGGTAATGTAACCTTGATTCGATAGCTTGTAAAGTTTTATAATAAAAAAAGGGAGCTTTTGCTCCCTTTTTTGTTATAAATATAATATTGATTAAGCGTTAACTACAGCAATAGGAGAGGCACTAAGTGTGTCTGCATGTGCTGTGGCAGCAAACTTTTCAAAGTTCTTGATGAATTTTTTTGCAAGGTCATTTGCTTTTTCATCATATAGATTTTTATCTGCCCAAGTATTTCGAGGATTTAAGATTTCTGCAGGCACATTGGGACAACTACTTGGGAACTTAAGACCAAATACCGGATGTATATCAAAGTTAACATCATCTAAATTACCATTCAGTGCAGCGGTAATCATTGAGCGAGTATAGGACAATTTCATACGACTACCTACTCCATATGCTCCGCCGGTCCAACCGGTGTTAATTAACCATACATTGGTCTTGTATTGATCCATTCTGTCGCCAAGCATTTTAGCGTATTTGTTTGGATTCAAAGGAAGGAAGGGTGCGCCAAAACATGTTGAAAAAGTTATTGTGGGATCTGTAATTCCTGCTTCGGTACCAGCAACCTTTGCAGTATACCCACTCAGGAACCAATACATTGCTTGTCCGCGACTAAGTTTTGAAATAGGAGGTAAAATGCCATAGGCGTCACAGGTAAGGAAGAAAATGTTTTTTGGAACCCCTCCTACAGAAGGTATTACAGCGTTATCTATATAATTGATTGGGTAAGAAACGCGAGTGTTCTCTGTCAGTTTAATATCTTCATAATTTACAGTACGGGTTCCTTCGAAGTAGCCAATGTTTTCTAGAAGTGATCCAAATCGAATTGCATTAAAAATCTGTGGTTCTTTTTCTTGAGTTAAATCAACACATTTGGCGTAGCATCCTCCTTCAAAGTTGAAAATGCCATCATCTGCCCAGCCGTGTTCATCATCGCCAATGAGACCGCGTTCCGGGTCAGCGCTTAGCGTTGTTTTTCCTGT
The DNA here is from genome assembly GCA_964640655.1 of uncultured Bifidobacteriaceae bacterium. Lineage (GTDB taxonomy): Bacteria > Bacteroidota > Bacteroidia > Chitinophagales > UBA10324 > BJGO01. Next base: position 77,976 of record CAZXFT010000010.1, on the reverse strand, counting down.
GCCGCTTAAACCAAAGAAAACAGCGGTGTCTCCTGATTTTCCAATGTTTGCAGAGCAATGCATAGAAAGGATATTTTTCTCTTCAGGCAACTCGTAGTTCAAAACAGTGAAAATACCTTTCTTGATTTCTCCGGTATAACCCGAGCCACCAATAATGATACACTTCTTGGTGAAATTCAGAATAGCAAAGTTGTGCTGACGGGTTCCATCAACAGTGGCATCAGCTCTAAATGATGGCGCATGAAGTATTAGCCAGTCATGTTTAAAGTCCTTAATGTCGTGTGCTGTAGGTTCAATAAACATGTTGCCTGCGAACAAGGCTGCCCATGGAAGTTCAGATATCACTCTGACATTTAGTCTGTGCTTTGGATTAGCGCAGGCGAATGCTTCTTTTACAAAGAGATCTTGTGTGCTCAGATGTGCTGCTACTTTGTTATATAGGGCATCAAATTTTGCTGTTTCAAAGGGGACATTAACATCACCCCAGTATACTGTGCTTTCTGTTTTTGAATCTTTGACAATGAATTTATCTTTAGGTGCACGACCCCTAAATTCACCGGTTTTTATGGCTAATGCGCCAGTGTCGGTAAGTTCACCTAAGCCACGCTGAATAGTAGTCTCTATTAATTCTGTCTGTGAAAGGTTCCAATAAATGTTTTTTACAGGATTTAATCCAAAGGCAGTAAGGTTTGTCTTTGGATTTTTAGTTCCGTATTCGTTCATAACGGGTTGATTTAGTTAAATTTTGGTGTGCTGCAAAGATAGGGCTTTGTGTTAAATGAATGTTATGACATTAGTCAGAGTCAATTTCATCATCACATTATTATTAATGATACTTCAGAAGCTCAATTTTACCTGTTTTTACCCCTGTTTCGCTTGTAATTCTATAGAAAAATAAGCCGTTGTAGTATTTGGTTAAATCAAGTACAGCATTTCCTAAGTATTGCTTTGTCAAAACAGTTTGTCCCGATAGGTTAAAAAGTTCTACTGAGTATAACTGATGAGCACTGTTAATGTATAATAAACCATTTGTAGGGTTAGGGTATATTATGAAGTCTGTATACTTCTTTGAATATAATCCCGTGCATAATGCAAAAAACACGTCAGCTGTTATTTCATTGTTACAACCATCAGGTTCACTATAAGAGTATGTAACAGTGTAATTAGTATTGAACTGGTTTAAGGTCAAAATATTTCCCGCTACATTAGAACCAGTGAAGGTGCCTCCTGTAGGTTCAGCCAGTAAAGTAATTTGCTCAGACATCACATCACTGCATACAGTATCAGGCAGATTGATAAAACTGAGAACAGGTAATGATTGAATTGATACGTTTATCGTTGCAAAATTAGAACAGCCATTTGGTTCAGTATAGGTATATGTTACATCGTATTGACCCGGATCTAACGCAGGATTGAAGAAGTTGCCGTTTACACCATTTCCTGAAAAAATTCCACCAGCCGGTGTCCCTATGAGCTCAACTGAAGAGTCGTTTGGACACAAGGATGGAAGACTATTGAGTTGAACTTCAGGCAGTGGCTTATCTACAACGACAATATTGGATGATGCCGTACTGCAGCCGTTTGAATTGGTGGCAACGACATAATATTCACCAATATTTTCCGCGTTGAAATCATTTGAAGTTCCCTGAACATTAGGGTCGCCGGTTTTAAACCATTCATAAGTCAGTAATGGATTGTTCAATGCACTCAGTACAACATTTTGTCCTGCACAAATAGCAGCTGTATCTCCATTTAAAATAAATGCAACAGGTGCGCAGTTATTATCAGATAATTTTAAAACAGCATTTTGAGTTGAACTGCAAACATAAAGTTCACCCCAACGGTCTTCACCAAATGAAACGGTAGAATTACCGGTGTAAATAATTTCTGAGTTAAAAGTTCCATTGCCATTATCAATAAGCCGGCGAATTTTACCGGAACAATAGTCAGCACATAAATAATTGCCAAATATGATGTTGTGTAATGCTCCACGATAGACGTAACCACCGGTTACGGAACACTCTCCACCCGTATGGGTGTATTCATATACAGGTTGATGTGTGTCTGAATAGTTGGGGCAGCTGACACCTGTAACTCCGGAGCCTAAACCAGTAGAGTGCATGCCTTCAAAACAACGCCATCCGTAGTTCTCCCCGCTGGCATCACCATTATAATGCACATTTACCTCTTCGTACATATTTTGCCCAACATCTGCTATCCATAAGTTGCCATTTAATTTATCGAAGCTAAAGCGCCAAGGGTTGCGAATACCATAAGCCCATATTTCCGGAAATGTGTTAGCCACGCCAACAAACGGATTATCTGATGGAACTATATAAGGAGAGCCACCATCAACATCAATACGCAGCATTTTACCTAAAAAAGTATTCATCTTTTGTCCGTTACCCTGTGGATCGTTACCGGAGCCTCCGTCACCTGTTCCTATATATAAGTACCCATCTGGTCCGAATTTGAGACAACCGCCATTGTGATTACTAAAGGGTTGATTAAATGATAATATTTCAAATGCACTCAGCGAATCAGCTTTGTTTGGGTTGTTACTAAAAACAGAATAGCGTGCAATAAAGGTTTTTAACTGTCCACTTACAGTGCGTGTATAATTCACATACAGGTAACCGTTATCACTATAATTTGGATGAAAGGCTAAACCAAGCAAACCGCGTTCATCACCACCTGAGCTGGGTTGTGTAACAATATTTGAAAGATTTAAATAAATACCAAGATAATTGTATGCAGAATCATAAACTTTTATGCGGCCGGCTTGCTCCACCACAAACACACGGTTATCACCACAGTGAGTCAGAAAAATGGGTTTGCTTAGTCCTGTAATTACGGGAGAAAGTGTGAGAGAAGGTGTTTGTGCCAATACACTTAATGGCAATACCAGCAGCAGTAGGAAAAGTTTTTTCATTAACGTAAGTTTAAATTTAGGGTAACGAAAATAGTTAAATATGCTTAGCTGATATGTGCATGTAGAATAAAATATTCGCTCATCTAGCTAAAGAATTTAGTTATTAAATCTATTGGAAACAAAATCGTATGAAGTCCATTGCCACATTTTTTATTTAGATATTGATCGTTTCAGACAAAACAAATAATCACTCCAAATTTATTATCGTATCTACATAGTGGTGTGTATATTATGGAATTGGTTGAAGACAATAGCAGGCATACAAACAGTTTTGTTGTGCAGTGAGTTATATAGCACACTAAACCAAACATTATTTCTTGTCTTGTTAATTGCCTTTTCGTAATTCAACGACAGATGAGCCGTTAGTTGTGAACTTTACCTAGTAAAATGCCGAATAGATTCATGAAAAAAGTTGCCGCATTCCTTATTTTATTGCCCATCATCTATTTCTCGTGCAAGAAGGAGACGCTTGATTATAAACTCTTTGGCAAAGAATATTTCCCTTTGAAAACCGGAAACTATATTATTTACACTGTAGACTCTATACAGTTTTACGATATAACGCTCACCAGCGATACTTTTCAATATCAACTCATGGAGTTGGTTGACAGTACCATTACCGACAACTTTGGCAATGTATCTTATGTACTCAAACGCTTTGTACGAACTGACGATTCCCAACCTTGGACACTCAAACGAACATGGCTAGCCAATCTTTATAATGATCGGGCCGAAAAGCAGGAAGAAAACCTTCGTTTTATAAAGTTAAACTTTCCAGTAATACTGAATAAATCTTGGAGAGGTAATGTATATATCGTTTCTGATTCGGTTCACAATTACAAGCCCGATTGGAATTACACTTATAAGACTATGGACACCACCCTAAATCTAAATGGCAATAATTTGGATAGTTGCATAGTTGTTCAACAATACAACGATCAGAACCAGATTGAAAGGCATATTGAAAGAGAGATGTATCAAAAGGGAACAGGTTTGGTTTATAAGGAATTTATTTTTGTTAGTCGGCAAACTATTGATCCGCTCAGTTGGAAACCAGAAAAAGGCCGCATAGTGCTCTATCGTTTTTTAGAAAAGAATTATTAAAAACTATTACAGCATTAACTTGTTAGCATAAATCACTACATCTTTGTTGGCGATGGTTTTGCGTACATCTATCCTTAGTATTTTTTTTCTTCTAACTCTTGATCAACTGTTTGCTCAAACATCTGATTACAGCAAATACGTTATTCAGTTTTCCGACAAAAACAACAACCCCTACAGCATTTATAATCCATCAGCCTTCCTCTCGCCTCGTGCATTGGAGCGTCGCAACAGGTTTAATATTTTGCTTGATGAGAAAGATTTGCCAATTACACCATCATATTTGGATAGTGTTCGCAATACCGGAGTATTTATTCAAAATTACTCTCGATGGCTGAACACCGTGGTAATTGTTACTAAAGATTCATTGGCTCTCGAAAAAATTATGTCCTTTCCATTTGTGCTTAGCAATATACCCATTGGACGTTTCAAGGAATACAAAGAAAAACCTGTTATCAAAAGAAACTTTGTGAATAATGATCCAGATGCCTTGCTGCGAAATTCAGACGATTATGGAACTGCACTCAATCAGATAGCAATGGTCAATGGAGTTGGGCTTCATCAGAAAGGTTTCACCGGTAAAGGCGTGTTGGTTGCGGTCTTTGACGGAGGATTTCTAAATGCTAACATACATCCTTCACTCAGTCATATTTATAATAGCAACAGATTGCTTGCTATTAAAGATTTCACAGGCAGTACTATTTCTATGTACGAAGATGGCGCTCATGGTTCACAATGTTTGAGTATTATAGGAGCATATGATTCAGGAAAAATGATAGGAACTGCTCCTGAAGCTACATTTATCCTTTGTCGCTCCGAAGAATTAGCCAGCGAATACGTCATTGAAGAATACAACTGGGTAGCTGCTGCGGAGTTTGCAGACAGCATGGGTGCAGATTTGATTTCATCAAGTTTAGGCTATTCTGAATTTGATGATTCAACAATGAACCACACCTATGCGGATATGAACGGCAACAAATGCATTTCTTCCATCGGTGCTTCTATTGCTGCATCCAAGGGAATCATAGTGTGTAATTCAGCTGGAAATCAGGGTGCTGGAAAATGGCGTTATCTAACTGCACCATCTGATGCAGATAACATTTTGTGTGTGGGAGCTGTGTTTGATAATGAAACAATAGCACCTTTTAGTTCCAATGGCTATAGCTTCGATGGCAGAGTTAAACCTGAGGTGGTAGCACAGGGCGTGCAAACAACTCTTGCCAATGTATACAACGGTGATTACAATGCATCAAACGGAACTTCATTTTCCAATCCGGTCATAGCCGGTATGGTGGCTTGTTTGCGACAGGCCCATCCTGACAAAAGCGTTAAAGAAGTTATTCAGTCAGTCATTCGCTCTGCCGACAGATATACCAATCCTGATTCACTCTATGGTTATGGTATTCCCGATTTCCAGTTAGCCGATTTATATCTGAGTCAAATTGACCTGATCAACCTCAACAGCAATGAACCGATTTTATATCCCAATCCTTTTTCAAACTCCTTTACTGTAGTATACATGAGCAATGTCAGGGAAGAAGTCATTCTACAAATATTTGATACTGCCGGTCGCTTATTAAAATCAGATACTTGTTATGTTGCCGAAGGAATGAATCAACTGGTTAGTAACTTCACTACTCTTGCAGGAGGTATGTATATAGTTAGGCTGATAACCGAAACTAAGGTGCACGAATTGAAGGTAATTAAGTCCTATTAGTCCTTGTTTAAAATGTAGATAAAATGTGGGTAACTATTTAGGTTGCTTGCACAGGTAAACCGACCTATCAAGTGCAATTTTTTGGCTAATATCGTCCCACTTTTCAAACTCGAACTCCTCATTATAAACCTTATGATAAAATCCATTACAAGTTATCTGCTGCTTGCAGTCATAACATTAACTTCATTTCAATTATCTGCTCAGGAAATTGACCCTAACAGTTTTGATCAACAGCAATTATTGACTCCCATTTTAAATGGCATTAATGAATCCCGCTGGCGTACCGGTATGGACTCGGTGATGGAACGCAGCGAACTCGCTACTGCGGCTTTCAAGTTAGCAGATGGTTATGGCAATATGTCGAAGATTGTTCTTATGCCCGAAGATGCGAGTAACGAGGCTAAAAAGGCTGGTGCTACCCGAAAAGTTCAGGAAGTGGCCATAGAAATTTCTGTTGGTAAAGGCAAATCATTTCTTACCTATCAGGAAGCAGCTGCAGATGCTGTTGAGAAAATTTTGAAAAACAAAAAATTTGAAGTCATTGCTAAAAATCCCAAGTATGTATATGCCGGTGGCGGCGCTTATTTCCGCGACGACAAAAAGAAGGTTTACATATCTATTTTATTTGGCGGCATAGATGCATTCAATGCAGGAGCAAAAGACAGAAAGAAACTGCTTTTGAGATATACCAAGTCTAAACGCGGTTTATATCCATATGATGAAAAGGGTTGTAAGGGTTGCGCTAAGTATAACGACTTGGAAACATTATATCAGGGTGTGAAAGTGGAAGGAAACAAAGTGTACTTGGAATACAATGATTTTAAGAAATTCAAAAAGTATTTCAAAAACCCGGGAGATGGTGTTTGCGTTGAATTTGTTCAACGTAACCAATACCCTTGTGGTAGTGATAACATCTTTGATTATAATTTGAATTCAAAAGGTTATCTCTTTAAGCCTGCATTACAGAGCAAACTCCTCAACGGAAATCTGAATACTAAAAACGATCCCAAAAACAATACCTACAAAGGAGTAATAGCCAAGATTCCAAAAAAAGTTACCAAAAAAATTAATGAGAACTACGAAATCAATTTATACTTTATCCTTGATCGTAACATATGCAAAGTGATGAATCGTCAGTATCTCGAAGGAGATGAAAGCGATGGTGTTGACCCATTGGCGTTCTATCCTGATTCTATCACTTCTTCCGATCCTTCCAAATATTATCCAAAACCTGAGAATCAAACACTCACTTTCAAAATACCTTTTGAAAAAGACAAATCAAATTATGATGTAAAAGATATCAAACCTTTCCTTGATGCTTTGAAAGAACCTCAGTTCATCATCAATGAGATTAATATACAGGCTAATTCCTCTTTAGAAGGTGACTCACTGCGTAACTCTAAACTACAGCAGGAGCGTGCAAAAAGTATTGTTGCTGCATTGGAGAAAATGCAAGGCGGTAAAAAGGTTATAGCCAATATTACCACCAGCGATAGTTGGGAGTTGTTTCAACAACAGATAAAGGGTAAAAATGAGTACAAAGAATATCAGGGTTTGAGCAAACTTGAAGTGATTGATAAATTAAATAAAGGCGGTCATGCAGAATTGGAACCGTTACTTGCTGAAGAACGGTTTGCGTTTATAGAGATGAAAGTAACATATGATTTTACCGGAGCTAATGAAGAAACGTTTGTGTGCAACAGTCTTCGTAAATCAATTGCCAAGAAAGATGTAGAAACCGCAAAACGTATCTCAAGATTTTTAGTACAACAGATTGTTAAAAAACGATATGGTCATCAACAGTATCTCAATGTAGAAGTACCCGAAGAAGCACCTTATGTTCCAATTCTTGTAAGCCAGATGTACATTGACAACAAATTCAATCATGCAGATTCGATATACAAGGATCTACGCGAAAAAATGAATAAGTTGAACGAAAAATTCCCTAATGAAGATTTTGCTGCCTGGAACAAAATCTATTTTGATATCAAAACTGATGGTATCTCCGATGTGAAAACAATCATCCCCACACAGAATCGTATCAATCAATTATATAACGGCCGCATACCTCAACGCCTCAATGATGCTTTAAATTTGGAATATCAGTTCATTATCATTGAAAAAGTAGATACGTTAGATGCCAATCTGCCCAATGAAGCACTCAAAGCTAGTATGGATCGCATTAAGAAGATATTCAATCTTGAGGCAGCTAACTGGGAGAACTCATTGAAACTGGCTACTATTTTTCAGCGTCATGGTGATTTAGCATACGCACGCAAACTTCTGGAACCGTATTTATCCGACGAAAAAGTTAATGAGAACTTAGTGTTCACTTACATTGCGATTGCTGCACATTTCCCTGATGAAATATTCAGTCGTAATTTCCGACTGGCGATGAGTCGTGCATCTGAGTTGAATCAGGAAAGATTCTGCAAACTGTTTGGTACACCATATCTCAGTTTCCAGGTCTTGGATAATCCTGCCGTGAAAAAAGTATTCTGCGATAGCTGTAATCATTAATCGTACTTAAAATTTGAAATTAAAGGCTGCGATGAGCAGCCTTTTTTATTTAATGTGGCTGTATTTTAATAGGGCAACTCTGCAGTTCCATAGATTTCTTTCAATTCAAATCTCAATTTGTTTCAATTTTTGAAGGATATATTCATTCCAGGCAGTATAAATAGATTCATTAGATCTGTAACCTCGCCAAAATGCTTTCGTTAAAGGCTGCAATTATTCACTATTTCAATAAACAGAAAAAAGACTTTTAATGAGACAATTAAAAATTACCAGACAGATTACCGCACGAGACAATGACTCCGTTGACCGTTACCTGCACGATGTAGCACAGCAAGAAATGATAACTCCAGAAGAAGAAGTGGAGTTGGCACGCCGAATTAAAAACGGCGATTTAGTTGCACTTGAAAAAATGACTAAAGCCAATTTGCGTTTTGTGGTTTCAGTAGCTAAACAATATCAGAATCAAGGGTTGGCCTTAAACGATTTAATTAATGAAGGTAACATTGGTTTAATAAAAGCCGCACAACGTTTCGATGAATCTAAAGGATTCAAATTTATATCTTATGCAGTATGGTGGATTCGCCAAAGCATTATGCAGGCATTGGTTGAACACTCGCGTATGGTAAGATTACCATTGAACAAAATTGGTTCATATTCAAAGATCAATAAAATCATGATTCGCTTCGAACAAAACTTTGAACGTGAACCATCAAAAGATGAATTGGCTGAAATACTGAATGTATCCGTTCGTGATGTGGAAGAAATGTTGAAAGGCATGACTCGGCATACGTCAATGGATGCACCAGTAGGAGAGGATGAAAAAGCCACTATGGCCGATTTAACTCCCGATAAAAACAGCCGCTCAGTGATGGATGATTTATTTAGTGAGTCATTAAAACGTGAAGTTAATGAAATGTTGGCCGGTATGAATCCACGCGATTCGGCTATTCTATCTTGCTTCTTTGGCATCAATGGTGAACAGCAAATGGGATTGGAAGAAATAGGAAAACGTTTTCACCTGACTAAAGAGCGTGTACGCCAAATTAAAGAAAAAGCAATTCGTAAACTACGTAAGTCGGGTCACAGCCAATCGTTGAAGGCTTACCTGGGAAGATAATAATCAGAAAAGACTGCAATCTTTTCTTCCCCGTGAATGATGCAATAATGCTTCATTCACGGGGTTTTTTTTATGAAAATTCTGAAGACTATATCAGAATGTCACTAAGGATAAGGCCATCAGACATTTCAACTACACGTTGAGTGCGTTGAGCAAATTCAGGATCGTGTGTTACAACTAATAGAGATTGTCCCAAATCAGAAGCAAGTTTTTGAAAAGTATCAAATACTATATCGCTGTTACGTTTATCCAGATTACCGGTAGGCTCGTCGGCTATTAATAACAATGGGTCATTAATCAGGGCACGGGCAATGGCAACCCTTTGCTTCTGGCCACCGGAAAGTTGATTAGGCATTTTATGATGTTCGTTTTCTATGCCAAGGATCTTCAGTTTCTCCATAGCACGTTCCTGTATCTCGTGTATTTTAAACTTGCCCAGCTTTTGAGCAGGCAGCATTACATTCCTTAACACAGTAAATTCATTTAACAAATAATGAAACTGAAATACAAAACCAATATGTTCATTTCTCACTTTTGCAAGAAAACTTTCTGAACGACCTTTCATAGACTCGCCTCCAATAAAAAGTTCGCCATCGTAATCTGTATCCATAGTGCTGAGTATATAAAGTAAGGTTGACTTTCCGCAGCCCGACTTTCCTGTAATGGATACAAACTGACCTTGATCTATGCGGAGGTTAATTCCTTTCAAAACCTGTTGTTTCACGGGATCGTGAAAGTATTTAACAATTTGCCTTGCTTCAAGTACTGCTTGTTTCATTCCCCTATTTACCTCTGATAATGATTACCGGATCAATGTTTCCTGCTTTACGAGCCGGAAAGAAACCAGCTAAAAACGTAGTACACAATGCAAATACAATAGCTATGATATAAAACTTTGGATTGTAATTAATAGGGTAGGTGGTAACTGTTGGTAGTGCTTCGGTGATAAAAGGTATTTGATCGATCATAATTGAAAGTAAATATCCAAAGAACAGTCCCAACAATCCGCCGGAAAGTCCGATAGTTACACTAATGCCAATGAATATAGCTCTAACATCATTGCCTGAAAATCCTGCTGCCTTTAGTATGGCAATTGAGTCCAGCTTTTCATAAATCATCATGTTCAGGATGTTGTAAATACCAAAACCTGCTACTATCAACAATGTAATTCCAACAACATAACTGATTAATGTTCTGATAAATGTTCCTGTATCAAATTGAGCGTTGGCTGTTTGGATATCCAATGTATCAATACCAAACTTATCACGATATTCTAATGCCATAAGAGGTGCATCTTGAATATTATGCAGTTTTACTTGCAGGTCGGTAAAGTAAGAAGCATTTTCACCTAATAAAGTCTGCACTGTATTAAGTGCAGCAAAGCTCTGTACTTTATCTAAATCCTTTAAACCTGATTGAAAGAAGCCAACTACCTTAAGTGAAGTACGAGCACCGGCTGTAGTAGTAACCTGCACAATGTCCCCAATTTTCACCATCATTAGATCGGCTGCGGATTTACCCATAATGATGCTGTTAGGTACATTAATTAAGTCGTTATAGTTACCGTAGGTCACATACTCATTGAATTTATACAGACGTGTTTCTTCTGTTACATCTATACCATTAATAACACCCGTCAAATCTATTGCACCAATATTGTAGAATACCTGTGTGGCCACTTTTGGAGCGACACCCAGAACACGCTTGTCAGCCTTTATTGCATCCAGCATTGCTGGACTGTTGGGTAACCGCAACACATCGTACTTCGGTTTGATAGATGAAATAAAGTGATAACCATTTTGGTAGGAAGGAGCCAGATTGATGGGTTGAAGTGGAGATGGTTTAAGTTCTTTGAATAATCTTATATGAGGGGTTCTGTTCACTACTAAACCATCCAACAAATCATTAAGTCCTGTCATAAAACTCAGTAGCGTGATAAACATGGTAATACCAAAAGTTACACCTAATCCGGCTATAGCGGTTTGACGCAATCTTGCTATCAGCAACCTTTTAGAGATATCTATAATCAACAACCACTTCATGGCTTGGGTTTTACGATAACATCATTTTTTGAAAGGCCTGATAGAACTTCTACCATATTATTATCTCTCATCCCTACTTTTATTAGTTGTTCCTGACCATTATCGGAAAGAACAGTGCTATCGTTGATTAAAAAAGTAACTGGAATCAGTAGTGCGTTTTTCTTTTCTTCAAGAATAATACTAGCTTCAAGGGTCAGGAATGGGTATAGTATTGTTGGTTGTGTAATGAATGATGCTTCTATTGTGAATGTTTTGGATCTGATATCCATAATGGGGTTAATGGTAGTTATGGTGGCATCAAATGTATTATCAGGATAGCTTTCTAAACTGACAATGGCCTTCATTCCGTTGCGAATTTTAGTAATGTCTCTTTCATCAATTTGCATTTCCAAGATAAAGTCACTGCTACTACCTACAAGTGCCAAGGCAAACTGAGGTGTAGCCAGTTCTCCGAGTTTCTTATTCAATTTAAATACTTTACCTGCTACATTGCTTCGAACAATATAATCACCGGCGGAATTATTACCAATAGCCAGTAAGTTTTTCTGTTGCTTGTCATTTAGTTCTATTTGTCTTTTTAAATCATCGTAACGAACTGATGCGCTGAAGTATGCTGACTTTGCATCGGAATAGGCAAGTTCTTTTTTTTCCAGTTCCAGTTTAGAACCAACTTGTTGTGAGAAAAGAGATTTTTGTCTAAAATACACTGAGGAATCGAGCAACATTCTGTTGCGAGCCAAATCACGCAGCAGCAATGCCTCGTTGAGTTTCCCTTTATTTTGTTCTACTGAAGCATTATTTGCAAGTAGTTGCAGATTATCATTTTGCAGATCTGCCACTTTACTGTTCAAACTAAAAATTGGATCACCAACAGAAACACTATCACCTTCATTAACCCATACTTTGGTTATTATACCACTTGCAGTAGTATAAGCATCATATTGATTTTTACTCTTTACAACTCCCGATGCATACACACATTGTGTAATATCCTTTATAACAGGTGAAGTTTTTTCTTTTTTTGATTGACAAGCACTAATTGTAATCAAGAAACTACAAGCAATGAGAACTTTTTTCATTTCAATATTTTAAGAATGAATTGATGTGTTAGAATTTATTATCCCTGTCTGACATTAAGAACGATTTGATGAACTCATCGATGTGTCCGTCCATCACACCTTGTACATCAGATGTTTCAAATCCTGTTCGAGCATCCTTCACTAACTTGTAAGGGTGCATCACGTAATTCCGGATTTGTGAGCCCCACTCAATCTTCAACTTACCTGATTCTATTTTGTCCCGAGCTTCGTTTCGTTTGCGAATTTCTTCTTCATAAAGTTTGCTCTTCAACATTTTCAACGCCAGATCCTTGTTGGCACTTTGAGAACGTTCTTTCTGACACTCAATTACAAAGCCGCTTGGTGCATGTCGCAAGCGTACTGCTGTTTCAACCTTATTTACATTCTGTCCACCTTTACCACCGCTGCGGAAAGTTTCCCATGTGACATCAGCGAGATTAATTTCAATATTGATGCTGTCGTCTACTAAAGGATAAACAAATACAGATGCAAATGAGGTGTGTCTCCGTGCATTGGAATCGAAAGGAGAGATGCGAACCAGACGATGAACACCAGACTCGCTTTTTAAATAACCATATGCAAATTCACCTTCTATCTCGAGTGAAACACTTTTGATACCGGCAACTTCACCGGCAACCATATCCAGTTCGCTTACTTTAAAACCTTTGTTTTCCGCATACATCACATACATGCGCATTAGCATCTGCACCCAATCCTGACTTTCAGTGCCTCCGGCGCCACTGTTTATTTCCAGAACACAACTCATAGCATCCTCGGGTTGTGTGAAGGTGCATTGAAACTCCAGACTCTCAATGATGTCCAATGCTTTTTGCATTTGTGTATCAACCTCTTCCATACTCACATCGCCACTTTGATAAAACTGAAACAAAACATCGGTGTCGTCAACAGCCTGATTAAGGTCACGGTAGTGTTGTAACCAAAATTTATGAATCTTGATTTCTTTCAATAATGTTTGTGCACGAGTAGGATTGCCCCAGAAGTCGGGGTCAGCTGTTTTTAGTTCTAGTTCTTTGAGGTCTTCGGTGCGTTTATCAACGTCAAAGAAACCTCCTCAAAGCATCACGTCGGCTCTTAATATCTTTTAAATTCTCGATGGTCATAACGTGCGCAAATGTATGATTTGACTGTTAACCCAAGGTATCTTTTATAACTTAACCCACTTGTATGCTTTTCTGATGCTACCGTATTGCATCATAATCATGTAAACACCTTTTGGCACATCACGGAGTTCTTCTAAAGCAATTTGTTTTGGTCCCTGTGTGTTCCATACCACTTGTTTGCTTGATACCCAAGCACCACTCAATGAATAAATGGTAAGCTGAGCGGTTATAGGTGCAGCGACAGTAAACTTAAGAGTAGGATAGAGACTGCCAGGGTTAGGATAGAGCACATCGTTTTGTATGAACAAGTTTTCAGGAATGGAAGTGAAAATATCCTGTACGCTGTTTATATATGTTGTAAAGATTCCGTTTCCGTGCGACGCAACGGCAACAAGACCATCTATTTGACGCGAGATAATCATTTCGCAAACCGTATTACCTATTGTGCTGACACCTTGCTTTATCCAGAAAGTGGAATCGCCTTGCAGTACATTAGTGGCGTATACACCGGTGCTTGTTGCCACCAAATAAACTTTGCCATCGGAACGAGGTAGAATCGTCATCCATCTAACGCTGGGTCCGTTACCGCTGCCGGTGGGTGTTTCCTCCAAATTACCGCCACAACGTAGCCAACTTCCTCCGCCATTTTCGCTATACCAGATACTATTTACCTTATAATTCGAAAATACTACGGCAACCTTATCGGCATCAGTAGGGTCAACAGCTATGCAGTTCACGTAAGCACTATTCGGGAAGTTACTTGGCGTAACATCTGTGCGCGTAGGAGAGCCTGTGCTGGCATTTAGAATTTTATAGATTCGTTTTTTATCGGTGCCATAGTAAAGTACGTGAGCCGGTTGTCGGCTGCAAGCCACAGCGCTTATGCTTCCTGTACTGGTATTGCATGTATCAGGTAGATACACCCAGTTGGTAGATATGGTATCCCAATTATTAACCATAGGTATACCGGATAAATTATTGTTCCTGTATAATCTGCGACCTGCAGGAAGATACATCACCGTGCTGTCCATAGGGTCTAAGATAAAAGGGTTGATGAACTTATATCCGCTTGCACCTATAGGGTCTATGCGGGCAAAACTGCCGGTATTGCCATTAGCATCAACAAATGCACGTTGTATTTTTCCATTTTGAATGGAATAGTAAAATGCAGTCTTATTATCGGCAATAGCACAAAAAGATCCATCTCCTCCACGGGCATAAAGCCACGGTGCTGTTGGCGAAGCATTATTGGTAAACCACGAACCATTGTCTTGAGCACCGCAAATAATTGTTGGGTCGCTGGCAGAATTATGGTCAACAGCAATAGTATAAAACTGAGTTGTGAGATAACCATTGTTTAATGAAGCCCATTCGACAGAATCGGCAAGGATGTCATCCGTTCTGAAAAGCCCGCCATCGTTGCCATTGAACAATACGTCTGGATTACTAGGATGAAAGAACAATACATGATGATCAGGGTGATTATTAGGGTAACTTTTAATGACTGGAAAATTGGCCCCCACTTCATAACCACCTATTTTTTTAATGTTATTCGGTGTTGTAAATCCATCAGTACTGCGATGTAAGTTGGTACCACCAAGAATCACCACGTTAGGATCATCGGGTTTAACTGCTATAACCATATTGTATGAACCCTGCGCACGAAACTTATCAAACACACCACCTTGCCAGGGCATGTTGGCACTCAGGTTAACCCACGTGCCACCCGTATCAGTGTGAGTGTATCGCCATAAGGTATTCCATTCCACATCTCCGGTATAACCAGTATCGGGTGTGCCGAAGTTGTAGGTGTGAGCAATAGCATAAACAATGTTCTCATCAGATGGAGCAATGCCTGTAACAATGCGGTCGTAACCTACTGGAAAACCCTGAGGAATTATGTTGGTGAATTGTAACCCATCAGTAGAGCGCCATATGCCGCGCCAGGTGTTATTATCACTGCTTACTGTTGCATATACAACACCTTGTGAAGTGATGTTAACATCAGTAAAGTATGCATCACCATTCGATCCAAATGTACCCAGTACTCTCTTCCACGAATCGCCGCCATCGTTACTACGCCAAACACCGCCATAGCAAGCGGCATAAACAATGTCTGAGTCCATTCTTAATGGATCTATCTTAATGTTCCAGATTAAATCAAAAGCTTTGTCAAAACCTGCTGCCGTATTGGAAGTGGTACTGGTAATAAAATTCCATGTGATTCCGTTATCGGTCGATTTTAAAACACCATTTCCCAAAAAGAATGCACCACTACCACTTGCTGATGTGCCATATGCTTCACCGGTTCCACAATACCACGTATTGGTTTTTCCAGGTCTCCTATCTTGTGAAATACATGTAACACCATATCCATATTCCGGTGATGTGGTCATAGTCCACGAGGTGCCGCCATCATTACTGATGTATATCCCCCCACTTACCGAACCTGCAATAAAACGGTTGGGATTTTCTACATCGAAAGCAAATGCACGGGTACGGCCTCCAACATTAAATGGTCCGCGATTTTCAAAATAGAGTGGTGTATTGCGCGAAGCATCGTTTGATGGTAGCGATTGAGAAAAAGCTAATTCGTCCTTTCTGATGTCTGATGGAATCATTCCGGTTTCAGGATCGCTGAGTCGTTCCAAATCCCATAAGGCCCTTCCCTTGATTTCCATACCATCTCCTTTTTGATTACTTAAAAAGTAATCACTAAGAAATGATTGTAGCGGAAATGTGCCAACCAACACAATGATAAATAATGCAGGTATGCTCAGAAAAATCAGAGTGCGCTTCATAAATTATTTTTTATTGTTTGATGAATTTACGAACTATTGTGCTTTGTGACGTTTTAATAGTAATCATATACATTGCTGCCTGTAATTCCTGTATGTCAATGTCTTGCTGTTTTGTTGGTGTAAATATTTTTTTTACCACTCTTCCGGTAATATCGCTGATTAGAATTGATTCTATGCTTTGATCAGTAATAATGGAAACAGTAAGTAACTCATTTGCAGGATTCGGATAGAGCGAAATTCGGATGTTATCAACCATAACTTCATCCACGAAATCAAAATTTACGGTGTCCTGTATCCTTAAATAATCAAACCCTCCTTCTACTAAATTTCCCGGTGCTATATCGCACACATGTACAAACAACTTCATATTATTTGTCAGTGAGATGAACGATTTTACTGCAATACTTTTATCAATCCACTTCGATAATTCTGTTTCATTTGCCTGTACTGTTATCTGATCAATCACTTTCGATTGTAATCCATTGCTGATAATAATTTTCATACTGTCGTTTGGTTCGATTACACCTCCTGTATTACAAAACCATCGAGAGTATTTAATCAATGGGTTGGTATAATCGCTCAAATCAAATGTAGGTGAAGTTAATAGTACACAGCCATCATCCACATCATCATCACCCGGTGAAGCACTTATAACGTTACCGGTTACATAGCACTTCGCACCAAAATCACCTACTATATCTTGGTTTGGATTGCAGGGAACAGTGTTCAGAAATGTGGCATTTGGAACTTCTCGGGTCCATTGACCAACCGGTACAATATTTCCGGTTGACCAACCAAAATCAAAATAAAAATCGTCATAATATCCCTTAGGTAATCCTAACTCTACATTGCCCGAAGTTGTGTTTAGATTGTATCCGGTAAATTGTTTGGTGCGTTGACCCCACAAACCACCGATGATATCATATGTGCCACTGTAGAAGGTGTCGATTGTAGCAATACCATTTGCATCAGCCGTTGCCTCATAATTATACAACCCATAATCCGTAACAAAAATTTGAGCAAAAGGGAGTGGCGAAGCAGTTGCTGAATCTAAAAGTGCAAAACTTTGAGCATAACTTGGTATGGGAACCATTTGCACATCAAGTATCACGATGCTATCGTTAATTAATGTTACCGGAACAGTTAATTCTTCGTACCCAAATCGTGTAAAGTGCAAATTGTAACTACCGCCATTTACAATACCGGATTTATATATGCCATTAATATTGCTGTATTCATTAACGTTTGTGCTAACAATATTGACCAGCACATTATTCACCGGCTGTCCTGAAACGGAGTTGGTAATTACACCCTGTACTCTTGCTGCTTTAACATAAGTTGGAGTAAGAACAAACAATCCGTTTTCTATATCACTAATGATAATATTTCCTGAAGGCAAATAAGGATAAACACCCCAGTCACCATTGAAGCCACTGCCTGCTAGTGGTGAACTATCGTAATTAGCAACCTGAACCATGTTTTCTTTATCGCTGACATCATATAGAAGCACACCATCCCGATAGTATGAAACCCAGGCATAATCATTGTTGAGTAAATGCACATTGTGTATGACAACATCACTTCCCGGATTCGATTGAATGCGGTCGGTTTCTTTAATGTTATTTAATGAAGAAACATCATAGCAGGTTAGAAACGAATTTGGTTTTTCGTCGGTTGTAAACACAAATTGATTATCTGATGTAGGCCAGGCATTATGGCAAAAAGAACTTGGTGTGGTTTGCAAGGCAAATGTTTGAGCGTTCTGAGGATTGCTCACATCCATCACAGATAATTTGCCATCCAGGATTAATCCCAACCAAGCTGTGTCACCGCGTACAAAGCCATCGTGTATATAGGCACCGTTCCATGTACCAAGCAATGTCGGATTATCCGGATCTGCGTTCAAATCCAATATCATCATTCCACGTTGTTCTTCAGGTATATCGTCATTGGTGTTGTATCCAAACAGGTATAATTTACCGTACTCATCAATCCAAAGCGTATGAGCCGTTTTTAAATCATAACCGGTAAATGAATGATAATCGATGCTGTTTGGCAAATCAGATAAGTCGACAATTAAAACGCCACCTCCATCTTCATTCACCACATAAGCACGGTTAGCAAATGTTTTCACTTCACGCCAGAAGTTTTGATTGTGGGGCACAGAAAATAACTCTGTTGCAGCTTCTGGATTTGATACATCACAAATAGACAAACCTGAATCTGTTCCAACTAAGGCGTACTCGTTACCTTGTGCATCCACATAACCCCAAATGTTGGAGCATGAAAAAGGATAGGTAACCTGTGAACGAAATTGAATGTTGACATTTTGAGAAAAGCTTTTGCTCACATAAAGCATCAGCAAGGCAAAGAGAAAGTATTTCATTAAAGAGCTTAAGTGTATTATGGCTCACGAAAATACATGTTCTGCGTGCACTTTTCTGTTTCAAAAAAGTGCTGTGTGAATAAGACTACAACTTTCGATGTGCTTTCATCACAGCACGCACACTGCCATACTCCAGCAATATATGTTTTGCACGCTTGTAATCCCAGGCAAACGTTTTCATGAGCATGCGCGTGCCTCGGTCAATGAGTTTATTGTTACTTAGTTGCATATCCACCATCTTATTATCGTGTACGCGACCGAGTTTAATCATTACAGTAGTGCTGATCATATTCAAAACCAACTTCTGTGCTGTGCCAGCTTTCATACGTGTGCTGCCAGTAACAAACTCAGGTCCTGTGATAACTTCAATTGGGTATTGAGCAACGGCAGCTAATTCAGAGTTTGGATTACAGGTGATGCAACCGGTTGCAATTCCGTTTTCTCTGGCTTTTCTTATTGATCCTATTACATATGGTGTAGAACCGGACGCAGTAATACCTATCACCACATCTTTATCACATACCTCATGCTGCTGTAAATCTTTCCATCCTTGTTCCGTATCATCTTCAGCAAACTCTACAGCTTTTCTTATAGCAGTATCACCTCCGGCTATCAGCCCAATCACCATACCGTGTGGAACGCCAAATGTTGGTGGGCACTCGCTGGCATCCACTATACCTAATCGTCCACTGGTACCTGCACCCAAGTATAACAATCGTCCGCCATCTTTCATTTTAGTTGCTATTACCTCTACTAAAGCGGTAATTTGAGGAATAGCATTTTGTACGGCAAAGGCAACTTTCTGATCTTCTGTGTTGATGTTTTGAAGTAAGTCGATCGTACTCATTTCCTGCAGGTTGCGGTACAACGAAGACTGTTCTGTTACTTTATTATCCATATTTGTTGATACTGAATATTTATTCGCTATAAAAGTAGGCTACTGCTTATTGTTGTATAATAATTTTACAAACACTGCCTCACGTTAAAAAGAACAGCATGAAAAACAAGTAATTTCGGCAGCCAAATCATGAACTTCAAAGACTCCGTTTATAAACCGCTGCAAATAGCACTCATACTTCTGGCAGGCATCTTTATTGGATTATTAATAGCACCATCGGGATTTAAACCTTCGCTGTTTAGCAACTCCAAACTGCCTATAACTGAACAGGTGCTTGCATTGATTAAAACCAATTACACAGACACTATCAGCGAAGACAGATTAAATAAGGCGGGTATGGAAGCGATGCTCAACCTACTTGATCCGCATTCCAAGTACATTCCACCATATCATACACAAATGACTGATGAATTCATCAATGGACAGTTTGGCGGTGTGGGAATTGAATTTTACATGTTATCCGACACACCATTAGTGATTCGCGTGGTGCCCGGCGGCCCTGCAGATAAAGCAGGTGTAAAGCGAGGCGACAGAATACTAATTGCCAACGACAGTTTATTATGCGCTAAGAAAAGAGCAAACGATTTCATTGTTAAACAAATGCGAGGACAGGCCGATACTGATGTCAGCATTAAAGTGTTGCGCAATGGTAAGGTATTGAGTTTAAATATTACACGCGCAATGGTTCCGAGCCCGAGCATTCCGGTTTACTACATGTTGAATAGTAATACCGGTTATATCAAATTGGAGCATTTCAGCGAAACCACTTATACTGAATTTACACAAGCCATGCAGGATTTGAAAAAAAGAGGATTGCAAAAGCTGGTACTTGACCTGCGTGATAATGGTGGAGGATTGTTGGAAGAAGCTACAGAGATTCTTGACGAATTTTTAGATGAACAAAAGTTGATGGTTTACACGAAGGGTAGAGTGTTTGGCAAGAAAGAATACAAGTGCCGTGTGGCAGGTGTTTTTGAAACAGGTGAATTGATCGTATTAACCAACGAAAACTCTGCCTCAGCATCTGAAATTATCGCCGGCGCATTGCAGGATTACGACCGTGCTATTATTGTTGGCCGCAGAACCTACGGAAAAGGATCTGTGCAACAGCAGTACAAATTATTTGATGGTGGTTATTTGCGTTTAACCATTGCACGTTATTATACACCTTCTGGTAGATGCATTCAAAAGGATTATGGTAAAAATCATGAGGACTACTATACAGAAATTTTTCATCGGAATGATTCAGCATTAACCCATACCGACACAACAACATACTATACAGCAAAGGGTAGAAAGGTATACGCCGGTGGAGGTATTCAGCCGGATGTACAGATTAATGCAGGTTCAGATTTGGAAAGTGATTTTGCTTCTGCCTCGATTAACTTGGATCGCATCAATCAGATTGCACTGTCTTATGTAACTCAGAATGAAAAATATTTAACTGATACCTATAAAACTGCCGATGAATTTATTAAATCATTTGTGGTTTCAAAGGAAATAATTACCGATGCAATCAATAACACAAACACTGTACCTACTGACTTATTAGAACAGAAAACCGAACTTCAGATTAAAGCAATTATCGGTCGGTACTTATTTGGCAATGAAACATACTTTAAACTCCTGCAACAGAATGATGACTTCATTGCAGCAGCTGTTAATTGTTAACGTAATTAATAATTAGTGCTCTCCCAAAAGTTGTATTCTTCCGCTTTCACCGGAGAGATACATTACGTGATGCGATTCGGGAATTATAGTAAATGAATGTTTAATACCCTCAAAGATTAGGGTTATATGAGTATCATCACTCATCATGTATGTTCCTTCGTTACTTCCTGAATCTGAACTGATTATACATTTTTTATTCGCTGGATTAAATGACAACATACTGGCAGCAAATACTGCTTTGCCATTAACCATCTTTATAGGTAAAAAGGAATAAAAGTTATAAGTTGTAGAACCATCTGCCTGCGCAACGGCTGTAGGTTCAAAGCTGATTTTCCATTTATGTGATTCTATCTGTGCTTTTGATTGAAATGCAAAAACGATGAATAACGACAGTAAAATGATTCCTTTTTTCATAGAGATGTTTAATTAATACGAATATAGTCAATATGTTTAAAACACAAATTCCCAAAAAAAAATGCGTGTAAGCGCAGAGCTTTTTAATGGCTAACTGACTTACACGCATTTAATTTATTCTCAACTGTTATTTTAAATCATAGCGGTCGGCATTCATCACTTTTACCCAGGCCTTAACAAAGTCTTTAATAAACTTTTCCTTGTTATCATCCTGTGCATACACCTCAGCATAGGCACGAAGAATTGAGTTGGACCCAAATACTAAATCTACACGTGTTGCTGTCCATTTCGTTTGTCCTGTTTTTCTGTCCACCACATTATATAAATTTTCGCCAACAGGTTTCCAAGTGTAACGCATATCGGTAAGGTTTACAAAAAAGTCGTTGCTCAGAACACCCACCTTGTCGGTAAACACACCGTGTCTGCTGCCACCATGATTAGTGCCGAGTACACGCATACCACCAACCAGTACAGTCATTTCGGGGGCAGTTAATCCCATCAGTTGAGTGCGGTCCAGCAAGAGTTCTTCAGGCTTCACAGCATATTCTTTCTTCAACCAGTTACGATAACCGTCGTGAATAGGCTCCAGCACAGCAAACGATTCTACATCGGTCATTTCCTGTGTAGCGTCTCCACGTCCTGCATGGAATGGTACTTTAATATTTACTCCGGCATCCTTTGCGGCTTGTTCTATTGCAGCGCTGCCACCAAGCACTATTAAATCTGCCATGCTGACCTTCTTGCTCAATCCTGACTGAATCTCAGCCAACTTTGCTAATACATTATGTAATTGCTGAGGCTCGTTCCCTTCCCAATCTTTTTGTGGAGCTAAACGTATACGTGCACCATTTGCGCCTCCTCTGTAATCAGAACCACGGAAAGTGCGGGCACTATCCCAAGCAGTAGTTATTAACTCTGTGCGACTCAATCCACTACTCAGGAGTTTGCTTTTCAACTCTTCAATCTCTGCATCGCTCAATGTATAATCAACTGCTGGTATTGGGTCTTGCCAAATCAGATCTTCCTTCGGCACATCAGGACCTAAGTAACGATTCTTGGGGCCCAAATCGCGGTGTGTAAGCTTAAACCATGCTCGTGCAAATGTTTCCTCAAAATACTTCGGGTCTTTATAAAAACGCTCAGAAATTTTTCTGTACTCCGGATCCATCTTCATCGCCATATCGGCATCAGTCATAATTGGATTGCGGCGAAGAGCAGGGTTGTGGGCATCAATTGGCTTGTCGTCTTCCTTGATTTGAACAGGCTCCCATTGCCAGGCACCTGCCGGACTTTTTTTCAACTCCCAGTCATAATTCAACAGCAGGTGAAAGTATGTGTGATTCCATTTATCAGGTGTTGTAGTCCAGGCACCTTCCAAACCACTGGTAACCGTATCGGCACCATTACCATTTCCTTTAGGGTTCATCCATCCGAAACCCTGAGTATGCACATCAGCGCCTTCAGGATTTGGACCTAATGCAGAAGCATCGCCATTGCCGTGAGCCTTACCCACCGTGTGTCCACCTGCTGTAAGAGCAACAGTTTCCTCATCATTCATTGCCATTCTTTTGAAAGTGGTGCGAACATCCTTTGCCGTTCGCAACGGATCAGGTTTGCCGTCAACTCCTTCGGGATTCACGTATATCAACCCCATCTGCACTGCTGCCAATGGATTCTCTAACGACTCACTATTACCGGCTTCAGCATATCTCGATTTTCCCAACCAATCTTTTTCTGCTCCCCAATAAATATCTTTTTCAGGATGCCATATTTCTTCACGGCCACCTCCAAATCCAAAAGTTTTAAAGCCCATAGATTCGTAAGCCATGTTACCGGCGAGTATAAATAAATCACCCCAGGAAAGTTTGTTTCCATATTTCTTTTTAATAGGCCATAACAAACGACGTGCTTTATCAAGGTTGGTATTATCAGGCCAACTATTCAGGGGTGCAAACCGCTGGTTGCCATTATTACCACCTCCGCGACCATCAGCAGTGCGATAGGTTCCTGCTGCATGCCACGCCATTCGAATCATAAGTCCGCCATAGTGCCCCCAGTCTGCCGGCCACCAATCCTGGCTTTCAGTCATCAACTTCTTGAGGTCGTTTTTCAATACCTCAAAATCAATTTTCTTAAATTCATCACTATAGTTAAAACCCTCTTCCATCGGATTGGTTTTAGAATCGTGCTGATGTAGAATATCTAAGTTCAAAGTGGCTGGCCACCAATCAATAACTTTTTGATGCGATTCTGTGTTAGCTCCGTGCATCACCGGACATTTTCCTTTTTTTGTTTCCATATATTAAGTGTTATGTTTTATTATTACTGAAGTTAAAGTTGAAAAATAATTTTTCGGAAATTAACACTTCCAAAATATGTACAGGTAACACAGATTACTTCTCAATAAGTTCAATAGAAATTGATCAGTACATCAGTTATTTGAAACTAGTAATCAAACCTTCAAAAGGAAAAAAGGCTCCGTAACAACAAATTATGCAAAGGGTATTGAGAAAGAGAAAAAGAAAAAGGGGTGGTTGTTTCGCTGCCACAATGATTCAATCAACGATACCTCATAAGTTGTATTTACTAAGCAGTAAATAAATGTCCACCTATGTATATGGGTGTAGGTATTCCAAATAATTAATCTCAACTTCAATCCAATTGTCATGGAAATGTAAAATTCCGTCCTTTACTGATATATGTCACTTTTTGCGTGTACCATGAAAGTAACTTTGCAGAAATTTTTAAACTAACTATGAATATCTCTACTATTAAAACATTGATTTTGACGCTGTTAAGTGCATTTTCTCTGCATGCGCAAATCCCGGTAATTGATTCTATTTTTATGGGTCCGGGTTATGCAAACCAAATTTATTACAGCCTCGATTCAGGTGATGTAGGTTCACAAATTGCCGCCAACTGGCACATAGCCGTTTCGGTGCAACCTTCCATCCCCCCCACTCAAACCTTGCAAGGCACCACCATACGTATCAATGGTGGCTATGGCGTTGAAGTTTATAAAGTATCAGATACCGACTCTACAGGCTTTACTACGTTAAACTCTGTCAATAACATTGGCAATTGGCAACTGCTCCGCGATAAATACAATACCTGGGATGAAGGTTGCCTGAATCAAACACGAAATATGTCCAACCCATTTGATTACGGATGGGGTATTTATCAGGGAAATCCTACTTACAATGTAGTGGGAGACTCTATATATGTTGTAAAGTTTGGTAGCAGCTCCTATAAGAAAATGTGGGTTAAACAATTGAAGTTCGATACAACCTGGAATATCATTGTTTCTGATTTGGATAACAGCAATGCACAAAACTTTTCCTTCTCAAAAGCTACACCTGCCTATCAGGGGAAAAACTTTGTGTATCTGAATCTCACTAACGGTGACGTTAACAATGACGAGCCTTCATCAGGTTGGGATTTACTATTTGGTAAGTATATTAGTGAAGTTGCACCCGGAACATTCTATCCAGTTACAGGTGTACTTACCAATAAACCTGTACAAAGCGTTAAGGCTTATCCGGTTGATATCAATACAGTTTCTTATACATCATATGAGTCTTCTTTAAACTTAAACATTTCTAACATTGGTTACGATTGGAAAGTATTCAGCAGTGGTGAGTTCATAATGGAAGATTCTTTAGTGTATTATGTAAAAGCAGGAAATGGAAATGTTTTCCGTTTGCGCTTTCTCGATTTTCGGGCCGCTGATGGTATGGCCAAATTTGAGTTGATACCTGTGAGTTCAGGTGTTGGATTTACAACTGTAAATGCAACAAACAATCTGATGATTTTCCCTAACCCAAGCAACGACTTAGTTAATGTTCATTCAACATCACAACTCAAAAGCATTCAGTTGTTCGACATTAGTGGTCGTTTGTTGATGGACAATTCTGATATCACTCATAATAATTTCACTCTCTCATTGTCAGCATTGCAAAGTGGCTTATATATGATTCGTGTTGCTACTACTGAGTACATAACTACGCAAAAGATTATCAAGAAATAATTTGATTTCAACATTTCAGACAATAACATCTAGACTGAACCTGGCAAAAACCTCGGGTATGGTTTTATTATTGCTGTTATGTATTTCAAAACATGTTATGGCTCAGAGCAGCCTACGGGTTTTGGATGAATATAATAAGCCTCTGCAAGCTGCATCAATTGCTGTTTACAACATCGATATGGTTACAGGCTTTCCGCAGTTTCATATCACCAATCAGGATGGGGTAGCAGAACTAAGTATTACTCAAAAAAGTGTCGTAATTATTACTTGCGTAGGTTACAATACTGCTCGAACAGAGGTGTCACCCGGTGAAAATAAAAGCATTCATCTCTATCGTTCCATAAATGCCTTGAATCAGGTGGTTGTCACCGGACAATTTGATATTACCAAATTGAACAGCACCGTTGAAACGGTAAAAGTGATTGATGAAAAACTACTGAAACAAACCTCTGCCAACACGCTGCGCGACATAATTCCTTTTATGCCAAACATTAGAATTACGGAAGACAATGTATTAGGAAGTAACACAACGGTAAATGGTCTTGGCGGGCAAAACATTAAACTCTTGATTGATGGTATTCCGGTAGCCGGCCGTGAAAATGGTAACATTGATTTTGGGCAAATGCAATTGAATAATATTGAGCGTATAGAAATTACCGAGGGACCTATGTCGGTTTTATACAGCAGCGATGCTTCTGCAGGAGTTATCAATCTGATTTCAAAAAAAAGCGGCAGCGATGACTTCACTTTTACAGGTAATATTATGACTGAAACACCTCGGTCACTATATGCTGATGTTTGGTTAGGAAAAAATATTGGTAGTTCACATATCGCGCTTTCAGGTGGTCGCAACTATTTTGATGGCTTTCCGAAATTCACAAACAACAGAAGTCAACAATGGAATCCCTACATCAAATATTTTGGCACATTGAATTATGGAATCTCGCTGAAGAATTACAGCAACGAGTTTCGCTTTTCATACTTCAACCAAAACACTTTGAACCGAGGTATTCCGGTTCTTACACCTTACGATGCTTACGCTTTTGATCAACACTTCTACATTCAACGATTCAACACTTCATTGCATCAGGATTTTATTATTGGCGAAGGCAAACGCATCAACTGGCAAAGTTCATACAACAGCTATAGTCGCATCAGAGAAACTTATCGTACCGACTTAACTACACTGGAACAAATCAACTTGAACGGCGAGGGCAACAGAGATTCTTCTCTGGTACAACAATATTTTTCTCGTATACTTTTTATTAATAATGGTAACCGTCGTGTTCGCTGGCAGGCCGGTACAGAGTTTAATTATGAATTTGCATACGGCAATCGTTTCAGAAGCGACAATGAATTTATCTATGAAGTAGCATTGCTGTCGCAGGCAGAGTATAAACCATTTGAAGGGCTGCAAATAAAACCCGGAGTTCGTTTTAACTATAACTCACGATATAAAGCACCTTTTATTCCAGCATTAAATGTCAAGTATCAGTTAACGGACAATGCCACTTTCAGACTGGCATTGTCACGCGGGTATCGCACACCAAGTTTAAAAGAACTGAGCTTATTGTTTGTCGATGCTAATCATAATATCTATGGTAATGAAAAATTAATGGCAGAAGATAGTCGTTACGCCAATATTCGTGGCGACTTCAACAAAAAGTACTACAACATAGATATCACCTTATCACCATCCTTATACATTACCCATATCAAGAACCAAATTATTTTAGCCATTACTGATACTGCGGCACAGATGTATCAATATGTTAATCTCGAATCGGTGAATAGCCGTGGCGGTAATATGGGAATTACTTTTACAGCCGATCAACTATCGGTATCGTTTAATTATGGTGTGAATCAGCTGCAAAGTCGCGTGCGCTCTGTGTTGCAAAACATTTGGACTCCCGAATTTACAGCGCAAATGCGTTGGACAATGCCCAAGCCCGTAATCAACCTGACCATTTTGATGAAGAATGTTGGCTCTGCTCCCGTATACTACACTGCGTCAAACAGTATTAGTGAGCGAACTGTTACTGATGGATACACGCTTGTAGACGCAATGTTGAATAAAAATATTTTCAAAGAAAAACTTAAACTGTCCTTTGGGGTGAAGAATATGCTTAACGTAACCAATCTGAATGCTAGTACTGGTGGCGTGCACAATAGCGGTGCAGGCATTGCTGTGGCACGTGGTCGTTATCTGATGAGCAGCATGCAATGGCAGTTATCTTCCAATAAGAAAAAATCATGAAAAAGTTAGTTAAAATAGGTATAGGTTTTAGTTTAATAGCAATGCTCTCATCTTGCTTCAGAGAAGATGATATCTTTACACTGGAAGAACCCGGAGAAATTAAGGTAGCATCAGTAGGACAGGGTAATGATTACAGTAATCAAATATTTTTTGATTTACACGACGGTCAAATTCTCAAGAATAATTATGCCGATTGGGACTTATCGTTTGAAAGTGGACCGAATGGTTATCATATCTGGATTAATGGCGGCAAGGGTATGTATGCCGGTTCTAAGAGTGAAACAAATTTCAATCTGGTCCAAGATACTACTGGAGTTAAATGGCGCTGGGATTCTCCAACAGGAAACCCGGACTCAACAGCCATCGGAAACTGGACTACTTATATTCCTACATCAGCTCAAAAACCGATACCTGCAAATAAAATGGATGAAGCCGAAAGAAGTACAGGATTAGTTTACATTATTGATCGAGGAAGTTCACATAATGGTTCGCAGCGTTACTGGAAGGTAAAGTTTGTGTGGGTAAACAATGATGCATATAAAGTGAAGTTCGGCTTGTTAAATAATACGTTCGTTGACAGTCTAATCATCAAAAAAAATTCACAATACAATTTTGCCTACTTCACTTTCGATAGTGGTGGTCAACAGATCACTATGGAGCCTGTGAAGACAACCTGGGATTTAGTTTTCACCCGATACCGTTATGTGTTTTACAACACTACACCATTCACTCCATATATGGTCAGTGGCGTGTTACTGAATCCTACGGGCATATATGCCGGAGTTGACAGCACCATGACCTTTGAAGAAATTGATTATCAAAAAGCAAAGACTGTTAAACTGATTAATGAACGTGATGTGATAGGTTACAACTGGAAGCTTTATAGCTTTACAACTTCATCATATATCATGGCGCCAAACAGAAATTATATTATCCGTGATGAGAAAGGATACTACTGGAAGTTGCGCTTTATTGATTTCTATAATCAAAGTGGAGAGAAAGGCTACCCCAAGTTTGAGTACCAAAGACTGTGAGCACGTTTGACTCTGTTTTGCTTCAGGAAGATTCACTGATTCAGATACATCACAAACAATGGTTGAACCGGAACATCAGCCTGATACGACTGGACCTGATGCATCCTGAATATGGGGGCAATAAATGGTTCAAGTTAAAGTACAACATCAAGCGCGCAATAGCTGAAAAGAAGGATTATGTAGTTTCATTCGGTGGTGCCTTTTCCAATCATTTGTATTCCATGGCTTCCATATGCCGCGATGCCGGTTTAAAATCAGTTGGTGTTGTTCGTGGCGAAGCTCATTATGCCAACAACGCACAATTGGATTTTTGTAGAAATGAAGGAATGGAATTGTTGTTTCTATCAAAATCTGATTATAACAACAGATATAGCGAACCTTATACTGACATGTTAAACAGAAAGTACAATGATCCGTGGATTATCCCTGACGGTGGAGAAAATGAAGAAGGTATCAAGGGTACATCAGAGATTAGCAGGTATGTACCATTGGATTGTACAGACTTGTTTGTCTCCTGCGGTACCTTTACCACACTTAGTGGCATTTTGGCAAAACTACCTCCTCACATTCATGTTTGGGCTGTTCCCGCACTTCGGGCAGAATCGTGGGCACTTGAAGCCATCAAAAAGAATTTAGAAATTGCGGAAGCGAGTCATACAACACTCAAGCGATGTCATTTACTTTATGATTATCACTTTGGAGGCTTTGCGAAGACTAATGATAATTTGGATTACTTTCAAAACATGACCAACCAAGAATTAGGTTTGAACCTTGATAAAGTTTATGGTGCCAAAATGTTTTTTGCTTTGCACGATTGTATTACAAAAGATTATTTTGGATGCAACACAAGCATTGCCGTTATTATGTGCGGACGCCCGCTCACAAACACCCATACTTCATCGTAATTATCTATATTCGTGACCAATTCCTTCTAACAAATGACAAAGTTCTTTACAATTTTAAACTCTCTGCTCTTTTTAGCCTTAACAAGTAGCGCTCAAAACATTATAGTTTCAGAAATTAATTATCATAGCGACACCACAATGAATAGTGGTGATTGGTTTGAAATTTATAATGCCGGAACAACTACGGTCAACTTGGGTGGTTGGAAATTTTCTGACCGTGATGATGTGAATGAATACATCATACCTACAGGTACAAATTTACAAGCTAACAAGTATTTAGTTGTAGTGAACGATATTGCAAAATTTACCTCTATGCATCCTACTGTTACTAACTATGTAGGTGCATTCTCATTCGGGTTAAGTAATGGATGGGATAAGATCCGATTATTTAATCAAGGAGGTACATTGATGTATTCAGTTTCTTATCTTGACTCTGCCGGTTGGCCTAAATGTGCCGATGGCAGGGGGCGAACTTTAGAATATAAAGGTGGAGGATTAGATCCAAATATTTATAGCAGTTGGTTCGACGGTTGCATGTTTGGTTCCCCCGGAAAAGCATGGTCACCTTGCTCTCCAAGTATAGTAGTTAGTGAAATCAATTATAACTCGGATACACTATATGATTGTGAAGATTGGTTTGAATTACACAACGAAACTACATCAGCAATCAACCTTACAGGATGGCGCGCCAGCGATTCTAAAGACTCGAACCAATATGTTTTCCCCGTACTCTCATTTCCTGCCAATTCTTATTTAGTGATCTCAAGAAAACTGGATAAGTTCGGTACTATACATCCTACTGTTACAAATGTTATTGGAGAATTAGGTTTTTCATTATCTAACGCCAGTGAAACTATTCGTCTTTATGATGCGACAGGAAAATTGAACTTCTCAGTACACTACCGCGACACACTGGGATGGCCTCTTGAACCTGATGGCGAGGGCTATACCTTAGAACTCATAGACCCTAAAGGAAAAATGAATGAAGCAACTAACTGGAAGAAAGGTTGTTTTCTTGGATCTCCGGGTAAAGCATTTAATCAAAACGATTGCTTAACTAATAGTGTTGAAACTGTTTATCACGACATGCTTACTTCCGTTCAGATATTTAACAATTCAGAGATCCTGGTTCAGTCGCTTTCCGACAGAAACCTCGATCTCATTGTTACAGATTTGAGTGGCAGGGTGGTGCTGCACGATAACTTCTTTAATAGAAAGCTATTTGATACCAATTTTATCACAGGACTCTATATCATCACTGTGAATGATGGATATACACATCAGAATGTGAAAGCCTTTTTACATTGGTAACATTTCTTTGCAGAGTGTAATGTCAGCCTGACTAATCCATTTCAGGTTTTCGTAACGACGAAACCAGGTCATTTGTCTTTTAGCATAATTACGCGTGCTCTGTTTGATGTTACTGATGACTTCGTCACGCTTGCATAGTTTTTCAAAATACTCAAACCACTCGCTATAACCTATAGTGTGCAATGCTTTATAATGCCTGTATGGGTAGAGTAATCGAGCTTCTTCTTCTAGCCCCTCCTTCACCATATTTTCAACTCTTCTGTTAATTCTATGATATAATTCCTGTCGTGAAATTTCAATTCCAATTAAAGTGATAGTGAAATTTTGCTGTTTCCGAGGTCGGCTTAAGAAGGAACTGTATGTTCGATTACTACTTAGGCAAACTTCAAGCGCACGCAATAAACGACGATGATTATGCTTGTCGACCGTTTTATAATACCCAGGGTCTTTCTCTTTTAATAACGACTGCAAGGCGTGAATACCTTCTTTATTGTAAATCTCATGCAACTGATGTTTAACTTCAGCCTGCACATCGGGAAATTCATTCAACCCATTGAGCCATGCATCCAGATACATACCTGAACCGCCAACACCTACCACTGTGCGGTGTATTTCAAATAATTTGATTAAACATGTTTCAGCATCTTTTTCAAAATCACCTGCGGTGTAGTTTTCCTTAATACTCTTATGACCAATAAAGTGATGTGTAGCCGCTGCTAATTCATCTGCGTTGGGTTTAGCAGTACCAATATTCATTTCACGATAAAACTGGCGCGCATCAAAAGAGATAATTTCAGTTTGATAACGGTTTGCAATTTCAATGGCTAACCTGGTTTTGCCCGATGCCGTTGGTCCGCAGACTATAATAAGGTGTTTGGATTGATTCAACTTAAGAGTGTTGTATCAATAACGGTCGTCTTCGTCGCCGCCTCCATTGTCAAACGAAAACATATCACCGATCTCATCATCCGGGCTGTCTGACTCTTCTTCTGCTTCTTCATTTTCTTCATTCTCAGTGGATGTTTCCTCATCATCATTGTCAGCTTCATTCACATCGTTAACAGCTGTTTCATCACCTTCAAAACCCATGTCTTTCATTCGTGCCTCATCATCTTCATCTATTCCTTCCTCCTCTTCGGTTTCCACAGCGTGTGCTTTAATATGTTTATACACATCTTCTTTCTTCACCGGTGATGGGCCGTTGCTTTTTACCATTACAGGATATGTTGTATTTGACTTTTCTTTTCCAATTTGTAACAATTCAATAAAGAAAACCAATTCCTGTTTGCCTTCGTGTATATATAGAAACTTTTGATGCGGATTGTTTACAAACATCAGCAATACTGGATGCATGTCTTTTCCATCCTTTTTAAAAGTCTTAAGGAACTTGATTTCCTTAACTTTTTGTGCACGGTCGTTCGACTCAAAGAAAGCCGTTTCTGCCTCTGCCCGTAAACCCCAAGCTTTAACAATAGCTTCCTCAAATTCTATAAAGTTTTGAGATGGTCTTATTTCGATGTCGCGATAGATGTTATCATCTTCTTCATACATCACCCTGAACTTATATAATGTCATGTATCTGTTTGTATTTGATGTAAAATTAAATTCGACAACTAAAAGTTGTTAATTAATTATTAGCACTCAAACCGTGCTCTGCACCTTTTTGAATCATGAATTTAAAGGCGGCTTCATAATTATTCGGAATCACTCCGTCTAGAATTGCGTCTTTCACTGCCGTTTTAATATCGCCAACTATTCTGCTGGGAGCTATCTTGAATGTTTCCATAATGATTTCACCGGTAATTGGTGGTTGCCAGGTTCTGATATGATCATTTTCTTCAACAACTTTCATACGATCTTTTACCAGTTCAAAGTTTTGAAGATAGCGCAACACTTTTTGTCTGTTCTTGGAAGTGATATCGGCTTCGCACAACATCATCAAGGCATCAATATCATCGCCGGCTTCAAATAGTAATCGTCTGATGGCTGAGTCGGTAATATTTTCTTTCGACAAACTGATTGGACGCAGATGTAGGAAGACCAACTTCTCTACCAGTTTCATTTTCTCATTCATTGGCAATCGCATTCTGCGAAAAATCTTACTCACCATGCGTGCACCAATGGCATCGTGACCATGAAAGGTCCATCCATGTCCGGGTTCAAAACGTTTAGTGCGGGGCTTGGCAATGTCGTGCAACACTGCAGCCCAACGAATCCAAAGGTCTCTTGTGCTTAGAGAGATATTATCAAGAACTTGCAGTGTGTGATAGAAATTGTCTTTGTGACCTTTGCCCTCTGCCATCTCCACTCCGCACAGTGCAGTGAATTCAGGAAAAATGAGTTTCAATATACCTGCTTCATGAAGTAGCAGAAATCCGCGTGAAGGCTCATCACTGAGTATAATTTTATTCAACTCGTCAGTGATACGTTCTGCTGTAATGATGCTGATACGATCAGCATTATGGCGCATTGCATTCATCGTTGCAGGATGAATTTCAAAATTCAATTGAGAGGCAAACCGAACAGCACGCATCATTCGAAGCGGATCATCGCAGAATGTTATGTCTGGGTCACCGGGTGTCTTAATTATTTGTGCTTTCAAATCATCCAGGCCATGAAACCTGTCTATCAATTGTCCTTCTGATTCACTGGTGAGTTCTACGGCAAGCGCATTAATGGTGAAGTCGCGACGAAGTAAGTCGTCTTCCAGTGTCCCTGAGTCCACCAAGGGATTGCGAGTATGACTTTGATATGATTCTTTTCGGGCACCTACAAATTCAACATCAAGGTCGCCAATGTTCAGCTTGGCAGTGCCGTAATGTTTAAAGATGGTCACTGTTGCTTTGGGAGAAATAGATTCCGCAACCAAATGTGCCAATGCAATGCCATCTCCAACACACATAAAGTCGATATCTTTCGAGTCGCGGTCAATAAGTTTATCGCGAACATATCCGCCAACCAAATAAACAGATAACTGAAGTTTTTGCGAAGCCTTATAAACAAGCCTCATTACTTCTGCCTCTGCATCAGTAAATGGAATGTCTATATGATTGTGTATGCGGAACATGTCTATTACTCAAATAAAAAAAACCGTCTCACTGAGCGCATCGGGAAGTAAACCTGTATTTGTCAGCCCTGTATTGCCACAGGGTCCGATGCTGCAAACTGAAACGGTTTGTAAAACTTGTAGCGAGGACGGGAGTTGAACCCGTGGCCTTAGGGTTATGAATCCTACGCTCTAACCAACTGAGCTACCTCGCCATTTTTGGGTGCGCAAATATAGCTGGAAATACAATTTTGCCAACGACTTAATCCTAGGTTATAAAACTGCCTCTGTCAATTCTTTGTATTTTGGCGGCTTTCACAACAGAAGAATAAGCATGCTTGCCGAAAGAATTGCACGACTAACGGAATCGGAAACATTACAAATGGCTAAGCTGAGCCGCGAACTGAAAGCTCAGGGTAAGGATATTATTGACCTGAGTCTTGGTGAACCTGATTTTGATACACCATTGTTTATAAAGGAAGCTGCGAAAAAAGCCATTGACGACGGTTACACGAAATACACTCCGGTAGCTGGTTTTTTAGATTTACGACAGGCTATAGTTGCCAAACTCAAGCGCGATAATCACTTAGAATATACGCCGGAACAAATTGTGGTTTCTACTGGAGCCAAACAGTCTATTGCCAATGTAGTGATGGTATTGGTAAACCCCGGCGATGAAGTTATTATTCCTGCGCCATACTGGGTAAGTTACCGCGAGATAGTGAAACTAGCTGAAGGCAAGTTTATCGTTGTTCCAACTTCCATCGAAAATGAATTTAAGATGACACCGGAGCAGCTGGAAGCAAGCATTACCTCAAAGACTAAGTTGTTCATGTTTTCTTCGCCATGTAATCCCACAGGTGCTTTATATTCCAAAGAAGAATTACACGCATTGGCGCAAGTTTTTATCCGCCATCCTAATGTCTATATTATCTCCGACGAGATTTATGAATACATCAACTTCATAGGTAAGCACGAAACCATTGCACAGTTTGCTGAGCTTAAGGACAGAGTAATCATAGTGAACGGTTGTTCAAAAGGATATGCCATGACAGGCTGGAGAGTTGGATATACCGCATCAACATCAGAAATTGCAAAAGCCTGCGATAAAATGCAGGGTCAGATAACTTCAGGAACAAGTGCTGTGTCACAACGCGCTGCACTGGCTGCTATCAATGGTACTTTGGCTGAAACATTGGCAATGAAAGAAGCTTTTTTAAAGCGTAGAAATCTGGTGCTTGAAAAACTGAAACAGATACCCGGCATAAAATCTAATCACCCGGATGGCGCTTTTTATGTTTTCCCTGATGTGAGTTCTTACTTCGGTAAATCGTTTGATACATATCAAATCAATACTGCCGACGATTTATGTATGTATCTGATACATGAAGCAGGTGTGTCTCTTGTTACAGGGAATGCGTTTGGCGATGCGCGTTGCATAAGAATATCATATGCTACTTCTGAAGAAAAATTAAATATGGCCTTAGACCGTGTTGCATCGGCTTTATCAAAACTGATTTAATGCATGAACCTTAGCAAGTTTGCTCAACAATTACCCAAGCTGCGCATCCTCGTTGTGGGTGATGTTATGATTGATGAATATTACTGGGGTAGCATGGATCGCATTTCTCCTGAAGCTCCGGTTCCGGTTATCGCTTTACATAAAAAGGAACAACGTCCAGGTGGTGCGGCCAATGTGGCTTTGAACCTTCTTTCGCTTGGCATAAAAACCGACATTGCGGCTGTGGTAGGTAAAGATCATCACGGTAAGTTGTTGAAAGAATTGTTAAATATTCAGGGTATTTCCAATACCATATTTATTGAAGATGCTCAGCGGCAAAC
Organism: uncultured Bifidobacteriaceae bacterium; assembly: GCA_964640655.1. Taxonomy (GTDB): domain Bacteria; phylum Bacteroidota; class Bacteroidia; order Chitinophagales; family UBA10324; genus BJGO01. Next base: position 41,755 of record CAZXFT010000010.1, on the reverse strand, counting down.
CACTTGTAAGACACGTGTACTAGCACGTAATCAACAGGTACTGCGTATTGATGATGAAGTAACTCATGAACTTCCTGTAGCCGCACAAAAGCAATTCATCAAAAAAGTTTGTGATTATATAGTGCAACATAAACCTGATGCCATCATCTTTGAAGATTACGATAAAGGATTGTTGAATGAAACCATTATTACTGCAATCATTCAAAAGGCACTTTCCCTGAATATCATCACAGGTGTTGATCCTAAGAAAAACAACTTTGCTTACTACCGCCAGGTTACTCTATTTAAACCAAATGCACGAGAACTGAACGAAGCGCTGCACTTACAAATTAAGCCGGAACTGAATAGCCTTGAAGAGGCATCAGTCAAACTTAGACAGTTACTGGAGTGTAAGAACATATTGATTACACTATCGGAACACGGTGTTTATTATTCCGGTACTAAAAAAGGAATTTTGCATGCACACAAACGTGATATTGCAGATGTTTCAGGTGCAGGAGATACGGTAATAGCGGTTGCTGTTGCCGCTATGGCTCTTAATTATAACATAGAAGAAGCGGCCAAGTTTGCCAATCTTGCAGGCGGACTGGTTTGTGAGCATGCCGGTGTTGTGCCGATAACACCTCAAATGTTTTTGCAGAAAGACTAATGCTGCAAATTGGATTACTCAGCGATACTCATGGATACATAGACGAAACTATGTTACGTTCGTTAGACGATTGTGATGAAATATGGCATGCCGGTGATTGGGGTGAAGGTGTAGCAGAAGCTTTGGAAAAAACAGGTAAAAACATTCGTGGTGTTTATGGCAACATCGATGGACGTTTTATTCGCTCTCGCTATCCTGAAAAGCTGCATTTCGAAGTATTGGGCTTACGTGTGTTTATGATTCATATTGGCGGTTATCCAGGTCATTATGCTCCCAAGGTAAAGGATGAAATACTGCAAAGCGCATCGGGTTTATTTATCTGCGGCCATTCACATATTCTGAAAGTAATGCCCGATAAAAATATTAAGGGACTGCTTCACATCAATCCGGGTGCAGCGGGTAAATCGGGGTTTCATGTAATGCGCACAATGTTAAAATTCAAAGTGAAGCTGGGTTGTGTTTATGAGCCGCAGGTACTTGAGTTGGGTTTAAGAAATAAAATATAATCCAGGTTACAATTAACATTATTTTCATTTCGTTGTTTTGCTCACACATTAACTTTACCAGCGTAATACATCATAACATTTCTGACTTATGAGCGAAAAGATTTCTAACAAACCCGATCCGATAGACAAACTCTTGAACCGGATTATTAATGAAGCTGAAATGGAAGCTAATATTCAATATGCATCATTCGTGCAGCGATTAACTGCTCGTCTTATTGATACAGCCATTGTGTTGGTTCTATCTTATATCATTCAGCAATTAGCGGTTGCTTTTATCAAAACCGATAACATTTATAATGTCGAATTCATCCTACGCAGTCTTGATCAGGCTGTTCCAGCATTGGCTATTATGATGTGGGTATTGGTATACAGTCCTGTGATGGAAAGTATGGGTGGAACGATAGGCAAGCGCATTGTTGGCATTCAATTGCTCAGCGAAAAAACATTACAAATACCGGCGTTTCGTTTTTGCTTCGGAAGAACCTGGCTCTATTTGGTATTTATCGTTTTGGCTGTGGTGCCTTCTGTAATTTGCGGATTGGCTGTATTTTTCAGTGATAAAAAACAAGCCTGGCACGATAAGATGACCGGTTTGATTTGTATAGTGAAGTAAGCTAAATATAAATTGTGGATCATTTATTCGTGCTTATAACCTAATTAATAAAAAAGTATGTCTATATTTCAAGTCAGAAAAAATACCTTAACTGACTATGAAAAAATTTTACCCTCTTTTGTTTGCGCTATTGATGCTGCAAACATCCCAACTATTCGCTCAGCGTTACCTGAACGAAGTATTTACTGATGTAACCAAGACACCAAACATTACTTATGCACAGAATATTTCTGTGCTTACCGGTACACCTACTCAGGTGGACCTACGTTTGGATTTGTACGAACCTACCGGCGATACAGAAACTTCTCGTCCATTGGTGTTATACTTCCACACAGGAAGTTTCTTGCCGATACTGCGTAACCAAACCGCAACCGGAGATAGAAACGATTCTGCGACGGTAGAGATGTGTAAACAGTTTGCACGTCGTGGCTATGTGGCTGCAAGTGTTGACTATCGAGTGGGATGGAATCCTCTTGGAACTACTCAGGATATCCGCACTGGCACATTGTTGTTGGCTGTTTATCGTGCCATTCAGGATGCACGCTCTTGTGTTCGTTATTTTAAGAAGAGCTTCAGCGAAGATGGCAACCCGTATAAGATAGATACAAACCGTATCATTCTTTGTGGTCAAGGTTCCGGCGGTTATATAGCACTTGCTTATGTTACTTTAGATAAAACTGCTGAGATTCAATTGTTGAAATTTATTGCCGGTGAAGACAATGCAACTTATGGCTTCATGCAAGGTATGCCTTATGTAAACCAACAACTCTGGGGAGACTTTGATGGATTCAATGCAACAACAGGTTTCGGTGTTTCTAATCATCCAGGATATAGCAGACGAGTTCGAATGGCTGTAAATATGGGTGGCGCACTTGGTGATAGTACCTGGCTTGAACAAGGCGATGTACCTATCGTGGCATTTCACAGTGTAAACGATCCATTCGCACCATTTGGAGTAGGTAATGTTATTGTTCCGACTACAGGCCAGTTTGTTGTAGATGTAATCGGTTCTCAGTCTATCATCAAACGCTCCAAGAATTTTGGCAATCAAAATGTATTCAACATTCCTTACAACGACCCTTACACTACTCGCGCCAACTCAATTAATAATGGCCTAGAAGGTTTGTTCCCATTTGTGCTACCAAATCCGGGTCCCCCACTGAATGGTCAGGCCGGTCCTTGGGAGTGGATCAGTTACGCCGATTTACAAACCATAGCTCCGTTATACAGTGTAAGTTCTGGTGCTGTAGATACTATATATCAATCAGCATTTTTCAGCAATCCGAATGTTAACAGCAAAGCGAGTGCAATGGCATACATTGATACCGTGCAGGGTTATTTAGCTCCACGTATAGTGCAGGTGCTTCAGCTACCCGGTTACTATACCGGCTTTACCAACATCACTGCAGGTGAGCACACAGTTACTGTTGCTCCTAATCCGGCTTCCGATAATGTTACGATTCAGGTTGATGTTGCTATGCACATACAGGCCATCGAAGTGCACGACATCAGCGGTCGCTTATTGCAAGTGGTCTCTCAGATAAGCAATAATGCTGCTGTACTAAACACTTCCACACTTAGCAAGGGAATGTACCTGGTTCGTATTTACAGCGACCAAGGTGTTATAAGCACCAGATTTATGAAAGATTAGAACCCAACATAAAACCCTAATCAACAGAAAGCCGCAAGCATTGCTTGCGGCTTTTGTATTATATAAATGTAATGTATGAAATCACAGGCCGCGCAGGTCTACCTCGTCGGTTGTAATGTTAATGTTATTGTTAGCGTTACGCTGTTCCATTTCGGTTACTTTGTGTTTACCACGTTGATCAATGGAATCTTTCAGCGACTCTAAAAAATCACGCATGTTTCGCATATGATTCAATACATCCATCCGATCCTTGGCTGCTTTATATTCATCACGCAGAATGCGTTTTGCTCCCTCAACTCTGTAGCCCTTCTCTTTCACCAGGTGATAAATCAACTTCAGGTTCTCAATATCATCAACAGTAAAAAAACGATCACCCTTGCGGTTCTTTTTGGGTTTGATGATGTCAAACTCTTTTTCCCATACACGCAACGTAGGAATAGTTGCGCCAATAATTTCTGCAACCTTACCAATGGAGTAATATACTTTGTTATCGGGATAGATGCGCATGAGTTTAATATTTAGAATGTGCTCTAAAATAACATTTCACCTATAATCTGATTGCCGTTTTTTCTCACGCATTTCAGAAGGCTTCACAAAAACTTCACTTTATTTGCAATACATCACACTCTGCTATCTATGAGCGCTGTAGCCAAACCCGAAACACTTTCTTTTTCCATAATCATACCTTGTTATAACGAATCAAGCAGGATAGAAGCACTCTTGCAAGGATTGGAATCGTTCAACCAACAATTTAAGTATCCTTATGAAATCATTTTGGTAGATGATGGCAGCAAAGATGATACAGTAGCAAAAGTGGAATCATCTTCATTTTATAAAAGTCATTCGGAGAAGGGTAAGTTCAAGGTAGTGAAGCAAGCAAAGAATGGCGGCAAGGGAGCAGCGCTGAAAGCCGGTGTGGCAGAAGCTACAATGAATTTCATACTCACTATGGATGCCGATCTAAGCACTACACCACAGCAGTTAAATTCGTTTCTGAAAAATATTGCTTCACATAAGATTCTGATTGCATCCCGCGAACATAAAGAGTCAAACATCACCGCAGATAAGAACCGTAAAACGATAGGACGCATATTCAATCTGTTTGTTCGCACACTAACACCACTCACTTTTCCCGATACGCAATGCGGTTTTAAATTATATCCTGCTTCTGTAGCCAAACAACTTTTCGCACAACTGCAAACCCATGGTTGGGCTCACGATGTGGAATTGCTGTTTTGTGCACACCTGTCTGGCTATCAAATAGAAGATTTGCCGGTTACCTGGAAGAGCATGGAAGGCAGCAAAATCAATGTGTTCAGCGACAGCTTCAAAATGTTCTTTGAGATACTGCGTATTTCAATAATGATGCACTTTAAACATCTTTTTACCGAACCATTTAATAAAATCAATAGAAGAAGTGATAACTTATTTCGAGGTGTGTTTGCAACTGCTTCAGTTTTATTGTTGGTACTAATGGCTTTACTCAGCTTCGACTATGGCATAACCGGTGATGACATGGACCAAAAAGTTTATGGTGAACATGTGCTGAGTTATTATACCAGTTTTGGAAAAGACACTTCGTGCATGCATCTCAAAATAGGGAACAAAGAAAACTTGCATCTCTATGGCGGTCTTTTTCCGATGCTGTCGGCGGCATTAAATAAATACATCGGCGGCATAGATGAATACGATATGCGTCATCTTCTCAATGCTTTAACAGGTGCAACTGCAATCATATTTACTGGCCTTTTGGCTTATAGCATAAGCAGTTCGTGGCTTGCTGCCAGTTTTGCTTTTCTCTTGCTTGCATTGTGGCCTCAGTTCTTTGGTCACAGTATGAACAACCCTAAAGACATACCCTTTGCCCTCGGCTATGTTATGAGTATTTACTACTTAACCGTTTTAGTAAAACAGCTTCCCAAACCACAAATCCGCACATGGGTGAAACTGGCCTTAGCCATAGCTTTCACTATTAATATTCGTGTAGGGGGATTGATTCTTATCGGTATGATGGGTGCGTTTTATTTTGGTGCATTTATTCTTTCTAAAGAAAAACGCGCTGCCATACAATCAGAAAAATCCTTATCATCTAATCTGAAAACTATAGCTATTGTCGCAGCGGCTGCTTACTTCCTTGGTCTGTTGTTCTGGCCTTATGGTTTGTCGGGACCTTTCAGCAATCCTTTTACTGCACTGAAAGAAAGCACCAACTTCAGCATGCCTATTGGTTTATTTTTTGAAGGCAAAATGATAACATCAAAAGATATTCCCTGGTATTATGTACCAAGGTGGTTATGGATCAGCACACCTCTCGTTACTTTGTTCAGCGCTATGGCATTTGGTGTTTTATGGATTTTACTTCGCCATAAAATTCCTGTAGAGCGAACCTTGTTATTAATTTTTGCCACAGCATTTCCTTGGGCCTATGCAGTTTATAGCAAGAGTGCCATGTACGATGCGATGCGACAGATGCTTTTTCTCGTTCCAATGCTTGCCGTTATGGCTGCATTAACATGGTACTATCTCATTCATATTTCATCCAACAGATATGTAAAATATGCCGCTTCATTTGTTTTACTTGCTGCTTTATTTCCTGTAGCTAAATTCAGCATAGCTAATCATCCAAATCAGTATGTTTATTTCAACGAGTTGGTCGGCGGTATTCAGAAAGCATACTTGGAGTACGATACCGATTATTATATGAGCAGCGTGAAGCAGACAGCTCAATGGTTTAAACAAACTGAAATGTTTAAAAATGCTGATTCTCAGAAAAAGATTCGCATAGCAACCAATACCCTTGATCCGGTGAATCATTACTTTAGAAATGATACCAACAAGGTGAAAATAGTTTACACCAAATGGTATGCGCCGGGACACGAGAAAAGCCGCGCCAACCGCGATTGGGATTATGGCATTTACAACTCGCGAACCGTCGAACCCTCTCAGTTGAGGTATGGAATTTGGCCTTCAGAAAAAACCATCTATCAAAGCACAGCCGACGGCGTCCCGCTTTCGGTGGTGATAGAAAGAAAAGATAAAAGTGATTTCTTAGGTTATATGGCAATGAAGCAAGACAGTTCTCTGTTAGCCGAAAAATATTACACCGATGCCATCAAATACAATAAACATAATGAAGAAGCATATATCAACCTCATACAACTTAAACTAAACCTCAAAAAATATCAGGATGCCTCTGTTCTCTGTCAGCAATGGCATTCCATTAATCCCGATAACGATTTGGCTTATGTATATGAAGGTATTGCTGCAGCTTATGGCGGCAATTTTGACATGGCTGTAAATCAACTGTTGCACGCTATTCAGCTAAACCCCGATAACTATCAGGCATATACCGTGCTGGCCCAGCTATACAATCAGAAAGGTGACAAACAGAATGCACAGTTCTATTACAACAAGGCAGAAGAAGTGAAACAAAAATTACAGGGTAATTAATATGGACTTAAAAGAACTCGAACAAGGCGTTGACCCTAAGACACATTGGTACTATCAATCCAAAAAGTTGCCTTTACTACGCTTTGTAAAATCTGTTACAAAGCAACTGAATACCAGGGTGACATTGATAGACGTTGGATCCGGCTCAGGCTTCTTTATGTACGAACTGATGGAGGCCATACCGGAACAAATTGAAAAAGTGTGGCTGGTGGATATTGGATATAGCGATACGGAAATTGCCGCAACTCAAAATCAAATTATTGAGAAAACCAAAACATTACCTCTTCAGATTCAAAATGGAATTTATGTGATGATGGATGTGCTTGAACATTTGCCCGATGACAAATCCATGCTCCTCGATATTAAAAACTCATGCAGTGGGAATAATTATTTCTTCATCACCGTGCCTGCCTTTCAAAGTCTATGGAGTGGCCACGATGTATATTTGGAACATTACCGCCGCTACAGAATTTCTACACTCAGAAAAGTTCTTAACGAGTCAGGTTTCAAAATAAACATCACTTATTACATATATAACAGCATTTTCCCTATAGTATGGCTTGTGCGACGCATCGGCAATAAAACATACAAACCCCAATCAAGTATGAAGCCCATTAGTCCCATTATTAATGCAAGTTTGAGAACTTTTCATTCCTTCGAAAATGGAGTGGGGAAGTGGAACAAACTCTTCGGGGTTACCTGTGTGGCAGAAGGAAAAATTTAAAGAACTATGGCAGCAACACTTCATTCCGAAACATTAAGTTTCTTAAAAGGACTCAGCAAGAATAACAACAAAGTATGGTTCGATAAACATAGAGATACTTATGATGCCATCAGAAAACAATTGCTTTTAGTAATTCAGGAAATTATAGATGAAATGAATTCCGTCTATCCTGCTTTAAATAATTTAAAGGCTAGCGATTGCCTTTTTCGTATAAACCGTGATGTTCGCTTCTCCAACAATAAAGCACCATACAAATTAAATTTTGCTGCAGGAATTTCTCCGGGAGGCAGAAAATCGGTACAACCCGGATTCTATCTGCATATTGAACCCAACGGTAAATCTTATGTTGGTGGTGGCTTGTATCGTCCCGAACCTCCGGTGTTAAAGGCCATCAGGCAGGAGATTGATTATAACGGCAAAGACTTCTTAAAGGTAGTGAAGCAGAAAAACTTCGTGAAAACATTTGGCGATTTATACGACGATAAAATCAGCGGAAACCCCCGCGGTTATCAATCGGATAATGAAATGATACAATGGCTCAGATATAAAAGCTTCATTGCCGGGATTGACATAAGCGACAGCGATGTACTATCAAAAAGCATTGTTAAAGATTGTGTGAAGCAATATACCTTACTGATGCCGCTGTTGCAATATTTGCAGAGGGGATTAGGTTAACAAGCTTTGCATTCCTTAATAGCATCCCAGTTAATACCTTCGTGTGCTCGTTTTTGTCGCTGCGAGTGAACTAATTTACCTTCCTTGATAATGATTACACCGGGCAATCTGAATCCATCTCCCTGCTCTGAACCAAACCCATATTTAAATGCATATCGCAATGCGGCAAGTATAGTTCTGATTCCAAAAAGTTGCATCATAGTTCCTCGCTTAATATCAAATTCTCGGTAGAGTTCTCCTTGTTCATCTGTAATAAATTCAATATCACCTAAACTATATTTTTCAAAAAAGCTTTTGGCAACTTCCTCTTCCGCACTGTGTACCAGAATGATTCTGTAGCGTTGCTGCTCCAGCGAGTTGCGATGCTTGCTGATTTCGTCAAGCGTTTTGCGACAGAATGTACAACCAAAGTGACGCATAAAAACAAGCATCACCTTATCGTGCTCACAGGCATTGTAGAGGCATTCGCCTCTGTTGGTAAATACTTCTTTCATTTTATTGGCAGCACCGATGCGTGGATAAATCAAATCAGCATCTATCACATTGAAATTAAAAGCACCGTTCAGCATACGCCATAGCGGAAATATCCAAATCGTACTGTTAATAAGTACAATCCAACTGATACTCCAACTCAAATGAGCTGTGAACAGATAATAAATGAACCCGAATGTTACAGATACGTTGAAGGAGAAACCCATCAAAATAACCGGCCAGTGAACATTTTCGTTTGTGGCTGCCATTAAATATCCCATTCCGAACAATCCTACGAACAGGCCAAGTAGTTTCCAAATTAATATGTGGTCGGAATCTGAGGTATGAAAGAAACTAAAAACTTCATCAGTAAAGAAAATCATGCATACCGCCAACAGGCAATTATATATACCTATGAATGTGAGCGTTTTGTTCATTGAATTTCTTTAGAATTAAGATGTATAACGTGAAAGAGGCTTTAATTGTTTAAGTTGAAAATATTATTATGACCATAATATTACGCATCAAAGATATTCCCATCTGTTCTTTTGCTGGCTGTGTTTATAAATAATTCTGTGGGAAAATAGTCCAACTGCCACAGTTATTTTTTCCATTCTAATTATAGTAGGTTTGTGAGGTCAGCGCACTATGGACGGATTTATCGTTTCAGCAAGAAAATACAGACCTGCTCGCTTTGCCGATGTTATCGGGCAGCCGCAGGTTACTCTTACACTTAAGAATGCCATCAGGCAAAATCAGGTGGCCCAAGCGTTTCTTTTTTGCGGTCCGCGAGGTGTTGGAAAAACAACCTGTGCCCGCATATTGGCCAAGGTTCTCAATTGCGAAAATCCTACTTCAGACATTGAAGCCTGTAATGAATGTTCTGCTTGTGTATCGTTTAATCAAAATGCTTCTTTTAACATTCACGAACTTGACGCAGCATCTAACAATTCAGTTGACGACATTCGTGCACTTATTGATCAGGTTCGATTTGCACCACAACAGGGAAAATGGAAAATATATATTATAGACGAGGTGCATATGCTCTCAGCGGCAGCATTCAATGCATTCCTTAAAACGCTGGAAGAGCCGCCATCCTATGCTATATTTATCCTGGCTACCACCGAGAAACATAAAATTATTCCTACCATCTTGTCGCGTTGCCAGATTTTTGATTTTAATAGAATAAAAACTGAAGACGCTGCAGCTTATCTGCGTGAAATAGCCTCTAAAGAAAATATCAATGCCAACGACGAAGCACTACACCTGATAGCACAAAAAGCGGATGGCGCCATGCGCGATGCTTTGTCCATGTTTGATCGTCTGGCGGTTTTTGAGAATAATGATATCAGTTACCAATCAGCTGTAGAAAATCTGAACGTGCTTGACTATGATTATTTCTTTAAGGTAACCGATTCGTTTTTAGCTAAAGACATCAACGGCATCTTGCTCACATACGATCAGATTATTAAGAAAGGATTTGAAGGAGAAAATTTTATTCAGGGTCTTGCTGAGCATATCCGCAACCTGATTATGGCATCCAACAAAGAAACCGTCGTCATCCTGGATGTCAGTGAAAGTCTGAAACAGCGGTATATGGCTCAGGCTATGTATGTTTCCTTTTCATTTATGCTGAACGCACTCAACATGATTCACGATGCCGATGCACGTTATAAACAGGCCAGAAACAAGCGATTGCTGGTAGAATTGTTGCTCATCAAACTCTGTCATCTGAAAGAATACATGGAAAGTGGCGCTCAGGTTGAAGTAAAAAAAAAACCTGAGTCACTAAGTTCACCGTTTATTAAAGTATTACAGTCAGATGGCAATCCTGTACTACAGGTTATGCCAACATTAACTCCACCTGCAGAACCGGCTGCTCAGCCTGTTAACAAACCCAAAGCAGCAACTCCTGCCAGTATTCCCGGTATTCAGTCTTCCACTAAAAAAGGCTTAAACGACATCAAGCAAAGCTTAAAAAATAATACAGATAACATCGTTTCTGCTGAGCCTCAGACGTTTTCTGACGATGAACTCGCTGTAATAAATACAACTAAGTTCGATGAATGTGTCAATGCTTTATTGCAAAAACTTAAAACAGAGCAGAAGTTAAGCCTATTCTCGGCCCTGAACAGTTATCCACCAAGGCTGTTTAACAACAAACGTATTCAGATTAAAGTAAGCAGTTCGTTTGTTCATAAGTTACTGATTGATGATAAGGATATGATAGCGGCATACATGAGAGAGTATCTGAAGATTGAAAAAATAAGTCTTGAGGTGGAGTTTGATACAGAAGCAGTGCAACGTGATCAGTTTATTAAACCTTTTACTGCTGAGCAACGCTATGAGCATATGAAAAAGCAAAACCCTAAAATTGAAGTCCTTAAAAATAAATTTCGGTTAGACATCAGTTGACAACGCCATACAGTCTTGGTGTGTTAATACATTCTATTTAATACTTTTACACCCCGTTAAAAAACTATTCGAATGGCAGAAGTGATTAAAATGCCCCGCATGAGCGATACAATGACCGAAGGAGTTATTATAGCATGGCATAAAAAAGTTGGAGATAAAATCAAGAGCGGTGACTTGTTGGCTGAAATCGAAACCGACAAAGCAGTAATGGAATTTGAAAGTTTTCAGGAAGGTACCATACTTTATATTGGCGCCGAGAAAGGACAGGCTGTTCCGGTAGATACCATCATTGCCATACTTGGAAAAGAAGGGGAGGATTATCAGTCCTTATTATCTGCAAATGCCGCACCTGCCCCTGTTTCTTCTCCTGCCCCTAAAGCAGAATCTGCAGCAACTGCTCAGACAGCAGTTGCACAACCTACTGCAGCCACTGCAACTCTTGTTCAACCTATTAGTTCTGGTAATGGTAAAGTAAAAGCATCTCCATTAGCCAAAAAAATAGCCAAAGAGCAGGGTATAGATATTGCTGCTATCAAAGGTTCAGGTGATGAAGGTAGAATAATAAAGCGTGATGTAGAATCATTTAATCCTAAACTTCATCCTTCCTTCACTATCAATGCGCCTGTAGGAGGTTATGAAGATGTTCCTAATTCACAGATGCGCAAAACTATTGCACGACGCCTTGCTGAAAGCAAGTTTACTGCTCCACATTTCTATCTGAAAATGGAAATCAATATGGACAACGCATTGATCGCTCGCAAACAACTGAATGAAATCAGTGATGTTAAAATTTCAGTGAACGACTTTGTGATAAAAGCAGTAGCTCTGGCACTCAGAAAAAATCCTAAAGTGAACTGCTCTTGGATGGGAGATTTCATACGTTACTATAACTATGTTAACATTGGAATGGCTGTAGCCGTTGAAGACGGTTTGGTAGTGCCGGTAATTCGTACGCCCGATCAAAAATCCCTGAGCATGATTTCTTCCGAAGCAAAATCATATGCTGTTAAAGCCCGCGAACGTAAACTTCAACCAAGTGATTGGGAAGGAAACACATTCACGATTTCTAACCTTGGAATGATGGATATAGATGAGTTTACAGCTATTATTAACCCCCCAGATGCATGCATACTTGCAGTAGGAAAGAGCAAAGAAGTTCCGGTTCTGGTAAACGGTCAGTTAAAAAATACGAGCGTGATGAAGGTGACTCTCTCTTGTGATCACCGTGCAGTAGATGGTGCCTTGGGTGCTGCTTTCCTGCAAACTTTTAAAAGCTACCTGGAGAACCCGATTTCAATGCTGGTATAATTAAAGTATCGTTACTTTTCTGATGCAACAAATTGGCATACTGATACCACCTTTTAACACGATGTGTTCTTCACCGGCAGCCCAGATAGTAGTAACAACTTCTTTAAGACCTTCTTCCGTTTCAAATACAATCTGAGCTTTTACATAAAAATTTTTACTCAGGTTGATGGCACGTTCAATACAGTTCTTTCGGTCTGTCAATTCTATATTAGTGTCTAACACCTCAATGTGTTTACATTCTAACTCAGTTATACGTTCTTTAGGAATTTGTTCAATAGGAGAAAAAGCCATAGGCAATAATTACCATGTGATTAAGTGCCTCGTTTTACGCCATTATTTGAATACTGTTATACCTAACAACAGGTATATTTTGAACAATTTATACCTATTAATGGTTAAATATTGACATAAAGACAATGAAAACACTCATAATAGGTGCCAGTACAAACCCGGAGCGATATAGCTACAAAGCAGCAAACCGGCTTTTAGATAATAACCATCAAATCGTATTAGCAGGGGTTAAAAAAGGAAATATCAGAGGTATAGAAATAAAACAGTTAGAGACTATCAACGAAGTCATTGATACCATAACACTCTATATCAATCCCCAAATACAGGATGATTATGAAAGTAAAATTCTTGCACTGAAGCCGAGGCGCATCATATTTAACCCCGGCACAGAAAATTCAAGACTTATCCATTTAGCTGAAACAGCAGGTATTGAAACTATAGAGGCGTGTACCTTGGTGATGCTTGCCACAAATAGCTATTAAATAAAAAAAACCGCTCCGTGAAATGAAGCGGTTGTGAGGTCGGAAGCGGATTCGAACCGCTGTACGAGCTTTTGCAGAGCTCTGCCTAGCCGCTCGGCCATCCGACCCTGAGCACACAAAAGTATCTGAATTAAATTTGTTTCAGCAACTTTTGTTGAGCACATCTTTACAGCGACAACCTAAAAATGTTACTTCACCTCCTGCATTAATTTTCTGATCCAGGGAGATATAACTATGAGTATCACGCCGGCCACTAAGGCATACATCGCGAATTCTTTATAACCTTGCGTGTAGACTATCATTTTTTGCGAAGCTGATGCATCATTGCCGGGAGAAATGCTGGCACCAAATAATCCTGCAACATATTGTCCATAGGCACTGGCTAAAAACCACATCCCCATCATATAACCCTGGAGCTTGTTTGGTGACAATTTAGTCATAATCGAAAGCCCGATCGGAGAAAGAAACAACTCGCCGAGTGTTACAATTAAATATGCAAAGGCAAACAGATTCATGGAACCTACGCCGTCAGTGTTAGCGGTGAATCTGATTACGTAGAATATATAAAATGCAGCACCCAGTAAAAGGAACCCAAGGCCAAATTTTACTACTGTATTTGGTTCCAAATTTCTTTTTGCCAGCCATATAAACAGCAAACCAATTACAGGAGCAAGAAAAATGACGAAGAGTGCATTAATAGAGTTATTGATTCCATTGGGGTCCACATTAAAAGAGAGCAGTTTGGTGCTAATGTTTTCTGCAGCAAAAAGCGAAAGTGAGCCACCAGCTTGCTCAAAGATGGCCCAGAATACTACCGAGAAGATTATGAAACAGAATGCAGCTATAAGTTTGAGATTTTCTGCTTTTGAAAGTTTTAACATTTCTATCAAAAGATACAATAAACTAAAGGGGCCAACAGCATACATAAAGTAATCTGTGTAAACGGTGTTTGATACCATTTTCATAATTACAGGTATAGCGAGGATAGCCCCTGCATAGACTAAATACTGATGCCACGGTTTAATGCTTGAGTTAGATTCCATTTCGTTAGGAGCAAGTCCAATGGGGCCTAACTTGCGGCGGGTAAACACAAAAGTTAATAAGCTAATAGTCATGACTATTGCTGCCAAACCAAAAGCGATATTCCATCTGTATGCTTCCGGGACTATACTTTCGAACATGGTTCCCTTGCCAATAGCCACCACATAACCGCCAAAAAATGCTCCGAGATTGATACCGGAGTAAAACATCAAAAAGCCTGCATCACGGCGCACATCACCTTCTTTGTATAACTGACCAACCATGCTTGAAATATTAGGTTTAAAGAATCCCGTACCGATAATGTTAAAGCTGATGCCCAGAAAAAAGAATTTTTCGGGATCATAGGCCAGTAACAAACTACCTATAATCATAAGCAACCCTCCCCAAAACAGAGAACGGCGGAATCCCAAAATTTTATCGGCAAATAAACCGCCTATGAAAGTAAAGGCATAAACAAAAGCCTGTGTGGCACCATACTGCAGGTTGGCGTCTTTGTCGGTCATCATCAACTTGTAAACCATGAAATAGGTAAGCATACCGCGCATGCCATAGAAACAAAATCGTTCCCACATTTCGCTGAAGAAGAGAGACCATAATTGTTTTGGATACTTGCCTTCGAAGTTTTGAATTTGTTCTAATGACTGATTTTGCATAGGAAATTTTTGGAGCGTGAATATAGGATAATGATAGTTTTTGTTTGATTTCTCTGTGACTAAAATCCTGTTTAATTAATATGCTAAGCATAGGCTGTTGTTCTTTTTGTGTGATGTCTTGACCTGGATTAACATCATTCAACGACAAAAACAGGTAATCCGGCGGTCAATAGTTTATATTAATCAATTAGCCAAATAAAACTAGCTATAGTTTGAAACATAGCTACCCTTAAATAGGTATAAAGTGTACCTAAAATAAACACCATGTCACCTACACAAGAACTCGAATTTCACATCAGAAACTACGAAGCTAAGTATCCAAATGAGAAATCACCACTTGATTTGCTTATTGGTAGAACAGCGGAACAGTTACTTGCAGCCTTTAAATTGGCTAAAGGGAAGAAGCTGGAATCTTACCATTTTGTTGTAACCAAGCGCCAACAGAAGAAGTTGGATAAGCTTCAATTGTTAGAGGAATCGTCAGATTCAGAACAACAAGCAGCATAAGACTATATAATTTAAAACATTGTAAATCAATAATAAGATATTGATACGGTGTTGTAAATTAGATCTTATATGTTTGACATTCTCCTAAACGGAATAATTTTTTCGTTTTCAATTAAACTAATATCAAAACAATTGAATACCGGCAATCCTGGAAATAATGCTCAGAATAATAAATAAATATAAAAGGGTAACTAAAAATAGGTATGTGTCGTATACAGCACAGTTATTGCCTATGACTAAACTTTTCAATTCCATCCTTCTATTAAGCTTGATGGTTCTGGCGAGTTGTAGCTTAAATGCTCAGGTAAATGCCGGTTTTACCATTAACCTTCCCAATCCGGCTTGTAATCCTGCAGTTGTTGGTTTTACTAATACATCTACCGGAATAGCTCCTCTAACATATCAGTGGAATTTTGGTGTTTATGGTGGTACCAACTCTATTTTTGAAAATCCGTTTACTACCTATTTAACCTGCGGTACTTATACTGTAACCTTAATTGTTACTAATGGTCTCGGTGAAACAGATACCTTATCGCAAGATTTAACTATTTATTGCACACCAGTTGCAAATTTTTCTGTTTCAGATACTATCGGGTGTGCTCCATTTACAACTACCTATACAGATCTATCTATTCCTAACAGTGGTGTTATTTCATCCGTTGAATGGGATTTTGGTGATGGTTTTTTAGGAAGTGATTCAATAGCCACACATACTTATAATGCTATTGGCTGCAATACAGTAACCCAAATAGTAACCAATTCGTTTGGTTGTGTAGCTAATATGACCGTTGTTTCTCAAGTATGTATACAGGAACCCCCGGTTGCATCATTTACTTCAACATCACCCACTTCATGTGCGGCGCCTTTTGATGTAACATTCTCAGATGCAACAACCGGTGGTACAGGACCTTATACTTACGTTTGGAATTTTACCAATGCCACGCCGGCTTCGGATTCAACGGCTAATCCTACAGTTACATTTACTGATCCGGGGTCTTCAGGAGTTTCATTATCCATAACCGATCAAAATGGTTGTACCAGCAGTGTTTCGGATCCTTCGTATATTAATATTGCCAATAATACCATTGACTTCAGTGGTTCTGCTTTGGAAGGTTGTGCACCATACGTGTTTCAGCCTTTAGGAATAAGTAATAATGGTGTTCAAAGTTGGTCATGGACCGTTACACCAGGAAATCTTACTGCTACCGGTCAAAATCCTTCGTTCAATTTAAATACCCCTGGTGTATATACCGTATGTTTAACTGCAACTTTTTCAGGCGCATGTCAGGCAACACTATGTAAAGATGTTCTGGTTAATCAACCACCCTCTTCACAATTTAGTGTTATTGGGCCGGATACCACATGTATGCGACCTACAGTTATCTCATTTGATAACTTATCGGTTGGCGATACATTATCTTATAATTGGGCTTTTCCCGGAGGTAGTCCTGCCAGTTCAAGTGATTCTATACCAAATTCAGTTTCTTACGGAAGTTGTGGTTCTTATAATGCGATTTTAACAGTAACCGATATTAATGGTTGTACAGCAAGTAGTAATCAAAACAATATCTTAAGTATCATTTGCCCTGAGGCTCAATTTACCGTAGCACCTCAGTTGGGATGTGTTCCTTTGACCGCAAATTTTAATAGTACAGGTTCAATAGGTAATAACATTGTACAATATATCTGGGATTTTGGAGATCCTACATCTGCTGACAATACATCAACAGACCCTAATCCTTCGCATACGTTCCAGAATGAAGGTTGCTATGCAGTGACTTTAATCATAGTAACTGCAGAAGGCTGTACCGATACTTTGACTATACCAAATGCGGTGTGTGCCGGAACAATACCTGATGTTAACTTTTCTGCAAACCCGACCATTGCATGTGCGGATGATCAGATTTCATTTACCAATCTGAGTACCGATGTATTCCCTTATACTACTTATATATGGGACTTTGTTGGTGTTCCACCATATGATACAATGTCTACATCTATCAATCCTAATTATGTCTATCTGGATACGGGATTTTTTGATGTTACCCTGATAGCATCTAATTATGGTTGCAATGATACTTTGACCATATACGACATGATTTACCTGTATCCGCCAATTGCAAATATTCAATTGACGCGTAATTGTGCCACACCTTATGTGGTCATATTAAATGGTACATCATCGGTAGGTGCTGATACATATACATGGGTAATACCAGGTGGTACACCATCAACCGCAAGTACTCCTACCGTTACAGTTACCTATTCTTCTAGTGGCAACTACAATGCAACACTTTATGTAACCAATGACTCGAGTGGTTGTGATCATCAAACCCAAATCAACATACCGATTCGTGATGTGGAAGCAAACTTTACCGGCACTCCATTACAGGGTTGCAGACCATTGACTTCGTGTATGTCTAATACCTCTGCTGATGCAGTGAGCTATCAGTGGACTGTTTTTGTTGTCGGCACCAATACTGTTGTGGCAACATCGACTTCAACTAACCCTTGCTTTACTTTAAATAATCCCGGAGTTTATGATGTACGACTCATAGCTACCGATATGTTTGGTTGCAAAGACACACTTGACCGTTTGTCATATATTACAGTTTGGGCACCGGTAGTTGGATTCTACGGAACTCCATTACAGGGATGTACTCCATTATTTGTTCAGTTTACGGATACCTCATCATCTCCGACTTCTACTATCGTCAGTTGGAGTTGGAATTTCGGAGACCCGTCAAGCGGCTCTGCCAACACATCTAACCTGCAGAACCCATCACATACATATTATAATCCTGGTTTTTATACTGTATCGTTAACAGTTACCGATAATTACGGTTGTAGCCGTACACTCACCAAAAACAATTATGTGCAGGCTATTAAACCGAATGCTGATTTTACCTTGTCTAAAACTTCTTTATGCCACGGAGAGATTGCTTGCTTCACCAACGCATCGAGTGGAGCAGGGTTGACTTATTTATGGGATTTTGGAAACGGTGAAACATCAACTTTAGCTGCACCTTGCGTTACTTATTATTCTAATGGTTCTTACGATATCACATTATATGTCACAGATCAGTATGGCTGTAAAGACACTATTGTTAAGTCAAATTATGTTACTGTTACAAAACCTACAGCCAATTTTGTAGCGGATACATTAAGTTCAACTTGCCCGCCGTTAAAAGTTACTTTCACTAACTTATCTACTAACATAGATTCCGCAACAACTTATTTCTGGAATTTTGGTAATAACTCAGTTTCTATTGCATCTAATCCGATTCACATCTATAATTTACCGGGTTCTTATACTGTAACTCTCATTGTTACCAACGCTAATGGTTGTAAAGACACCATTGTGTTTCCGAACTATATTAACATTGGTGGACCACAGGGGTCTGTAACTACTCCGGTTACCAGTGGTTGCAGTCCGCTAACCGTTTGTTTTTCCGCAGCCGCACCAACAGCTCAATACTTTACCTGGAACTTTGGTGATGGTACCGTGATGCCTGATGATGATTCTGTATGTTACATATATCCATTACCCGGTGTATATAATCCTGAATTAATCCTGGATGATGGCATGGGTTGTGTGTACGCATTACCCATAGGTGAGATTGTGGTAGGTGGCGTTGTATCCAATCTGCAAACAACAGCTGATACACTATGTGGACCAGGTACTGTTCAATTTAACAGTAATGCGACCAGTTACATTGGTGTTGCATCTTATCTGTGGGACTTTGGTGATCCGGCAAGTGGTGCACAGAACACTTCTAGTTTAGCTAATCCTTCACACTATTTTAGTGCAGTTGGAAATTACACGGTATCATTAACAGTTACCTCAATAGACGGATGTGTTGATTATCATAATGTCATTATCACCGTATTACCCAAACCTAACGCTGCTTTTATCTCCAGCGATTTCTCTGTTTGTCCTCCTTCTATGATTAGTTTCACTAATCAATCAACTTCATCCTTCCCAATTGTTTCGTATCTGTGGAATTTCGGCGATCCAGCAAGCGGAATTGCCAATACATCTACTTTCCCTAATCCATCACACTTTTATACAACAGAAGGAAATTACACTATTACATTAACCGTAACAGATAATATGGGTTGCAGTGATGAAGCTACGCTGCCTATTACTGTTAATCCTCCTTTAACTATCTCCGCAACACCCGATCAAGACATTTGTAATGGCATCGGTGTGGTTTTGACATCTACAGGTGCCGTATCTTATGCATGGTCACCTGCAACAGGCCTAAACACTACTACTAATTCATCGGTGTTGGCTAATCCAACATCAACCACAACATACACTGTAATTGGTACATCTGTTTTTGGTTGTACAGCTTTAACTAATGTAGTAGTTAATGTAAAACCTACTCCGCAAATTGACAGCACATCACTTGTTGCTGATACCTGTGCAGTAGCTATGGGTGCAGCAAGTGTATTTGTAAGTAATGGAACAACACCTTACTCTTACCTTTGGAACATTGGAAATACTACAAACAGTATTAACAATGTTGCCGGTGGGTTTACTTATAGCATTACAGTAACAGATGATCAGAACTGTACCGTAACTGCTAGCGTTACAATTCCGTTACTTGCCCCGGCGGTTTTAACATCATCTGTTGCTAATGCCACCTGCGAATTGAATAATGGCTCTATCATTCTTAATGTGAATGGTGGTCAGGCACCTTTTGAATTTATTTGGAGTAACGGAGAAACCACAAAAGACATAAACGGGCTATATGCAGGTAATTATTCAGTAACCGTTACCGATGCATTTGGTTGTACTTCTTCAACGACAATAACAGTAAATAACATTGCGAGTCCGACAGTTGCCGTGAATATTACCCACGCAACATGTTCAATAGATAATGGCATAGCTCAGGTTAGTTTAACCGGTGGTACAAGTCCATACCAATATTCGTGGAGTACAACTCAAACTACTTCAACCATCAACAACTTAGCACCTGGTGCGTACTCAGTAACTGTTACTGATAACATTGGATGTACCGCTACGGCAACGAACTCACTCATTAACATTCCTGGTCCAACTTTAAGTTTAACTCAAATCAATGCGACATGTTTAAATGCGAATGGTGCGATAGACTTAACGATTAATGGTGGTACTATGCCTATGTTAATCGACTGGAACAATGGTCTCAGCTTTACTGAAGATCTCAACAGTATTTACTCAGGCAACTACCAGGTAGTTGTTACAGATGCCAATAATTGTATGGACTCTGTTTCAACGGTAATTACTGATACACCAAAACCAGAGATAACTGTAGCCAACACACTGGCAACCTGTGGTAATAGTAATGGTGCTATTAACATCACCGTAACAGCAGGTATTGCGCCGTTTACTTACTTATGGAGCAATGGAGCAACAACCGAAGACTTAAGCAACGTTGCTGCCGGTTTATATACAATTACTGTATACAGTGCAAATGGCTGTGAACTGGATAGTGCTATCACGCTAAACAACATCGGATCACCTAATGTAAGTATAACACCGCTCAATCCGACTTGCGGGCTGAATAATGGATCTGCTTCGATAAATGTTATCGGTGGCACTGCACCATTCACTTATCTATGGAACAACGGTTCTACTGATAATAATATCTCTTCATTATCTCCGGATAATTACTCTGTAACTGTTACCGACGGAAATTCCTGTTTGGCTTATGCAACAGTTACATTGGTCAACATTGCAGGACCATCATTGAGTACTATACCTGTAGATGCAACCTGCGGCAATAGTAACGGTGGTGTGCAATTGTTTATGAGTGGAGGTACTGTTCCTTTTACATATAGCTGGTCTAATTCCTCAACCGAACAAAATCTGAATAATGTAAGCAGTGGTGTCTATGATGTTACCGTTACTGATAATAATGGATGTACATCTACCACAAACCAGTCTGTTGGAAATGTAAATGGAGCTATAGTTGACTATACCGTTATCAAGCCTACATGTTTCCAATCAAATGGAACCATTAATCTGATAGTAACCGGTGGAACATCGCCATATACATACGCTTGGAGTAATGGAGAAACAACACAAAACATCAGCAATATTCCTCAGGGTGTTTATACAGTAACCGTTACTGATGCCAATAACTGTAGCACAATAAGTATCATCAACCTCCAGAATGTTCCTGAGCCTGAACTTAATCTGGATGGTGATCAGCCGACCTGTGGTTTGAATAATGGAGTAATCTTTTCATCTGTAAGTGGTTATGATCCCTTTATCTATTCATGGAGTAATGGTTCAACCACTGAGTCTTTGAATAGTATTGGTGCAGGAAGCTATACACTTACCGTAACTGACGTATATGGATGTACGGTGAGCGGTATCTTTAACTTAAGTGATTTAGGAGCTCCTGCTATCAACGCTGTTGTAATAGGTGCTACTTGTGGAAACTCAAATGGAGCTATAGATTTAGATATCACTGGTGGTACAACACCATATGATTATATATGGAACACTACCGATACCATTGAGGATATATCTAATCTGAGTACCGGATTATATTTTGTAACCGTTACCGATAATGTAGGTTGCACGGCTACAGGTAATTACTTTATTGACAATACCGACGGCCCGGCGGTTAATCTTTCAGCTGTGAATACTACCTGCGGACTGGATAATGGTGCTGTAAATACTATGGCATTCGGTGGCACATCTCCTTTTAACTACAACTGGAGCAACAGCGCAACCACTACAAGTATCTCTTCAATAGCTCCCGGCAACTACTCTTTAACTTTAACAGATGGCAACGGATGTTCCGTGATTGATTCTATAACGGTTTCACCAATACTTGGTCCATTTGTAAATGCAACAGTACAGAATACTACCTGTAGCAATAACAACGGTTCTATAATTCTCGATGTAACAGGCGGTGTTGCTCCTTACTCATTTAATTGGAACAACTTTACATACATTACAAAAGACATCATTGATATTCCTGCCGGAACATATTCCGTTACCATTACGGATGTGAATGGTTGTCAGGCCTTCTACACAGATAGTATTCTTGATACACCGGGACCGGGATTATTGAATTTAACACAAACACCTTCAACCTGTGCCATCAACAATGCAACGGTTACAACAACAGTGTCCGGTGGAACTGTACCTTACAGCTATGTATGGAGCAATGCGCAAACTGATGATTCATTAAACGGTGTAGCTGGTAACACTACATATTCTGTAACTGTTACCGATGCCAACAACTGTACTATTGAAAACAGCATATTGGTTCCTAACATTGGTGGTCCTGTAGCAAACGGAGTAGTGACCAATACAACATGTGGTGCTGATAATGGTGCGGTTAACGTTACTGTTAGTGCAGGAACATCACCATATACCTATGTATGGAGTAACGGTGAAACCACTGAAGACTTAAACAATCTACCTGCCAACAATTATACTGTTACCATTACCGACGCGAATAACTGTGCGCAAACATTTTCGTTTGTTGTTGATTCCATTTATGGTCCATATCTTTCTTACACTGCTGTAAATACGACTTGCGGATTAGATAATGGTAGCATAGATGTTACTGTATTGGGTGGACAGGCACCGTTCTCTTTCAACTGGAACAACAGTGCCTTTGCATCGCAGGACCTCAACAACATTTCTGCCGGTTCTTACAGTTTAATTATGACCGATGGCAACAACTGTGTACGAACACTGGATGTAGTCATCATCAATACTCCCGGTCCTTTAACACAAATATTCGGAACACCTTCAACTTGCGGATTCTCTAATGGTTCGGCTTATGTAGAGGTGAGTGGTGGCACTGCGCCATACATTTACAATTGGTCAACTGCACCAGCATCTATTGATTCGTTTGCTATACAATTATCTGGTAATAATTCGTATAGTGTTACAGTAACTGACAGTAACAACTGTTCTTCTGTTGATACTGTTTTCATAGATAACATCGCCGGTCCTTCTGTGAGCAACACTTCAAACGGTCACTCCTGCAATTATGGAACAGGTATGATTGACCTGAATGTTAACGGTGGTACTGCACCATTTACTTATGACTGGAACAACGGTTCAACCGATCAGGATTTGAGCGGTGTAACTGCAGGCAATTACATCGTTGTAGTTACCGATGCTAATGGTTGTCAGGCCATCAGCATCAGAAATATTGATTCCGTTCCGGCAATGAATGTTAGTATTGCATCTACCGATCCAAGTTGCGGAATAGATAATGGAACTATTGATGTTACCGTAAACAGCGGTACTGTACCTTTCAACTTTTTGTGGAACAACAGTGAAACAACATCATCCTTAATCAATCTTTCAGCAGGTGTTTATTCAGTGAGTGTCACCGATTTCTATTCTTGTGTTTACAACGATAGCATTACACTTCAATCTAATGATGCACCTGTGGTTACTTCACAATCAACTGCTGCGCATTGCGGTGGTAATGATGGTACTGCTTCAATCAGCATTCAGAGTGGGGTAGCACCATACACTATAGTTTGGAATACCGGTGCGGTAGATTCTGTTTTAATTAACCTTGCATCCGGAACCTATTCAGTAACGGTTACCGATGCCAACAACTGTTCTTTAGTGAACACGGTTAATGTTGGAACCATTGATGGTCCTGTAGTTTCATTAACTGTTGATGATGCTACCTGTCAGCAAAGCAATGGTGCGGCATACTCATCCATCTCTGCGAACTCAGCTTACACAATATTATGGAGCAATGGATCTACTGATGATAACATAAGTAATCTTTTTGCCGGTGCATATACCATCACCGTTACCGATACTGCCGGTTGTTCTGTTGCAGCTACTGCAACTGTGGCTACATCTGATGCTCCGGTTATTGATGTAGTCAGCAATCCTGCAAGTTGTAACATACCAAACGGTAGTATTCAAACTACTATCAGCGGTGGTACTGCTCCTTATGCTTTAGTATGGAGCAATGGTTCAACCAGTACCAACATCAATAACCTTAACGCCGGTTACTACACCGTTACTGTTTCTGACAACTTAGGATGTCAATCTGTTGACAGCTTTGAAGTAAGTAACATTGCACTTTTCACCGTTGCTGTTAACAGCACACCTGAAGCTTGTAATCAAAACAACGGTACTGCATCGGTAACTATCAGCGGAACAACTTCTCCGTACACCTTATTATGGAATAATAATTCCACAGAAAATAACTTAGTGAATCTGAGTGCCGGAAACTATACCGTTACCATCACCGATTCTTTGGGTTGTACCTTATCTCAATCTGTTACCGTAGCCAACACCGGCGGACCAAACATTACCGCTAACGTGAATGATGCTACCTGTAACAATAACAATGGTTCTATTCAACTGAATGTGAACGGCGGTACAAGTCCTTACACCTATGTATGGAGCAATACCGCTACTACTCAGAACATCAGCAATGTGGCTCCTGCAAACTATTCAGTAACCGTTACCGATGCACAGGGCTGTGCTTCTGTGGCCAACTTTACCGTTAACGGAACTCCGATACCTGTTGTATTAATTAATCCTGTTCAACCTTCCTGCGGATTAAACAACGGTTCGCTTTCATTAGATATCAGCGGCGGTACCGGTGCTTACTCCATCATCTGGAATAATTCATCTACTGCTTCAACAATAAACAACCTGGCTCAGGGCACTTATTTTGTAACTGTGCAGGATGCTATTGGTTGTTCTGCGGCCAACAGCATCATACTCAATCCATCCAATGCACCGGTATTAACTGTTAGTGCCAGTGATGATTCAGTATGTATCAGCGTACCTGTTACCTTAACCGTAAATGGTGCTTCCACATATGCCTGGACTCCTGCTCAATTCTTAAACTCTTCTTCAGATTCAACAGTAGTAGCTACAGTTAATGTAAACACAACCTTCACCGTTACCGGTTTTGATAGCAATGGTTGTTTCGCTGTGGCAACTATTCCTGTATTTGTAGCACCTAATCCTCAAACTTCTATTGCTCAACCCTCTGCTATATGCGTGGGTTCATCTGCTAACGTTTCCGCATCGGGTAACTTTAGTTTTGTGTGGAGTGGTGCCAACATCATTTCATCCAACACTGCTTCAAGCATTCAGGTTAGCCCTCTTGCTACTACTACTTACTATGTTCAGTTTACCGATGCCAATGGTTGTGTGAATAACGATTCAACCATAGTATTTGTCAATGCTGCTCCTGTAGTAAGTACTGATTCCGCTGCAATCTGTCTTGGTGCTACTGCTACATTAACTGCCGGCGGCGCAGACACGTATCAGTGGTTCAATGCATCAGGCACACAGGTTGGAAACAACAGTATCATAAACGTATCACCTTCATCAAGTACCGGCTATACTGTTATTGGTACTTCAAGTAATGGTTGTAAAGACACTGCCGTTGCTCAGTTAATTGTCAATCCTATTCCGGTTGTCAGCATCAGCGGATTAAACAATGCTTATTGCTTAAATGCTGCCGATGTAACGCTTATCGGTTCTCCTGCAGGCGGTACCTTCTCAGGCACTGCTGTGAACGGAGACACCTTATCAGCATCAGCATTGGGTGCTGGTACTTATACCGTTCAATATAATTATACCGATACCAATGGTTGTTCTAATTCAACTTCAACCGGTGTTACAATCTATCCATTACCTGTTATCAATGCCAGTGCAGGAAATCCTTTTATCTGCTCAGGTACATCGGTGAGTTTGAATGCAAGTGGTGCTGCTTCTTATACCTGGACACCTGCCACTTCGCTGAATACTTCTACAGGCGCTAACGTAACGGCTACACCAACCATTGCTACCACTTATACAGTTACCGGTACTGATGCCAACGGTTGTACCGCTGCTGATTCAACAACCGTAGATGTTGGCGGAATCATTGCATTAACGCTTACAAACAACAATCCTCAGATATGCTTAGGAAACAGCACTACCTTAACCGCAAACGGGGCTACCTCTTATACATGGTTACCCGCTACAGGATTAAGTGCTACAACAGGTTCTTCCGTTACTACTTCAGTAACACAAACCACCACTTACACGGTAACCGGTGTTGATGCCAATGGTTGCAGCGGTACCGATACGGTAACGGTAATAGTAAATCCATTACCTGTGGTAACTGCCACACACGATACCAGCATTTGTAACGGTGGCTCTGCAGTATTAAATGCTTACGGTGCTCAAACGTACACATGGGTGAACGGCTTTAATACACAGTCGGGTAGCAGTATTACGGTGAACCCATCATCAAACACAACGTGGGTGGTGATAGGTACCGATGCCAACGGATGTACGGCAAGTACCACTGCACAAATAACAGTAAATGATAATCCATTGGTGAATGCCACATCGGGCAAGGTATGTTTGGGATTCAGCGCCAACCTTACTGCAAGCGGTGCAGCTACATATACCTGGTCGCCTGCCATTGGTTTAAATAACACAAGCGGTGCCGACATCATTGCTTCTCCATCTGCCTCTCAAACGTATACCATCATCGGTACATCGGCCGAAGGATGTACTGCCATAGCCTATAGTACAGTAACTGTAGATATGCCTCCTGTAGTATCATTCAGCGGTTTAGACATCAACTACTGCGTGAGCAATGCTCCTGTAGTCTTAACGGGTTCGCCTGCCGGTGGAACCTTCAGCGGTCAGGGTGTAACCGGTAACATCTTTATGCCGCAAACAGCCGGCGTAGGAGGTCCTTACAATATCATTTACTCTTACACCGACAACAACGGTTGTTCTGCAGCCGACACACAACAGGTTAATATTTTTGCTAATCCAGTAGTAGTTGTCAGCAATGCCACTGCCTGTGCCGGACAACAAACTACATTAATAGCCAGTGGAGCTACATCATATACATGGACACCGGGTACCGGATTAAGTACTACTTCAGGTTCTATGGTAAACACCATAGTCAATAATCTTGTCACATACACTGTAATTGGCACAAGTGGTAACGGATGCTCTGCTCAAAGCACGGCTACCGTGTCGGTTAACCCTAATCCGCAGCTGGCTGTAAACAACAGCAACCCCGAAATATGCGCCGGTGCTACCATCAACTTACTGGTTACCGGTGCCAACACTTACGAGTGGTCTCCGGCTTCAGGTATATCATCATCCACAGCTTCGCAGGTTACTGCATCTGCACTGCTCTCTACCACTTATACCATCATTGGTACCAACACCTTTGGTTGCACTGATACCATCATAGTACCGCTAACCGTTAATGCTGCACCATCTGTAGTAACAGGTCCCGATACCGTTGTTTGTGTCGGACAATCAGTACAGTTAACTGCAGCATCTACTGCACCTGTATTGTGGTCTCCGTCTTCCTCGCTCAATGATGCTTCGAGCAATAACCCTACTGCGACACCTGCTCAAACTACTACCTATACCGTAACCGCAACCGGTGCTAACGGTTGTACTGCGGCTGATCAGGTGGTGGTGCAGGTTATATCTTACCCGGCTATTGATATCAGTGGTGGCGGTGTGGTATGTCTGGGAGACGATGCTATACTTACAGCCAGCGGTGGTGTTAACTATACCTGGGTTCCGGAAACATACCTGAATACCACAGCCGGTGAAACAGTTATTTCTACTCCGCAGGAAAACATTACCTATTATGTTACTGCTCAAAACGCAACCGGCTGCGCTGCAAGCGACTCGGTGGTGGTAACGGTTAAAAAACCCATTACCGTTGAAGCACAACCCGGAGCTACCATCTGCGAAGGATCATCCTATCAGTTGTCTGCCTTCGGTACCGGAAACTCATACTTATGGACTCCTTCCACAGGTTTAGATAACCCATTATCACCATTCCCTACAGCCACACCTTCACAAACCACTACTTACACCGTAACCACTACCGATGGTGTGTGCTTCACGGCAAGTGCCACTGCTGTAGTTACGGTTAATCCTTTGCCTACCATTACTACCGAGGCACAGGTAATAGTACTGGCAGGCAGCGAAACACAATTGCAAGCCAGCAGTAATATACCCGGCGCCACATACCTCTGGAGCCCTGCTACAGGCTTAAGCTGTGTTACCTGTGCCGACCCGTTAGCTAACCCCACACAACCAACTACATACACCGTTACCGTTACCGACACTATGGGATGCCGTGCCGATGCTGAGGTGCGCCTCGACTTCTTGTGTACCGAAGACGGTATTTATGTGCCTAATGCCTTTACCCCTAACGGCGACAACAAGAACGATGTATTTAAGATACGTGGCTACGGTGTTAGCTACATCAGCATATTCCGTGTGTACTCGCGCTGGGGAGAGCTGATGTTTGAAACTACCGACATCTCGCAAGGGTGGGATGGTACCTTCAAAGGCGAAGCACAGTTCCCGGCGGTATATGTATATTACATAGAAGGTATATGTACCAATAACCAGAAGATTGTAAAACAAGGTAACGTAACATTAATCAGATAGACAGTAACAGCGACTCTGAATGGAAGCTGCAAAGCCACTCTGTAAAAAGGGGTGGCTTTTTTTGTTAGAGGGTATCATTGAAAATTCTCAACAGCTATTATTATAAACGAGATAATGCTGGAGAGTATAACGATTCAGGGATAAAAAAAATGAATGTGAGTTTATGCGGATCCTAATTCATAAGCTAATCCGTTCGGGTATTGCCAAAGGCGGGGAATTTTAACACTGCCGTTGATTTGATAAACTGAAGTTTGATGAATCACAAATCTATTTTGGAACATGAAAGATGCCTCTTGTGCAGGCATTGTTAAAATAAAGTTAATATTTGATTATTTTTTCATTTCTATTGTCAATGCGAATCAAATACATTCCATTTGAAATTATGGATAAATCAATAATTACAGCGTTGTTAACTATATTATGATAAAATACATTTCCTAATATGTCAACAACTTCAATCTTATGTTTTTGATTGTCGGTAAATTCAATAGATATTTTATTGCTGGTTGGGTTTGGATAAATTAAGAATTTACTTTTTGTTTCCAAATCCTGATTACCAGTTATTGTTTGTCCGCAGAGCCATTGACTGTGGTCAAGTCCGCTGTTTGATTGCCAGGCTTGAAAAGCTGTAAATGTTTCGCCAATAGTTGCCCATTGCAATTTAGAGGAAGGGATAAGATTTAGTGAATCAATGACTTTAGAAATTTTCTGAAAAAACAGAGGTCCATATTCGCGTTGGTTTGTCATAATTCTGGTTACATAGAATTTGTTTTGTGGCCATAATCCGTTTTGTATGCTGTCTACCTGTCCCTGAATTAAATCAATAATTTCCTGCTCATTATCTGAGGAATCTAATAACGGTGCGCATCCTGTTCCCATGCACCATAAATTTTTATCGGGATTATGTGCATAAAAATTATTTGTAGTATCGGGCTTGAAAACACCAAAGTCATTCAGGTCGTTGGTATGTGGAGGAAAGCTACCTGCTCCTGTAATGATTGAACATTGCCATGAATTACCATAAATATTTCCAATAATCGGATTTCTATATTGAAGCCAATCAATAGGTTGAAGTCCCGGGTTTGTTGTTGAATAGATACATCCACCCAGATGGTTAGTCGGATTAGCTCCACAGGAATCTAACAGGTACCATTGATCTGCAATATTTCTTCCATTTTTATTTTTTGAGCGAGGGTCAATTTCAATATTATCGTTGTAGGGGGGATTTGACAATGTTTCAAAAATATCGGTAGATGATGTTCCGGCTGACTGATATTGTAATGCTCCCAGAATAAAACCATCTGATGTTTGTAAATTCCATTTGGCATTTTTAGTATCAATGATATTAGCCATTTGCAAGGCATTATTCTTAAACCTGTTAAAAGTTAAAAGAGATAATTCTATATTATCAGTCGGTTCATTATGCGATACAATATGAATGTATAGTTTAGGTGGCTGTGCCAGTATGCTGCCCGCTGAAAGCAATAATCCAAAAATTATTTTTGCCGTTATTATTTTCAATTGTTTCATATTAATCCTATAGTTTTTTAAAGTTTCCAACGCTTTTGTGTGTTATGTTAAGATAGTAAAATATAACATATCATTTTGATAGGATTACTCCGTATCAATTTTGCAAAGACGGTAAAAGCACAATCCTTTACGCGATTTGGCAACTTGCCCTTTTTCAGATAACGACCATTCATTGTGAAACTTTACCTCCGCTTCGTTACTGTTCAGTATTAACTTTTTTCCTTTCAGTGTCCAGCGGCCATTAACCGATATCTTATGGTCAGAAACGGAATAGTCCTGATAATAGAACGTGTGGTCAGAATGAATGCATAGCTTAATTTGTGAGGAGTTTGAATCGGAAACACCAAATGTTCCAATAAAGTTATGCGGGTTTTTGAAAGTAAATGAGGACAGTAAAAAGAATGTTATCAATAAAGCAGTGAGTTGAATTGAATTTTTCATAATGTTTCTGTTTTTAGATTGATTGCTTATAGCTCAAAGATATTCATTATAGTTTATTACCTCAGTATATCATTTAATAAACTTATTATCCGGGTTTGGGAATTGCAGCGGAGATAGAGCAGCATGTGAAAATATTATATGAAACCTATGCCCCAAGAAGTAATAAATAATTTTTCAAAGCAGGCTTAATCAGATGAACAGTAACGTCAATTCTGAATGGAAGCTGCAAAGCCACTCTATAAAAAAGGGTGGCTTTTTTGTGGGAGGCTTTAAATTGATTATTCTCATCATCTGTTTTTACAGGCAATGTAATTCAGCGTAGTAAATACCTTAAAGGACTAAACTATGAATGTGAGTTGTTGCAGATGTTAATTCAAAGCCTGATGGTTTGGCTATGAGCAGTGCGAACGATTAATATGCATTATCAAATACCTGTTGCTGAGCAGATGTTTTTTTCATTCCGGCTTCTCACCGGGTGCGAATACAATTTGTTTGATATTATTTTTTTCTAATTCAATGAGATCAGCCATACTCGTCAAGAAGGAGAATGAGACCAACTTTTAAAGCTGATTTATTGTCTTTCTTTTATTCTCTTATTTTATTGAAACAATTTTACTCTCCATTTGCAAAGCTCCCGTGCCGTCAAATAGCCTTGATTTCACTATCATTCCAAACTCCGGTACATACCAATTTTCGCTTAAGCTTACTGTATAACCTTGTTCGTTTGTTACCATTCCGGTCTGGCTTTGCATTTTTTCAAGTATCTCCGCTTTTTTTTCAGGTGTGTCCCAACCTTTGCCTCTGAGGGATAAGTTTTCTTTGATTTTGTCGCTAATATATTTATCGTTAATATCAATAATTTCATCTTTTACAATTGCATTTGAATTTATTTTAGACCAAACTTCATTTAGCAACTTGTAAGCAGTATACTTTTTACCTGCAATCTCCAATTCCTCTTTAGCGACAACATAATAGGGAGTATAAATTGTTATGGAATTCACTTGCATTGTTCTTGTTTTTCTGATATTCACAAAACCTGAGTAATTGTAACCATCACCGCCGTAAAAATTGAAAAATTCTCTACGGCTTGTCTTTAAGTCGTATGGAAACAAGTTCATTTCGTTGATATAGCCGGGTAAATATGAACCAACCTCTACTGTTTTTGGATAGTTTCTTACACCAAAACACCATATACCCGTAGTGTCGTTGTTTTTTCCCGGAATGGGAAATGGTAAACCGTCGTTCAATAAATAATGAACCGAATTGCCATCATTTTTAAGAGTCAGTTTATAATCTGTTACACCAATTCTTGCTGTCCCGGTATAAACAGCAACGCCATTTATTTCTGCTACTTCATTGATTATTGTAGGAACAGTTACCTTGCTTGACGGAGCAATTTTACCGGCTGCTATATCGGCATTATTTTGCATAACCGTTTCAGCCTTCTTATCCGGTTTCATCTTTATCCACTTAACTCCAAGGGTGGTGAGCGGTGTAGGATAACCAATAATTTCACTTTCTATGGTCATGCCCTTAGTGAGCATGAGCGCATTGTTTGTTGTTTGACTGTGTGCCGCTAGTGCAAAGAGGCTCAGAACAGTTAAAATGATGTTCTTCATATAGTATATGTTTTAAGTTGATTGCTTATTACTCAAATATATTCATTGTAGTTTATTACCACAGCATATCATTTAATAAACTTATTAACCGGGTTTGGTAGTTGCAGCGGAGATAGTGCAGGATGTGAAAAATAATATATGCAAGCTATGTTTTTAAGAAGTTATCAATGGCTGCCCAAACCTATGCCATCTGAGAATGGGTTATTGTTGTAGATATGTGAGGTGAGCTAATTATTGGTTCTGATGGTTATCTGTTGCATCATCATTCTCTCGCATCTCTTCCCAATCGGGGTTTAACTGTAAATCGAAGGTATTGTAGTTATAATCGTCGTAAAATTTATCGAGTGATGTTTGGCTAAAGTCTATCTCGTAGCTTAGAACACCTGTAATTATGTAATGAATCTCCATCCACAAATCAGCGTATTTGTGAGCCCACTGCTTACAGGCATCGTAGGTTTTGTTTTTTCGTATTTCTTCTAACTCGTTGAGGGCTTTGCGGGCTTCGTTAAAGATGTATGCATCTTCGTCGTGTATTATTTTCTTACTCATAGGTATATTATTTATAAGGTTATAGTAATTGATAATTTATAGTGTTATTCAACCAGTGAAAGGTAATACTATTTGCTGTGGCTTTAGATTCTATTTTTTTCTGCATCAGCATGTTTACGAAACGCAAAGGCGCTGTTGCTGTTTTACATCCGAGACACGTCCGCCTATGGCAGGGAGACTCGGAGGGGTGGGGGGGGGATTTCTTTTCGTGAGGACAGGAACCGAGGCGGGAAAAACTCTGTCAATGGATTGCTCCCTGCATTATCATACGCAAAATGTACCTTATAATCTTTTAATATTGAAATATTACTTAGTAATAATGTTAGATGCATATATTGAAATTATTTTATAGTACTGTTCTCATGAAAATTTCTTTTTTTTATTTCTGCCACCCAGAAAGTAAAAAAGTACCTCAATATCACGAATTGATACATCATTTTTCAAATTGGATTTCCAATTCAATAAATAGTCCCAGTACTGAATATATGCAGATACAATCGATGTTCGGTTTTTATCATTTATTGCCAATGACTTAGGTAATAAATTAATATTATACTTTTTCTTAAAAAACGAATTCCATTTTCTGACAACTCTTGAATCGATCATAGGTGCGAAATCAGGATTTATAATATGCAAAACTTTTGATGTGCCAACTATTGAGTTGTTTATGATTTTCGATAATTCGGTTGCAAGTTCGATTCTACAGTCAAGATCATTTTGCTTAAAAGAGGCAATTAATTTCATTAGTTTTTTTTCGTCTACATTATTTCCATAAAAAGAAAGCATTGTAGGCATCCAAGAATACGCCATACCTGCAATAATTTTTAAATCATCAAATGAATTGCATTTAGTATTCATATAAGACTTATATGTTCCAGCTTTTAATTCATTTTGCCATTTTATATATGCATTTTTATTTAATTCAGATACAAGTTGATTATACCTCGACCTATTTAGTGCATTTTTGTAATTATTTGAAGTATTAATACTTACTGACTTAAGGGATTTTACTTTTGTTCCTTTTGTTTCTTTTGTTTTTGCCATTTAATATGTTTTTTAATTTCATTTTTTACGCCACACCAGTTCTATACAAGTGTTGCTGAAATTCAATAAATAATTTCTGAATCTCGCTGTTCTCACCAAGATTCTGTTTTGCATCTTCTATAGATTTGTATTTGTTTCGGAGTAAGATAGGCAGACGCTCCAACTCTAACTCTTCATTACCTACTTCAGCATATTTATTCAGCACAAATTCTATAAACTCTCTTTGCTTTTCATTCAACAGTGTTACTATAGCAGACTTTGCAGCCTGTGCACGTTGCTGACGGGTAAGTGCATGATGATTGCCATTAAACACAAACTCCAGTACATCAAACAAATCGCTTCGTTCCATGTCTACCAGTATTTGTAAGGTTTGTAAATCTGTTTTTGGAAAACCTGCTTCATCTAATTTCTCGAGTAATGATTTGCGGGTAAGCGGGTTGCTCCATAGTCTCCTCAACTCTTCTTCATTACTGAATAAGTTTGGTAACTCACCAAAAAGTTTTTCTAAAAACTCCTGTGCTGAAATTGGCGTACCATCGGCACTCCAGAAGGAAGTGGATACCATGTGACGGATGTTTCTTTCCTTTCCATCGGCAAGCGTGATAACCAGCATAGACCTACTCGTGCATATGCAAGGACGCTGACCGCACTGCTCACAAACTGGTGCTTCTTCTTTTTTACATATGCAAGGTCTTTGCCCACATACCTTGCATGGTTTGGGTGGATTGGCTTCACATACACAGGGAATTTGCCCGCATCGCTGACATGGTTCGGGGTCCATAGGTTCACCATCCCATTCCGGGTCAGAGAAGAGTTGATAGGCCCCCACAAAATCATAGATGGTGAAATATTCTTTACCATCAAACAGTCGCGTACCACGACCTATGATTTGCTTAAACTCAATCATAGAATTGATTTTACGCATCAGCACGATGTTGCGAATGTTGCGCGCATCTACACCGGTAGATAATTTCTGTGATGTGGTGAGTATTGTTGGTATCGTTTTTTCGTTATCCTGAAATTCTCTCAGCTGTCTTTCTCCTTCAGCACCGTCATTGGCAGTTACCCGCACGCAATAAAAAGTATTGTTGCTTCGCGACATCTGATTTACTATATCGCGAATCATAGCAGCGTGTGCCTGAGTAGCACAAAAGATTATTGCTTTTTCATTTTGATTGCAGTCGTCGAGATAAATTTCAACACGTTTGCGTTCTCTTTCCTGTATTTGAATAATTCTGTTAAAGTCATCTTCCACATAGCGTCTTCCTTCTTCTACTTCTCCTTCCAGTATTGTGTCATCTGAAGTATAGATATAGTCATCTATAGTTGTTTGTATGCGCTTTACTTTAAATGGTGTAAGAAAGCCATCGTTGATGCCTTGCTTTAATGAATAGATGTAAACCGGTTCGCCAAAGTAGCGGTAGGTATCAATATTAATAGTGCGCTTGGGGGTAGCTGTTAACCCCAACTGTACCGCAGGGCTAAAGTATTCCATAATGGCGCGCCAGTTACTTTCATCATTTGCACCGCCACGGTGGCACTCATCAATAATGATAAAGTCGAAAAAATCTTTAGGATACTCACCAAAATTGGGAGCCGGATTTCCTTTTTCGTCGCGGCCCGACATAAAGGTTTGAAAGATGGTAAAGAATATATTACCATTAGTGGGCACTCTGCCCCGGTTGGCTACTTCATTAGGCCGTATGCGAATAAGTGCATCATCGGGAAATGCCGAAAAGGCATTGTATGCCTGGTCGGCTAAAATATTTCTATCTGCTAAAAAGAGTATGCGCGGTCGGCGACTGTTATCGCCTTGTATATTCCAACGTGTTTGAAATAGTTTCCAAGCAATCTGAAATGCAATGGCTGTTTTACCGGTTCCTGTTGCAAGTGTAAGAAGAATTCGGTTTTTACCTTTAGCAATAGCTTGTAGTGTGTTATTAATGGCATTTTCCTGATAGTAGCGCAACTGCCACTGCCCGCTTTTATCTTCAAAAGGAATTTCAGCAAATCGTAGTTGCCATTGCAGTTCCGGATTAGGAATAGCAACAGCAGTAGCGCTGTTTATACCAAAACTGCTGTTCCACATTTCCTGTGGCGACATAAAATTTGTCACCGTTTTTTCTTCGCCGGTGCTCATATTTATTTCATAAATATCCCTACCATTGGTTGCATAGGTAAAGCGCAATTGCAGCATGTCGGCATACAACTTGGCCTGCATTACACCTTCGCTCGCTGCTACATCGCGTGCTTTGGCTTCTACCACTGCCAGTTTCACACCTTTATATACCAGTATATAATCTGCTTTGAGTGCCTTACTGCGGCCGCCACCTGCCTGAATTCTGCCCGCTGTTAGCCGAGCCGATTCTTCGCGTAATATTTGTGAGCCTGCTTCAACTCCCCAGCCACAGTTTCTCAGCTTTGGGTCTATGAGTTCTGCTCTTGTTTCTGCTTCGTTCATTCTGTTTCTATTATTTCTGGCATTTCTAAATATTTTCTACCGTTAAGCAGATTGCCTGTTTTCTTCTTGTTTGTTCCGCCCCATTGCTTAAAGAAAAACGCAACATCTTTTTTCTTGCATTGCTCTTTTATGTCCATTACCCATTCTTTTTTCATTGGTCTTGGTGTTCTGCCACTTTCACCGCCAACAATTACCCAATCAATACCTTTTAAATTCAAATCGGGCAAAGGACTGATTAACGGCTCGCAACTCAAAAATTTTACTCTTGCATTGGTTTGTCGCAAAAGGTCAATTCGTTTCATCACTTTTTCGCTTTCTACAGAAACACCCATCCAAATGTTGTGAGTCCAATTCAATAAACCTTCTTTGTCGTAATACAGAAGCACATCAGCCCGCTTTGTCAAAATTTGAAAAACGTGTTGCGGATTTTCTTTCATTACCCTAAAAACTTTTTGAATAAACTCAACAGGCACGTCTTTGTGAAATAAGTCGCTCATTGAATTTACAAAAACCATTTTCGATTTTTTCCAAGTGTATGGCGTTTGCAATTCATCATCGTGAATAGCCAACTCAAAGCCATTGGCATATTTTTTAACGCCCATTGCTTTCAATCGCTTTGCCATCACTTCTGCATAACAGAATTTGCAACCTGCCGAAATTTTATCGCAACCCGTTGTAGGGTTCCAAGTCATTTCAGTCCATTCAATGCTTGATTGTGCCATTTCGTTATGATTTAATTATATAGTTCACAATGTTTCTTTTTCTGAATACATTCTCGTAATTCAGTGCTGGAGTTGTTCCAACATAATCAATTTTTTTCTCCTTCTTCAATTTTCTGATTATATCAACTGCGTGTTTTGGAATGTGACCACAACTGTATGTATAAATCAATGCAGATTTATTATCAAGGAAATTTCCTTGAATCAAATGCTTTTCAAATTCTTGCTGAAACTTCTCAATTTTCGTCATCTTCTTTCCTTCAAACATATCTAACTGAATTTTTGAACTGTCTTCGTCAATATCAAAATCAGCTTCTCCGTTTACTGAATTTCTTTTCCAAGCAATATCAAGGAATTTGTCAACCGCTGCATAATTTTTAGCACCAAACACAATTCCGTAAATGTTTGCATTCTTTTTTATTGAAAACGGAAATAATTTTAGTTCTGTGCTGATTGGCAACCGTGATTTTATTTTATTCAAAACTAAACGGTGCATATTTCGATAGGCTTCTCTTTCCAATTCAGCCATATCAATCTCCAACACTTTTTTAAATTCATCTGTGCCGCCCAATCTTTTGAAATAGGAGGACGAAACGAAATAGAGAAAATCAGTTGTTTTTAGTTTTTCGAGTTCGGATAAATATTCTTGAGAAATAAACTTAACTCCGTTTTGGTCTAAATAAACAAGCGAAGGAAACTTCTTGATTTGTGGAAGTAATTTGAAAAACAATTGTTCTGCATTCTCATTGTAATAGTTTGCCGAGAGAAAATATTTGAATTTTGGATTGTCTGCAATAAATGCTTCGCAGTTTTCTTTTAACAGTTCAAATTTTTCCTGACCCTTTTTGGTTGGCTCAAATTCATTGAAGTGTAAAACAATCTTTGTCTTTTTAGCTAAGATATTTCCTAATTGCTCATTGACTTTTTGCAATATTCGGATTGGACTTCCTGGAACATTTTCAGAATCATAACCTGGACCCGAAAAGAAATCAAAAATGTGAATCTCAGGAAATCGATTTGACTGCATTACAAAAGTTGGTATCCAAGCCTGAGCATAATCTTCAAATATTTCGAGCTTGGCAATTGTGCCTTTGTCAAACGGTTTTATATGTAGGTCACGATAACTCATACTGCAACCGCTTTTTCAGTTTTCAATTCCCCCGCAAACGCCTTTTGCAAGATGGATTTTTTCAGTTCTTCCAAATCATCAATCTTTCTTTGATAAATTCCTTCAAGTCTTTTGGATTCGTCAAATACGATTTCAATTTCCGCTACAATTCTTTCCTGTTCTTTTAGACTTGGACAAGGTATTTTGATGTCTTTCAAAATTTTTGCAGAAGGAACATTTGGAATAGCTGCACCACCTGAGTAGTCAAAAATTATTTTTTGAAAAATACTGCTACGCAACCAATACTTAATGAAATGAACATTAACATTTTTCTTTGGAGCTAGCTTTAATAACGCTTGATTAATAATGCCTTTTGGAATACCATCAGGAACTACGGCAACTCGACCTAAAGTAACTCCTGAACAACTCATAATTATGTCGCCTGGAAATACTTCAAATCGTTTCATTTCATTGAACTTTTCTTCATCAATGAAGTAGCGTAACTGATTAAAATGGTCGTGAATAGCGTGTTTCTGTTCATAAACCACATAACCACTTTCTTTGAATACATTCTTTTTTAAGCTACCACCGAAAGGTCCACGAACAAAGTCGCAAAGTTCACTCCACTTTTTTGTTTCCCAATTCCCATTTTCAAACACCCCCTTCAAATAGCTTTCAAAAAGTTCTTTGGCGTTTTTGAGGTTTTGTTCGGCATTGGCTTTTGCCTTGGCTATGGCGGCACCTGCGGCATCTAAGATGGCAACTATGCGTTGTTGTTCGGGGAGAGGCATCCACAAGAAAGGTTCATTTTTGTAATCTTTAAAATAGATATGTGGAATGGCAGCACCTGCAACATATTTTTTGAAATCAACGGACATTAAAGAATAGTTCAGGTAATCTAAATCAATATTTTCTTTTGGTAAGATGTATTGTAAAGTTCCAATAACAGAAGTGTAAGCATCCATTTTTGTAACTCTGCCAACTCCTGAACCATCTTTTACAATTGACAGATACGGTCTATCTTGATGATAAAAACTTACTTTTTTAATCAATCCACTTGCACCATAAATTGGATAATCACCTTCGTCATTCGCTAATTTATTTTGCGAAACATTTGAAGATGCACTTACGCAAACATCACCAATTGTTCTTATTTGCCAACCTTTTGGCAAGCTCAATTTCTTTTTCATATCAGTTCCAAAATTGAGTTAAGGATTTCAGCACTTTCTTCGTCCAATGCTTTCATTTCTTCCAAAATGGCTTGCGGTTGGCGTAGCGTTACTTCTTCTTTTTTGTTCGGATTCTTTACACTCAAATCAAACGTGCTTTGGTCAATGTCTTTTACATTCACCGTCCAAGAGTTTTCGCTATCAGCAAAGGTCTTTTGTAGTTCAACAAATTCTGCCAAGTCGTTTTCGTTGAGTGGTTTGGTCTTGCCCAAATTGCGGTCAAGGTTCAACTGGTAAAACCAAACTTTTTGCGTGGCTTTGCCTTTTTCAAAAAGCAACACAACGGTTTTTACGCCTGCACCGGTAAAGGTGCCACCGGGCAAATCCAACACGGTGTGCAGGTTGCAGTTTTCCAATAAGGTTTTGCGAATGGCAACGGTGGCATTATCGGTATTGCTCAAAAACGTATTTTTAATCACCACACCTGCCTTGCCACCTGCTTTCAAAATTTTAATGAAGTGCTGCAAAAACAGCGAAGCGGTTTCGCCTGTTTTAATCGGGAAGTTTTGTTGCACTTCGGCACGTTCCTTTCCACCAAAAGGCGGATTGGCAAGCACCACATCATAGCGGTCTTTTTCCTGTATGTCGGCAAGGTTTTCGGCAAGCGTGTTAGTGTGTATAATATTGGGAGCTTCTACACCGTGCAAAATCATATTCATAATGCCAATGATATACGCCAATGATTTTTTCTCTTTGCCGTAAAAGGTTTTCTTTTGGATTATCTCAGTCTGTTTAGAAGAGAGTTGTTTGCCGGCGCTCAGGTAATCAAAGGCCTCGCACAGGAAACCTGCGCTGCCGCATGCACCATCATAAATAGTATCTCCAATTTTTGGGTTCACTACTTTCACTATAGTTTTAATAAGTGGCCGTGGTGTATAGTACTCTCCACCATTGCGACCGGCATTACCCATATTTTTGATTTTGTCTTCATACAGGTGGCTCATTTCGTGTTTCTCATTGTGTGTACTAAAGCGTAGTTCATCAACCAGATTAATAACCTCACGCAGGTTGTAGCCGCTCTGTATTTTATTTTTCAGCTCACTGAATATTTCGCCAATCTTATACTCAATGGTGTTTGCATTTTCAGCATTGGTGCGAAACTTTTTGAGGTAAGGATATAGCTGAGTATTTACAAAATCATTCAGGTCATCACCCGTCATCGCTTTATGGTGATCGAGTTTACCATCCTTCGTTTTTGGAGCAGCCCAGGTACTCCATTGGTATTTTTTATCAATGAGGGGTGTATATGTTTTACCGATTAGCTCGGCTTCATTTTTACGGTCCTGTTCCAGGTCGTTCAAATATTTTAAAAATAGTACCCAACTGGTTTGTTCTACATAGTCCAGTTCGCTGCTGCAACCGGCATCCTTGTGTAAAATATCATCAATGTTCTTAAAAGATTGTTCAAACATAAGTCTGTGTTAAGATGAAAAAAGTAATAATTTTTTTTTCTAAAATACAAACAAGAGAGAAAAACGAACAAAAAATCCCCCTCCTCACTTCATTGGCAAACCCTTATAACCATTGAGGCGGCACACCTTGGCATGCGGCTCTATATTTTTTGCATTTACTGTATAAGTTCCTCCCAATCTTTAAGCTGCATAGCGTAGCTCAATAAAGTATTAACATAAATCATCACCTCCTTATCCTCCTGCTCTATAATCAACTGATTGAGCCGCGTTTTCAGATACGCCGGGTTACCAAAGTACAAAGTACGTTTAATCATAACAGGGCAGGGGGGAGTAAATGAGGTGCTAAGATATGATCATGATTTCCGGCATACTTAAATCGCTTTAAAGCGCATCAATCAACTTCAAACACTTTATCAATACAGGTATTGCGGCCCGGGCATTACAAATTCAGAGTATCTGCTTCGCTAAGACAGTTGTTCATGTTAGAATAAGTGTAAATACTTATGATATGGTGTGCAGGAAGCTTTATATCACTCATTCCACATTCATTAATGAGGGTTCTAAACTTAGAATGACTCTTTCAACACTTATAAATGGCAGTTATAAGTTTATAATGACCAATTCTACACTTATAAATGACAGTTATAAAGTTATAAAGACCAATTCTACACTTATAAATGACAGTTATAAAGTTATAATGACCAGTTCTACACTTATAAATGGCAGTTATAAAGTTATAATGACCAATTCTACACTTATA
>CAZXFT010000009.1:0-119066 GCA_964640655.1 uncultured Bifidobacteriaceae bacterium | reverse complement strand
TCAAAATCAAATATTTGTATATGCATCTTATATTCATTAATATAATCATCTAATCCTGCTTGTATATATTTAGTACCATCCGGTGTAAAGTTATATTGACCGAATATTAATTTATTAAAATATCCTTTAGTTAAGCTGTGCACCAGTTTAACCGTGTCGGGGCTTACCAAAAAAACAAAATATTTGTTTTTATTGCGTTTTTTTTGAATAACCCACCAATCTCTTCCATTAGCGTGCCTCACCGCAGTTATATTGCCATATGATAATGTATCTGAAAAGAAAGGCACATCTTTTTGGGAAACCTGATAACTTTCATTAGATTTATTAACAATTGAATATCTGGATTCATAATGAACAGGATTGCCATTCTGAAAATTAAATGGCCTATGAAACAAATAGTATTTAGACAGCAATTCATTATCTATATTAATAAATGGTATAGAAATAGCACCTTGTATGGCAATTTGCCCTTGGGGGTATGTATTTAAAAAATCATCTTCACAACAATTAAGACTATCCCCATTGGGTAGTAATTGATGATTGGCGCCAACTACATGATACCCATCAAAATAATATATCAGGTTGCCGTCTTTGTCGCTCTGGCTGGTGTTGGTTTCGCGAAGCCATATTTGATTATGGTTAAACCAAGACGTATCGAAAGCTATACCGTTATAATTTAATAAACTGCCACCCGATGGTCTTATTGGTTGACTACCATATCCAAAGAGCCAATTAAAATCCGATTTAATGTCATTCGGATACTGAGCAAAACCAAGCATAGGAAGAAGTATTAAAATAAATATTACCCTTTGCATAACCTATCTGATTACAACAAATTTTAAATTATGCACGTCACTATTAAATACTTTTACAAAGTAGATACCCACAGGCATATCAGAAGTATTGATGATGATAGTGTTCTCTTTTGTAATTATTTGTTTTATCTCTTTTCCGTAACTGTCAGATATCTGAATGGTATTATTAACACCGCATTCCAATCCACTCAAATTAAAATTGTTTGAGCCTGGATTGGGATAGAGTGAAATTGATGCTATTATACTATATTTAGTTTGGTCTTCTTTCCTAAAATTCCAATCGTC
This sequence comes from uncultured Bifidobacteriaceae bacterium, assembly GCA_964640655.1. Taxonomy (GTDB): domain Bacteria; phylum Bacteroidota; class Bacteroidia; order Chitinophagales; family UBA10324; genus BJGO01. The sequence goes on along the minus strand of CAZXFT010000009.1, from coordinate 117,966 downwards.
GTTCTCACAAAGTACATGATCCATAAAGTCTAAGGTATCATTAACCACAGCATACAATGCACGTGCTGTATAAACCGATGCTCCACCTGAATTGGGGCACTGCATGGCAATAGTCTGAACCACCGATTTATATGATTGAAGGATTTGCACGATGTTATTTTTGTATGATGAGTTTTCCATTCTCCACCTTGCCATCCTCATACACCAATTTCCACAAGTACATACCGGGGGCAAGGTGATTAATGTTGTAGCTGCGGAATGCACCTCTCGATTGGTTTTTGAAAACTTCTTTACCGGTAATATCATAGAGTGCTAACTCCCAGGCTTTGGTAAGGCGCGGCACAAACAGCGTGATGTAATCCGTAGCGGGGTTAGGAAACAGCCTTACAGGCTCGGTGTTGCTGTCCAGTTTATCGTTAATGTTTACAATGTTATCTATACCCAAAGTATCGCAGGAGCTTCCATCTATAGGGCCAAGGCGGTAGTTGGGGAAGTTAGGCATGGTGCGTGCGTTTTTTGCCGGTAACCTAAAGCTGTGTTGGATTACATAGCAGGCCACCCCTGGGTTATCTGGGTTGTCGATAGTCGTAAGATATGTTGTATTACCATCAACGATATATATTTTATTATCAGGTGCTAATTGCATTTGAGCAAATGTTGTTGCCCAAGGGCTGCCAGTCACCGTATCTTCAAAACCATCCCAGGTTGCTACTAATGATTTTGTGTTTTTCCAATCAGGTTCGCTGATGTTAAACTGGTGGATTGAATCGGTGCTGCTTACATACAAATATTTAGAATTAGCACTAAATGCACATCCGGTGCTTACCACATAATCCTCTTTCCATGAATAATATTGAGGGTTGCCTAACATGCCAGCGCATCTGTCAAAATCAAACATGGCAATGAATACACTGTCAACTCCAATGGCATTATACATTCCTGCTATTACAAATTTGCCGCCATCAGATGAAAATATTGCCTGAGAAAAATATTCAGGTATATAAGTACTGAACTGAACTGAATCTTTAAGATTGACACCATTCTGATCTATTAAGTATATCCAATACTTATTTAACCGGTAATGCCGCTGCACCAGCCACCAGTCGCGACCATTGGCATGGCGGCATAGTTCAATATTTCCTATTCCACTTAATGAATCACTATGAACAATAAAGTCTTTTTCAATACCCACTAAAGTATCTGCAATCTGTTGCACTGTGGTTACTCTTAATGATAAGGATAGTGGTAAGCCTTGCTCTTTAGGTTTACTAATGATTAAGTACTTATCATTTTTATCAGGTGCTTTAACAATATTTACACCTTCTAAAATAGTAGCACCTGAATTATAGTTTCCCTGAAATACAACATTGCAGCACATCATGCTATCTGTACCTTCAATTTTATCAAAAGCAGAATCATAAGCACAAAAACCATTACTGAAAAAAAGTAAATTCCCACCAGTATCGCAAACTGAGGATGCTGCCAAGTAAAAATCAACATTTCCGTCGCGATAAAAAGTATCAACATTATTCGATGTGAATTTAATTATTGAATTACCAAAATTTTGATCCGGTGAACTTGCATAACCAATTACCCAAACATAATCTCCTTTTAAATCATTTGGATACTGTGCATTTACATTTTGTGCTAATGTTATGAGTAAACAAAATAATATTCTCATCATCCCCCGCCATGTTAATCTCTGCGTTGATTTGAGCGTGGCAATAACATTGCGGTGCATAAGTAATGATGCTATTGTCCGATACATACTTTGTCGAATGTCCCTATTGTAAATCTAACTCAATTTGCTAAATCTCTACCCAATCCCCACTATCCCTAAAATACACTACTTCAAAATGTAAATGGCTTGTTTGTTAAATAATATGAAGCGAACCCGTGCTCAATTGCCCCAGAAATCATACTTAGCTGAGCTTCACACTAAACAGGATTGTTATGAATGTAGTTTTACTTTTCCCTCGTCAACGCAATGTTTAACATTGCAGCAGAGGAATTAGCATCTCCCATAAAGCCATATTTTCTCTATCTCTTGCTGTCCTCACCAACCAATAAAAATGATACACTCATTACAAGTTTCATTGTTTCACAACCCGTATTTTACATAAAATATCATAAAACCCTCTTTTATGCTAAAATTTAGTCATTTATCCTCTTTCATCCCCCTATCTCCCGGCACGTAATCCATATCTCTCAATCCATAATCGCCTTCCCCGCTATAGATTAATGCCATCTCCCGGCCCGTAATCCATATCTCCCAATCCATAATCGCTTTCCCCTCTATAGATTGATACCATCTCTCGGCTCATAATCCATATCTCCCAATCCATAATCGCTTTCCCCTCTATAGATTGATACCATCTCTCGGCTCATAATCCATATCTCCCAATCCTTAATGCTCCTCGGTCAATCCATAATCACCTTCCCCTCTATAGTTCCTTGACTTCTATCGGCCCGTAATTCATATTTCCCAATCCATAATTGGCTACTTCTAAATCATCCCCCGCAATATTAATCTCTGCGTTGATTTGAGCGTGGTGTTATGAGGTGCATGCACACAGAGCACCAATTAAAGCACACAGTGCACCTCTGTTGGCATACAGAGCTTCTCTGTTAGCAGCAAAATAATAATCATCACATTTGTGCGAAACAGTTATAGATTCCCCGTTGACCCTGGAATAACTTCTTCTCAATAATTCCATTCATTTATTTCATTTCTACTATTTTGCTGCCCAAACACAAACCCGCTCTATATGTCTTTGTTTTCCAGAAAACCCCTAAGTGATTTATTAGCCGAGGCTTCGGAATCGGAGAAAGGTTTAAAACGAACATTGTCTGCCACCTCATTAGTGCTGCTCGGCATCGGTGCCATCATAGGTGCAGGGCTTTTCAGCATTACCGGTATGGCTGCAGCTAATAATGCCGGGCCGGCCATTACCATTTCCTTTGTGATAGCTGCCCTGGGCTGTGCCTTTGCAGGCCTTTGCTATGCAGAGTTTGCCAGTATGATACCTGTTGCAGGCAGTGCCTATACGTATTCTTTTGCAACTATGGGTAAGTATGTGGCGTGGATAATCGGTTGGGACCTGGTGCTGGAATATGCAGTTGGAGCAGCTACCGTTGGTATCAGTTGGTCGCGTTATCTGGTAAAATTTTTAGGCTACTTCGATATTCACCTGCCTTCTACTCTTACTATGAGTCCCTTCGATGCGCAGACCCTTGCCGATGGAACAGTGGTACACGGTATCATCAATTTGCCTGCAGTATTTATTATTATGCTGATGTCGAGCATCCTGATGCGCGGCACCAGGGAATCGGCTTTTGTGAATGCCATTATCGTGATGCTTAAAGTATCGGTGGTACTCATCTTTATTGCATTGGGGTGGCAATACATCAGACCGGAGAATTATACCAACTACATTCCGGAGAATACAGGCAGCTTTGGTGAGTTTGGAATCAGTGGAATTGTGCGTGCTGCAGCAATAGTATTCTTTGCTTATATCGGTTTCGATGCAGTGAGTACTGCTGCACAGGAAGCAAAAAATCCGAAGCGTGATATGCCTATCGGTATTCTGGTATCCTTAGCTATTTGTACGGTATTGTATATTCTATTTGCTCACGTGATGACCGGTGTTGCCAACTATGAAATGTTTCGCGGTCAGGATGGCATTGCTCCCGTTGCTGTAGCTATAGACCAGATGGGGCACCCCAACGATACCGGTATCATAGAGCCTGCTTATCCATGGTTGAACAAAGCCATCATCATAGCCATACTTGCAGGCTATGCATCGGTTATACTGGTAATGCTTATGGGGCAAAGTCGTGTATTCTTCAGTATGAGCCGCGATGGTTTGATTCCTGCCATATTCAGCGAAGTGCATCCTACGTACCGCACTCCGGCTAAAAACAATTTGATGTTCATGCTCTTTGTCAGTTTGTTTGCTGCCTTTGTACCGGCGCGTGTAGTAGGAGAGATGACGAGCATTGGAACTCTTTTTGCCTTTATACTGGTATGCATTGGCATTATCGTTTTGCGCCGAGCCATGCCCGATGCACCACGTTCTTTTAAGACACCTTTAGTGCCCTTGATTCCAATATTGGGAATTGCCACCTGCTTGTTTATGATGGTATTTCTTCCATTAGATACCTGGATTCGATTGATTGTATGGATGATGATTGGTATTGACATTTTCGCTGCCTACGGCTTCAAAAAATCAGTGTACACCGAACATCAGCGCAGCATTAAAGAGAAAAGAATCATCGGTTACAGCGGTCTGTTCCTTGCATTGTCTCTATTTGCTGTAGCCGTTTTACATCATTTGCAAACCGATGGTGCCGATGATGTGCTTTACTATTTCTCTATCGTTTTTGCTGCTGCTCATGTGGTGTATTATGGTTGGAAATTTGTCTTTGTAGGACTACCGCAGAAATAGAACAAATCATTGGATTGTCATGGAATTGTAAAAGCAGATGTTAAGAAAGCATAAAAAAAGAAACTCTGCGTTTTGCTGACGTCATTTTAAAATTATATTTGCCCGTTCCAAATAAAAAACATTCAAACAACTCAATAAACTAAAACAATCAACATGGAGAAAAAAACAGACCTCTCATCCATTTTTGCAGCTATCGTAATTCCACTGTGCCTTGTGGTAGCCATCCTTATTTTTATGTTCATTCTTGGAAGTCCGTCAAATTTCATTGATAACAATCCGGCCAATCACCCCAAGCAGGGAAACTACCTGGGTGTAGTTTATAAAGGTGGTTATATTGTACCACTATTAATGTCTATGGCCATTATGGTTATTGTTTTCTCCATAGAGCGTTACATCTCCATTCGTAAAGCACACGGTAAAGGCAACATTGCTGCTTTTGTTAAGCGTGTTCAATATCATTTAACTAACAACGACACAGCATCTGCAAAAGCAGAGTGCGATAAGCAAAAAGGTTCTGTGGCTAATGTTATTCTTTCCGGTTTAGAAAAGTACGAAGCCATGAGCCGCGATAATCAGATGAGCAAAGATCAAAAGATACTTTCCATACAGCAGGAAGTGGAAGAGTCAACCGCATTGGAATTACCTATGCTGCAAAAGAATCTTTCCGTTATTGCTACGCTGGCACCTATCGGAACTCTGGTAGGTCTGTTCGGAACGGTATTGGGTATGATTAAAGCCTTCGCCGCTCTTGCAACAGCAGGTGCGCCTGATGCGGTGGCACTTTCTACCGGTATCTCCGAAGCTCTTATCAACACAGCACTCGGTATCGGTACCTCAGCGGTAGCTATTATCATGTATAACTACTTCACCGGCAGCATAGACGAAATGACGTATGCTATTGACGAAGCAGGTTATTCTCTTTCACAAAATTTTGCTGCCAAGCACTAAGACTAACCCAAGACAGATAAATGCCAAAGGTTAAAATACCGAAAAAAGCGATCTCCATCGACATGACGCCGATGGTGGATATGGCGTTCCTGTTGGTTACGTTTTTCATGCTCACTACCAAGTTTCAACCTGATGAACCGGTGAAAGTGGAAAATCCAAAGTCCACATCACAATTCAAGGTACCCGATAAAGACAAGACCACCATTATTGTTTCTAACGATGGTCGCGTGTTTTTCAACTTCGATGGTAAATACAATCGCCAGGCACTTATCTATCAGATGGGTAAGCGCTATGAAATTGAATTTTCGCAAGACGAAATAAACACTTATGCAATCCTGGGAATGACCGGTGTACCAATGGCTGAAATGAGAGCTTATTTAAATACAAAACCTGAAGCCCGTTTAGAATTTGAACAAAAAGGAATTCCCATTGACTCTCTCAATAATGAGTTGAATTATTGGGTTATCCTTTCACGTGCCGCAAACCCCAACTCAATCATCGTTATTAAAGCGGATAACATGTCGCAGTATGGTAAAGTGAAGCGCATTATTCAAATTTTACAGGAGCAAAACATCAACAGGTTTAGTTTAATAACCAGTGAAAAATCTGACCCCAACGCCAAACCTTCTAAATAAACCAATTACATTCAAAAAAAGATAAAAGAACATAAATGGCAGACTTAGATACATCGTCGGAAGGCCACGGGAAAAAGAAGAAAGGAGTCCGCTCCAAAAAGGTATCTACAAAAATAGATATGACACCCATGGTTGACCTGGCGTTCTTGTTGGTTACCTTTTTCATGTTAACCACTACATTCAATAAACCGAATGCCATGGAGGTTATTATGCCCGAAAAACCAAAACCTGAGGATACAGCAAGCCAAACAAAAGTGAAAGCATCAGAAGCTTTGACTGTTATTGTAGCTCAGCGAAACCGTATATTCTATTATAAAGGAATCAGCGAAAGTCCGCAGGTGGAACAAACCGATTATTCAGCGAATGGTCTTCGTAAGGTATTGCTGGGATTTGACTCAGAAGTAAAAGGCAAACAACGTGCAGAAGGGAAAAAAGAAGTAGGACCGGTTGTATTGATTAAGGCAATTGATGACGCTCAGTTTGGACACATGGTAGACGTTCTTGACGAAATGAAAATTACCGGCATGCAGCGTTATGCTATAGTGGACATTACCCCTGAAGAAAAAAATATGTTACCTCCTGTGGAATAATGCAAACCATTGCATCATAAAAAAAAGAAAACACTATGCAACTCGAAAAAATCTTACAGGCTGATTTAAATGACATCATATTCGAAGGCAGAAACAAGGAGTATGGTGCATATAGTCTCAGAAAGGCTTACAACAAACACGTTAACAGAGCTACCATCATTGGAGTGCTGATTATTTTGTTTGGTTTCAGTATTCCTTTTATCAAGGAATTGTTGGACAAACAACTTGACACCAAAAAACCACTGAATGTAGTGGATGTAACTAAACTGGCAGCTCCGCCACCATTGGACAAAACCACACCTCCACCTCCGCCACCTGATTTGCCTCCTCCTCCTCCAAAGACTATCAAGTTTACACCACCGGTTGTTAAACCAGATGAGGAAGTGCCTCAGGATGAAGAACCTCCAGTATTACAAGACCTGAAGAATGTTGATCCGGGAACAACAACCAACATAGACCCCAATGCTGATGTTAATTTTAATGATGCTCCCGTAAATGTTACTGACCCACCGCCTACCAAGCCATTGATGTTCGTTGAACAGATGCCTTCTTTCCCCGGTGGTGAGCAGGCTTTACAGGAATACTTATATAAGAACATCCGATATCCTGCTGCTGCGCGTGAAAATGGTATTGAAGGTACAGTAGTGTTGCAGTTTGTTGTTGGCGCCGATGGTTCTATTTCTGAAATCAAAACTCTGCGTGATGTACGTGGCGGCTGTACCGACGAAGCCGTACGCGTGGTAAAGAATATGCCTAAATGGAATGCCGGAAAACAAAATGGAAATGCTGTTCCGGTTTACTTCAACTTGCCTGTAACTTTCAAACTGGCATCTGAATAAACATACCGGATGCAAACTAGGCCGGTAATGTTTTATGTTCAGGCAGGTATTCTGCTAATTTACCTTGTACTGGCGATTTTATTCATTTTCGGAATCTATTTTAAACCATATTTTAACGACACGCAACGCGTAGGATTTGGATTATTGTTGTTGGCATATGCAACTTTTCGCTCTGTTATGTTTTATCAAAAATATTTCAGACGGAATCAAAATACCAATGATTAGGATTATTATCGTTTTATGGGCTTTTATCAATGTATCCTGCAATCAGTCAGATGCACCGCAACAATATGCGAATACGCCTACTTCTGGATCTGTAAGTATAGTGGTTGATGATGCTTATTCAAAATTATTTGCCACATTTAAAGATGTTTTTGAACATACATACACCAATGCTCACATTGACCTGGTACTTGCAACAGAAGCGGAAGCCGTTAATCTTTTCCGCAACGGCGAAACACCTTTGATATGCCTATCAAGACATTTAACAGATGATGAATTAAAGAACATCAGGGAGCGCGGTTTTTATATTAAAACCATTCCTTTCGCTGCAGATGCCATTGCATTTGTTGGACATATCAATGCTGACAGTACTTACAGCGAAGATGAATTGAAACAAATTCTATTAACAGGTAAAGTCAATAAGGAGTCCATCAATACGATGAGTGTTGTATTCGATAAAAATAATACAGGCACGGCAACGTACCTGCGCGACTCAGTGATGCAGGGGAAGGAGTTGGGTACGAATTGCTATGCATTGAATGCGGTTAGCGAAGTTTTTGAATACGTTAAAAACAACAACAACGCTATTGGAGTATTGGGGGTGAACCATATCAGCGATAGTGATGATGCTGCAGTGGTGAAATCTTTGCAGGGCTTGCGTATTATTGCAGTCGCAAAAAATGAAACACCTAATAATTTCGTGAAACCTGATGCTACGCATATAAAAGATGGCAGTTACCCCTTTTTGCGAAATCTATATCTCATAAATGGTGAGGGTTACAATGGGCTGGCAACAGGTTTTGCTGCCTTTACAATATCTGATATAGGAATGACCATCATTGAGCAAATTGGCTTGAAACCTGCTAAGGATCCGGTAAGGGTAATAGAAATCCGTAAATCATTTGAAGAATAAGAACAACATAGAATTATGAATAAGAAACTGATATTATCAAATACCTTGACTTTTCTTTTTGTATTGACTGCATCACATTTATTGGCGCAAAGCAGTGACGCACTGAAAGCACTACAAAATCAAAATTACAGAACCGCATCACGCTTGTATGCCGGAGTGTGTAAGCAAGAACCAACAAATGCCGAGGCATTCTATAATTGGGGCAATGCATTATGCTATCTATCCAACTATGATTCCGCACAGATTGTTTATCAGGCAGGAATAGCTGGAAACGGAAAGTATGCGCCTAATTATTGCGGTTTAGCGAAAGTGGCATTGCATAAGAAAGACAATGCGAAGGCTCTGGAATATTTTAAACAGGCAAAAGGATTGGCCGGTAATAAAGATGTCAATTATTATGTGTGGGTAGCTGATGCTTATTTGAACCAGGATAATGCCAATGCACAGGAAGCCATCAACCAGTTGAAAAATGGACTGGAGATTAATTATAAAAATGCTGATGTATATATGTTGATGGGTGATGCATATTTCAGTTTGCAAAACGGAGGAGATGCAGTAAACAACTATGACCTGGCATTGCAGTATAATCCTTCTTTATACGCGGCTAACAGCAAAATTGGAGTTGTTTGGACTTATGCAAGAAAATACACCGAGTCACTTAATGCTTTTCAGAAAGCATTAACGATCAATGAGGAATATGCTCCGGCATTGAAAGGCTTATCTGATTTATACTACGCTACAGGTCAGTTCGATAAGGCCAAAGAAACCTATGAGAAGTTTATGAAGGTTGCAGATATGGACAATGACATCCGTTATCAATATGCTCAGTTACTCTTTTTAACAAAAGATTATAGCGGTGCATTGAGTTTGATTAATGATGTAAAAAGTTCACAACCGGATAAATATGTAATGTATCGCCTTGCAGGTTACAGCTACTTTGAAACCGGTGATTATGATAAAGGACTTGTCGAGATGAACACATTTTTCAGCAAAGCCGATCCAAAGAAAATTTTAGGTTCTGATTACGAATACCTCGGCAAGTTATATCAGAAAAAAGGCAACGACTCATTGATGATTGTCAATTTCGAAAAAGCCGTTTCGATGGACACCAGCAAAAGAGATCTGTTAGGAGAAATAGCCACTTCATTTTACAAACAGAAAAACTTTAAGAAGGCAGCATATTTCTATGACATGAAAATTAAAACTATGTCCAAGCCAGCTTTTCAAGATTATTTTACCCTTGGTCGTGCTTATTATTTTGATTCAGCCTACGCAAAATCAGATACCGCTTTTATGAAAGTTACAGAGATGTCCAATAAATGGGTTCAGGGTTATTTGTGGCGTGCACGTTGCAATCAAAGTTTGGATAATCCCGATGCCCCAACAGGATTAGCGTCTCCGTTCTACGAAAAGGTTATTGAACTTGGTAATGCAGATGCAGTGAAATACAAGAAAGAAATCAATGAAGCGCATCAGTACTTTGGTAATTATTACATAAAAATTCAGAATTACCAGGAGGCCATCAATAGTTTTGAGAAAGCATTGGTCAATGATCCTGAAAATGCAGACTTGAAAGCTTCTATTGATTATGTAAAGTCTTTGATGAAGCCTAAAAACTAGAAAGAGTTACAACTCTTTTTCCATCACATAATCATTCATAAAGAAACCGTTGCCAATATTAATGTCAACGGTTTCTGTTTTTATAAAACCGTTCCTTTCATAAAAGTCAATAGCCTTGTTATAACGATTTACATTCAGGATGAGTTTTGAGGATCCATGCTCTCTCGCAACTTTCACGATATGATCTAATAGTTTGAGGCCAAATCCTTTACCGTGAAATTCGGTAAGTACATACAACTTTTGCAACTTGATTGTATGTTCATTTACAGGAGATAGTGAAGCAAAACCAATTGCTTGATTATTGTAATAGGCAACAAAGAATTTGTGTTCGGAATTTAGTTGATTCTTTAGTGATGTTTGACTGTACATTTGATCAAGCATATAATCTATCTGCTCACGTTGCAGAATGTGTGCATACGCTACAGGCCATATTCTCAGGCTCAATTCACGAATAATATTTAAAGTCTTTTCATCGGCAGATTCAATACGAAAACTCATCTTTTTATCTGATTGACTATTTCGAAGATACTGTCCACCATGGCGCTCCAACTGTATTTGTTCTTTTCAATTTTTACCTGATTTGAAAAGTCAGCTTCGCGGTTATTGTTGAAAAAATCCAATAAGGCATTTGCAACACTTTGCTCATCAACCTGAGTAACATAACCCACTTTTCCATCGGGCACTATTTCTGCCAAACCACCTACTTGTGTAACCAGCATAGGTTTATTAAAGTGATAACAGATCTGAGTTACACCACTTTGTGTTGCATGTTTATAGGGTTGAACTACAATATCCGAGGCACAGAAATAATATCGAACATCTTCGTCGCGGATAAAATCGGTTTTCAAAATGATGTCATTACGTAGATTCAGAGAATCTATAAGATCGAGGTAAGGTTTGCTGTCGTTGTAAAACTCTCCGGCAATTATCAGTTTTACATTATTGAGATTTGATTTTACCTGAGCAAATGCTTTTAACAATATATCGAGTCCCTTGTACTCGCGGATAAATCCAAAGAACAACATGTACTTATAGTTTGCATCCAGTTGAAGATAATGCAGAGCTTCCTGTTTAGAAAGTGAATTTCCAAAGTTATCGAATATAGGGTGGGGACTGAGTTTACGTGGTATTGAAGTTGAAAACAGCTCTATGTCTTGCAGAACCGATGCAGATTGTGCTATACAGGCATCAACCTGCTTCATAAAATATTTTGTAAAGGAAGTATCGCCAATTCGTTTCTCATGCGGTATCAGATTATCGAGAATGCATACCACTTTAGTGTGTTTATTTCGCTTCACTATTTTAGATATCGTTCCAAGGCAAGGCCCCATAAACGGCAACCAGTATTTTGAAACGAGTATATCAGGTTTCAATTTTGATATTTCTCTTCCTATTTGATACCAATTCAAGGGATTTATTGAATTGACACTTACTTTAATGTCCAGATCGTCGGGCTTTTCAGATTCGCTGAATTGTGTTTTTCCGGGAAATAGAAAAGACGGGTACTGTAAACTGAATGTGTAAATGCTTACATCATGACCTTGTTTTTGAAATTCGCGAGCCAAACGCTCATTATATGATGCTAAACCACCTCTGAGAGGATGTGCGGTACCTAACAATACGATGCGGGCCATGGCTTGCAAAGGAAACAAATACACGCTCTATTGTTGCTGAATATTAAAACATTAATAATGAGTGTTCTATTTTAATCAGGTATGTAACCACTTCAGAATTCTATCGTTAGAGAGCCAAAATCATAAAAAAATGTCCCAAAGGCTTGTACTCAGACAGAAAAATAGTCTTAGAACCAGAATCCATTATGCCATTGCCGGTGTAACAACAGGGGTTTTTATTGCAAGTGGATTGTTTCTGGCTAATCATTTTGGCGAAACAAAAGATTCCATGGCAAACAATACAAGTAATATCACAACTAATGTGTTGCCATTGTTTCCTTCTGAAGGAATTGATGATATGTCGTCTATCAATAACCTGCCTCAATTAACAATAGCTATCAGAAACGATTCTGTTTGTTTCACACTTTTAGCTACAAATACAACAGTAATAGACGGAGCAGAGATAAAAATATATGATGAAAAGAATTTGAAGATACAACCTAAAGTGATCAAAATTCAAGATAAACTCAACCGTAAAAGCTATTCGATAAGTATTTTGAAAAAAGATTTAGCCAGCAGGATTAAAGTTGAAACACGCGCAAATATTATTAATGTAAAAAAAGCAGACCAGAATGCAATCAATTCTGAATATAAGTGGATGAATATGTTCAGCTATAACTGTGAGACAAATACTGCTTTAGCCATACCTACAGCAGTAAAAGTGGAGAACGTACAGGATAAAACAGCAACAGTGAGTTGGATAAGCGTAAATAATGCTATTAAGTATATTGTCCGTACCAGACCTGTAGGCACGCAAGAATGGAAAAACGGTATTGTAACTGCACCGGGTAACAAGAGATTTTTAGTGAATCTGATACCGAAATCTGATTATGAAGTACAGGTACAATCAATCATTTATCATGGTAAAGTCGATACAAGCGGTTTTTCAAATTCTGTTTTATTCAAAACCGGTGAAGAAATAGTTCGTATAAAGCCTATGGATTTATTGCAGGAGCAAGATGCTACTGCTTCTAAAAAACTAAAGTAATCAAGTTTGAATAACACCGGGGTTAAATGCTCGTGTAATTGGGGCATTGTCTGCCGCTTCAATGGTCATGGATATCACCTTACGTGTTTCCAAAGGATTAATAATCTCATCAAGCCATAAACGAGCAGCAGCATACTGTGGCTGCATTTGTTTTTCATAGCGTGCTGTAATTTCTTTCAGCATTCTGTCCTCATCTTCTTTACTAATTTCTTTGCCTTTTGCTTTTAGAGAAGCAACCTGAATTTGTAAAAGTGTTTTAGCGGCCTGCGAACCACCCATAACAGCAATACGTGACATTGGCCAACCGACTATTATTCGTGGATCATAGGCTTTGCCACACATGGCATAGTTACCTGCGCCAAAGCTGTTTCCAACTATGACTGTAATTTTTGGTACAACAGAGTTTGATACAGCATTCACCATTTTAGCTCCATCCTTAATAATGCCGCCATGCTCCGATTTAGATCCAACCATAAAGCCGGTAACATCTTGTAGAAAAACCAATGGTATTTTCTTTTGATTGCAATTCAATATAAAACGAGTTGCCTTATCTGCGGAATCGCTATAAATGACGCCTCCAAACTGCATTTCTCCTTTCGCACTTTTTACTACTTTACGTTGGTTAGCAACTATTCCAACGGCCCAGCCATCTATTCGTGCATAACATGTTACGATGGATTTACCGTATCCGGCCTTATACTCATCATATTTGGAGTCGTCTACCAATCGTTCTATGATTTCGTACATATCATATTGCTTGGAAATATCGTCAGGCATAATTCCAAATATTTCATCTTGCTTTTTGGCTGGTAGTAAAGGCTTGATTCTGCTGAATCCCGCTTTAGCGTTACTGCCAATTTTATCAACGATGCTCCGAATTTTGTCAAGGCATGCTTTATCGTTTGGCATTTTATAATCCGTAACTCCCGATATCTCGCAATGAGTTGAGGCTCCTCCTAATGTTTCCTGATCGATATCCTCACCAATAGCGGCTTTAACTAAATAAGGTCCTGCAAGAAAAATTGATCCGGTCTTATCCACTATCATAGCCTCGTCACTCATTATAGGCAAGTAAGCGCCACCGGCAACACAACTGCCCATAATTGCAGCAATCTGCACGATACCCTCAGAACTCATCTTGGCATTGTTTCGGAACATACGACCAAAGTGCTCCTTGTCAGGAAAAATTTCATCTTGCATGGGCAAATAAACTCCGGCACTATCAACCAGGTAGATAATTGGAATTCTGTTTTCCATGGCAATTTCCTGTGCCCGTAAATTCTTTTTAGCTGTAATTGGAAACCACGCTCCTGCTTTTACAGTAGCATCATTGGCAACCACAACACAAAGTTTATTAGTTACATATCCCAGCATAACTATTACTCCTCCTGCAGGACAACCACCTTCATCAGCATACATTTCAAATCCTGCATAAGAGCCAATTTCAAGACGGGGAGAGTCTTCATCTAATAAATACTGCACACGTTCACGTGCAGTGAGTTTACCTTTTTCGTGTTGTTTCTCAATATTCTTTTTGCCTCCGCCAAGGTGAATTTTGGCAAGTTGCTCAGTTACTTTAGAAGTAAGCAGTTTATTGGTGTCCTCGTTTTTGTTAAACTGTAAGTCCATAGAAAGATTTGATAATGGTTGGCAAAGTAGATAAAATTTCAGGTGAGTTTTTATGTTGTTTGATTTTCAATTCCAAACCTTACTTTTATGGACAAATATTAAATATGAATTTTCTTTCTTCAGCAGTTTTCTGGGGTGCAGTTATAGTCTTGTTTGGAGCATCTATAATTATCAAGGAGGTATTTCACATCAACATCCCAATTTTTAAAATTATCCTGGGTCTTGTGTTAATTTACTTCGGAATAAGAATGCTCACCGGTGGGCTACTTAGGAACAATCAATCTAAAGATGAAGCAATAATGACCAGCAGACACTTTGATTATTCCAAGTATAACGGTGCTTACGATATTGTTTTCGGAAGTGGAGTGATAGATCTATTTAAAGTTTCAGAGGATGAATTGTCCAAAACTGTTAAAGTAGATGTTGTATTTGGCAACGGAAAAATATTGATCAATGATTCGATACCAACTATGATTAAAATGGAAACAGCATTCGGAACTGTTCAGGTACCCGGAAATTCCATCAATGGATTTGGAGAACAGGTTTATACCAATGCTGCATATAGTCCGGACAAACCTTTCTTAAAGATTAAAGCAAGCGCTGTTTTCGGCAGAATAGAAATACAGTCGAAAAAGTGGTAGAGCTTTAATGGAATTTTTTAAGTGACTGAAAACCGGCAAGTGCCTGAATAATCATAAAGATACCGGCTGGTAATGCAATGAACAGAGAAGCTACACCAATGAATTTATTGTCAAAGGCCACCATAAATGCATATGGTGATAACGAGATAATAATACCCAAGATCATTCCTACCAGAAAAATGCTGTAACTGCTGGTTCTGGTGCTTCGGTAGAATTTGGTTTTTACAAAATCGCTGAACGATAATTTGGCATGTTCCTGTGCTCTTGAATGAGCAGCATCTACCCAATATTTGTAAATCGGATATTCTTCAGGGTTATGCCAGGAATGAAAGTCTTCCTCATACAGTTCACGGGTATTATGGTGAATCAATATTTCATAGGCTTCATTAATCTCTATAAACTTTTGCAAGGCATCATTGCTCTTATTATTGGAAGGATGAAATTCTTTGGCTTTTTGACGGTAAGCCTTCTTAATTTCCATATCGCTGGCATCGCTGCCAATGTCTAAAATTTTATAGTAGTCTGGAAGCATAGAGTTGGATTTGTTCCTAAAGTAGGGTTTTTAATATTAATAACAATACTTACAAACGAAATAATTAGCTACATAATTGTGGATAAATGCAACTGATTGTTTAATTCGTTGTTTTTAGGAGTGCAAATAAGCCGAATCTGTAAATTTGCGGCCACTTTTTACATTAGTATGACAAACTTCACAACAGCATTCCGACACAGACACATAGGTCCTGACGAAAGAGATACCAAACTCATGTTAAAATCAATTGGTGTCAATTCACTTTCCGAACTAATTGACCAGGTTGTACCAAATGATATACGATTAAAAACCTTACCTGTTTTGCCGGAAGCATTAAGTGAATATGAATATTTGAATCTGATTCAGGAAATAGCTTCTAAAAATAAAGTTTACAAGAGTTATATAGGTCTTGGCTATTACAACACTATAACTCCACCGGTTATACTGCGTAACTTGTTTGAAAATCCCGGATGGTACACACAATATACACCTTATCAGGCTGAAATTGCACAGGGGCGTTTGGAATCGCTATTGAATTTTCAAACAATGGTCACCGACCTTACAGGTATGGATGTGGCTAACGCATCCTTGTTAGATGAAGGTACCGCAGCAGCCGAAGCGATGACCTTATTATATCACGCTCAGAATGGAAAGAGAAAAAAGTTTTTCATATCAAATCAAGTGTTTCCACAAACAATTGATATTCTAAAAACTCGTGCGACTCCGCTTAGTATTGATTTATTAATTGAAGATGAACAGAAGGTAACTCTAACTGAAGAATATTTCGGTGCATTATTACAATATCCAAATGTTGAGGGACGAATTCAGGATTACACTTCTTGGATATCCGTAGCACACCAAAAAGATATTCGTGTTGTATTAGCTACTGACCTGCTTGCGTTAGCCTTAATAAAAACACCATCTGAAATGAATGCAGACATTGCCATTGGTTCAGCACAACGCTTTGGTGTTCCTATGGGTTTTGGTGGTCCTCACGCTGCATACTTTGCTGTACGTGATGAATATAAACGTCTGATGCCTGGAAGAATCATCGGAGTATCAATTGATGCTGAAGGTAAGCAAGCTTACAGAATGGCGTTGCAAACACGCGAGCAACATATTCGTCGCGAGAAAGCGACTTCCAATATTTGCACCGCTCAAGCTTTGTTGGCCAATATTGCCGCAATGTATGCTGTTTACCATGGACCAAATGGCATTAAGGAAATTGCAGAAACAGTTCATCATAAAGTAAGCTCATTGCATTTGGCTTTGAAGAGTGCAGGTTTTGCCATAGCGCACAATGATTATTTTGATACGATTTGTGTAGACATGAGTATGACTGATAAAAAGGTTGGTGCTATCTTAATTCAATTGTTTGATAAACATCAAATGAATGTTCGCCATGCTCAATCTCAATTGTGTATTTCTTTAGATGAAACCACTTCGTGGAATGATGTTCAAACGATTGCAGATATATTTTGCGAAGCAGCTGGTAAGAACAAACAAACTATAGACAAGACAAATACTAATACATATACTTTACTCTCAAGAACTAGCTCTTATTTACAACATCCTGTGTTCAATCGTCATCATACCGAAACGGAAATGATGCGTTACATGAAACAACTTGAAAACAAAGATCTGGCATTGAATACAGCCATGATTCCACTTGGTTCTTGTACTATGAAACTGAACAGCGCATCTGAAATGATGCCTGTGAGTTTGCCTGAGTTTGCGCATATTCACCCATTTGCTCCTATAGAACAGTGGAAAGGATACAAACAAATAATTGATGAACTTGAAAGCTATCTATGTGAAATAACAGGTTTTGCTTCTTGCTCTTTACAACCTAATAGTGGTGCACAAGGCGAATACGCAGGGCTAT
Organism: uncultured Bifidobacteriaceae bacterium; assembly: GCA_964640655.1. GTDB lineage: Bacteria > Bacteroidota > Bacteroidia > Chitinophagales > UBA10324 > BJGO01. Next base: position 100,403 of record CAZXFT010000009.1, on the reverse strand, counting down.
TAGTTATCAGAAAATATTTTGAAGACCGAAATGAATCACATCGTAATGTTTGTCTGATCCCATCCTCAGCACATGGTACTAATCCAGCTAGTGCCGTGATGGCCGGTTTTATTGTTGTAGTTGTCAAATGCGACGATAAAGGCAACATTGATGTAAGCGATTTGAAACAAAAAGCCGAACAACACAAAGATCAGTTAGCAGCACTGATGGTTACATACCCATCAACACATGGTGTTTTTGAAACCAGCATTCGAGAGATATGTCGCATCATTCACGAATATGGTGGTCAGGTATATATGGATGGAGCAAATATGAATGCTCAGGTTGGACTTACGAGTCCTTCACAGATTGGTGCAGATGTTAATCACATCAACCTACATAAAACATTCAGCATACCCCACGGCGGTGGCGGACCGGGAATGGGGCCAATTTGTGTTGCCAAACATTTAGCACCATATCTACCCGGTCATTCCATTATTGAGTTAGGTACTGAAAAATCTGTTAACGCGGTTTCTTCAGCAGCTTGGGGTTCAGCAAGTATATTATTAATCTCATACGGCTATATTAGAATGTTGGGTGCAATGGGCTGCAAAGAAGCAACGGAGTATGCGATACTGAATGCAAACTATTTACGTGCTGCATTAGAAAATGACTATACAATTTTATACAAAGGCGAAAATGGGTTTTGTGCTCATGAGTTTATTATGGATTTGCGTGAGTACAAGAAATATGGAATTGAAGTAGAAGATGTAGCGAAGCGATTGATAGATTATGGTTTCCATGCACCAACTGTATCGTTCCCTGTGGCAGGCACAATGATGATTGAACCAACCGAGAGCGAACCGAAAGAAGAACTTGACAGATTTATTCTGGCTATGCGCAGTATACGTGGTGAGATACAGGAAATTATTGATGGAATTGCTGATGTTCAAAATAATGTTTTGAAAAATGCACCACACACCATGCATACTGTTGCCGCAGATGAATGGAACAAACCATACTCAAGAACCAAGGCAGCTTACCCGGTTGCATATCTTAAACAACATAAATTCTGGCCTGCTGTATCTCGAATTAATAACACTCACGGCGATCGAAATTTAATTTGTGCTTGTCCTCCAATGGAAGTTTATAACACCGAAGGTGTCATTGTTCAATAATGCTTTCAGCTAAGTATTAAATTATTATCAATTAGAGATTCTTTGATGTAGTAGACTTGTAATATTTAGTGTGCGTGATTACTTTTAGCACTATGAAAGCAAGCAAGTTTTATATCAAAAGTGTTTTTTCGTTTTTCATCTTATCCTTCTTTATTCAATACTCGTCTGCACAGAATGTAATGCTGCAGGCTTGGTGGTGGGAATATCCCAAAACAGGTCAGGGGAAATCATTTGTCGACACACTCATCAATAAATCAAAATATCTTGCTGACAGAGGCTATACCTATTTATGGTTGCCCCCATTGAGTTTAGGGCAGGGTGGTGGCGCCAGCAACGGCTATGATACTTACGATTATTATCATCTGGGGACCAACAACCGCAAAACAGGATTTGGTACCCGTGTAAAAGTTGACCAGTTGATTGACTCAATTAAATCACATAATATGACGGCCATAGCCGATGTGGTATATAATCATCGTTCAGGTGGTAATCCTGAGTTTAATCCTGCAGTGAAAGGTTGGATAGAAGATTACAATTTTCAAAAGCACGTGAATGGTGACAATTGTTATCCATCAGACCGCTTTAGAAATATTATTCCTATTGGTACAGGTACCGGTTTAGGAGCAGGCACTTACTATTTCAAGATTAAATCAGCTTCAGCTCATCCTGATTATTTCGGAAAAGGATATCAGTTTGCGGTTTGGACTCAAAAGAAATATTTAACATCAACTGTAGTTAACGAACAAGAACCGAATGGTGGTGGCGATTGCGGTCAGGGTAATAATACTGTTGCCATTGGAACAAGAATTAATTCTTCCATTGATGCCGGCGGTTGTGGTGTAGATGAGTTTCAGGTTACTCTTACTGCCAACGACTTTTTGGCTAATGATACCATCTATATTACTATGATGAACGATGGAGCTTTTTCCGATCATTTTATTTATAGCATCTGGTACAGTGGCAACAACTCTAACATATATAATCAGATGATTTATCAAACTTATACATCGTTTCAAAGTGTGCCATCAGGCAGAGGTCAGTTTAACTATATGAATTTCAGACCTAATGGAGCACCAACCTGTTTGTGCGGTGACTATGACTGGATGTGGTTTTTCTATGATGTTGACCAGGCAACTAGTTCATCTCAAGACACCTTAAGAAATTGGTCAGAATGGCTAATAGATTCTGTTAATGTTGGAGGATTTAGAATAGATGCCGTGAAACATATGCCATCCTGGTTTCTGGGGGATTTATTTGACCATTTGCATTATAAAGGAATCAATCCCAAAATGGTGGTAGGAGAATCTTATGAATACAGCGCTGCAACTCTTAAAGCTCATATTGATGAAGTCTATAACTACATGGATAATTCTACTAAAGATTCCATCATCTATCGTCTATTCGATTTTAATTTACAATCATCTATACGCGATGCTTGTGATGCATTTGGATACGATGCAAGAAATATTTTTAACTCCGGAATGGTGGATAATCAAAATATGAGTCGTTTGAATGCAGTCAGTTTTGTTAACAACCACGACTTCAGAGAAGACTACAATCGTGTAGACAATGACCCCATTTTAGGTTATGCCTATATCCTAACTAATCCAACGGTTGGTACGCCATGTGTGTATTACGAGGATTACCTAACCGATAAATTTCCTGGCTATGCTCCTAAAATCAATAAACTTATCAGTGCTTATAACAGATATATCAAAGACGCGGGTTACCGAGAATATCTGAACCGATTCAACTCACCATTTGCTTCCTACTTCACCAGTGGCAGTTCTCCCAATTCTTTGATTTATCAACTAGGTGGAACAGGTAATGCCGCCTGCAGCAATAACAATGGAGTGGTAGCTGCTATCAACTTCTCCGGTCAACCTATGAAAGTATATCAAAAACTGAACATGTGGTCCGGCTATCAACTGAATGTTGGTGACACCTTGTTTGATATTACCGGAAATGTTGCATCAGGATATTCTATCATCAATAACAACCAAGAAATTTATGTGGATATACCTGCACGCAGTTATGCGGTTTTTGTTAAAGGATCTACGCCTGTGTCTACTAATATATCTGCTATAGGGTCTACAAGTATATGCCTTGGTCAAAAAGTAAAACTGGTTCCCAATACAATCAATCCTTGTTATTATTATCAGTGGCAACTTAATAACGTTGATATACCCGATGGTGATCAGCCCACATTCGAGGCTACACAAAGCGGCACATATCGTTTAGTGATAAGTCTTGGGGGCAATTTGAAAAAATATTCTCAAAATATTACCATTACTGTTTCTCCAAACGTTCCTGTTGTTGCCTATAGTAACGGAGAACTGAGCACAAGTTCTAACGGCACTTTACAATGGTATTATGGTTTATTTTCTAATACTCAACAACCGGTTACCGGTGCAACAAATCAAAACTATATACCAACACAAAATGGATATTATAGTGTTGTGATTACTGATGCAAACGGTTGTTCAGCAATGTCGAACAAGATACAAATTACTAATGTAGGTTTGGAATCAGTTGACATAAACGCTGTTAAGGTTTACCCTTCCCCTGCGTATCAATACTTTATTGTTGAAGGGCTAAGCAATGTAGTTCTTACTATTAGTGATCTCAGTGGCAGAATCGTAAATGAAACAATACTTCAGGATTCAATCAACATAATTGACTGTAGTACATTTCTTGCCGGAGTATATGTTCTTAAATTCCATTCAGAAAATAGCTATGAAATCACCAAAAAGTTAGTGATTATGCGAGAGTAGTAATATCCTGTATTGAAGTAACCGGTAAGAATTTACGATTATAAAGAAAACTCCTGTTTGTGTTTCAGTATCTTTTCCATTGGGGGATTAAAATAACCAAACATAACCTGAGGAAATTCATCGTGAATTCGTTTCATTAATTCTTGGACACCAATAGTTTCACCAAATTCTTTTTTACCAATGCGCTCTATATACCAGTCCGGGTCAATATTGAAATTGCGCCACTGAATCATGGTTAAATCTGTTTCTCTGATAAATTTTCTCAACGCTTCATATTCTTCAACTTCATCATTAATCCCGGGAAAAACAAAATAATTTATCGAAGCCCATCCTCCATGTTTTCTTACTGTTTGAATAGATTTCTTCAAAGCATTGAAACGATAATTATTGGGCAGATAATAGGCATTATAAATTTCTTCTCGCACACTATTCAAACTTACACGTATGCTATTGAGACCAGCTGCACAAAGATCCTCTACTGCTTTTGGCATGCTGCCGTTAGTGTTGATGTTGATACTTCCTTTTTTAGAATTTTCTCTGATTTTAACTATAGCATCTTTCAGTATAGGCCACATCAACAAGGGCTCACCTTCGCACCCCTGACCAAAGCTAACAATCGGAAAAGGTGCCGTATTCAAATGCTCTGAAGCATATTGTGCTATTTCTTCAGCAGTAGGCTTAAAGGTGATTCGATCTTGTGTACTGCGTATATGTTCATCTTCAGGTTGAAATGATATGCAACCTATACAGTTAGAGTTACATGCCGGTGAACTTGGAATCGGGGCCTCCCATCTGTTCAAAAAGAAATTACGTGCCGCAGGACATTTATACGTCAGTGCACAATTATCTCCAATGTGTCTGAGTAAGCGATTATCAGGGTACTTGCTGTACCATTTCTCTACACCTTCGATAACCTTATTATGGTCAAAGCCCAATGGCTCCTGTCTAACATCACGGTCAATTCTAACAGCTGTAACATAATATTTACCATCGAGCCATCCAACGCATGAGTATGCAAACAATGGCAGGGTTTGGGCCTGTGGAGTTTTTTGAAATGCAGCCATAAAAAGCATGGTATGAGCAGGAGATATTTGTGCACTCACAGCAAACCCTTTTTTAATGATAGCAGGTTGACCTGTTTTAGAATTTATACCTATAGGATAACGTTCTGGTAAAACATACAAATCACTACCGGAAGGAAGTTCGATAAAGTCTTCCGGTTTTAACGATACAATATCATTTCCTGAGCGACCTGCAACCCAAAAAGATTCATCTTCAAATATTTTGCCCTGTTCATCTGCGTATAGTAAATATGGTAATTGAGGAGGATGCATTTAATCGCCGCTTTCTTTTTCAGTCTGTGAATGTTTATGTGAAACCTGAAAGCGTTCCTGCGACTTTAATGTTATGTTACACATCTTGTAAAGTAATCGCGCACCTACATTGGCGTCCCATTCATTCTCACCGGGTGCTACTTCATTTAAATCAAAACCTACAATCTTTTTTCCACTGTCAGCAATCAAATTCATTAAGTAAACAGCTTCATCAAATTCAAGCCCACCAGGAACAGGCGTTCCTGTGTTAGGGCAAAGCTTCGGGTCTAAACCGTCAATGTCAAAACTGATATAAACCAAATCGGGTAATGTTTCTACTATGCGTTTACATATGGAATGCCAAGCTTCGCCATAATAACGTGCGCGTTTTAGATCTGCATCATAAAATACTTCTATGCGGTTTTTGTTTTGCTGAACAAAGTCAATCTCCTCGTTACAATAATCACGAATACCAACCTGAACTAACTTGGAAATATTGGTTTCCTGTATGGCATTATACATTACAGATGCGTGCGAATATTTAAACCCTTCGTAGGCTTTTCGTAAATCGAAATGAGCATCAAATTGTAACACAGCAACATTCTGATTCTTATAATAATCGCATATGGCTTTAATGAACCCGAGTGGGGTGCTATGATCACCGCCAACCATACCGACCAGTTTATTTCTGTTCAATAACTGCATGGTTTGGTTATGTAAGTATTTGTTGAGTTCTGTTGAACTTTTATTAACAATATCGTAGGCTTTCTTTAATGCCGGTACTTTTAATGTTTCTTCACCGGTGAGGTGAGCTATAATTTTCTCAACCAGTTTGCGATTCTCGCGACTCATTTTTTTCATAGCCTTATCAGTCTTTCGCATATAGATCCCTTGCTTCCATCCGTCAGGAAGGATAGGATCGAATAAGTCCACCTGCTTTGATGCTTCAAAAATGGAGTCAGGTCCATTTGCTGTTCCGGTGCTGTAAGAAACTGTTGCTTCCCAGGGAACAGGCATTAATATCAACTTCGATTCATTTTCACTGAAAGGCAAACCAAAAATGTTTGCGTCTTTTCCTGCAGGGTCGTTTGGGTTAAAAGTGTTGGTAGTATTCTTTTGTGCCATAGTGTGGTATGCTTAAAAAAAAAGCTGTCGTAAAGTTGCGACAGCCTTATGTTTTTGAAAAAAAATTGAAATTAAGCTTCGGTTTTCTCGGCGTTGTAGCGCTTTTCTTTGATACGCGCTTTTTTACCAACCAGGTCACGTTGGTAAAAAATACGGGCACGACGTACATGACCGGCTTTATGAAACTCAATGCTTTCAATGTTTGGTGAGGTAAAAGGGAAGATACGCTCAACACCTACACTGTTTGACACTTTACGTACAGTAAAAGTTTTAGTAGAACCTGATCCTTTGATTTGTATCACATCACCTTTGAAAGCCTGGATACGTTCCTTGTTACCTTCAATGATTTTATAGTTAACCGTGATATTATCACCGGCTTTGAATTTTGGAAATTCTTTTTTTGCACTTAGTTGTTCGTGCACGTAATTAATTGCGTCCATGGTACTATTTTTTTTGCGGTCGGCAAATATAACACAGAATGACTATTAAAAAAATCAACCTTCTACAACACCGCGTCCGGTTTTTACAACCAGATTCAAGTCGCGTAAATCCTTTAAAACACGGTCTAAAATACCGTTTATAAAGTCGCTGCTCTTGGGTGTGCTATAATTTTTAGCTATTTCCAGATACTCATTAATGCTCACCTTAACAGGTACTTCAGGTTGGTACATAAATTCACAAACACCCATTCTCAGCAGAATCATATCCAGTTCAGCAACACGCTCCTCATCCCAGTTTGTTAGACGTTTTTTGATATGTTCTCCTATCTCACTATGATGAAAAACATATGAATTGATCATATTTTCAACAAAACTTTTGTCTGCTTGAGTCATTAGCTCATCCAAATTAGGTTTTGTGCCATTAGACACTTGTTTAAGTATATCTATAGCTATACTCTTAATATGGTGTTTGTCGTCTGCCCATTCAGGATAGATGTCTTCCACGATGCTGTCAAAATCTTTGTCCGCAGTAATAATGTGCGTATATAGCTCGTGTAATAAATAATAATCTTCTTTCGGATCTGAGCTGTTGGAAATAATATACTTTTGATACGATTGGCTGTTTTTGAGTTCTAAAAAGTACTTCCTGAATAAATCGCTGTCTATTTTACTTTCAAAGTTTTCATTCTTGCTGATAGCAGAATAAGCGTTTGACTGCTGAATGAACCCGATAATATCATTCTCAACAATACGCATAGATAACTCTTCGACAGCTATTTTACGTGTGCGCAGGTTACGCAAATTATCAACGTAGCCTTTTACATAGCTGCAAGTTTTTTCAATAATAAACAGATTGAAAAACATAAGTGAGTTAAATCGACTGATAGACTGCAGGCAAGTCGCCAGCACTTTGTCTTCCTTGGTTTCAGGGCTTTTTTCGTATGAGTAAAATCCCTGCATTAATTTAACTCTGATACTTCTACGCGAAATCATTTAACATCCTGAATTAGCTTATGTTATAAACGGCTTTTCAGATTGGCGATATCTCGTAATCTCTTTTCAGCAATGAAAATGGCTGCCTGTTGTGTAGTAATTTTTTGTTGTTCAGCTATTTTAAAAATGTCTAAAACACGGTCATAAATCCTCTCTACATCACTTAGTACTTTATCACGATTATAACCGTCTAGTTCACTGGCAACATTAATCAAGCCGCCGGCATTGATCACAAAGTCAGGTGCATAAACAATTCCTTTTTCAATCAGCATTTGACCATGTAGTTTTTCGTCTTCCAACTGATTGTTTGCAGCGCCGGCTATTACCGTACATTTTAAACGATTCAGTGTATCATCATTGAGTGTGGCACCCAAAGCACAAGGGCTGTATATATCCATATCCATGTCATACACACTATCTGTTTCCACTGCAGTTACATTGTATTTTGCCACAACCTCTTTCACACGTTTTTCAAAAATGTCGGTAACATAAACTTTTGCTCCAGCTTCGGTTAAATGCTTAACAAGTACTTCGCCAACATGGCCAATGCCTTGTACCAGCACTTTTTTACCACTAAGCTTATCTGAGCCATATGCTTTTTTGGCAGCAGCCTTCATGCCCAGAAAAGTACCGTAGGCAGTGAAAGGAGAAGGGTCCCCGCTTCCACCCATAAATTCAGGAACACCGGTTACATGATTGGTTTCTAAGGAAATATATTCCATATCCATAGTTGACGTACCAACATCCTCGGCTGTAATGTATTTGCCGTTTAAACTATTTACAAACTTTCCGTAGCGACGAAACAATGCCTCACTTTTATCTTTTTGTGAATCACCAATAATTACGGCTTTTCCACCACCTAAATTCAAACCTGCAGCAGCAGCCTTAAAAGTCATGCCGCGCGATAATCGTAACACATCGAAAATGGCTTCAGCATCATTCTTGTAGTTCCAGATACGGGTTCCGCCTAATGCAGGGCCTAAAGTTGTGTTGTGAATGGCTATAATGCTCTTTAATCCACTGTTTTTATCGTAGCAAAAAACCACCTGTTCGTGTTCGTATGAAGAAATTTGATCAAAAATTCCCGGAGCGGTAGTTGGTATTTTTTCAGTTATGGTAGTCATGAAGAGTACTTTTTTGAAATGAACTTAAATAAATTGTAAAGCAGCTTTTTGAAAAACGAGGTACAAAAGAGGGTGCAATTTGCTTGTTTGGTCACTTTGGTATAACCCGTGACAATGGTTCTTGTCTCGTTAAATCTTAGTTTTTGCGGCTTTGGGCAAATGTAGGGTAATTTTCCTGAGTTTCAAATGAACCTAAACCGATTACATGACAGCCCTGAGTTCGCTGAATAAATACCTGTTTAAGTATCGTTACCGCTTAATTGCCGGTGTTTTCTTCATTGTTTTATCAAATTTATTTGGTGTTCTGGCCCCAGTTTTTATACGTAGAGGCATTGATCTGGTACTCAGTAAAGCCAATATAGTTTCCAGCTATCAATTTTCGCTAATTCCCGGCAATCTGTTGGACGATTTCTATTCCGGCATTATATACTTTTCTTTATTGACCATATTATTTGCAGTGTTGCGTGGTGTATTTATGTTTTTTATGCGACAAAGCATTATTGTGATGTCGCGATATATAGAATATGATCAGAAAAATGAATTGTTCAAAAAGTATCAGACATTGGATGTGTTGTTTTTTAAAAGACACTTCACCGGCGATTTGATGACCAGACTTACAGAAGATATTTCTAAAGTGAGGATGTACTATGGGCCTGGATTAATGTATACTATTAATCTGCTTGTATTGACAGTATTTGTTGTTTATCAGATGCTTCGGGTTAGTCCTACACTAACATTTTATAGTATGTTGCCGTTACCAGTCATGTTACTGTGCATTTTTTACATTAACCGAAAAGTGGAACAAAAAAGTAAAGCTATTCAGGAGCAATTGTCAACGTTAACCACCTATGTTCAAGAGGCTTACAGTGGCATCAGAGTAATTAAAGCGTTTGTACGTCAGGAAATATTTTCACATGAATTTAATAAGTCTTGTGAGGGTTATAGAAGACGAACACTATCTTTAGTAAAGTTAGAGGCAATTTATTTTCCTGTAATAGCCTTTCTGGTAGGCATCAGCATTGTTTCAACAATATATGTAGGAGGACTACTCGTTAAACAAGGAGTTATTTCACCCGGCGTTATTGTTGAATTTATCATTTACATCAATATGGTTACGTGGCCATTTGCTGCAGTTGGTTGGGTTACTGCTCTGATTCAGCAAGCTGCCGTTTCTCAAAACCGGATCAATGAATTTTTGAACGCTGATTCACAACTGAAATCAGGTAAGAATCTAGTTCAGCGTTTTGATGATAGCATTGAGTTTGATAAAGTGAGTTTTACATATCCTGCAACAGGCATTGAAGCTCTCAGGAATGTATCATTCACAATTAAAGCAGGAAGCAAATTGGCTATAGTTGGTAAAACAGGTAGTGGTAAGAGTACATTGGCAATGATACTAGCAAGAGCATTTGATCCAAGCAAGGGCACTGTGAAATTGGATGGAAAGGACATCAAAGATTTTGAATCTGCTTCATACAGACATTTGATTGGTTTGGTACCTCAAGATGTTTTTATTTTCTCTGAAAGTATTTCAAACAATATCTCGTTTGGTCTTTCATCAAGTAATCACGAACAATTATTTCAATATGCTAACGCGGCTTTATTGCATCAGGATGTGATTAGTTTTAGCGAGAAATACGAAACTCGGGTAGGAGAGCGTGGTGTTACTTTATCAGGTGGACAAAAACAGCGATTAGCCATAGCACGTGCTATAGCTAAAAAACCACAACTGCTTATACTGGATGATGCATTAAGTGCAGTGGATGCAGCAACCGAAGAACAGCTTATGCACAATCTGATACAAGAAATTCAGGGGACGATAGTGCTTATAACACATCGTTTGTCTTCTATTAAACACTTCGATAACATAATAGTTATGGATGAAGGTCGCATTGTGGAATCGGGAACTCACATCGAACTGATGCTAAATAAAGCATTATACTTTGAACTGGCGAGTAAACAGCCTTCGGAAGTTTTATCATAAAAAAACCTGCTGTATTGGTAATCTGAAGCACTTTCATATATATTTGCTACAAGCAAAAGACAACTACTAAACTTGGAAAACGAAAGAAATTACAATAAGAAATCGGATGCCATTTATTCATTCCGATTAAAAGCCGGACGTCGCAGAACATATTTCTTCGATGTAAGAACCACAAAGCAAAATGATTATTATCTGACTATCACTGAGAGTAAGAAACGTCACGATGATTCTTATGAGAAGCACAAAATTTTTCTTTATAAGGAAGACTTCAACAAGTTTATGGCTGCATTAAACAAATCAGTAGATCATATCAAAACCGAGCTTCTACCTGATTTTAATTTTGATCAGTTTGAACGAAACGATAATTATGAAGAAAGTAATCAAACTGAATCGGCTGATAATTTTAACAAGTTAGAAACAGAAGTGCCACGCGAAGACGACTTCAATCGTCCTGAAACTCCGTCTGCTTCAGATGATGACTTAAAGTGGTAAGATTAATTTTCAACACATCAAAGCCTCTGCATTGCAGAGGCTTTTTTATTTTGCAATCTCAAAATGAAGAATATTCTTTGGTTAACCAGTTGGTATCCTAATGACTTTGATAAAGGTTATGCAAACTTTATACAACGTCAGGCGGTAGCTTTATCAAAATATTGCAGAGTGTATGTGTTATATCTTCATCCGGTTGCGGATGATCAGGCTCCCTATGCCGAAGACCATATTGTAACTAATAACTTTCTTACAGAACACATTGTTTATTATCGGGTCCCTGAACCTAACAACTGGTTTGGCAAGTTGATTTCTATGAGGCGTTATATGAAACTGGCGCTTCAACGCTATAAACAATTTGTTGAATTGTATGGTCAGCCCGATTATTTACATGCGCAGGTGCCGGTTAGAGCCGGCGTTCTGGCACGACACTTAAGCAGAAAATATAAAATCCCATATGCACTCACCGAACATTATGGCATTTACAACAATGAAGTGGTGGATCCTTTTGTTAAGCGCTCTGCATTTTACCAAAGACAAGCAAAAAGGGTGATAGCTGATGCTAATCCTCTTGTGGTGGTTAGTACATCTCTGGGTGAGGATATTCATCAAATAGCATGCAAAAAGGATTTTACCGTTGTTCACAATGTAGTGGATACTACAATTTTTCGTCATCAGGATGTCGCAGTAGGAGAGCTTATCAATTTTATTCACGTATCTAACATGATTCCGCTTAAGAATGTTGAGGGGATAATAGATGCCTTTAAAATTGTTCACAAGATGCTACCTTCAACCAGAATGACCATTGCAGGTCGAAAGAGTGATGCTGTTCTTGAGCATGCACTTAATTCAGGTTTAACAGAAGATGTCTTGATTTTTACAGGCGAGGTGGAATACAATCAGGTGGCTGATTTGATGCAACAAAGTGCCGCACTGGTTATGTTTAGCAATACAGAGAGTATGTCTTGTGTAGTGGCTGAAGCATTATGCTGTGGCTTGCCTGTAATTTCAACTCCTACCGGAATAGCACGTGATGTAATTCAGGAGTCGAACGGTATTCTGGTTCCTAAACGCGATGTGAAGCAGTTGGCAGATGCAATGTATCGAATAGCCACCGGTCAATTCAGGTATAACAGGAATGAGATTTCGCAAAAGGCAATCGCTATATATAATTACGATAGCATTGGAAGACAGTTGTCGGCAGTGTATCAACAAAAAAGCACCGCCGATGCGATGCTTTCCAAAAATTAATAATTGTAAAAAATTATCTACGGTTTATTTTCTGTTGGATTAAGTTGTAAGAAAGTCCAAGAGTTACAAAGTGATTGTAATGATTTAAGTTGTTTATAAAAACATCTTGTTTGGTAACATCTGTGAATCCATGCTGATAGGCACTGTATATATTAATTTTCTTGTTCAAACGATAGGTGTAAGCTAATACAGCCTGAACATCGAGGCGATTGAGACCGTTTGGACCGGTAAATTGCAATGACTGGTTAAAATCATTATCGTTGGAATTGAAAGAATTTTGTGCAGATGCAAGCGTATACATCGGAGCAACACCAAACGAGATACAATTCTTTTTATTTAAGAAGTAACCCGCTGTAACAGGTAATTGAATAGCATAACTCTGACGAACTAACTTGTCATTTTGTCTCAATTCAACTGGATTGTAGGTGCGTTGATTTATTCCACCGCGTTGTATGGCATTCAACTGAGTGGCAATAATCCATTTTGAATTCACCTGATACGATGCACGAATACCAAAATATGGATTGGTACTAATAAATCCATTAGCATTGCTTGATTCTTTAAGAGTATTAAAAATATTGATACCACCACTTAGCGAAACCGTTAGTTGAGGGAACATACCTCCTCTTGATAACTCACGAATTTTGCGTGAGCTTTTTCCCTGAGTATTACTCAAATAAGGCAGTCCGTAAAATACAGGAATAGTATTATCCGCAATAGTCATATGCTCAAAAACAGGCAGAGCTGGAATTCCAGAGGTTTTAAAGTAGCGGGCATACTTGCTTTGTAATAAAGCTAACCAAACCCTTTCTGAATTTGAAACAATGTTATTTGTCAAAGATGATGAACTATTGTTCTCTTGTTTACTGATTAAATCAGTGTTTGATGAAACAAGTGTTTTCGACTTCTGAATCTTTTGAGTTGAGCTGTTGGACTTAATGTCAGTGTTAGATTTAACTTTTTCAAGAGAAGAACTTTGTACAGTTTTGGTTTCGGAAGATTGAACCGTTAAATCGCTAATAGAATTTGTTGATTCAAAATTTGATGCTGCATTAGTCGCATCAGAATCGTTTGATGAACTTATTAAATCGTCATTATCAGAATTATTAGCGGCAATCACCAATTCATTTTCAGGCTTCTCGTTCTGTTGATTCCAAAGATAAAGTGATGCAGCACCTCCACCAAGGATTACAATTAATGCAGTGGTCCATAGTAATGGTGTATTAAAAAACTTAGTCCAGAACCCTATTCGGTTGGCCTGTATGTATGCAGAGGCTCGTTCCCAGTATTCTTCTTTAAAAGGGATATCGAATTGCTCTTCCTTGCTTCTTAAAAAATCGTCAAAGTCGTTATGCTGCTTCTTCATGTTTCACTTTTTTTTTACGTAGTGGAGTATTAGTCAGTTTGGCAAATTTTTCTTTTAAAATGTTTCGGGCATTAAACAAGTGCCATTTGGAGGCTGCTTCGCTGATGCCCATCAGTTCCCCGATTTCCTTGTGGCTGTACCCGTCGAACACGTTCAGGTTTAATACCTCTCTTGCCATATCGGGAAGTTGCTGAACCAAACTCATTATTTCTTCAGCTAACAGGTTTTGTTCACCGTCGTTGATCGCAAACGAACGTGAATGAAATGTTGCCAAATCTTCGTGTTCTGTCATGTACACGTTTTCCTTGTAAGATTTGTTTTTTCGGAATTCGTCAATGATTACGTTCACCATAATACGTCTGATCCAGGCCTCATAAGGATGATGGAAATCGTATTTATCAAGGTTATTTAAAATTTTTAAAAAACCACGATTTACAAAGTCCATAGCATCGTCCTTATTACTGGTATAGCGGTAACATATCTTAATCAACAGGGGGAACGACTGCTTATAAAGCAGATATTCCGATTTCTTGTCTTTATTCAGACAGCCTTTAATTAAGCTATGTTCAATCATTAACCAGATTATTGCGACGCTTACGATCCTGAAACTGATATCATTACGTTCTGGAATTGTCAGCGGTTAGTGTGCAAAATACTAAAACATTAGCACTTAATTATCAGGGTGTGAGTCTGTTTTCCTTCATTCTTTTTCTAAAAACCTGTATTACAGCTTTCAGATAGACTAGATCTGCGACAGGAGGTGACTGATTAACGATGAGATTTTTCTCAAGTAAGGGGTCTTTTTTGTGATTATAAATTGCTATGGCATCCTCTCCGTTAAAAATAGTAAGTACCGAATCGTTGCAAACCTGATAGTAATTTTCATGTAACTGATACGCCACATTTGGGGTAGTGCTGAAAATACTTCTGCCAAATGAACTATGCTGAACCGGTACCTTCAGATAATCAATAATGCTAGGCAGAATATCTACCTGCATCACAGGCTTTTCTATGACATGATGAACAGGATTTGAAGGGTCGTAAATGATTAGTGGTATGCGAAAAATACCTAACTGGGTTTTGTAATACGGATCAATACCTTCACCAGTATGGTCTGCGCAAAAAACAAACACGGTGTTTTTGAACCATGGTTTGTTTTTATTGGAATCGAAAAACTGTTGAAGACAAGTATCTGTATAATATATTGTGCGGGGAAGGTGATTTACATTGGGTTCATCCATAAACCGGGCTTTGTATTCCTCGGGCAGGGAGTAGGGGTAATGAGAACTGAGATTGAAAAAGACAGAGCAAAATGGTTGCTGAGTGGTATCTAACTGCTTGGCAAAGTAGGGTAGAAACAGATGATCCCAGATACCCCAGTGACCATCGAAACCACCCCTGTCGTTATACTCGTTCATTCCAAAGTATTTATCAAATCCGCAGTTATAGGCAAATCCATCAAAGTTGAATGACCCATTGCGTGCTCCATGGAAAAATGAAGTTTGATAACCTAATGATTTCATCACATTTCCCAGTCCTTGAATTCGATTATTCTGATAAGATGATGCAATAATGCTTTCGTCCATGAGAGATGGAATTGAAGCCAGTATTGCCGGTACGCCTTCGTTGGAATGTTTAGCGTTGGCATAAGCATTAGTGCAAACAATACTTCGTGTGCTAATACTATCAAGAAATTTAGTGTAATAATATCTGTTATTTAGGTTGCCAATCCACTCCCGGTTGAAACTTTCCAGAATAAATACAATAACATTTTTCTTAGTTGTTAAAGAATCCGGATAAGCCGGTTTTATAAACTGTACGATTTCCTCGGCATGTTTATCACTCATATAGTTGACGTATTGAACACTGCTCGTGAATATACTGCTCAGAAAAACGAAAGGAGTATTGAGCACTGCAGCACTTTGTTTAGTTGATACATAGTCTGCGGCATTAATGGGTGCAATAGGCTTCAGTTGTGTACCACCACGTGCAGTGAGTATAAATAATGCAGCACTCAATAACAATATGATGTATTGAGAAGGGTTGTTCTGAACTGTGTTTGTAGGCGTTTGAATCAGTTTGTTGCTGAGTTTAACAAAAAAATAAATGATAAATATGAATGAAAGCAGCAAAAACCAATAACCGGATAAATAAGAGAAAAGTTGAGGCCATAAATCGTCCATCATGCCAAAGAGTTCTGTTGATGTGCGTCGCTGTGTGTGGCGGTAATATCCAAAGTCAACAATACAGAGTAGTATGAAAAGTAGGTTAGGAATGATGAACAGTATGCGTAATAATTTTATATAAAATGTTTTATTGCGAAAAGAAAAAGGTAAAAGCGCGGATAAGAAAAACGGCAGGTTGATATACATCAAAGCCGATAAATCGAATCGAATGCCGGCAAACAGAATAACAAACCAGTTGTTAAAATTTTCTAATTGAAAGATGTCATCATAAAGAATGATAAATACAAAACGGATAATGGTATAAATAATCAGTAAGAGCACTAAAGATCTTATTACCATTTTGATAAAATAAAAATCCCTGTTATTGAGTGATAATAATTTCAAGCCGCCAAAGCTAACTTGAAATGTTCCTCGTTAGCTGTTGTTCAATGAATTGATACCTCAATAAAATACAAGTATTTTTGAACCGAATGATTCGCCATTTCTTAGTAACACTTATTGTTATATTTTTTATCACACTGAGTTTAAAAGCTCAGGAAGTGGAACTGGTGCAGGTTTCCGGTGTTGTCATTAGTCGTGATACTGCTCACATGTCCATCCCGTTTGCTACTGTATATAACAAAAACCTGAAATTAGGTACTTATTCAAATATTGATGGGTTCTATACCATCATTGCAAGACCCGGTGATTCCATTTTAGTTACTTGTGTGGGGTATCTTGAGGAGGTATTCGCTGTTCCTAATATTATCACCAATAACAGTTGGGTGCATCATGTTCAATTGACATCTCGTGCATATCTTTTAACTGAAACAAGAGTTTATCCTTGGGGTACTCGAGATCAGTTTCGTAAGGCATTTGTGGAAATGGAGCTACCCGATGATGATATGGTGCGTTACAACAAAAATCTAAGTCCGCAACAAATGAAACAACTGGCAGCTATGCTAAACAACGATGGCAAGTCGGCTTCTATGGCTACGTTGCAGAAGTATGCAAACAGTTATTATTATAAAGGTCAAGTTCAAACTGCCAACATCTTTAATCCTTTGGCTTGGGCACAGTTCTTTAACGATCTAAGTACAGGGAAATACAAATTAGATAAATAACTTAGCGTTTAACCATAGGAAAACGCATTTTATAGTCCACCTTCACATCTCCTCGTGAAATTTTATCGAGCTTCGATTTTAATAAACGCTTTTTTAATGGTTTCAGATGATCGGTGAAGAGAATGCCTTCAATATGATCGTATTCGTGTTGTATTACGCGGCCGGTAAATCCTGAAAATTTTCTTTTGTGTGCTTTGAAATTTTCGTCGAAGTACTGCACAGTAATTTCATCTGGTCTTGTAACATCTTCCCGCACAGTAGGGATACTCAGGCAACCTTCATTGTAATCCCACTCAAAACCTTCCTTTTCTATGATTTGAGCATTGATGAATGCACCTTTTATACCCGATTCACCTTTAAACTCGTTTACATCTTCTGCATCTTCGGCCATAGCTTTTAAAACTGACTCGGTATCAATGATAAATAGCCTAATAGACTTCCCTATTTGTGGGGCTGCTAAACCAACTCCGTGGCTGGCGTACATGGTTTCATACATATCCTCAATCAATTTATCCAACCCCTCATGATCTAAAGAAATATCACTGGCTTTTTTCCTGAGTACCGGATCACCGTATGCCACTATACTGTATATCATCTTGCTGTTTGCTCTAAGTATGTCTGTAAAATTAATACAGCGCTTATTTTATCAAGTCGTTTTTTGTCTTGTCTTTGTTTCTTGTTATATCCTGCAGCTAATAAAGTGTCTGCTGCAATCTTTGAAGTCATTCTTTCGTCCACTTTGTAGACAGGAATCTGTGTAAAATGTTTATTCAAATCAGCTATGAGTTGCTTTGCAATTGATGTGCCGTGAGTTTCACTCATATCCATGTTTAAAGGATAGCCAACTACAAAAGCTTCCACATTTTCTCTCTGAAGATAATCTTTAATGTAGTTCATTACATTTTCGGTTCCCACTGTGTCAAGTGCTGTAGCAATAATTTTCAGTGGGTCGGTAATAGCTATGCCGATGCGTTTAGCTCCGGCATCAAATGCCATAATGCGTGGCATTATTTTTTATCCGATAAAAATACGAGGCGTATATTAGGTTCAACGGAAATAACCAATGAGTCGGCATTTAGTCGTTCCACTTTCAACTCCCCACTTTCTTCTGATCCGGCTACTTTACCCTTAATAATTTTAGTATTTTCATCGAAAGTATAAGTGCCTGATTCCAATTGACCCATTAGCATTCCTTCATAGGTGCCATCATCACGGTAATTCATGTAAGAGTTTGTATAGAATTGAGTCATCTTTTCTTCAGCATTTTTGAGTATTTTTTTATTCTCCTCAAGCTGTTGCTCTATCTCCAATTTAAAATTTGCATCTGCTATTTTTGGAAGCGTATCTTCCATAATATTAATGTTATTGCGCAGCGAGATAAACATACTATCTATTTGTGGATTTTGAGCTTCTATTAATTTCCAACGACCAACAACACCTTGTTTTTTGGCGCAGCCAATATTGAATACAACGAATAGTGCAAGTGCATAAAGTACAATACGGTTTTTCATGTAGTAGGTAAATTTTTTTAGTGCGGCAAAAGTATTCATAATTAAGTTTAACCTTTGGCTATTTGTTTTTCTATAAAATCAACGATATGTGCCTCTAAACGAATTGCCTCATCTTTAATTGCAACTGCTTCACGCAGATATCTGTTTTTAATTGCTTCATCTTTAATTCCCGCTGCATTGATACATACATTCAGATAAGCCCCCCAAACAGCTGAACGCGCGCACAAGGCACCAACACCGGCATCGCTGATGGAGTTAGGATTTCCCTGCTGTGCCATAGCATCAACAATTTCAAAACAGAGATAAGCATTGCGCATAGTACGCATAGGTACTTCGGTAGCATATATTGTTGCTTGTTGGATGGCTGCTGTGCGATTTTTCTTTTCCACATCATTTGATTTTGGTAATGAGAAGGCATCCATAATTCTGTTAAATGCCTTGGTGTCTTCGTCAACAAGTTTAAGCAGTTCGTCTTTTAAATGCTGACCTTTTTCAGCTATTTCAGAGAAGTACTGCCATCGATCATCCCAGCCTCGTTTATGTGATGACAGGTTAGCTACCATAGTTGCCAAAGCTGCACTCAGGCTGCCGAGATACGCAGCTATGGAACCACCACCAGGCGCAGGGCTTTCTGAAGCTGTTTCGTCAGCAAAGGCACGCAGGTTCATATTCACGAGTTTATTGTCCTTACTGTCGTGTAGCAAGTATTCAATCACTTTTTTGTTGGGATCAAATGGAGAGAGTTCATCCAGCCCCAAGGATTTAATTGCAATACGCACCAATTCTGATTCACTGACCCCGGAACTGCGTTGTTGTTTTTCGAGGAAATATTTACCCGCATCCGTCAAACATTTCAAAGGCACTAAACCTACAAGTTCTGACCCTGTAACCCGCAAACCTCGTTCGGTAGCTTTTTTACAAACTTCATCAAAAGCGATATGAAGAGGGGTGATGTTAATATTGGTAAGGTTCATAGAAATCTGCGCAATGCCGTATTCTTCAATAAACCAACCGATAGCTTTTACTGATTTAAGTGTGCCGGGAATATTCACCGGATTACCATTTTCATCTTTAACTATTTCTCCATTCACCGGATCGCCTATTCGCTTTACTCGGCCCGCCTCGCGTACATCAAATGCCACAGAGTTTGCACGTCGTGTGCTGGTAGTGTTCAGATTAACATTATACGCAACCAGAAAGTCACGTGCACCAATAACTGAAGCACCGCTTTTAACATTAAATGCAGCAGGCCCGTAATCAGGTTTCCATTCGGGCAGCAGCACTTTCTTAGACAGGCCCTCGTATTCACCGGCACGCACAGTTGCTAGGTTTTTACGTTCAGGTTTAGTAGCAGCAGATTCATACAAGTACACAGGAATGTTCAATTCTTTTCCCACTCTCTCACCAAGTTTTTTGGCGTAAGCCACTGTTTCCTCCATAGTAATTCCGCTGATAGGTATCAACGGACAAACATCAGTTGCTCCCATTCGCGGATGCTCGCCGGTATGTTTGCTCATATCAATCAACTCTGATGCTTTTTTAATGGCACGGAAAGCTGCTTCAATAACCCGTTCCGGGGAGCCTACAAATGTTACAACAGTTCTGTTTGTGGCTTTGCCCGGGTCTACATCGAGCAAACGAACTCCATCGGTATGTACCACCTCGTCGGTTATTTGTTTGATGATGTTCATATCTCGACCCTCGCTGAAATTGGGTACACATTCAATGATGGCTTGACTCATATAGATTTAAAATTTTTGCAAAGGAAAGGATACTTTAATGATTTCAATTGTTGTTGTGTTAAACAAAAAAATCCCATCGGAAGGATGGGATTTTAATTGGGACTTATTGATTTGAAATTAGTATGTTATAGCAAGATTAATCGCCGCACCTGCGTTAATGTTACCGTAGCCACGACTCGAGTTTACGGAAGGGTAGTACTGCGATGTGTTTCTAATGGCTGTGTAAATCTGTTCTCTGGTTAAAGAAGGTTTAGCACTCCAAATCAATGCAGCAACACCCGAAAACATTGCTGTAGCACAAGAACTACCACCAATGTATTTTGGAGTTGAACCGCTCGATGGCAGAGACAGACTGTTTCTGTTAGAGTTGGTACTGCGCTCCATAATCACCGTAAAGTCAACTTCACTGCCATCGTGGCAAGATGCACAGGTAGAACTGTTTTCTTTAACACCTGTAACGGCAATGCATTGTGAATGTGCTGCAGGATAAACTACACCCCACCAGCTCAGCCAGCTGTATGAAGTACCTGCGGCAGCCACTAACATTTTTCCTTTGTTATAGGCATAAACTACTCCATCGTATATAGCACTGCTGTAAAAAGGACTTCCTACAGACATGCTTACAATACGAACATTACTTCGGTCACCCATTTTTACCAATGCGTTTTTCAAACCTGTTTGCTCTGCTGATTCATCAAGAACCACGTCAGCACACGCACGTATGAAATGAAGATTGCTTTTATAGGCTACGCCTGTTGAGGCATTGGTATTATTTCTGGGACCAACGGCAAGGCCACTCATACTGGTGCCGTGTGTGCAGGAAGTAAAGGCACTGTTTCCGTATGTATAGTCGGAAGTAATAGTACGATTAACATTAGATTCACCATTATTAAAGGATGAACCAAGCAAACTTTGAGAGGAACTGATGCCAGCATCGATGACACCAATGGTAATGCCTTCTCCTTGTGCGATATTCCAGGCTGCAGGAATATTGGTATTGTTGAAGTTCCAGGGTAAACGACATCCGGGAGTAATATTTGTCCAATCTGCACTGTTTAGAGAGGTTGTTGATGAGCTACACCCTGAAGAGGATCGCTCCTTGCTGCCAGGCCAATAACCCATAGGTTCTATATAACGCACATTTTCCAGGTTGTATAACTCAGTAATCACAGTTGGGTCTGAAAGTTTTATAGTCAGAATAGGTAACTTGTTGTCATCTTCCACAAGGATATCTTTCCAACTGATTGGAACGGAAAGATTCTTATTTATACCATTAACAATCAGATCAATTAATGCATCGTGAGTTTGTTTCCAAATTGCACTGTTCAAATTTATTTTATGCAGAGAAGAGGAGATATCTCCAAAACCGCTTGGTTTATATCCTATAGCCATAATTTGTTCGTTGTATTGTGCAGCGCTGCAAAGGGTTTTGATGTCAACCCATTGCCAACGGAAATCCTTCTTAATTTCCAATGTGTTCATTACTATTTCATCAAGTTCATCTTTAGGCAACAATGGTTGTTCAGGAACCTCAACTATTGTCGTTTTTTTAACAAGTAATGGAAGTTGCTGTTGATCAGGCTCAGGTTGATTGATTTTGTTGCACGAAATCAGAATGATAATCGTTGCAATGATACCAGTGAGTTTTAATGTCATAGTGAGTTTTTTTATTCGAGGAAAACTAACAGTTTAATACTATTAAATCAATGAGTATTATATTTATTAATCAACAGTTTCTGTATTGGTAATTAACGGATAGCTTACCATATCGAAATGCGTTGTTCCGGTGTGCGGTAGTATGGACTAGTTTCTGTTACGTTGTAAGTTTTGTAGAATGTATCCATATTGTAAAGTGGTCCTATCACACGGTACATTGGCGGTGCATGTACGTCGGTCATAATACGCATAGCTGCTTTCTTAGGGGTCATTTGTACCATCCAGGCTAGAGCATAGCCCTGAAAAAATCTTTGATCGGGAGTAAGACCATTTATGATTTGATTTTCAGTGTATTGTTTCGTTTTTCTGAATGCTTCATAACCCATTATGATACCGCCAAGATCGGCTATGTTTTCACCAAGAGTTGCTTCACCGCGCACGTGCAAACTATCGTTCACAATATAATCATTGAACTGCTCAACCAGCATTTTCGATTTTTCAGTGAATTTAATGCTGTCCTCCACACTCCACCAGTTTCGGAGATTTCCATCACCATCGTAAAGTCGTCCCTGATCGTCGAACCCATGGGTAATCTCATGGCCAAATGTGGAACCGCCAATAATTGCATATAACACTGCATCATCAGGCAAACCGTTGAAGCCGGGTACTATGATGTTACAACCGGGAATGACAATCTCATTTGATGAAGGATTATAGTAGGCATTATAGGTCTGAGGTGTCATATGCCATTCGCTTCGATCAACAGGTTTACCAAACTTCGACATCATAAATTCTACATCAAAAGTGTTGGCACTCAACACGTTTCTAACATAAGAACTGCGGTCAATATTCAATGCAGAGTAATCGCGCCACTTGTCGGGCCAGCCTAATTTCATATTTACTTTTTCAAGTTTTGTTAATGCCTTCTGCTTAGTACTGTCACTCATCCAATCTAACTTTTGAATGTGCTCCCTGTAAACGACTGAAATGTTCTTACCTATCTCAATCATTTTTTCTTTTGTGCCTTTGGGCAAATAGTCTCTCACATAAATCTGTCCTATAAGTTCACCCAAAGAATGATTGGTTTGCTCCACAATTCTCTCCCAACGTGGCTTTTGTTCTTTCACACCACTTAATGTCTGATCATAGAAACTGAAGTGTTGTTTTTCAAAAGTATTATTCAAATAAGGGGCATAACTGTTTATAAACTGTAGGGTGAGATATGGTTTCCATACATCCAATGATGTATTATTAATTACTTCATTGACATGTTTGAAAAACTCCGGTTGACCAACTATGGCTGTATCCATATTCTTAATTCCTATTGCTGTAGTATAAGCTGTCCAGTCTATAGCCGAAGTCATTTCACTTAGTTCTTTCAATGATCTCTTATTATAGTTGGCATACACATCGCGAAGCTGCTCCAGTGTGCGGCTCACTTTAGCCAAGCCGGTTTCAAATTGCAAAACGGCATCACTCTGTTTGGAAGCAGTTTTTTCGTCAACACCCAGAAGCATCAACATCTTTTTATTGTGCTCTACATAGGCAGTTCGAATGGATTTATTGTCAGCATCATTCAAAAGATAGTAGTCGCGCTCCGGTAATCCTAATCCACCTTGCATCAGGAACACAGCATATTTGGAACTGATTTTATCGTCCATTGTCACATAGATGCTGAAAAGGGGACTAACATCAATTTTTGTTAAATGGGCTATACTGTTTAGAAGGGTTGTTTTGTCTTTGATGGCATTGATTTCATCGAGTATCTCTTTTACATCGGTTATCCCTGCTTGTTCTATGGCTATTGTATCCATCCCTGAAGCATAGAAATCTCCAATCTTTTGTTCGGTGCTTCCTATGGAAGCAGAGGCATTGGAGGCAGACTTCTCGCATATTTCACGTACCGCCTTGTTCACACTGTCGTTCACCATTTGGAAAATACCATTCGACGATTTTGACGGAGGAATAGCGTTGCTTTTAAACCAGGTATTGTTGGCATACAGGAAGAAATTTTCAGACGCTGAAATACTGCTGTCCATATTTAGCGGTAGTGGGTCGGAAGCATACTGTTGTGTAATATCCTTATGAGTGCACGAGAAAATCAATGTGCTGCCAAGAGCGAAAGAGAGGAGTAGTTTTTTCATTTTTTTAAAAATAGACGCCAAATATAGAATTGTATTAATCCCATGTTGTGTCCCTTTGAGAAAATAAAAATGTGTTGAAAAAAGAATGTGGAATATATGTTGTTCTGCTGTTCAAATGTTTATTAAAATATTGATATTCAATGCATAAAAGCTTTTATCTGTATCAGGTAATTAGAAAATTATAATTGTATGGAATGATGTGTAGAAATATTTTTTTAACAGATTTCATGAAAAGGCTATTCATTACAATTACATTTGCAGCGGGCAAGTCTTATACGACCAGCTCCTGTGAACTCCCCCAGGTTCGGAAGGAAGCAAGGGTAAATGGTTGTAGCGGTGCGCTGTAAGTAACTTGCCCATTTTTATATACCACTATGAAATTCTTCATTGATACAGCCAAGTTAGCCGACATTAAGGAAGCCAAAGATTTGGGCATATTAGACGGTGTTACCACTAATCCTTCACTAATGGCGAAGGAGGGAATCAAAGGACAACAAGCCGTATTTGATCATTACATCAAGATTTGTGAGTTGGTGAAAGGTGATGTAAGTGCCGAAGTTATTGCGACCGACTACAAGAATATGATTGCAGAAGGTAAAGAGCTAGCTTCACTGCACCCGAATATTGTAGTTAAAGTACCAATGATTAAGGACGGTGTGAAGGCATTGCGCTATTTAAGTAATCAGGGAATACGTACGAACTGTACATTGGTTTTCTCGGCTGGACAAGCCATATTAGCAGGAAAAGCAGGTGCAACCTATGTTTCTCCATTTATTGGACGAATAGATGACCAAAGTTGGGACGGTATAACACTTATAGCACAGATAGCACAGATCTATGCCATACACGGTATTCAAACACAGGTGCTTGCTGCCAGTATTCGCAATTCACTGCATATCGTGCGTTGTGCTGAGGTAGGTGCCAATGTGGTTACCGCACCTCTTGATGCTATTATGGGATTATTGAAACACCCTTTAACTGATATAGGCTTGGAGAAATTTTTAGCCGACCATAAGAAGGCAAACGCCTGATAAAAATTACTAGTAGCCATAGTTAATTTTTTCTCCCTCGCTTAAAAGGCGGGGGAGTTTTTTTTTACATTGATTCTATAGCTCAAACTCCTTCATTATGATGTAAAAAACGGACCAGATAAAGAGCGCTCCGATTAGTTTTAACCTAAAATATCCTATCACCTTTTTCGTCATTTCAACCATTCTCCTTATGGAGTGTTAGTATCTGTTTATTTTTACCCTCACCAAATGCAACGCTATTTACCGCTTCTTTTCTTCTCAGCTTTTATCCTCATCATAGACCTTTATGCCTGGCAGGCCGTTCGTTTCCTAAGCGATAACAGCAGCGAGTTCCTGCGCCGATTTGTGGTAATTATGTATTGGTCTGTTCCTGTCATTGCATTTGCATTAATGGCTGGAAGTATGGTTGGTGATACTGCAGCCTGGCCGGGCTGGTTTCGTATTTATTTTGTTTCCATCATTGTTTTCTTCTACATTCTTAAAGTTGTTCTCATTCCTTTCTTACTTATAGATGATTTGCAGCGACTGTTGCGCTGGCTTGTAGCTTTGGTAACGGATAATCCTTCTGTAACAGGTTCTTCAGGCAAAGGTATTTCTCGCTTTAAGTTTCTGATGTATTCCGGTGTGGCGGTGTCGGGATTTTTAGGGTTTAACTTGTTGTATGGAATGATTCGCAATGCTTACCGCTACAAACTTCACAAGGTTACGGTAGGTGTAAAGCTATTGCCACGTCCTTTTCATAAGTTTCGCATTGTTCAGATCAGTGACATACACAGTGGTAGTTTCACTCGAACAGAGCCTGTTCTCGATGCCGTAAAGCGCATCAATGATCTAGAACCCGATGTTATTCTCTTCACAGGAGATTTGGTAAATAATGTTGCCAGTGAGGTGGTACCTTACAAAGAAATTTTTGCTCAACTTAAAGCAAAACATGGTGTGTATTCTGTGCTTGGTAACCACGACTATGGTGACTATTATCAGTGGGAAAATCTGGAACAGAAGAATGAAAACATGCGCCTGCTTGAAGGTGTGCAGCAAGAAATGGGATGGAAGTTACTTCGTAATACACATAAGATTATTGAATTAGATGGCCACAAACTCGCCATTATAGGTGTTGAAAATTGGAGCAGCAAAGCACGCTTTCCTAAGTATGGTAAGTTAGATGTAGCATACAGCGGTGTTCAGGATGCTGATGTTAAGATTTTGATGTCGCACGATCCTTCGCATTGGGAAGGTGAGGTTTTGCCTTTTTTCAAAGATATACATCTGATGTTGGCAGGCCATACTCACGGCTTTCAATTTGGTGTAGAAATACCTGGCTTCAAGTGGAGCCCATCACAATATGTGTATAAACAGTGGGCAGGCCTATATCAGAAAGGAGAGCAATACCTTTATGTGAATCGAGGATTCGGTTTTTTGGGATATCCGGGTCGTGTGGGTATTCTGCCTGAAATTAGTCTGATAGAACTTAAATCGGTCGTTCCTTCGTAGCCTTTAGTTCGGCAAGTAACGCGCTCACATATCGCTCAGTGATTATATTGCGATGATGTATTTCGTGTCCGCAAATCATATATGCTATTGCTGCAACATTTACCTTTTTATTGTTGGCCATTCCTTCATTCATCCATACACTTTTATGTAAACCACCAATTAGTGTGATGGTAGCGTGGCGCACAGTGCTGAGTTCTTCAATTATTTCATCAAGACTTCTATCCTCACAAAAACTTTTCTCGGCATAGGCATTTTCATCAAAGCCGGGAAGGGATATTGTTTCGCCACGAGCTATACACATCATTCTATATTGCAACACTCGCTCTGTGTCTGATATATGCATAAGCACTTGTTTGATGCTCCACTTGCCCTCTGCGTATTTATAGTCACCATATTTGTTATCGAATGAATGGATGATGCTTTGTGTTTCAAAATGATTTTGGTTCAACTCATCTATCAACAAATCGGAACCTACAAGTTTAAAATATTGATCATAATATTCTGGGTATGTTCCTTTGGGTGGTCGTGGTAAGTTTTTCATCTTATTATGGTTTATAGAAATAGCTTTGAACAAATCCTGGTAGCCCTAATTGCAGTTCCCCGATTTTAACCAGAAAACCATTGTCAACATAAATGCATGAAGTTCCTGCTTTGTTGGGATAATTGATGACACTTAAAAAAGAACTGTTCTTGGTGATGTATATCTTTCCATCGGGTGCCAGTTGGAAGGAGCCTAATTTATTATCGTGGGTATTACCTATTAACGTACCTGATGTCATGATCTGTGCTCCACTGGGATGATTCACTTCATACTGAATGATTTGTTTTTTCCAATAAACTCCTACATAAAGGTACTGGCCGTTAGGCGAAAACTCTAATCCGTAAGCCACTTCTTCTTCGGGAGTATAAACCATTCGAGCGTTGCTCACCTCACCGGTGCTATTGTTGAAGTCGAATACTTCAAAAAACTTGGAGTCGAACATGGTTAACGCTACATGCTTTCCATCAGGAGACAATTTCATTTGACCTATACTATTGGCATCTCGAGATTTACCGCCATAGTGAATGCTTCCCGTCGAACTCATTACAGGAGCACTGACACCATTTTTAGTTACCAACCATGCGTAGAAGTTGTTAGTGTTCCATCCATGAGCAAGAACCCAAATATCATTACCATTAGCATGTTTTACTGCAGTTAATTTCTCTGCAGCTGAAGGTAAAAGTTTTATGTTCTTTTCAATCAATTCTCCGCGGGTACTATCGCGGCGAATGTCAACCGTGGAATAATGGATACCAACATTAGGTGGTGTGTCATAAGCACCGGCATCGGATGTGAAGATGTAGTATAGATGAGCATAACCGGGTTTGGGAATTATGATTGCTGATTGGGTAGATGAGTCGTGGCCTTTTAGACCTTTACCATTGCGCATCATTTTATTTTGTTTATTCCAAACTGTTACACCGTCAGTATAAAATAGAAGATTACCTCTTGAGTCAGAAATTGAAGAGCAGCCTTCACTTACTTTCATAGCGCTGTTGGTTAAGGTTACAGGATTACCATTTAAAAAACTAATGGCGCAGTTGTTTCCAAAGTACCAGTTGACTGCTTCCATTTGTGCAGCGCATGGTATTAGTCCGACAACAATTAAAGCAAGTATACCAATGCTTAGGTAGAAGTAATGGAAAAGAGTTGTTCTGAAAATATGCATTAATGA
Organism: uncultured Bifidobacteriaceae bacterium; assembly: GCA_964640655.1. GTDB lineage: Bacteria > Bacteroidota > Bacteroidia > Chitinophagales > UBA10324 > BJGO01. Next base: position 71,808 of record CAZXFT010000009.1, on the reverse strand, counting down.
GGTGCTCAAAAATACCTAAGGTACTTAACGCAAAAGACTAAAGTTTCCACTTAGTTTAATGGGTTTGCCGCCTTTACTTAACGCATCTACAACATACACATATACACCGATGTCCTGAGGTAGCCGTTTATATGTTCCATTCCAAAAATCTCCCGGCACATTTGATTGGTATAGCATCTGTCCCCAGCGATTGTAGATGCGAAAATCTATGTGAGTGATATTCTTGGCAAAATATTCTAACTTATCGTTAATGCCATCTCCGTTTGGACTGAATGCGTTCGGCACATAAATATACGCGTCGTCAGGTAGTACAAAAACGATTACTGTATCTGCTGATGTGCATCCATTGAGGTCGGTTACTATAACAGTATAAGTTGTCGTAGCGGTTGGTGTGGCAACTACATTAGTGCTTGTTGGATTATCTAATGAAGCCTCGGGTAGCCAGTTATAAATGATTGCTGTAGAAATGGCAGTGAGTGCCGCACTCTCACTTTCGTATATGGTTTGGTCTTCTCCGGCATCCACAACAGGGGGTGTGAACAAGAGTATGCTGATGGTTTCTGTATCGGGTGTGCAATTTGCATAAGCACCAATTATCGTATAGGTAATGTTAGAATTAATGGTTGCAGTTGGATTTGAAATGTTGGTAGCAGAAAGCCCTGTTGTGGGTGTCCACTGATAGGATTGTGCACCGCTTGCACTCAAATCTAAAGTTGTACCTGGACAAACAGCAGTGGATTGTGAGACGGTGAGTTCAGTTTTACTGATTGCATTTAATATAACTGTGTCTGCATCGACACAACCTGGAATGGCTGTACTGACATTGACGATATATGTTGTTGGTGTAAGAGGAGTAGCAACAGGATTTTGACAATCAGTGCAACTCAAGCCAAGAGCAGGTGTCCAGGAATAATTTGAGCCACCGGCAGTGAGTATGGTATAGGAATCACCTACACAAACTGTAGTATCGGGGCCTGCATCAACTTCAAAAGAACCTAAGGTATTTACTGGCTTAGTAATATTAATAACCTGACATTCCTTAGTGATAGTAAGTGTTACATTAAATATGTCTATAGCAGGATAATTGTGTGTTGGGTTTTGATCTGTAGAAAAATTCGCTGCACCACTTGCCGGGTCGCCAAAGTTCCAACTGAAAGTGTAAGGTGGCGTCAATAAAGTATCAAGAAAGAGAATGCTATCGAGACCAAGGCAGCCTTGAAAATACAAATAACATCTCAGCGGAGGGTTTAAAAGGGTTTCACAAAAGTTGGGCAAACCAAGTAATGATTGATACGGGCCTGAGAAAGTGTTGAGATTAAAGGCATTCAAAGTATAACCACAGGCAGCGCCAGTTGCGTTAGGGTTTTGAATCACATCTAATTGTGGTAAACCTGATTTGGCTATATATATGTTTTGATCGGGACCAATTTGCAATGCACCGTATTGAATATTGTTACTGGTTTGCACTGTTGTTCGAGAAGCCAGCATAGCAGCACCGGTAGTTGCATTAAGGTTGTATTGATAAACAGCACTTACATCTGAGCAACTGGCTCCGACTCCTGGCACATTATAACTAACGTAAAGTTTGCTGTTGTCAGGAGAAAAACAAACACCATAAGGGCCACTTGTACCACAAGTGTTTGGGAATACAGCATCGCTGAAGAGTGAATCGCCAACTATACCTGTGTTGTTGTCAAAAGAAAATAATTCTACTCTTTTTACTTCCTGACTGATGGCAACAGCAAGCATTTTAGCATTAGGCGATATGCGCATATAGCCTATAGTTTCCCAAGCATTAGCAGAGCCAACATCCTGATGAACAGTGCCTTCGCTACTGATTACAGGAGTTCCAATACCTGCCGGTGTTAATGGATAAGAATAGAAATTATTTGTGCCCCATTGATGTGCCACTATCCAGTAATCCTGACCGTTGCAATGCTGCACTGCACATAGCTTTTCTGTAGTAGGAGTCAAAAGTGGCTGGTTTTTTATAATTACATCACCCAAGCCATTATCAGCGGTTAAGTCAACAATATTATAATTCAAACCACCGCTACCACAACAAAAAGGTGCATAGAGATTAGCCTGAGCATAGATGGTAAATACATAATAGCGGTTACTGTTTCCCGGATCGGGAACAGCTACAGCTGATTGTGATGTTGAAAAATGTCCGCCTAGTCCAAAACCATTTGGCATCAACTGATGGTTTTTGTTCCAGATGGAATCACCATTGGTGTAAAATAAAATTTGACCAGTAGTAGGGTCAGAAACACATGAAGTTCCTTCAACGGTGCGCATAGCACTGTTGTTGATTTTTGTTGGAGGATTAACATTAAAGTCAATGCCGGCATATTTACCAAAATACCAGGTATATGCCGTTTTTTGAGCTTCTGCCTGAAGCAAAATTAGCAGTGAAATTAATGTCAGAAATATTCCTCTAGATAACATCTCTATGTAAAAGTAGTTGTTGAAAACTTATTTATCCTTATTGCGCATTATTTTTTGTTGAAGTATGTGAATATTGAATTCATTACCATTAGCAATAAGTATTGAATACCATAAAGAACAACCTTTGTCTATAACTTGTTCGGACTACATTGGCTGCGAATACCGAAATACATACTTTTGCCGTTATCACATCATTTATGAATAGACCTAAAGGTATTTTAATAGCTGTTGGCGGAGCTGAAGACAAAGGCAGCGATTTAGAAAAAGGATACATAGAACGCAGCAACCTCAACTTCTTTGAGTTGGGTATTTTAAAAAAAGTAATCAAAGAAACCGGTGAAGAAAATCCATTGATAGAAGTGATAACTACAGCCTCTTCCATTCCAAAGGAAGTGGGTAATAATTACTTGGATGCATTCTCTAAACTGGGTTGTACACGGGTAGGGCACTTAAACATACGCGATCGAAACGATGTAGCAGAAATTGCATTTATTAAGCGCATACAAGAAGCTAAGGTGGTGATGTTCTCTGGTGGTAATCAGCTGCGTTTAACCTCCATATACGGTGGTACTGAAATATTGAACACTATTCACAAACGATATCAGGAAGAACATTTGATAGTGGCTGGCACAAGTGCTGGGGCTATGGCTATGAGCAATACCATGATTTATGAAGGTAACAGTGCCCGTGCGCATATTAAAGGTGAAGTAAAAATCACTACGGGTCTTGCATTTATCAAAGATGTCATTTTCGATTCGCATTTTGATAAGCGTGGTCGTTTTGGTCGTTTAGCACAAGCGGTTGGTGCAAATCCCGGTTGTCTCGGTATTGGTTTGGGTGAAGACACCGGAATGATTATCAGAAAAGGACATCATATGGAAGCAATAGGTTCAGGTATGGTAATTATTGTTGATGGTCATCATATCAAGCATAACAACATTGCTGATTTACCTGAAGGAACACCATTCTCTATTGAAAACCTGCGTGTGCACTTTATGGCTCAGGGAAATCGTTTCGATATTACCACACGTACTTTCGAAGCAAATGTCACTCAGCAGGTGGAGAAGTAATAAGTATTATAAATCGTAAGGAAAGAAAGCATCCTCAAAGTGTTCTATACTCTTGCCTTTTTCATTGATTGTTACTGAAATAATATCAAAGCGAACATCCATATCTAGCTGATGATGTTCCATATATTCTGTGGCAGCATGCGATAAAAATCTTTGCTTGTTTTGATCCACCTGTATTTCGGGAAAACCAAAGTAATTACTGCTTCGTGTCTTTACCTCAGCAAAAATAATTGTATTACTTATTCTGGCAATAATGTCAATCTCATAACGGCCACTGCGCCAGTTGATTTCTTTAATTACATACCCTTTCGATTCCAAATACTGCAATGCCAATACTTCGCCTTTTACACCAGTTTCGTTATGCTGTGCCATAGGGATTATTTGCTCTTTACTAACTTCGCATAAAATTAAAGAAAAGACTATGCACAAATTGATTGAAAATTTTAGCACGCATATACGCGAGGCTATGGAGATTGGACGTAAAGCAGATTTAACTCCTCAACACCACGATATAAGAAATGTAGTTGTTGCCGGACTCGGTGGTTCTGGTATTGGCGGTAACCTGGTTAACGAACTGGTAGGTACCAAAATGAAAGTGCCTATGAGTATTGTCAAAGATTATCACCTGCCCGAGTTTGTAAACGAACACACCTTGCTTATCTGCTGCTCATACTCCGGCAACACTGAAGAAACATTACATACTTTAGAAGAAGGCATCAAACGCATGTCCAAGATAGTATGTATAACATCAGGTGGTTCTGTTGAAAAAATTGCACTCAAAGCAGGACTCGACTGCATCATCATTCCGGGTGGAATGCCTCCACGTGCTTGCCTTGCTTACTCTTTCATACAACAGTTGTATGTACTATTTCATTATCGTCTGGTGGATTTAGGATTTGAAGTGGGATTAGACGGTGCGGCTCGTTTGCTCGATCGCGAAGAGAAGAAAATTCAGAAACTGGCGATGAAGATTGCAAAGAAGATGAAAAAGAAAATTCCTGTGATATACTCAGCTGCCAATATGGAAGCAATAGCTGTCCGTTTCCGTCAGCAAATCAATGAAAATTCTAAGATGCTTTGCTGGCATCACGTTATTCCTGAAATGAATCACAATGAGTTGGTAGGATGGAGAGAGAAAGGAAAATATGCAGTTGTGGTTCTTCGCAATGAAACAGATTATGAGCGTATTCAACTGAGAATGAAAATTGCCAAAGACATTATTTCTCAATACACCAATACTTACATCGAAATTCAATCTAAGGGAGATAACGAAATAGAACGCAGTCTGTACTTAATTCATCTTACAGACTGGATTAGTGTTTATCTGGCTGACCTGCGCGAAATGGATCCGGTAGAAGTGAAAGTGATTGATAAATTGAAATCAGAACTGGCAGGTTAACACTAAATTATTCTTCGAAGCCCGGAACTCATTCGGGCTTCGTCTTTTTTATTTACACTATGAATTCAGAAACAATGACAGCCATACAAGAAGTTGAACTTATTGATTTGGGTGTGAGAGATTTTAAAAGCACCTGGGATTTTCAGGATGAATTGTTTCAGAAAATTATTCAAATCAAAATAGACAACCGCAATCGTACTGCTGACAATCAGGCACCAACGCATCATCACTTCATTTTTGTAGAGCATCCTGCTGTTATAACTCTTGGTAAAAATGGATCTATGAAGAATCTGCTTGCTACTCAGGATACATTGAATCAAAATAAGATTTCTTTTTTCAAGATTAACCGTGGCGGTGATATTACTTATCACGGTCCCGGTCAAATAGTTGGCTATCCAATTCTTGACCTAGATTGTTTCTTTACCGATATAGGCAAGTACCTCAGATTGATAGAAGAAACCATTATCTTAACATTAGCCGAGTATGGTATTCAAGCCGGTCGTTCCAAAGGCGAAACAGGAGTGTGGATTGATGCCGACAAACCCTCGCGTGCAAGAAAGATATGTGCTATAGGAATTCGATGCAGCCGATGGGTTACTATGCATGGTTTTGCATTTAATGTCAATACCAATCTCAATCACTTCAATTTCATCATTCCCTGCGGCATAGAACAGAAACAAGTTACATCAATGAAAAAAGAATTAGGCAGAGAAATAGCTTTCAACGAAGTGAAAGAGAAAATATTGAAACACTTTGCTGCACTGTTCCAGGCTCGCTTCTATCAAAAATCATCTTTATGAAACGCATTCTTATAATTGTCTTTGGTGTCTTGTCTTTACTCCTCATTGGAACATATTTTTCCGGAAACGGTTACCTTTTTAAAGCCTTGTGGTATAACTATACCGATATTGACGATTACAAAATCTTTGAAAACCGCACCATTGCCAACGATGCGTCATTACGCTGGCCTATGGGTACAAATTACAACAGTATTCAACCAAATTTGAAACTTCGCAAAAAATTGCAGGAGATTAAATCGAATGCATTGGTTGTTATTCGTAATGATTCCCTGTTGTATGAAGAATACTGGGACGGGTTCAGTAAGAAAACAGTCAGCAATTCATTTTCTGTGGCCAAGTCTATTGTAAGTACATTGATTGGCATTGCATTGCAGGAAGGTAAAATCAAATCGCTCGACGATCCGGCTTCTATTTATATTCCCTCATTCAATAAAGAAGATCAGAAAAAAGTAACTATCAGACATTTACTTACCATGAGCAGCGGTTCCGATTGGGACGAAGCATATAGTTCACTGCTCTCTATTACTACCAAGGCTTATTATGGCAGCGAATTAGAAGAGTTGGCTGTTTCGGTGAGTATAGTGGATACACCCGGCAAAAGATGGTCTTACAAAAGTGGTGACACAGAATTACTGGCTCTAGTACTCAAATATGCAACAGGTATGTCCCTTAGCGAATATGCATCGGAGAAACTATGGAAGCCTTTGAATGCCGAAAACGACGCCTTATGGTCGCTCGATAAAAAAGATGGCGACGAAAAAGCTTACTGCTGTTTTAATGCTACCGCTCGCGACTTTGCACGTATTGGTGTTATGTATCTTAATGGAGGCAAATGGAAGGGCAGGCCTATTCTTGATGAGAAGTACATCAAGCAGGCATTAAAACCTGTAATGATTATTGAAGATAATGGTAAAGCTGTTAACTACTATGGCTATCAGTGGTGGATTTTACCCGACCGTGATGGGGTTTTTTATGCACGTGGAATTCACGGACAATACATCATTGTTATACCTCAAAAGAAATGTGTAGTGGTGCGATTAGGCAGAGAGCGTGGTATATTTTTAGAATATGCTCATGAAGAAGTGTATGAACTGGTGGACTGGATATTAAAAGAATATTAATGAAGAAAGACATTACGTTTCATAAAATTGAAGATGTAGGAATAGCCATTGTACCTGAAGAACACGATGGTGAAAATGAATGGATGGCGTATTTAATTAACAGCAGTCCGAATGTTTTGGAGGGAGTTATTGTATGCTCTAACGGCTACGGTACCGTTGACGGACAAGAAATCAAGACTTCAACACTGCGGCAATTTTTTGAGCGAGTACCACCGGCACACGCTGTCAAACTCGAATTGGTTGAAGAAAAGGTGTTTTCATTGAACAATGAGTTCTGGATTAGCTTTTGGTTGAATGGTAAAATGTGTGAACGCAAAGTAGTGTTTCTTCCCGAGTCTATTTCAGAGAGTTTCTTCACGCAAATTCCAATACTGGAAAAACGCGGAGTAATGATACTATAAACGTTTCTTTAACAATACTCTAAGGACACCTTTAGTTGAAGTTGTAACTTGAAAACGGTGGTCAATGGTATGACCAACGATACAAAGTATTTTATCCTGCATGCTAATCAAAGGTGTTTGCTCTTTCTCAATCAAAGTAAATTTATTGTTGGTGTAGTAGTCGCTAACTTTTTTCTTTTTGTTCACCCCGAATGGGTAAAAGTAGTCCCCTTTTATAAAAGGTCTTAAGATGAGCGGAAAAACAATTTTATCGGCGCATAGATAGTGGTAATGCTTGTTTTTAAGATTGATGTCGTGACTGTTTTTTATAGTACTCAATACAATCTCATAATCAGCGTAGCGATAATTTCCCGAGCCGTGCGAAATAACAATGACATCAGTATTGTCTGTAAGACTTTGTAACACTAATTCCCTGTGAGTTTTTACCAGACGATGTGTTGGTGATACAAATATTTTGGTTTCATGGGTGTGCTCCATGGCATCAATCATCTGCTCCATCTGATCTGAGTTGAACTTATGAGGAGCTAACCAATAATGTAGAAGCGTTGATTTTTGTTTGAGTGATTGAAGCCGCTTGATTAACATGCTTTCTTTACTTCCCTGTTTAACGACATACTTTCTCAGTAGCAGTGAACAATGTTTGTTAAAGAGTGTGCTTTGTTCCTTCCAAACATTCAGATTTCGTTGCATTATCTGATTGAATGCAGGATTTATATCGGTTAATTGAGGAATCAACTGATGTCTGATTGCATTACGTAAATAATCGGTTTCAGCATTACTTGAGTCTTCGCGCCACTCCAATTTATTATCTATGGCATACTTTAAAATCTGCTTTCTTGAGAATTGAAGTAGAGGTCTTAAAATACTTCCATCAAACTCTGACATACCGGAAAGTCCTTCTATCCCAGATCCTCGTGTCAAATTAATGAGTGCTGTTTCGATGTTGTCATCAGAATGGTGGGCAGTAAGAAGGTATGTGTATTTATGTTGCTTTAGAAGCGTTTTAAACCATTCATACCGTAATCCTCTGGCGGCCATTTGTATCGAAAGACCGCGTGAAGTAGCCTCTTGACTTGTTTCAAATGAAGTAGTATGACACTTAATTTTATGATTCTTGCAAAGTTCCTTTACAAAAGATTCATCTCCATCTGATTCCGGTCCACGTAGGCGGAAATTAACATGGGCTACAGCAAATGGCATCTTTTGTTGCCTTATTAAATGAAAAAGTGTTACAGAGTCTAATCCACCACTACAGGCTAATAGGAAGGTTGATCCAGGCTTAATATCATGGTCTGATAACAGCTTCTCAAATTCAGTATTGAAGGTATTAATTGAATTGTCCAAAAATAATAGCTTGTTAGATGCAACGCTGCGCACCAAAATAACATCTTCCTGACGAATAAAAATTATACCATTACATTTGTAAAAATTCTAAAACACAAACAAAAATTCTCTATGAAAAAAATGAAAATCTTTTCTCTTTCAGCGCTTTCAGCATTAGCGCTCAGCACCATGTTGTTCTTTTCTTCTTGTACACCTGACCCATGTAAAGACGTTACTTGTCTGAACAATGGTACTTGTAACGACGGCGATTGCGCTTGTACTGCAGGTTACGAAGGAACAGACTGCGGAACTGAAATGCGTGCAAAATTTGTAGGTACTTTCAATATTTCAGGTACTGTATCTTGCCCTGTTTCAGGTACTTACACTATTCCTCCAGGAACTTCTATCACTGTTGCTAATTCGTCGTCTGGTATTGACAAAATTATTATCAATTTATTAGGTACTGCTCTCGTTGCAACTGTTGATGGTTCTTCATTAACGATTGCTACTCAGCAAGTAGGCGACTATACTTACACAGGTACCGGTACCATCACCAATAACAACCTGAGTATGACTATCAATGAGTTTGATTCAACAGTTCCCGAAACATGTGTTTATACAGTTTCCGGAGTAAAGCAATAATTGAATTATCACTTTAACATTAAAAGCCTCGCTTTAGCGGGGCTTTTTTAATTTACTGCTGTTGTGATCTTCAACTTATAATGTGTTGAAGTAAAAAAAAAGGCCATCCGATTGGATGGCCTTCACATTTTTTGTAGGTGAAATAGTTAATACTGCTTATTTCTTACCACCCATTTTATCAATCAACTTACCACCACCTTGGTTAGTCTTGTCGATTATTTTACCTCCCTCGTTCGATTTGTCAATAATCTTACCACCTCCTTTATCGTCTTTGGGTGCTGGAGGGGGTGGTGGAGTTGTAGGTTTTGGAGCTGGTTTTTTACCGCCTTTTGATGCAGCTGCAGCTATTAATGAGTCTGCTTTTAATGTTGCTGCCGCTCTAACTCTATCTGAGCATTCTTGCATTAATTGAGCTTTGTATTCGTCAACTTTTATGTTAGCAATAGAATCAATCTTTGCTGTAAAAACTGACATATCAGCTTTTTGTTGACAGCTTTGGAAAGCCATTGCGAAAGCGATTCCGCCGGCTAATATGGTTATGTTTTTTTTCATCTTGTCTGAATAGTTTTATAAGTTAACGATTACTACTTAGCTGTATTTGCATTAACAATGGAGTCAGCAATTGCCATAACGCTGGCGTCGAAGTTACTGTTGCAAATGCCATCAATTTCTGTCTTAATAGCATCTTTCTTGGCGTTAAAAATAGAGTCAGCTTTAGCCTGCATCTGAGAAGGATCCATTGTCGGAGCCTGATTACAACTTGTCAAGCTCAGGGAGAGCAGGGTAATCCCGGTAGCTGCAAGAATTAGTTTTTTCATATTTGTTTTTTAGATTTTGATGCAAAAGTAATGGTTTTACATAAGTTCTGCTGTACTTTATTAATAAAATAAACATTCACCTGTTGTACTGTATAGTATCATAATTGGCATATTAATCGTTTAAAGAAGAACTTTGAAATTCAAATACAATGGAAACTGACAGGATTAAAATGAGAGTATTGGTGTTTCTCATGTTCATGAGTATTGCCGGTTTTAGCCGCGCACAGGTAGAAGGTAAGTTGTTGCCGACTATTACAATCAACAATATTGAATACCCGGTGGCTTCGCTGCCTAACATTACTATTGTTTCAAAACGGGAATTTACCGATCAGGTGGCGCAATACCGTTTCAACCAACTCAAGAAAAACCTACTGGTGGTATATCCATATGCTGTAAAGGCAGCCGGTATTTACAATGAGTTGAATGAGGTCCTTTCAGAAAAAAACAAAAGAAAAGACCAGCGCAAGTATATCAAACAGAAACAAGATGAACTGGAGAAGGAGTTTACGGAGCCTTTAAAGAATCTGAACACCACACAGGGTGAACTCTTAGTGAAGTTGATATCGCGCTATACCGGAAAAAGTGTTTATGAATTAATCAGCGATTATAAGAACCCTATGTCGGCGTTTTTGTGGAATGGTGCCGGTAAAATGTGGGGATACCGATTGAAAGAGGTTTACAATCCTGATGAGAATAAAGACATAGAGATTATTATGCGCTCTATAGAAAACCAGTATTAACCTTATTAGGGCAGAATTATATTTACCATTTGGCCAATATTCTGTTGCATCATACAATTGAAATGTTTTTTTGGGCAATCCTGATAGCCTAATTTAGAACAGGGACGACAGGACAGTTTGATCTCATAATTATTTGCCTGAATAGAAGTATCAGTAGGATAATAAACTCCCATTCCAAACTCAGGAATGGTATTTCCCCAAAGTACACTTACAGGCCTTTTGCAAGCTGCTGCAATATGCATCATACCGGTATCTGAAGTGATGACATGCTTAGCTCGCTCTATAATGGAAGCACTTTGATTAATCGTATATAAACCACAGGCATTATAAACACTCAGTGGAAACTCGCGCGCCAGTTCATCACCCATTCCTTTTTCTTCACGTCCACCGATCAATACAATAGGGATTTTCAACTTAGTACAGATTTCCTGTGCTTTCTGCATCGGGATTCGTTTAGTATAATAGGTAGCGCCAAGCACCAGAACAGCATAACCATGCATATGTGTTAAAGGAAGATCCTGCATGGGTACATTTTCAGATTGATGGATGAAATAATCAAGTCCTTGACCATCGTTAAAAATGTTTAATGCTTTGCAGGCTTGCATATAACGATCAACAATATGCACTTTAGGCATTACATTCCATTTCAGGTTTACTGTAATCCACTTACGAATATTGAGTTTGTTAAAAGTATAAGATGTTGCGTCTAGGCTCCATTTAATCCATAAACTACGAAGATTTCCATGTAAGTCAATGATATAATCGAAGCGTTCTTTTATGAGTTGATTGATTAAATCTTCAATCGAGTTTTCGAGTAAATGAATTTTGTCAATGTATGGATTGAACCGAAGTACGCTGTGATATTGCTTTTTGGTAGCATAATGCAGCTCGCAAGCCGGCAACTGCTTTTTGATGCATCGAATTACCGGAGAGGTTAAAACAAGGTCGCCGATAGAACTGAAACGAATGATGAGAACCTTTGTCATTACAGTTTTTCAATAATAGCAAAATCCCCGATACCGGAAGTTAGGTGAGGCATAACTTTTAAAGGAACTGTTGCATTAAACATAACTTCACTTATTGAATTGTCCACCTGAAAAGGAATGTGTTTTTGTTTCAACAATTTCATCACCTCAAATTGTTTATCGTAAGAACAACGTATTATACAATGCACTTCTACACTCTTGCTAATCACTTTTGCATTTTGTAAAGCCATTCGTGAAACACTTTTATAAGCATGAATTAAACCGGGCACACCTAATAGGGTGCCACCGAAATAACGTACTACAACGATAAGTATGTTGGATAAACCAAAAGAGTCTATCTGGCCTAAGATGGGTTTACCGGAAGAACCTGATGGTTCTCCATCGTCATTGGCACGCCAGTTATTTTTATCTGTTCCGAGGCGATAAGCATAACAATGATGCACTGCTTTAGGATGTTCTTCCTTTAAAAAATCTAACTGTGCTTGAATGTCGTTGAGTGTTTGAACCGGATAAGCATACGCAATAAATCTGCTGCCGCGATCTTTAAATTCCGCTGTAATGGCATGTTCTATTGTGAGATAATCATCAAGCGGCATAAGCCATGATGATTATTGCTATTACAGATAATGCCAGTCCGATTTTATTGAGCATACTCATACTTTCCTTAAAAAGAACAAAGGCCATAATAGCAGAGAAGGCCACTACGCCTATATTATTTACCGGAAAAATAACACTGCTGTCCCAATCCGGGAGTTGTAATGTTTTAAGTAAAAAGTAAATGGAAAAGTAATTCGGTACTCCCAAAAAAATTCCTGCTGGTATGGACTTCCATTGAAAAGTTTGTTTGTTGATCATGATGGAATAAAGTAATGCTATAAAGCCAATGACTGCAGCAAAAGAGAAAATAACTGTGTTATAGGCATTAAATTCATGTTCCTGCAGAAGGTTCACTTGTGCATATTTTACAAAGGAGTCGTTGATACCGCTGCCAATAAATAAAACCAGAGGCCAGAACAGCAACTTCATACTGAATGATGCCTGATGACCATGATCTTTAATTGATGATAATACAACAGCAACCAAAGACAATAAGATCCCACAGATTTTTAAGGCGGTTATCGTTTCATTATACAAATAAAATGAAACACAAACCGGAATAACCAGAGAGAGTTTGTTGGCTATACTTGTTACTGTTACTCCCTGATGTGTGGTGATATGACCCATGAGGTTGAAGAACAAAATAAAGGAGCAACCTAAAAAAGCGGAATTGGGAAACCATGCAAGTGTAATCCAGTGTGTATAGTCGGGTATATGTTGATCTACAACAGCACCGGTTATGACACAGGTGATGTAGTTAACAACGATGGTTTGGAATAAGTTGATGTTGTATCGTTCAAAAAATTTGAAAGCAAGTATCAGAAAAGATGAACTGACTACACTTAAAATCAGAAATATCATGTGTTGTAGTATATATGAAGTTTGTCCTTGTTGAGTTGATGAATCTCACCGGGCATTTTGTTTATCGTTGCGGCTTTGACTCCATCTGTTGTATTGAATTGTTTTGTTGATATCAATATACGTGCTTCATCCCATAAATTATTTTGAATGAAATGGCGGTGCAATACAGCTCCTCCTTCAACAATCACTGAGGACAACTGCATTTTATATAAATGTTGAATTAACTGATAATAAAAGTTTTCTTTTTCAAGTTGAATACAAATTGATGTAAGGCATTTTGCGGTTGTGAATTTGAAAGTACTTGCACTGCTGTCAAATACTTTAAGATGCGCAGGAAGATCATTATTGTCATCAATTACAATTCGCACCGGATTATTACCTTTTACCAGTCGTGTAGTTAACGAAGGATTATCAAGCAGTGCTGTCCTGTAACCTATCATAATGGCTTGCTCCTGACTTCGCCAGAGGTGAGTAAGATATTGTGAAGTTTCATCACTGATGGATTCGCGTCTTCCATTTATTGATGCAATATTTCCATCTGCTGTATGTGCCCATTTTAATATGATGTATGGCCTCTGCTTTGTATGATAAGTATGAAATCTCCTGTTCAGATGCAAACATTCCTTTTCCATAATGCCATGAACTATTTCAACACCATTCTCTTTAAGTTTAGCAATACCTTTTCCTGCAACTAAGGGGTTAGGATCTGTTTGACCAATAACAACTTTTGGGATTTTCTTTTGCAAAATAAAATCAGCACAGGGAGGAGTTTTACCAAAGTGATAACAAGGCTCCAGGTTTACATACAGGGTTGCCTGAGAAATCAGGTTTTGCTTTTCTTGCGGTACATTCTGTATAGCTTCAACTTCAGCGTGGGGCTCACCAAATACATGATGATATCCTTCACCAATAATTTTATTTTCATAAACCAACACAGCACCTACCATGGGATTTGTTGCAACATACCCAAGACCTTGAGCTGCAAGGTCAAGACAGCGCTGCATATACAGAGAGTGATTCACGGCGCGCAAATGTAAGTTTATATCACGTACTTTATGCCGACGATGAACAGCAAAGAGGCGCGCCAACTCATACACTCCGGCTTAACAGCCTTCTATACCGATTCAGAATTGCGTGTAATTACACGGGCACTATTTGAAGACCTTTTAAAATTGAAACATGCTACTGCTTTTAGTGAAGAGTTATTGAATACAAAACAAGTGCATACGCTTAATAAGGCAATCAGCAGATTGGCAAAGGACGAACCGCTGCAATATGTAACTGGTAAAGCCCATTTTTTCAATCTTGAATTTGATGTGAATACCGCAGTGTTGATTCCCCGACCGGAAACCGAAGAACTCGTGGAATGGGTAATGGAAGAAATGATCAGTTGCAAACATTCTTCAAAACCTATATCTCTAATTGATATTGGTACGGGAAGTGGTTGCATCGCTATTTCACTTAAAAAAAATAATCCTTCGTGGGATGTAAATGCTATGGATGTTTCTGAATCAACATTGAAGGTTGCAAAACATAATGCAACAAAGCATCAAGCTGAAATCAATTTCATTTGTGACGATGTTACAAGACCCCAATTAGACTATAGTGAGTTTGATGTGATTGTTAGTAACCCTCCATACATACCGCTGAGTGAATCTGCGGCACTTCATCGTCGTGTTACCTCTTTCGAACCGCATTTGGCTTTGTTTGAACCTGACGATGAACCACTATTATTTTATCGGCACATCATTCAATTTGCAAAAAAGTATTTGTCAAAAACCGGTTTTGTAATTGTGGAAATACATCAGGACAATGCGGTTAAAAGTGCCGCTTTGTTTGAAAACTTTTTTAATGAAGTCATTCTTAAAAAAGACATCAGCGATAATTACAGGATGCTGATGGCAAGGTCTGTGAAGTAGTGCTATCTTCGCCGCGCTCTTTAATACTTCATCATTCACAACAAATCATGTTAGTAATTACCGGCGCAGCTGGCTTCATAGGCTCCTGCCTTACTGCTTATTACAACGCTCTTGGCGTTCGTGACATCATGCTTGTTGACGATTTCTCTTCAATGGAGAAAAATAAAAACCTTGCTGACAAGAAATTCCTCAACTTCATAGACCGCAATGAGTTCCTGGATTGGTTCGATTTACAACACGACTCCGTTGATGCGGTAATTCATATTGGTGCCCGCACCGATACCACTGAGTTTAATGTGGATATATTCAATAAACTGAATCTGCATTACACACAGTCATTATGGAAGCGTTGTGCTCAATATCAGATACCGTTTGTTTATGCATCAAGTGCGGCAACTTATGGCGACGGTGTTTTAGGTTATACCGATAACCACAATTTGATTCCACAACTCAAACCACTCAATCCGTATGGCCAATCGAAACAGGACTTTGATGTTTGGGCATTGCAACAAAGCAACGCACCTCCAAAGTGGTATGGATTAAAGTTCTTCAATGTTTATGGTCCAAATGAATATCATAAAGCAAAAATGGCTAGTGTGATATTTCATTCCTTCAATCAGATCAATCAAAAGGGCAGGGTAGCACTGTTTCGATCACACCGCACTGATTATGAAGACGGCAAACAACTGCGAGACTTTATCTATGTGAAAGATCTGGTAAAAGTGATAGTCTGGTTGATAAATCATAAGCCTGTATCAGGCATTTATAATCTCGGTACCGGCAAGGCTCGCACTTTCTTAGATCTGGTAAATGCTGTTTACTCTGCACTTCACAAGGAACCCATCATAGACTGGGTCGATATACCTACCGACATCAGAGATAAGTATCAATACTTTACCGAAGCTGAAATGAGTAAGCTGCGACAGGCAGGATACACTGAACCCTTCTATTCGCTAGAAGATGGTGTAAAAGATTATGTATTGAATTATTTAGCAGCAGGCAAATACTACTAGAACAACTGCATCATTTCCTGATGCACCTTCATAGCTTCCATTTTAGCTGCCTGCGCAAAATCTTCATTTGAAGAGGCATAAATAATTTTTCTGGATGAGTTGATAAGCAACCCAATATCATTGTTCATTCCGTGCTTAACTACTTCTTGCAATGAACCACCCTGTGCACCAACACCAGGCACTAGCAAAAAATGATCTGGTACAATACTTCGTACCTTCTTAAAGGTATTTGGATGTGTGGCGCCTACAACATACATCGTATTTTCTATGGTTCCCCAACTTTTTGAAACACGGAGCACACGTTCAAATAGCGTTTCATTTTTTTCATTCATCAACTGAAAGTCCTTGCTACCACTGTTGGATGTATGAGCCAAAATGATAGTCCATTTGTTTTTGAATTCTATAAAGGGCTTTACTGAATCTTCTCCCATGTATGGGTTCACCGTTACCGCATCCACACTCATACCGGATGATGCTTTTTGGAAAAAGGTTTTAGCATACATAGTAGATGTATTACCAATATCTCCACGCTTGGCATCAGCAATGATGAACTGATCTTGCGGAATGTAGTTTACTGTATTAATCAATGATTGCCATCCTGATACACCAAAACTTTCATAAAAGGCTGTATTCAGCTTGTATGAAACACAATAATCTTTTGTAGAATCAATAATAGCTTTATTAAACTCAAAGACCGGATCGTTAGTGTTTAAAAGATGTTTAGGAATTTTTGTGATGTCAGTATCAAGCCCAATGCAGAGAAAAGATTTCTTGCTACGTATGTTGTTGATCAGTTCGGTTCGTGTCATTAATAAAAATTAGACCGTTTCAACTCCCTGTACTTCGGGTACAGCTTTTTTTATAGCGTCTTCTACTCCTGTTTTCATAGTCATATAACTCATAGGACAGGTTTCGCAGTTGCCAAGCAGTTTCAGTTTTACAACCATGTCTTTTGTGATATCTACTACACTAATGTTACCGCCATCTGCCTGAAGATAAGGTCTTATACTATCTAGAGATTTTTCAACCCTTTCTATCAAACTTGATTTGTTATTTGCAGTTGCTGACATATATTATTTATAAAGTTTCGGCAGGCTCAAAAGTAGCATTTCTGATGGCTACAGCTTGTGCAACATGTTTGGCAAGTTGATCAAAAGCCTCTTTAGTTATTTCATCCTGACTGATTACTGCAGGTATTCCGGTGTCGCCACCTTCACGAATACTTTGGACCAGTGGTATTTGTGCTACCAATGATGTATTGTATTCAGAAGCTAATTTCTCTCCTCCTCCTTTACCAAAGATGAAGTATTTGTTTTCAGGCAATTCTTGAGGACTGAACCAGGCCATATTTTCAATAACACCAAGCACTGGAACTTTAACCTGGTCGAGAGTAAACATGGTCAATGCTTTGCGAGCGTCGGCAAGTGCAACATCTTGTGGTGTGGTTACAACCAATACTCCCGTTAATGGTAAAGTTTGAACTAAAGTCAAATGCACATCGCCGGTTCCAGGAGGCAGATCAATAATCAGGTAGTCCAACTCACCCCACCAACAGTCGGAAATAAACTGACGCAGTGCAGATGAAACCATAGGTCCGCGCCAGATGACTGCCTGCTTTTCATCCACCAAAAAGCCAATACTTAGAGCATACACTCCATATTGCTGAACGGGTAACATATAGTTTTTACCGTTGACCACAGTCATCAATGGCTTCTCATTTTTTATATTGAGCATGATAGGAATGGATGGTCCATAGATATCAGCATCTAATAAACCCACTTTGGCACCTGCACGGGATAATGCCAGTGCAAGATTTACTGAAACGGTTGATTTCCCTACACCGCCTTTGCCTGAGGCTACAGCGATAATGTTTTTAACGTGAGGTAAAATGTTTTCACGGTCACGGTTTGTAGTTACTTCTGCATCCATCGTTATCTGATATTGATAGCGGTCTTGGTAATCTTCCTGAAGTGCCTGTAAACAATCGTTCTTTATTTTTTCTTTCAATGGACAGGCTGGTGTTGTGAGCATAACAGTAAATGAAATGATGTTTCCATTTACTTGAACATGACGAATCATATTCAGCGTAACCAGGTCTTTTTTTATGTCCGGGTCTTGAACACGGCTAAGTGTGTGTAAAATTTCTTTTTCTTTAATCATTTTGCAGGCTGTAAAAGTACTTCGGTAAACTGTTTATCAACATTCTTTGCACAAAATAGTTGTTAAATGGTGTTGAGTATTGCATAAGTCAACTCACTAACTATATTTACCCGCATTGAAATTTTAAAAAAACCATCTTTTAACCTCAACCAAACTACTTATGCAAAAAACATTTACAAAACTTGTTGGTAGACTATTACGATTGAGTGGACTTGCTGTCTTTCTCATTGTGCTTAGTCAAGCTAATCTGCACGCACAGTATTGTGTACCAACCACAGGCCTTGATTGTGCTTTAGCCCAGGACGAATGGATTACTGATGTAACCGTAAACGGTGTTTCAAATCCATCGGGATGTTCTACCTATTCAGACTTTAGCAGCTCTGTGACATTTAGCGGTATTCAAGCCCAAAATATTCCATTATCAATAAGCCTAAACATCAGCACTTTTATTGCTAATGATGATGTTGCTGTTTTCATTGATTGGAATAATGACTTTGACTTTAACGATGCTGATGAATTAGTATTTCAGCAAGGGTTTAACGGACCAAATATGACTAATCCTCAAACAGGTTCTTTCCTTGCTAGTGGGGTTGCACCTCCCGGTTTTTATCGTATGCGTGTTTATCTTTCATATAATCAAACTACTCCCGATCCTTGTGCAACTACTTGGTTATTTGGAGAAGCAGAAGATTATACTTTTGAGTTACTACAAGGAACTAATTGCACAGGAACCCCTAATGACGGAATTGCATCCGGACCAAGCAATGCCTGTTCAGGAACGAATTTCACGATTTCAGCAACAGGTTTATCAACTGGTGAATTAGGACTAACTTACATCTGGCAAAGTTCAACTGATGGCGGTACAAGCTGGGCAGATATTTCCGGTGCTACAAATTCATCTTATACTTTAAGCCAAACTGTGGCTACACAGTATCGTATAATAACTAATTGCGCTCCAAGTGGATTAAGTGCAGTATCCAATACGATATCTGTTGCTATGTCTCCTTTCTGGGCTTGTTATTGCTCTGCTACGGCTCCTTATGGTGGTGCTACCAGCATAGCCGATGAAGATATTGGTAACGTTACCTTAGCCGGTAATACTGTTACGCTGAATAATACAACTACCTGCACTTCTCCGGCTTCCACTGCACCGGGTGTACCATCTATTCCTTCTCAATATCAAAACTATACTGATTTAAGTTCTATTCCGGATTTAGGACAGGCGTTGGATTATCCTTTAACTCTGACCTCAATCACTTGCGGTGGCAATTTTGGGAATGGTTTTAAAGTTTGGATAGACTTCGATCAAAATGGTGTTTTTGATGATGCTACTGAAACAGTTTATAACAGTTCTGCATCAACTACAGGTCCTCATACAGAGAATGCAGTTATTTCCGTGCCATCAACGGCTACATTAGGACAAACAGGAATGTTAGTAAAATGCAGTGAAGAGATATTCCCGTCCGCTAACCTACCTTGTGATAATATCACCTGGGGAGAAGCGGAGTTATATTTAGTTAACATTGTAGCAACTGCTGGTTGTTTACCTACATCTTTTGCCTCATACACATTAAGCAATAATGCTGTAGGTTCTGCAACAATAAGCTGGGGTGCTCCTGCAAGTGCTGTATCTTATAATGTACGTTACAAGAAAGTTAGTGATCCAACTTCAGTAAGCACTTGGGCTAATCCAATCAATCAAACCGGCACTTCAATTGATTTAACAGGTCTTGAAACCTGCGAACAATATGAAATTCAGGTACAGGTAGATTGTGGAAGTGATGTTTCTATTTATACTGCGTCTTATATTTTCAACACAGTTTGTTATTGTACACCTACTACAACAATATGCGATGAGTTTATTTCTAATGTAATTATAGGAACTAATCAAAACCCAACAGGATGCACAACAGGAGGGTTTAATGATTATACCTCATTATCATATAATGTTAGCGCTTCTACTGCAGAAGTTATCACAGTGGAAGTAGGTAATTTATTTACAGGCGATGATATTTCTATTTTCGTTGACTGGAACCAGGATTTAGACTTTAACGATCCCGGTGAGTTGTTTTATTCACAAGCAGACTTGTCTGCTTCACCTGTTGTTGCTAACGTAAATATTCCGGCTGTAGCAGATGGTAATTACAGGATGCGTGTTCGATTATATTTCAATACAGGTTTTGAAGATCCTTGTGCTACTTCCACATTCGGAGAAATTGAGGATTATACTTTAGCAGTTGGACCACCACCATCCTGTATTGGTGTAACCGGTATAACTGCCTCAAATATTACTTTAACTACAGCCGATATTTCCTGGAATGCTTCTGCTACAGCTGAATCCTATAACATTCGTTATAAGACCACTTTAGAAGATGTATCTGTTTCAACATGGGCTAATCCTATTAATACAACCAATACATCAATTACCTTAACCGGTATAGATACTTGTAAAACTTATCAGGTACAGGTACAATCAGTATGCCCAGGAGGTGATACAAGTACTTATTCATTCACATATACTTTTGCATCTGCTTGTTATTGTACAGCTACCACTACTATATGTGACGAATTCATTTCCAATGTAACTATTGGAACTACAAGCAATCCAACGGGATGTACGCCGGGAGGTTATACGAATTACAGTAGTTCTGTTTCTTTCGATGTTGAAGCAGGCGCTTGCGCTCAGGTAACCGTTGAAAACGGTGTCAATACTTATGTCGACGACCAGTGTGGCGTTTGGATAGACTGGAATGCCGATTTAGACTTTAATGATCCGGGTGAAACTATACCTGTTACCGGATCTCCTGGTGCAGGTCCTTATATTGGACAAATTACTGTTCCAGGCAATCAAACTCCGGGCACATACAGAATGCGTGTACGCATTACCTTTACAGGTGCGGTGTCTCCTTGTGGAAATACTACCTTTGGTGAAGTAGAAGATTATTCAATTAATGTAATACCCGGTGGAACTTGTCCCGGAGTTGGTATAGTGAATCTCGGCGGACAAACTTTCGCATCTGTTACGTTGGATTGGGTTACCGGTGCAGAATCATATAATGTTCGTTATAAGCTTCCTAGTGAAGATGAAACTGTAGCTACATGGGTTAATCCAATTAACACTACAACAGTTCCATTTGAATTAACAGGTCTCGACTCATGTACCCAATATGAAATTCAGGTACAGGCTGTGTGTGCTGGTGGAGAAGAATCTCCCTATTCTTGCTCTGTATTTTTTGGAACATTGTGTTGTTTAGATCCCTTGCCTCTATCTAATTATGTTGAGCAAGAGGCTTGTGGCGAAGACAATAATGGGGGTTGTAATTCTTCACCAAATGCATTTGAAACTGTGTCTTGCGGTGCTGCCATAGCAGGTACTGCTTGGTGGAACGGTAATACTCGTGACACAGACTGGTATCTGTTAAATATTAGTCAAACACAGAGTGTTGATGTTACACTTAATGCGGCGTTCCTTGGTCAGATTTTAATTTTTGATGCAGCCAACGGATGTCCACCTGCAGGTGTACCATTAAATAATATTGCTGCTACACAGCAATGTGAAGCTATATCATTTGCCGGAAATTTACCGGCAGGTAATTATTGGGTTGTAGCATTACCACAATTTGATTTCAATGAAACATATCTTTGTGGAAGTGGAAAAAATAATTACATGTTATCTATTGAATGTAATGACCCTGTACCACCTCCAGCAAATGATTCTTGCCAATTTGCTATTGCGGTAAATTGTGGTGACACAATCAGCGGATCTACTGTATATGCAACACCTGATGCTGGACTTCCTTTTTGTGGAACTACGCCTCAATCTAATGGTGTTTGGTATACTTTAGATGGTGATGGTTCTTTTGTTACCTTATCATTGTGTAATGGTACAAGTTATGATTCAAAAATTAATGTTTTTACGGGTTCTTGTGATGCGTTTACTTGCGTTGCAGGTAATGATGATTTCTGTGGATTGCAATCTCAGGTTACTTTCCAATCAGTACTTGGAACTACTTATTACATTTATGTAAACGGTTTTACTGCTTCTAGCGGTGATTTTTCAATGTCTGTTACTTGCGAATTTCCACCAGCGTATGATAATGTTTGCGGTGCATTACCACTGAATATTGGAATTAATGGTCCTTTCAATACAGTGCTAGGTTCTACTGAAGCCGGAGAGCCTGTTCCACCTGCAACAGGTTGTGAAACAACAACCGGCTGGTGTATCTCTTCAATCAGTAATACGCTTTGGTTTACATTCGAAGCTCCGGCAAGTGGTCATGTGTCAGTTCACTCACCCGGATTTGATACTCAGTTAGGCATTTGGAGTGCCGCAGATTGCGATGCTATTCTGAACGGTGGTGCTACTCTTGTAGCAGCAAATGATGATGACGCTAATTTCCTTGCAAATGGAGGCGCACAATTCTCATCATACTTAGAATTAACTTGCCTGACTCCCGGTGCAACATATTATGTTCAGTTAGATCCTTATACTGCGCCAGGAGCACAAACGCCAATTATTCTAACAGACTTAGGTCCTTTGGCTAGCAGCGATTTTAGTGGTCTTGAAGAAGCATATTGTAACGGTGCATCAGCAGTAACCTTAACTCCGGTAACTCCTGGTGGAACATTTGCAGGACCAGGTGTAACCGGTTCTGTATTTAACCCTGTTGCGGCCGGTGTTGGTGGTCCTTACGAGATTACATATACACTCGAAACCTGCAACGTTACTACCAAAACTACTACTGTAGAGCAGATAACTGCCAATGCAAGTGCAACTGCTACTTCTTGCGGATTAGATAACGGTGCAATTGATTTAACCGCTGGTGGAGGTTCTTCATTGACTTACTCTTGGTCAAATGGTTCAACGAATGAAGACTTATCTGATCTTTCAGCAGATAGTTATGACGTAACAGTAACCAGCGCTGCAGGATGTACAGCTACAACTTCAGCAACTGTTGACCCATCAATAGGTGTAACTATTTTGAGTGATATTACTGACGAAACTTGTGGAGAAGGAAATGGAGCTATTGATATTACAGCATTTGGTAATGGTACGACTACATATCTCTGGTCAAATAGCTCTACTGATGAAGACTTATTCAACCTAGTAACAAACACTTATAATATCACAGTAACCGATGATAATGGTTGCTCAGCTTCTGATGTTATTTTAGTGCCTGGTACTCCTGCTGTTGTATTGTCAGGAATTTCTAACAATGTAAATTGTGGTGTTCCCGGATCAATCGATATTTCTGTCGACTCAGGTACTTCGCCATACACATACAACTGGAGTAACGGTGCTACAACTGAGGATTTGACCAATATTCAAAGTGATGAGTATACAGTAACAGTAACCGATATTAACGGATGTAGCTCAACTTATGATGCAACTATTACAGGTGTTGGCAGCGAAGTGAATGTAAACGTGACTCCAACAGGACCGTTGGCATCTTGTCATATGGCATTTAACATCACCTTGTCAGCAAATACGATAACTGATGTTGAATACACGTGGATTCGCGGTCAGTTTGGTCAGGGTTATACTATTGTTCAAGATGGTGGAACAACCTATCAACCTAATACACCAGGTGTCCGAAATTATTTTGTTATTGCAACTGATACGGTTACAGGTTGTGCTGACACTTCAAACACTGTTTTAGTTGAATTGAGTACTTTCGATAAACCAGAAATAACAGTTGGCAACTGTGTTAATCAAACTGTACTGTTAAGTACAACCAACTATGGTGCCGGCTACACATATGAGTGGTATAATGCCGCTGATCCTATTCCAGGTGCTAACAGCAACACTTATACTGCTACCACTTGGGGTGGATACAGAATATTTGTAACAGACAGCTGCGGTATTTCGAAGTTCTCCGAACCAATATCACTTTCAACTGACTGTTTCAAAACAACAAGCATTGATCAGATTAACTCTCAAGGAAATGGAATAAACATTTATCCAAATCCAAACAATGGCTCATTTAATGTTGAGTTAATGTTTGAAGGTGCTAACTACAATAATGCAAACTTTGAAATCTTTAATATCATCGGACAACGTGTAATGAACAAAGAAATAACCTTTATTAATGGTTATGTGAATGTTCCTGTAAGCATGAATGATATTCTTGCTGATGGCGTTTACACTATACGTGTTCAATTAGGTACAGAGGAAGTAGTGCGTAAAGTTGTTGTTAACCGCAACTAATTACTGAATTAGATTTTTTGAAAGCCTCCTCTCCATCAGAGAGGGGGCTTTTTTTATTTCAGATACTTTTGCATAAAATAATTTTCATGGAAAACAAGAATAATCAGAACGAGAATCAGATTAACATTGAACTAAGCGAAGAAATAGCAGAAGGCATTTATTCAAATCTTGCCATAATTACACACTCTAATCAGGAGTTTGTGTTGGACTTTATAAGAATGATGCCAGGAGTGCCAAAGGCAAAAGTAAAAGCCAGAATAGTACTAACTCCTCAACACGCCAAGCGTTTGATGCGTGCATTAGCAGATAATATTAAGAAGTATGAATCCGTGAATGGCGAAATAGTAGATATGGAACAATCTCCCAATTTGCCTTTCACATTTGGTGGACCAACAGCTCAAGCGTAAACAATGCAATATTCTTGGTGTTAGAGCCGAGGTATGAGTAAAAAATCGGTTCTGATAATTGGTAGCGGCATAGCCGGCATTGCTGCATCTATAAGACTGGCTCAAGCCGGCTTTGAAGTAACTGTAATTGAGGTAAATTCTTACCCGGGTGGAAAACTCTCCAGTGTCAGTGCGTTGGGGTACAGGTTTGATGCCGGTCCCTCCTTGTTCACTCTGCCACATTTGGTCGATGATCTTTTTCAATTGTGCGGTAAGAATCCAAAGGATTACTTCAACTATTTAAAACTGGATACTCTTTGTAAATATTTTTATGAAGATGGTAAGGAAATAACCGCATTTGCCGATCTGAAAAAATTTGCTGAAGAACTTGATCTCAAATGTGGTGAGCCAAGAGAAAGTACTTTAAGTTTTTTGGATGAGAGCAAACGAGTGTATGAAATAACAGAACCTGTATTTCTAAAACATTCACTACATAAACTAAAAACATATTTACGAAGTACCACAATCAAAGCTATTCCCAAACTTCCTTCCTTACATATGTTTGATACAATGGCTGCATACAATCAACACCATTTTAAATCGAAATACGTAGCACAATTGTTCAACCGTTATGCTACTTACAATGGTTCAGACCCATATCAGGCACCTGCTACACTTAATTTGATACCACACCTTGAATTTAATCTTGGGGCATATCTACCTGTTGGTGGCATGATTGCTATTGCTGATGCTTTGTATGAACTTGCCAAAGAGATGAGGGTTCATTTTGTTTTTAATGAACGTGTTACTAAAATTTTGACACAGCATAACCGAACAAAAGGTGTTCAAACAAATAAATCAGAATACCCTTCGGATATTGTTATTTCAAATATGGATGTGTATCCAACATATCACAAATTATTATCCGATAAACCAAAACCACACCGTGTTCTTAATCAGCCGCGCTCAGGCTCTGCATTGATTTTTTATTGGGGTGTAAAGAGAGAATTTCCTCAATTGGATGTTCACAATATTTTTTTTAGTGGAGATTATAAAAAGGAGTTTGAGGCCATCACTATACAGAAAACAGTTGGCAACGATCCTACTGTGTATGTAAACATCACTTCAAAAAAAATTAAAAAAGATGCACCTCAAAACTGCGAAAACTGGTTTGTGCTGATTAACGTTCCACCTAATACGGGACAAGACTGGGATACAATTATTGCACACACAAGAAAAAATGTTCTGAATAAATTATCCCGATTGTTAAATGAGGATGTTGAATCGTTGTTGAACTATGAATCAATACTTGATCCAAGGAGTATTGAATTGAAAACATCGTCCTATCAGGGAGCATTGTATGGTAGTAGTTCCAATAACAGAATGGCTGCATTTTTCAGGCACAAAAATTTTTCATCCGATATCAAAGGGCTTTATTTCTGTGGAGGTAGTGTGCATCCGGGAGGTGGCATTCCATTGTGTTTAATGGGTGCCGCTATTTCATCCGATCTGGTCATGCAGGATTTTGCTTGATTACTTCTTTGAGAAATATTTTTTCATGGGAATCCAGTAAAAGTCTATCCATCCTTGTTTAATCGAATCAAAATACTGAGGAGGAACGTTTTTATGACTGAATACGATTCGAGTGCCTAGATGAGTTTTTTCTAGCTCCAACTTGATTTCGGACACAGCTTCTTCAGGCCAGTCTGTGACACGCCAGGATTGTCTGATTAACTGATTTGGTATCAACTCCACATTATTACCAATAGCATAACCATCGTAAACCGAAAATTCTGCTCCAGGTCTTCTACTCATTTTAGCTTTACTACCAATGATTGCAGTGTGCCTACGAGAATCTAAGAATGCTTCATATACTTTGTCGGGAGTTGTGTTCAAAGTAATATTTTGTCGAATCACTTTTGCGGCCATATCATTTATGTTTTTACGGTTAGTATTGCAATATATAAAGCCTTGTCATAAACAAAACAAGAAGTGCATTTTTAATTTTTAACCGAATTGAGTTTACGAGTCATATATATTGTTGGCAACAGTAGAAGCGGCACTACCATGTTGAGTAGAATGATGAATAACCACAGCAAAGTTTTATCTCTGCCTGAGTTGCATTTTTTTGAGAGGTATGATGCTGAACAAAAAGTTGATATAGGTAAAAAACTGGAGGCAGCAGTTTACCTGTTACGTATTATACAGAATGGTTTCTTCGACGCAACTTCGGGTAATGAATTTTTGGTTGAAGCAAATGACATAATTGATAAATATAAACCAGATACGAATGGTATGGTCTACCGAGCTGTTCTGGAGCACATTATGATAAAAAGCAATAGTGAAATTATTTGCGAACAAACACCTCAAAATATTTTTTATAAAAAACAAATTGAATCCATTTTACCTGCTACCTTTTTTGTTCATATAGTTCGTGATCCAAGAGATGTCTTGTTGTCACAGAAACGTAAGTGGCGCAGGGCTTCTCAGGGTGCCGTGTTTATTCCCTGGAAGGAAACAATTCGTGCATATTTTAACTATCATCCCTATACAATCAGTAAAATTTGGAATGCAGTGGTTTCAAATGCATGGAATAATCATTTGTTTACTGTACGTTACGAAGATTTAGTTTCGTCGCCGGTTAACACTTTAAAAGAAATTTGCAATGCATGTAATATTGATTTTGAAGTTAACATGGAACAAGTACCATTAACCGGTTCATCAAGTTCAAAAGACAGCAATGAACAGGGTTTAAACTCCTCAAGAATAGGTGCCTGGCAGAAAGGAGGCCTTAACACTGCGGAAGTTTTTATTTGTCAGAATGTTAATGATCAGGTTGCTCATAAGTTTGGCTACAGTAGCATAAAGCTGTTTCCAAACATTTTTCTGCTATTATTTTATCTGTTGTATTTACCCTTTCAGTTATTAATAGCCATCTTATTGAATTTAGGCAGGCAGCGAAATATTATTTCAGCTATTAAACGAAGAATCAATTGATTAGAAAGACAAAGATTGCAATCATAGGCACTCGTGGTTATCCTGTCGTTTACAGTGGTTTTGAAACATGGGTTAAAGAATTATGCGAAGGACTTTCTCACAAGTATGAGTTTCATGTTTACACCCACAAACAATTAACAACAGAGCGCAAAAAAGAAATCAACGGTATTTATATTCATTATTTTTCAGCCATAGAAACCAAGTTTTTAAGTCAATGGTCTCACACTTTACAATCTACTATACACGCTTTATTTAAGGATTATGACATTTTGCTTTATGCAAGTACAGCAAATGGAATCTTTGGCACTCTGACACGAATGTTTAATAAACGTACCGCCATTAATGTAGACGGGTTGGATTGGTTGCGTCCAAAATGGAAAGGCATGGCGGCCAAAGTCTTTTATAATTCAGCCAGGCTTACTGTTCGAAATTTCGATGTGCTTATCAGCGATGCCGATGCCATTCAATCGTATTATAAAAATGAATTTAAGGCCGATAGCATAAGCATTGCTTATGGCGCACGAATTCAAACTGAAAATATACCTCTGCTAAATTTCCAGCATGTGAAGGCTGGCAAGTACCTTTTATGTGTAGGTCGAATCATACCTGATAATCATTTGCTTGAGATTATAAAGGGGTTTAAAAATTCAAAAGCAGAGCAGTTGATTGTGGTCGGGGATTTACCGTATAAAGACAAGTATTTTGATCAAATTAAAAATGAAGCTAACGATAGAGTCATTTTTACAGGATACATCAAAGACCCGATACAGTTGAAAGCTTTATACCGAAATTGCCTGGCATATATGCACGGTCATGCTTTTGGAGGAACTAATCCATCTTTACTTAAGGCACTCGGATATGGTTGTTGCATATTGGCTCACGATAATGTATTTAACCGTGAAATGCTTGATGGGGATAAATTCGGATTGTATTATTCATCCGAGCCTAATTCCATTACAAAAGCTATTGACAGCGTACTTACAAATACTGAGTTTGCTGAAGTGCTGAGGCAAAAAGCTCCTGAGAGAATCTCTAACCATTATTCCTGGGAAAAAATTTTGAAACAGTACGATGAGTTATTCCAAAAAATGATAAACCAACCGAATTGGAAATGTAATTACCATACCTTTACGGCATCAGTAAAATAACACTATAAGAGTTAATGCTTGCCAAAAGGTTCAGGTTATTCAGAGTGACCAGTTTCATTGGTGATTTATTGATTGTACCATTAGCGGCATACATAAGTCAACAATTATTTAATGAAGGAATCAGTATAAGCATCTCAGTAATGGTATTTGCTTCTGTGGCCTGGGGTTACATATGTTTTCGTTCAAAGGTTTACAACCTGAACAGAGTTGAAGGATATGAGAGAGTATTGAGAAACATCTTTCAGGCACTTTTTTTCTTGTGGCTTCTGTTCGCACTCATTCACTTCACCATTCATTTTCAAAAACTGCCATTCATTTTTATAATAGTGTGGTTAATCAGTATAACATTCCTCACTTTCATCTGGCACACTATTCTTACAATAATGCTTATAAGCCGCCGCACTTCAGAAAAGCATTACAGGAAAGCAATTGTTATTGGTAATAATGAAACAGCGATTCGCATCAATGATGTACTCAATTCTTATAAGGGCTTTGGCTACAAATCGCTGGGTATCTATGGAGACACAACAAAATCGAATGATTTACAGTCGGCAATCCAAATGATTCAAAACAGAAAAACTGAAGATGTATTTTGTGCACTTCCATTAGATCAGTTCGATAAAATTTCTGAAGTAATGGTGGAATGTGAAACACATTTCGTCAATTTTAAAATAGTACCTGATTTTACATCTCTTTTACAGCGTCGTCTCGACATTAGCATGTTCGGTTTTATACCCGTTATTTCGGTAAATGCTAATCCATTGCGCAGTACGTGGAATCGTTTGTTCAAACGCATTTTCGATATTTTATTCTCTTCTCTTGTTATTTTGCTGTTGTTAAGTTGGTTGCTACCTGTTTTAGCTATACTTATCAAACTCTCTTCACGCGGACCGGTGTTTTATATTCAAAATCGTTCAGGATTTAATTATCGCACGTTTAAAATTTATAAACTGCGCACCATGACTGTTACTGAAAAGGATGATGATTATACTCAGGCTATTGCTAACGATGTCCGTGTGACATCTGTAGGTAAATATTTACGCAAATGGAGCCTGGACGAATTACCTCAGTTTTTCAATGTATGGTTAGGTCATATGAGTGTGGTAGGTCCACGACCACATCCTCTGAAACTGAATGAAGCCTATAAGAATTCCATTGAGAGATATATGTCGCGTCATAATGTAAAGCCCGGTGTTACGGGCTTGGCACAGGTACGTGGTTTCAGAGGTTCTACTGAAACTGCTGATATTATGGAAAAACGTATTCAGGCTGATTTGAACTACATCGAAAACTGGAATTTGTGGTTCGATATAAAAATTATCTTCCTTACCATTGCTAATATTTTTAAAGGAGATGAGCATGCAGTTTAGACTTTTATTTTTCATCTGTATCGCATTCACTTTAACTGTTTCGGGGCAACAGGGAGTGTTGCCTTTACAACATTATTTTACTAACCGTTTTGAGCTTCAGTCAAAAGATACACTCTACGTTTCTTTAACAATGAAGCCATTCATTCAATTTAATCCACTTAAATATTCTACAACGGATAGTCTGAAAACACCCGGACCGAATTGGTTGCAGGATATTCAGACAAAAGGATGGGTTAATTATAGTTATAAGCCTTTCTCAATTCATATCAATCCATTGATGAATATCTCTTTAGGTAAAGAAATTAATGAGAGTAACTTTTATAATAATGTTCGTGGTATTCAGGCATATGGCTTTATAGGCTCGAAGATTTATTTCCACACGGCATACTATGAAAGCCAAAGTACATTCCCTCAATATATCAGTTCTTTTGTAGGTGATACAGGAGTTGTCCCCGGACAGGGTAGAGTTAAAGGTTTGGTGAATAAGAAATCGTTTGACTACGGGTGGGCAGAATCTATGTTAATGTATAAACCAAATCGATTTTTTGATATGGCTTTTGGACAAAACAGAAATCATATAGGTTTTGGCTACCGTTCCATGTTACTGTCGGATAACACTTCACCATATTTCAACCTCAGACTTAGTGCACATTTCGGACGAATTCATTACTCGGTGATTTATGCAACATTGAATAATTATCAAAGAGGTCAAGTGTTGTCGCAAGGCTACGATAAGAAATACTTTGCAACACATTATCTCAATTTCTTTCCGCATAAAAATCTTGAGGTGGGACTTTTTGAAACTGTGGTATGGCCCGATGCAGATTCTGCAGGTCGTCGGGGGTTTGAGATTAACTATTTGAATCCGATTATTTTTTACCACGCTACTCAAAACTATTTAGGATCTCCTGATAACTCATTGATAGGGCTAAATATTCGTTACAAAATCATTTCATCGTTGCATGCATATGCACAGTTTTTATTGGATGATTTAGACATTGGCCGCTCAACTCAAAAAGGATTCTACAGAAATAAAACTGCTTTGCAGATGGGATTAAAGTGGTTAAATGCTTTTGGATTAAATGGTTTTGTTTGGCGAATGGAAATGAATCAGGCTCAGCCGTATACATATGCACACAAAATTCCTTCTCAGAGTTATACCGCTATGCAGCAACCTCTTGCACATCCACTTGGAGCAAATTTCAGGGAGTGGGTAGGTTCATTATTTTATGAGAACAAACGGTGGTCGGCAGATTTGCTGATAACATATGCCACAGTTGGAAAAGACATAGAAGGAATGCACGAAGGAAGCAACATTTTTATAAGTGATTACCAGATTTCCGGGTTTCCTAAATCTTACAATAACACTTTATTGCAGGGTATTAAAACAGATATTATTCATGCAGGATTTACAATTCACTATCTTTTATTACCCATCAATCGAACAACTTTTGACCTCGGCATTCAACATCGCAGTGTCAGTGATTCAATTGCATCAAATCTTGCAGCCAATTTTATTAGTTTTGGCATCCGTACAAACCTTTTTAATACCTATTTTGATTTTTAAATGAGTCCACAAAAAATACGTTTTGCTGTTGTAGGTTTTGGTCACATCGGGAAGCGACATGCCGAGATGATTAGACGTAATGAACACGCTGAGCTGGTTGCTGTTGCAGATATTGATGAAAAACAAAAAATTGAAGCATCAGATTTATATGCTGTGCCTTTCTATAAAAATTTAGAAGCTTTGCTTCAGATTGAAAAAAATATTGATGTCGTTAATATATGCACACCTAACGGTTTACATGCACCGTTAAGTTTGATGGCTTTAGAATATGGTGCACACGTTGTGTGTGAAAAGCCGATGGGCTTAACCAAGGCAGAATGCGAACAGGTTATTTTTAAATCATTGAAGGTATCACGACAGGTCTTTTGTGTGATGCAGAACCGATATAGCCCACCAACGGCATGGCTCAAATCTGTTATTGAACAAAAGTTAATGGGTCATATATTCATGGTGCAGATTAATTGCTACTGGAATCGTGATGAACGCTATTATAAAAAAGGCGGTTGGAAAGGATCTAAGACTTTAGACGGCGGACCATTATTTACTCAGTTCAGTCACTTTATCGATATAATGTATTGGCTTTTCGGTGACATTAAAAATATTCAGTCTCGTTTCAACAATTTCACACACCAAACTAATACAGAATTCTTTGATGACTCCGGTTTTGTAAATTTTGAGTTCAATCATGGAGGTTTAGGTACTTTTAATTACTCCACTTCGGTGTGGGATAAAAATCTTGAAAGCAGCATCACAATTATTGGTGAAAAGGGTAGTGTAAAAGTTGGTGGACAATACATGGACAAGGTTGAGTATTGCCATATAAAAGATTACAACATGCCTGAACTTGCACCTTCTAATCCACCAAACGATTACGGTTCATACAAAGGAAGCGCAGCTAATCATCATTACATAATAGATAATGTGGTGGAAACACTTCACGGAAAGTCCAGCGCTACTACCAATGCCTTAGAAGGTTTGAAAGTGGTGGAAATAATTGAACGAATATATACTCGTTGATACCGGACTTTTTCAAGGAACTGTTTCGTAAATACGCTTCGTCGGCGTTATTTAGACATATTATCACCACACTCAGCGGCACTACTATTGCCCAGGCCATTCAGGTGCTTGCAGCTCCCCTACTCACATACTATTATTCCGCATCATTGTTCGGTGTATTTACACTTTACTTTAGCCTGGTTAGTACCATAGCTGTAATAGCAACATTACGCTATGAATTGGCCATTATGCTACCTGAAAAAGATGAGGATGCTTTACATCTGATTTGTATCAGTTTGATTTCTGCTCTTAGTTTGTCACTGATAACATCTATCATTTTTTGGTTCAGTGGTTTCTATTGGGCTAGTTGGTTAGGTGTTGAGGAACTACAGGACTATTTACTTCTGGCAGGCATTAGTGTTCTGAGTAGCGGAATATTTCAAGCTATGATTGTTTACATCACTCGACGCAAACAATTCACATTAGTTTCTATACTAAGAATCATTCAGTCATTGTCATTTGCTGTTTTTCCTGTTCTGTTTTATTA
Source organism: uncultured Bifidobacteriaceae bacterium (assembly GCA_964640655.1). Classification (GTDB taxonomy): domain Bacteria; phylum Bacteroidota; class Bacteroidia; order Chitinophagales; family UBA10324; genus BJGO01. The sequence continues at coordinate 38,291 of CAZXFT010000009.1, read as the reverse complement.
CTTGGGTTTTCACCATTCAGGATTAGTTTATGGTTATGTAACCAGTCAAGCCGTATCGGCGATTACCATTATTATGATTAGTGCATATCACATCATAGAGGCATTTTCAAAATGGAAAACCCCTGTCATCATAAAATTAATAATTCACTACAAGGGTTTCCCAGGCTTTAACAGTTTGCATGCCTTTGCCGATATGTTGCAAAACTCAATAATTAATTATCTCATAAACCTTTTTTATGGACAGGCAGCTTTAGGACTATATTCTATGGCTTACCGTGTATTGCGTGCTCCACTTGGTATTATTGGTTCTGCAATTTCACAAGTGCTCTATCAAAACATGAGCGAGAATTATAATAATGGAAACGGCAATGCATTGGTATTTGATAAAACAGTTAAATACACAGCCTACTTTAGTCTGCCTCTCTTTTTGATTATGGCTGCTATTGCACCGACAACATTCGCACTCATTCTAGGAGAAGAATGGCGAGAAGCGGGCTGGTATGTAATATATTTAACTCCACTGTTTCTGATAACTTTTGTTGTATCCCCTATGTCGCATTTGCCAAACATTACCAGATATCAGGGTCGCTTTCTTTTTTTTGTCACAGGTATCAATGTTTGGTCTCTGATCGCATTTTCACTCTTATCGGTTTCGCTTCAATCTATCTATTATTCTTTGCTTATTTATTCACTCACTTGGATGATAGGTTATTTCTTGGTATTGAACTGGTTTCATACACTCTCACGTAAATCGAAATATCATTCTTAAAATGTTCGGATTTTTAACAGCATGAGTAAGGTAAGATTTCTAATCAGATATATAAATAGATATCTGTAACATGACATTTAATATTGTACTGTCAATAATAGTTATCACTGGCATAATTTTCTATTTACAAAGAAAAATATGGATGCAATGTCCTCTGGTTGTTTTTCCAGCTTTTATATTGATACTATATTACTGGTCACTTGCAGGTGCATGGTTCTTTTGTTTTGACCAAATAACTGGCTTAGGTAAGCTGCTTGGTATGCAATACCATTATCTTCTCATCAAAATGTTCCCGGTTAACTTAGATATTGATTACCTTCTTAGTTTATGGATAATGGGAGTCTTTATCATAGTTCTTCAATTGCTGATTCTATTCGTCGTTCGTTTAATTCCCCTGCATCAAATAAAAGTTCAATTTCAATATTCAGGGATTGATTTTTTTTATACAACTGCTGCGCTGTTTTTTCTTACAGTTTCTATCATACTTGTTCAAGATGTTATAACTTATTCTCTCATATTAAATGAGTCTGTTTACTTAAATATCAGAAGTTCCGGAATACCTTATTATTCAATCCATCAATTGGCTTGCTGGGCTATGATGCTATGTCTGAGCATACCTTTAGCATTGTCTTTATTAAACCGGATACGTAATATAGGTAATGTCAATCTTGGTGTCTATTATTGGTTTGTCTTTATACTATGTAATGTCTATTTAGTGTTTATTGGTTCACGTCACGAGGCCTTTTTATGTGGATTTATCATATTGTTAATACTAGGACTTAGTTATAAGTCATTCTTGCAGCATAAAAAAATCCTCTTACTAATAGTAGTTATCTGGATCACTATTCTTGCACTTAATGATCCCTTCAGAAGTCTCACTCCATTGGTTTCAAAAAGACTTGGACTTACTGATTTGATTTCAACACCCCATAACCTTGAACAAGCTGAGTGGTACCGTGTTGACCGTAGTTTTATTCAACATCATAACTCACAAATTAGTAAAGAGATTCTATCAGAAGAATTGAATAGTGATACCATTCTAGTTAATAACGGTGATACACTTCAAATAAAGAAATACGATTTAATGGAATATTGGAGACAAGGTAAGTACAGTGTCGTTATCAATAACAACTCTGTGATTCTTTCAAACCCACATACATCTGAAGTCTATCATCATCTTGGATTCATGGAAAAAATGCTTAAAGCGCTTACAGGAGTTTTATATAGCAACGAAATGTTTACAGGACATTTTTCACTTTACGGAGTTTTGCATCATCAAATTCCAGTAAAAACAGCTATAAGTTTTAAATATCTGTTTAATTCATTTGTCCCAAAATTTATTGAACAAGATCGGCCTGCCTCTTCATATGAATACTATGCTAGCAGTCTTGGTTTACCAAGTACACAGGGATTTACAATTAATCATATTACTGCCTGGTATTTGAATTTCTCTTTTTATGGTTTATTACTGGGACCTATAGCTTTGGCAATATTCCTTTTTGCACCATTATTCTTAGTTTATTACTCAAAAAGCGATATTTATAAAACAGCAGCAATATGTGTTACAGGTTGTATCGTAGCTTTTGCTGCTATGATTGTACGTTCCGGCCCCGAGGCTTATAAAACCTGGATTTACGAAGGCATTATCATGCCATATATCCTGTTTATTTCCGGCATTTATTTTCATAGATTACTTCAATTATTGAAGATTAAAGTATTCATTAAGAAACAATGAAGATTTTATACATCATACCTTATCATTCATCACCGTCTTCGTTTATTTTCTCTAAACGACAGGTTAATGATGTTATTCGTTCAGGGGTGGAATGTGAAATATTTTATCTGAACACCAAGTTTGGTTTGGTTAATTATTTCAGAGAATTATTGAGGTTTCATAAAATCATTCGAAATTTTAATCCCGATATCATTCATGCTCAATATGGTACTGTGACTGCTTTTTTCTCCGTATTGTTTCATAAAAAGCCTTTTGTAGTTACATTTCAGGGTAGCGATATCAATGATACAAAGGATATTAATCCATTAAGAAATAAGCTTGGGAAATGGATGAGTTATTATGCTGCCCGAAAGGCTAGGAGAGTGATATGCGTCAGCGAAGAATTATACAAACGATTAAAGTACGGTAAAGAAAAAGCTGTTGTAGTGCCCAGCGGTATTGATATCAATGTATTTAGGCCATTGGAAACATCTAATTGTAAGCAACAACTTAATTTAGATCCTGATAAAAATTACATCTTCTTTAACGCCAATAATCCTGTAATCAAAAGACTTGACATAGCTCACCAGGTTTGTAAACTTCTTAATCATAATAATGTGGAACTCTTGTCTCTTTCAGGAAGCGTTGCACCTGATGAAATTCCGATTTACCTTAATGCTTCAGCATTAGTACTACTTTGTTCAGATAGCGAAGGAAGTCCTATGGTAATAAAGGAAGCACTTGCTTGCAATCTCCCCATTGTGTCCGTTGATGTTGGTGATGTTAAAGTACGTATTGAAAATGTTAAAAATTGTTTTATAGCAGAACAGAAAGCCGATGAAATAGCTCAAAGGGTGGAATTTGTTTTACGAGACAAGGGTTGTCGTAGTAATGGCCGCGATCGCCTCATTAGCGATGGGATTGACTCAGAAACCATATCTAAAAAATTGTTGACTATATATAACAACATAACATAGCATTAAATATATGCAATCGAATACATATAATGAGTTACTAGCCAAACTTTATCATCTTTCACTTGCGCTATGCCTTATTATTATTGGTGCATATTCTCCCTGGATACTTTATGGTATTGTACCATTATTTGTAGTGGTTATTTACGGAGCATACAGAGGAAGTATTAAATTTTATCTGCAACCACTATTATATGGTTGGTTGTTATTTTATGTGCTTTATGCTGTTAGCGCTTTGATTTACTGGGATTCCGTGCTTAGCCCCCGAAGACTTGAGTATAAGTTGCCCTTTTTTATTTTTCCCATTTTTTTTTCATTTCGGCCCAATTTTAAAATAAAATTGAATATAATTATTATCTCTTTAGCTTTTGGGGTATTACTTGCATCGTTGGCAGGGATAACAAAATCGGTAATGCTTACAATTCAGGAACCAGTTGCTTTATCACATTTTTTAGCATCTAACATCTGTATTAATCATCCAACCTATTATGCGGCTTTTACCAGTGTTGCAATATCTGGTATTTTGATCGGTGTTAAATATTACCATTGTATTCCGGAGAATCTAGTTACTTATTTATATGTCGGTTTTCTAGTCTTAATGATTCTGGTAAGCCTGTCTCTGGCTGCTATTACATTTCTTTCAATTGCTTTTGTGAGTATAGTACTGTACCTTATAATAGCAAAGAGAAAAATCAGATTAGCGGCTCTTACTCTGATTATTTTCTCATTGCTTACCATTGCCGCTATGCAAAACAGATTTATTCGAGATGACTTTCGAAGTTCTGTTATTTCATTAACTTCTTATATCAATAACCCTAAAGCATTTATTTCTAATTCTAATAAAAACAATCATGGAGACGAAGTACGATTGATAATGTGGACTGCAAGTTTAGAAGAATTGATTAAGAACCCTTATGGTGTAGGAACTACCCGCTCAGATGCTGTATTAAGTGAAAAATTGAACAACCTTGGTTTTTTTGAACTTGGAAAAAAAGATTCCAATGGCGAAATTCGATATAACCCACATAATCAATACTTACAAACAGGATTAGAATTGGGTGTTTTACCAATGTTGATTATGATAGCATACCAGATATTGCTCATCTATCAAGGGTTTAAGACCAATAATTATTGGTTATCCGTAACTGTATTGTTACTTGCATACAATTGTCTCTTCGAATCTATTTTACAACGCCAAAGCGGTATAGTAGGGTTTACTTTTATAACATGTCTCCTTCTTCTCTTATCAAAACAAAGAGAGTCGGAGTTGTCATAACATTTTTATAGGCAATAGATCTGATTCAAAAACAACTATGCCCCCATTTGAACAAGTCAGTTCAGCTGTCAGACTATTCTTATAACGAATGCTATTATTGTTGTTTTCAATATTAATTTCACCTGAGTTTGTTTCAACTAAACTATGTTCATTGGTTTCAAAATATGCTGCATTTAGTTTAATCATACCATTCTTTTGTTTTAAGACAAGACGCTTGTACAAGCCGCTGATTTGAATACTTCCTGAAAAAAGTTTACAATTGATAATTATGTTCTCAGGGACTATTACTTTTAATTTAAATGAACTTTTATACTTGACATACTCACTCAATTTTTGTTTGCAGATGTTAATATGGCTTTTAAAGCATTCAACCTGAGGTAGCAACTCTTCTGATACATTCTTTCTGTAATCGAGTAAAACGCTTTTTTGCGAGTGTGTTGTAATGATTAACTCAGCTGCCAGAAGTTCTATGTTTATGCGTTCTAACTTCTTTAGAAGTTTATATTCAGTAATCATACGTTGGTACAAATGACCAATAAATGCGCTATTGGTTTAAAAAAAGTTGTCTTAAATAATTAACAACAAGTTGAATAACCGTGCTTATAAGTGGAGCTGGCGGGAATTGAACCCGCGTCCAGGCAACATTTTCGTAAACGTTCTACATGCTTAGTTAATCTTGGTTTTCTGAACGAGGCAGGTGAAAAACAAACCGGACCTTGAACCTATCTGCTGTCAGAGTCTCGCTCGCGGCAAGCAGCCAGCTTTGAGCCAGTCCGGATGACGATGCTCCCGGTGTTAGTCCGCCGGACAGGGACTAACGGAAGCAGGTGCGCTACACGCTTTGCGTGATTAGGCAGCCATTGCGTAAGAAGTGTTGCCAGTTATGGCGTCGCAGGATAGATATTAAAGAGCTTGCCCTGCAATGCTCTGCATGCTGATTTACAAAGAACGATGCTGTCAAAACCGGTCAGCCCCAGGTTTAATGCTGTAAATGTAAACCAATTATCAGGCCTATAAGGTTCCTGATAAGAATTATTTTTTTTAGGATTGGCTGCCTATACATTTGCGCTCGTTCGATTATGGAGAAGATTGTTTTTGCACTAATTAGAGAAGAAAAAATACCGGCTGACAAACGAGTGGCATTCACGCCTCATCAATGCGTTTGGTTGATGAATAAATTTTCTAACCTCGAATTTATTGTTCAGCCATCATCATATCGCTGTTTCACCGATGATGAGTACCGGGCATTGAATATTAATGTTCAGGAAGACATTAGCAATGCTCATATTTTAATTGGTATTAAAGAAGTTCCTTATAATAAACTTATTTCTAACAAGAAATATTTGTTCTTTTCTCACACTATCAAGAAGCAACCTCATAATAAGAAAATGCTTCAGGAAATACTCAGGAAAACTATAACACTCATTGACTACGAATGTCTTACATGGGAAACCGGTGAACGTATTCTGGGATTTGGCCATTATGCTGGCGTAGTAGGTGCGCATAATGGATTCTTAACCTGGGGCAAACGATACAAGCACTTTGATTTGAAACCTGCCTGGCATTGCCGCAGTTATAAGGAATTAATAGATCAATATGCAGGTATCAAACTGCCCCCCATTAAGATAGCTGTGACAGGAACGGGTAGGGTTGCCAGAGGAGTTTATGAACTACTGGAGAAACTGAATATCCGAATGGTGAGCGTCCAGAATTATTTAACTCAAACTTATGATGAACCGGTATATGTTGTGCTGAACACGAGTCAATTGTACGAAAGAAAGGATGGTAAACCATTCCGGCGCGACGATTTTCATAAAAGACCGGAACAATATCAATCAGCCTTTCTTCCTTTTACTAAAGTGACCGACTTATTTATGAATGCTATTTTCTGGGATCCTAAAGCACCGGTTTTTTTTACAAAAGAAGATATGCGTTCACGAGAATTCAGAATTAAGGTGATTGCTGATATCACTTGCGATGTAAACGGTTCGGTTCCCGCAACTATAAGGGACACATCTATCGATAATCCTGTTTTTGGCTATAATCCATTTTCAGAAAAAGAAGAAGAACCATACCAACCACAGGTAATTGATATTATGGCCGTTAGTAATTTACCGAATGAATTACCACGTGAAGCCTCTGAAGAATTTGGCGACAAACTAACTGAATATGTTGTAGAGGAATTAATGGATAGTTCAAGTGAAGTTATCGAAAGAGCTACAATAGCTGAGGAAGGCGCATTGATGCCAAAATATAAGTATCTAGAAGATTACATTAAACAATAATAATTATGCGTAAAAAAATTCTGTTACTCGGTTCTGGCGAATTAGGAAAAGAGTTTGTGATAGCCTGTCAAAGACTTGGTCAGTATGTGATTGCAGTTGATTCATATATCGGCGCACCTGCAATGCAGGTATCACACGAGTTTAACGTCATAAATATGCTTGATGGTAAACAACTGGACGAAATAGTAGATAAACACAAACCTGATATCATTGTACCCGAAATTGAGGCCATAAGAACAGAACGATTTTTTAAGTATGAGGAAATGGGGATACAGGTCGTACCATCTGCCAAAGCTGCCAACTACACTATGAATCGTCAGGCTATACGCGATCTGGCTGCTCGCGAACTTCACTTGCGAACAGCTAAGTATGCGTACGCACATACTTTGAGCGAATGCAGAGAATATTCACAACAAATTGGTTTCCCTTGTGTGATAAAACCTCTGATGAGTAGCAGCGGTAAAGGACAATCAGTTGTAAAAAATGCCGATGAGTTGGAAACTGCCTGGAACTATGCATTAACAAACAGTCGGGGTGATTTAAAGGTCGTTATCATCGAAGAGTTTATCAATTTCCATACTGAAATCACTCTCTTAACGGTAACTCAAAAAAATGGACATACTTTGTTTTGTCCTCCCATAGGGCACAGACAGGAGCGTGGCGACTATCAGGAAAGCTGGCAACCTTGTAATATCACTTTTCAACAATATAACACCGCCTGTGCTATGGCCAATGCTGTTACTCATTCCCTTGGGGGTGCAGGTTTGTGGGGAGTTGAATTTTTCCTGACAGATCACGAAGTAATTTTCAGTGAGTTGTCTCCAAGGCCGCACGATACCGGCATGGTAACCTTGGCCAATTCACAAAACTTTAATGAGTTTGAACTCCATGCCCGAGCTGTGTTAGGACTACCAATTCCGGAAATTACATTGGAACGAGCCGCAGCATCCGCAGTGATACTAGCTCAAGCAGACAATAAATCAGAACCAAATTATACTGGAATAGAAAAGGCTGCTCTCATTGCTAAAGCCGACATCAAAATATTTGGAAAACCAAATTCACGTAAGTACCGCAGAATGGGTGTGGCATTAACTTATGATAATGTTGATACGGATATGGAATTGCTCAGATCAAAGGCAATGCAAGTTGCCTCGTTAATAAGTGTCACTTAGTTCTACCTGGATAAACTTTAAGAGCTTCTTCGAGGCACTTTATAGCTTTACCTAAGTCGTTTTTATTTAGAACGTATGCAAGTCTCACTTCATTTTTACCTAACCCCTTTGTAGAGTAAAATCCTGTAGCAGGAGCCAGCATAACTGTCTCGTTTTCGTATGAAAAACTCTCAAGCAACCATTGACAGAATTTATCACAATCATCGATTGGTAAACGCGCAATCGTATAGAAGGCACCACCCGGAGTAGGACAAAAGACACCACTTATTTGATTCAGCATTTTAACCATCAGATTTCTGCGGCTGAGATACTCCTCATTTACTTCATTAAAATAATCGTCTTCTGCATCAAGTGCTGCCTCAGCTGCTATCTGACCTAACGAGGGTGGGCTTAAGCGTGCCTGAGCAAATTTCAATGCTATCAACATCAACTCCTTATTATAGGATATTAACGTACCTATTCGTGCGCCACACATACTGAAACGCTTGGAAACAGAGTCAATCACAACAGCATTTTTCTCTAAGCCGGGTATATTTAATAAAGAGACGTGTTCTCTGCCATCATAAATAAAATCGCGATATACCTCATCAGCGAACAGGAATAAATCGTGCTTCAAAACTAAATCTCGCAGTGCTTCCAGTTCTTTTTTTGAATAAAGATAACCGGTTGGGTTATTAGGATTACAGATCAAAATTGCTTTAGTACGTGGCGTTATTAACTTTTCAAATGCATCAATTCCAGGTAAGGCAAATCCGGTTTCTATGCTTGATGTTATGGGTTTAACTACCACATCGCTGGCTACGGCAAAGCCATTGTAGTTAGCATACAAAGGTTCAGGAACAATGATTTCATCTCCCGGATCCATACAACTCATTAATGCTATTGTGATAGCTTCAGAGCCTCCTGTGGTAATTAGAATATTATATGCAGGATCGAGGTTGATACCATAAACCTTATAGTACTCAGCCAGTTTCCTGCGGTAGCTTTCGTTACCAGCACTGTGGCTGTACTCTAAAATGCTGATATCAATGTTTCTTAAAGCATCAATAGCTTCGTGAGGCATTTCAATATCAGGCTGACCAATATTCAGATGATAAACTTTAACACCTTTCTTTTTTGCCTGTTCAGCAAATGGTACCAGTTTCCTAATTGGGGAAGCCGGCATTGTTAATCCTTTTTGGGAAAGTTTTGGCATAAGGTCGTAAAAATAAAAAAACTCCGTGCAGTAGCACTACACGGAGTTTATTGTAGGTTATTTAGTTAGATTAGTTCTTGGGTGTTGTATTCAACATAGAAGGCTGTTTTTCCGGAGTAGTCTGATCTTTAGGAGCAGCTTCTACAGTGCCTTTGATGTACAACATTTTCGTTGCAGTACCTGCATTTGAAGTAATAGTGATTGATTTGTTAAATCCACCTGCATTTGCTGCATTGTATTGTACTTCAATCACTTCTGATTTACCAGGAAGTATGGGTTCCTTAGGCCAGGTTGGTGTGGTGCAGCCGCATGAAGCTTGAACATTTTGAATAACGATTGGGGCCTTACCCATGTTGCTGAAGGTAAACTGGTGCTTAACAGGCGTTCCTTGAGGAATGGTACCGAAATCCCAAGTTTCTTCTTTGAATTTAAAATCGCCAACTGCATCTTGAGCGAATGTTGCTGTAACAACAGCAAATGTCATAAAGAGTGTAAAAAGTACTTTTTTCATAATTGTTAGTTAGTTTGTAATGAGTTTTTTTAATTTTTCGCAATGATAGTGCCAAATTACTTAGATTGATTTTGTTGAGGAGTTTCTATGACTGTTCCTTTGATGAACAATACTTTGTCACCTCCTAAAGCATTAGAATGTACAGTAATTGTTTTATTGAACCCACCCATTGAAGCGGCATTATATGTTGCTGAAACAGTCCCTTTTTTACCGGGTAATATTGGTTCAGTTGTCCATTTGGGAGTAGTACAGCCACAAGATTTATCTACTGTGCTGATCACCAAGGGTTGATTTCCGGTATTTGTAAATTCAAATACGTGAGTAACCGGTGTTCCTTGAGGTATACTACCAAAGTCAAATGTTTCTTCTCTCCACGAAAAGGAAGCGCCGGAAGCATTGCTTATTACTGGGCCAACTGTTTGAACCGTTGGAGTAGGTTTTTGAGTTTTGGGAACTTGGTTACCGGTTTCAAAGGTTTTTTGTTGAGCTAAGGCGCTAAATCCTAGTACTGTAACAATAAATAGTGTTAAGGTTTTTTTCATGATTTTGTTTGTGGGTTATAAGTGATGTTGTAATGCTTGTTTATTATTTTTGGAAAAGTAAGCATACAAATGAAAATATCATGCCATTTACTTCAAAAATAAATTTAACAGCTGAACAGATAGACTTTGAAACTTTTAAAAAGATAGTTCTCGAAGATTATTATCTGGCTCACTTAAGTCGTGAAGCCAGTTTACTGGGCAGAAAAGAAGTGCTGACGGGAAAAGCCAAGTTTGGAATTTTCGGAGACGGCAAGGAGATTCCTCAGATTGCCTTGTCAAAGGTTTTTGAAGATGGCGATTTTCGTTCAGGGTATTACAGAGATCAGACCATTGCGCTGGCAACCGGGCAAGCAACGGTTAAAGAACTATTTGCACAACTATATGCAAATACTAATGTTGATCAGGAGCCTCATTCTGCCGGACGAATGATGAATGCACACTTTGCAACTCGTTTATTGGATCATGCCGGTAATAACATTAGTCATTTATCACAAAAGAATTCTGCTGCCGATGCATCACCAACCGCTTCTCAGATGCCTCGTGCACTAGGGCTTGCTTCTGCTTCAAAATATTACCGCCACATAAAGAATAATGATATTCAAGAGGGTTTTTCAAATGCAGGCAACGAAGTTGTGTTTGCTACAATAGGTGATGCCAGCACATCTGAAGGACACTTTTGGGAAACATTAAATGCTGCCGGAGTGATGCAGGTACCTCTAATAATTTCTGTGTGGGACGATGGGTATGGAATCTCAGTACCTATTGAATTCCAAACAACTAAAGGGAGCATCTCTGAAATCTGTTCCGGTTTTTATGTAAATGAACAAGGCCGTGGTGTTGACATATACACAGTTAAAGGTTGGGATTATCCCGCTTTAATAGAAACCTATCAGGTGGCTGTCGATAAGACTCGTCGTACACATATTCCTTGTTTAATTCACGTTCAGGAAATTACACAACCACAGGGTCATTCTACTTCCGGCTCTCATGAAAGATATAAGTCAAAAGAACGATTGCAATGGGAACAAGATTTTGATGGTTTGCAACGAATGAAGATTTGGATTATTCAAAATGCCATTTCAAACGATGAGGAGTTACAAAGCATATCCGAGCAGGCTGCCAAAGATGTTCGTGAACAACAAAAAGCGGCTTGGGCAGAATATTTACAACCCATTAAATCTGAAATAGAATCTTTTTCTGCTTTGCTCGATGCAATTTCTTACAATAGCTCTTCAGCAGAACTAATACAACGTAAGAAACAAGAATTGCTAATACTGCCTGATCCTATGCGCCGTAATCTGACCGAGATCGCAAAACATGTTTTATATGAAACACGCTTTGAGGAAACTCTGGAACGTGCATCGTTGGTGGCCTGGCTAGGAGACTATGATGCATTAAATCAACAGCGATATAATTCACATTTATATAGTAGTTCAGACAGAGCTGCTTTAAATATTACTGAAGTGAAAGCTCAATATGCCGATGATGCTCCTTTGATGAATGGTTTTGAAATTCTTAATTTCTGCTTTGATGCAGCCTTTAGCCGAGACAACCGCTTAGTTGCTTTTGGCGAAGACCTCGGTAAAATAGGAGATGTGAATCAGGGATTCAATGGGTTGCAGTCAAAACATGGTGAGCATCGAATTTTTGATGTGGGTATCCGAGAAGCTACGATTATGGGGCAGGGTTTAGGTATGGCTTTACGTGGTCTTCGTCCAATTGCCGAAATTCAATACTTAGATTATTTACTTTATGGTTTGCAACCTTTAAGCGACGATTTGGCTACCTTACGATATCGAACGGCCAATGGACAGCAAGCACCTTTAATTGTTCGTACCCGTGGTCACCGGCTTGAAGGAATTTGGCACACCGGCTCACCGATGGGTATGATCATTAATGCGCTCAGAGGAATGTACATCTGCGTTCCACGAAATATGACTCAGGCAGCAGGTTTTTACAATTTGTTTTTGCAAAGTGATGACCCGGCGCTTATCATAGAATGCCTAAATGGATACAGATTGAAAGAAAAATTACCAATAAATATAGATTCATTTACTGTGCCTCTTGGTACTCCGGAGGTATTGCGTGAAGGCGTTGATATTACTCTGGTTACTTACGGTTCCACATGCCGTATTGCGGCAGCTGCCTGCGACAAACTATCACTACTTGGTATTGATGTAGAATTGATTGATGTTCAAACATTGGTTCCATTTGATATCAATCATGCCATCAAAGAATCGGTGAAAAAGACCAACAGGATAGTGTTTTTAGATGAAGATGTGCCTGGCGGTGCAACTGCTTATATGTTGCAAAAGGTTATGGAAGAGCAGGACATATTCCGTTACCTCGATGCACAACCGGTTACGATTACTGCAGCAGAAAACCGTGCTGCATATGCATCTGATGGTGATTATTTCTGCAAACCCGGTATTGAACGGGTTGTAGATGTACTTTATGGTGTGATGCATGAAAGCGACCCTGCTTCGTTTCCTTTAATCTACCGTTAACAAGCAAATACTTAAATAAAAAAAAGCCGTTTGATAAGTTCCTCAAGCGGCTTATATAATTTGAATATGTTTTGATTATTTCCCGCTGTCAGGAAGTGTAGTAGTGTTTGGTGGCGTTTGGGCAGGTGCAGCGGGTGTGCTTAATTCCACTCCTTCAAATTGCGATTTTGGCTTATTATCTTCAACAGGACCTGTTTTATCTATAAAGAATACAGTAAAAAGTGATAAAGCAGCTATACTGATAACCAATGTCCAGGTAGCTTTTTCTAGAAAATCGGTAGTGCGTTGAACACCCATTATTTGGTTAGAGAAACCGCCAAAAGACTGTCCTAATCCACCACCTTTAGGGTTCTGAATTAATACCACAGCAATAAGTAAAGCGGCAGCAATGATGATAAGAATTACAATTAAAGTGTACATCGGTTAAAAATTCTGTTTTTTAAATTCTTCTATGAGGGCTGCAAAGTAAAGTCTTTTTTCAGGATGTAGCAACACCAGTTTTTCAAGAATGTCTATCGCTTTCTTAAATTTACCCTGAGCAGCTAATACTCTCGCCATAGTTTCAGTGATTATTTCCTGTGAATCGTCGAGGCTGCGTTTTGCCAGTTCGGCTACCGAAACTTTCAGTTCTCCGTTATATCTTTTCGACTCCGGTTGATTTTGAACAAACTCGTCTATTGTTTTTATTTCTTCCTTAATAATCCGATTTAAATCTTCTTCTGTTTCTTTAAAATATACAGTAGCTTGTTCTTCATGATACTGATTACTCAAGGCATTTAAATCTTCATCTGTTTGCTCTTCTGAGATGATTTGAACAGTTGAAGTAATGAGTTCTTGCTGCGAAGCATTCTGAGCTTCTGTGGTTTTTGAAGGCGGAGCCAAGAGTCTGCTACTGTTTTCAGTGCTGAACTTCTTTAACCAGTCGGTAAATGATTTCTTGCCGTTGTCTATATTATTTTCAGGAAGTATTTCAACTACTTCCAACTTTTCATTATTAGCGCGCAAAGAATCATCTTGCAGTTGTTCAATTGTTTCTTCAATCTTAAGGGCACTACTGCTTTCAGAAACAGGTTCCTGCGAATAATGCAGTGGGTTATTATCTTCTATTTCCTCAACTGATGCCATGGAGGCAGAAAAAGATTCCAGTTCGGATGATTTTAATACTTCGTTTAATTTTTGTTCTCCAACCTCGTGAATCAGGTTTGTGTTAGATTCCATTTCTGGATCAAGATGTTCATCAACAAACTCGTCTTCATTTTCTTCATCGATAGATTGTTGATGCATATCCATTTCACCGGAGCCGGATTCGCTGAGTAAATTAAGTTCTGCACTCAAATCATCAAGTACATGTTGCACATGATGTGCTTCCAGTTCTTCTAATGAGTTCTGTTCAGATTTACTGATTTCAACCTTTTCTTCATGAGCATATTCAGATTGGGCCTCAAGTACTTTGTCGCTGATGTCGGTTTCGGTATTGATGTTTATTAATGAAGAAAATTCATCAGCAAAATTTTCTGAGAATTCTTTACTACTGATGCTGCCTCCTGAATCTTTAATAGAACCACTTTCATATATCAACCTAAACAATGCTTTTCGATCGTTGGCATAAGCGGCAGTGTGTGCAAGTTGTGCCTGATAGTCGGGGTTGTTTTCGATATGAAGAATTTTAGTGGATAACAAATGAAGAGATGCACAATATGGGTATTTGTGAAGCAATGACATAACCTCATCTTTAGAAAGATGGGCTATGAATGCCGGATCCTGTATGGCTTTATTGATGTCCTGAATGCTCACTACCAGTTGACTACTGCTTTTTGAAAAATGGCTTCTGCTATTTGGTCCGCAATATCGTTAATTAATGCGTCTTGCACTATTGCAAGGTCTTTGTTGCTGTCAAAATCGGCAAATCGGCTAAATGGAGATTCCCAATTTTGCTTAGGATCGCGGTTGTTTTTAAAATTTACGTTTACAGTTATAGTCAAGCGGTTTAATGCAGCAGTTTCACCGGCTTGCGCGGCAACTGCCGTAACCCGGTATTCTGAGATAACACCATCAAAATCCAGATCGGTGTCCGATTCGTCGGTTAGTATCAGATTGGTATAGGTAATAAATTTATTCTTAAGCGTAACTGTAAGCTTCTGACTTAAAGCCGGAACAACAAGGTTAGCCTGATTAGAAAATGTTTTTACTCTAACCTTCTTCACATTTGTATCTATGCTGGCACCTGTGAAACTGTATATATTACAACCACTTAATGACAGAATTGAAACGAGAATAAATACAAAACGCATGTTATTCGAGATTATAGTCTTTAACTTTTCGATAGAGCGTACGCTCAGAAATGCCAAGTTCCCGTGCTGCATCTTTTCTGTTACGATGCTTTTTCAGTGCTTTAATGATAGCGTCTCGTTCAATATCCGCAAGCGATAACGTTTGTTCCACTTCAATAGTCTTTTCCATTGAAGCATCAATAATATGCGGTTGAGAACTGTCACCATTAATAACTCGCTTAGTAGTATTCAACTCAGTATTTACAGGCATTACCTGTGTTGGACCCACAGATGTGGTATTTCCAGAAATCATTCCGTAAACGACTTTCTTTAAATCATTAAGGTCTGTTTTCATATCGAACAATACCTTGTACATAATATCACGCTCACTGTAATCACCGCTATCTCCCGGCACACTATGACGGCTGATCATTGGTAATTCATTACTGAATGACTCAGGTATAAATTGCTTCAATTCTCCTGCTGAGATTAATTTACTTGCGGAAAGTACCGATACCTGTTCAGCTATGTTTTTTAGTTCACGCACGTTGCCCGGCCAGGAATAATTGGTGAGCATTTTTTTTGCCTCATCATCCAGTGACACTGGTTTTGAGTTGTAGCGGTCGGCGAAATCAATACAGAATTTTCTAAACAAAATATAGATATCTTCTTTACGCTCACGTAGAGCAGGAACTTTGATAGGAACGGTATTTAACCTGTAGTATAAATCCTCTCGAAATTTCCCTCGTTGTATCAACTCCAATAAGTTGACATTGGTTGCCGCTATTACTCTCACATCAGTTTTTTGAACTTTAGAGGAACCAACTCGAATGTATTCTTTTGTTTCCAATACTCTTAGTAAACGAGCCTGTGTACCTAGTGGCAATTCTCCAATTTCATCAAGAAAAATTGTTCCACCATTTACTGTTTCAAAATACCCCTTGCGACTTTCAACAGCACCGGTAAATGAACCTTTTTCATGTCCAAACAACTCGGAATCAATGGTGCCTTCAGGTATTGCACCGCAGTTAACGGCAATAAATCCATTATGCTTGCGAGGAGATAAGTGATGTATGATTTGAGAAAATATTTCTTTACCCACGCCGCTTTCGCCGGTTATTAAAACAGTTAAATCGGTTGGTGCTACCTGTGCAGCTATGCTAAGAGCATGATTCAGTCCTACTGAGTTGCCTATAATGTGATAGCGTTGTTTTATACTTTGAATGTCTGTCATTAATTGCAATGGTTTAACTCACGACTTTGCCAAACAGAGTTGCTGATGAACAATCTTCGATAATGACATTGACGTATTGGCCTATGTCATATTTTTCACGAGGAAATACTACAACCTTGTTCTGTGAACTGCGACCAAACAAATTATTATCTGAACGTCGCGAAACACCCTCAATCAATACTTCAAATACTTTTCCTATGTCTTTGGTATTGTTTTCTACTTGTTGATTTCTTTGCTTCTCTATTATTTCACTAAGTCTTCTTGATTTCACTTCTTCACTGATATCGTCGGGGTATTTTCTTGCAGCCAAAGTTCCAGGACGCTCCGAATATTTGAACATAAAGGCTAAATCGTATTTCACATAATCCATCATGTTCAATGTTTCCTGATGTTCTGCCTCTGTTTCGCTGCAAAAACCCGCGATGATGTCTGTTGAAATACCGCAGTCGGGGATAATTTCTCTTATACGATTCACTTTTTGTATGTACCACTCTCGGGTGTAGGTGCGATTCATCATTTCTAAAACACGTGTACTGCCGGACTGAACAGGGAGATGAACGTAATTGCAGATATTGTGATACTTGGCTATAGTGTAAATAACTTCATCCGTAATATCTTTAGGGTGAGAGGTACTGAATCTTACGCGTAAAAGTGGGTTGATTAATGCTACCATTTCAAGCAACTGAGCAAAATTGATATGTTCTTTTGGGTCTTCACTTGTCCAGTTGTAGCTATCCACATTTTGACCAAGGAGAGTGATTTCGAGGTAGCCTGAATCAAATAACTGTTTGGCCTCTTTTACGATGCTGTGTGCATCGCGGCTGCGCTCCCGACCTCGTGTAAAAGGAACCACGCAAAACGAACACATATTGTTACAACCACGTGTAATGGAGATAAACGCACTCAAACCATTGCTATTTAATCGGACGGGATTAATATCAGCATATGTTTCTTCACGGCTCAACAATACATTGATGGCTCTTTGACCGCTTCCGGCCTGTTCAACTAATTGGGGTAAGGTACGATAAGCATCAGGGCCAACAACGACATCAACAATTTTATCTTCCTCCAGAAACTTAGTTTTCAATCTTTCAGCCATACAGCCCAGCACACCTATAACAGCTTCGGGATTGCTATTTTTTGCTTTTTTAAACTCATGTAAACGCTGTCGAACACGCTGTTCAGCATTTTCGCGAATGGAACAGGTATTTATTAATATCAAATCAGCACCCATAAAGTCAGATGCATTTTCAAAGCCATTTTCAGCAAGTATGCTTGCTACAATCTCGCTGTCAGAAAAATTCATCTGGCAACCATAACTTTCTATGTAATATTTTCTGGCAGATGGTTGATGAATTCGCTCTGCATCAGATGAAATAAATACTTCACCCTGACGATTTTCGTCGAGTATTTTAGTGTTAGATGTAAAGGCTTCTGCCATATTTTCATCCTGTAACTTCATAGCGGCAAAGATAATTGAAGCATCAGGTAATCGCAATGCCTAAACCAGGTAAAAAGCTGTTTTGTGCGAACGCATAAAATTGTGCTTCTTTGCCACGCCGATGGAACACAAAATCATTATTGCCATTGACGGTTATTCTTCCTGTGGGAAAAGCACTTTAGCCAAGCAATTAGCCGAAAAATTAGGCTATATATATATTGACTCCGGAGCAATGTACCGGGCTGTTACTTATTATTTTATGCAAAACGGTATAGATATTAAAAATGAAGAACAGGTAAAATTGGCCTTAAGGCAGATTGACATTAAATTCAGATACAATCCTCAGCTCAAACGCAATGAAACTTACCTGAATGGAGAAATGGTAGAGGACGTGATTCGCAATTTGGATGTATCCAACTTGGTAAGTCCTGTGAGTGCTATTCCTGTAGTACGTGATTTCTTAGTGGAACAACAACAGCAAATGGGTAAGGAGCGTGGACTAGTTATGGATGGTCGTGATATTGGTACAATAGTTTTTCCTGATGCCGAACTAAAATTATTTATGAAGGCTAATAAAGGCATACGCGCACAAAGACGTTGGTTAGAGCTGAAAGAGAAAGGAATAGAATTGCCGTTCGAGGAAATATTAAAAAATCTGGAAAGCCGCGATTATGAAGACACCCATAGGGCATACAATCCTTTAAGAAAAGCTGAAGATGCGGTTGAACTGGATAACTCGGAATTAACTCATCAGGAGCAATTGTATCTAGTCTTAAAGACTGCCAATGAAATTATTGGCTAACTGAGCAAAGTATCAGGTTTATGGAAGTAGCTTATTTTTACACCATATGAAAATCGAGATTGATCAGCATAGTGGTTTTTGTTTCGGGGTTATATATGCCATTCAAATGGCAGAAGACGAGTTAAATGAGTCCGGCTCGTTATACTGTCTTGGTGATATTGTCCATAATGAAATTGAGGTAAAACGACTCGCTGATAAAGGCTTGAAAATTATTAATCACGAAGATCTGAAGTCACTTCACGATTGCAAAGTACTGATTCGTGCACACGGCGAACCACCGCAGACATACATCACCGCTATGCAAAACAACATTCAATTATTGGATGCCAGTTGTCCTGTGGTTTTGAAATTGCAGCATCGTGTCAAGAACACTTATGATATGCAAGATGAAAACTCTCAAATTGTCATTTATGGTATTGACGGTCACGCTGAAGTTAAAGGTTTGTTAGGTCAGACAAATAATAGCGCAATTATAATTTCTGCTGAAAGCGATCTCGAAAAAATAGATTTTGCAAAACCTATTGTTCTATTTTCGCAAACTACCAAGAGCACGGATAAATACTATGCCATACGCGATATGATTGTAGAGCGAGCCATGCAAAAAGGGAACACCAATGTTTCCGCACACGATACTATCTGTCGTCAGGTTTCTAATCGTGCCCCTCATATAGAAAAATTTGCCGCACGTTATGATGTAATGATTTTTATTAGCGGTCAAAAAAGTTCAAATGGAAAAGTCTTATATCAGGTATGCAAGACTGTGAACGACAAGAGCTTTTTTGTATCGGGACCAGAAGATATTCAAGCAGAATGGTTTCATGGTGCAACTTCTGTTGGCATCAGCGGGGCAACATCTACTCCTATGTGGTTGATTAATGACATAGTGAAGAAAATTGAAGATAGCTCACTCGCAGGAGTCTAATGATTACCACACCGGAAAATTGTCGAACCACTTCAGTTCTCCACTAATCGATTCAGCATAATGTGATTTAGATTCTCTCAACACAATTCTTGAAATTATTGTCTGTTTGGCATCAATCAGATGAACGCGTAATCGAAATGTATTAAACGGAACAGATTCACTAAAATGAATTCGTAGCCAATCCTTGTAAACTGAGCCTAATTGTTTAGGGTGTATGAATTTTTCTCTGAAAAAAACTTTTCCGGTAGTATCAAATACTTCAATATGAACATAAGGAAACGCAGGTTTGATATTGTCAATAAACATCCAAAAGCTAAGGTCAATAATACTGTCATTTAAAATTGTAAATGTAGAGTCAATCAACATGATGCGCTTATCATTGCTTGAAAGAGTTACAGGTGTAAAATCACTCCCAGAGGTGTACTGAGTTAGTAATGGAGTTGTAATTCTAATTGAATCAGAGTTTGTCGAGTTGATAAAGCTATCCTGAATAACTGATTGCGCAATGTATGATTGCATTGGCTTTAACGCATTAATCGAGTCAGGATATAAAGCGTAAAGGCTTAAATATTTATCTGTATATACTTTTTGTGAGTGCCTGATTAGAAATAATTCACCGTTAGTCAAAAAACTATTGGTAACAGCCATCAAAACCGGTTTTTTGTTGGGCAATATTTTAAATATTTCTTTTGGCAACAAAGAATCTCCCATACACTGAATAGTAATATTGGATTGCGACACAGAAGTACGCGCCAATATTTTGCTGATGAGGGGAAGTCCGGAGTTATACGAAATCTTCATAGCTGTGTATGGGTCACTGTTGGATTCGGTATAAAATTTTTCTCCACCAAGTTCAAAGTAGGGCAAGGTCAATAAACATTGAAAATCCGATGCTTTATATCCACTTTGAGTTAAACGACTTTCTAAATATTTTTTGTCTAAGAAATCTGATGTGAAACGACCTGTGTAAGCAACATTGCGCATGCTTATTAAGTGCTGAATACCATCCATCCACCAAAAACCGGAACACAATAGAATTATCAATAAATATATTCCTGAACTAATCTTCATCCTGTACTTGTAACACAACTTAACAATTGCTACTGCTGAGAAAATGGTGAAGGCATAATAAAAAGCCCAGGCCATTCTCCCTAAACTTCTGAAGTTACTTACAGCAGGTACAAGAGAAACAAATAAGTCTTCATTTAAAATTATTGGCCATCCAAATGAAATGAAAAGAATAAATACGGATGACAACACAACAGCAGAAAGTGTAGGGTTGAACTCAATAGACGAAAGCAATCCCTTTCTGCGAAGGACTTTAGTCCATAAAAGGTTTATCACTATCAGCAGCAAAAAGCTACTCCCTGTAACCCCAATATATGCTAAACCTTCGTAGTTCTGTTTTATTTGAATCCCAAACAAAGAGTGAAGATTGAAAATGTTATACTGTAAGGGTAGCAATACGGACTCAAAATTGGCAACATATACCGAGAGGCCATAAGGTTGTTGAATTCGGTCAGTTACAGGATCTGTTAATTTCTGAAAGGTTATCAATACCAAGACTTGAATAACAGCAACAAAAATTAACATTACATTCTTGATACTTATACTGCGTGTATAAAACGTATAACATATACTAACCCCGCAGATAAAAAGTAAAAACAATAAACTATAATACACATGTAAGAATGTAAATACTACAGTAACTACTATCAGACAAAACCAATAAACGTTCAACCATTTTTTATTATTCAGATACTGAACCATATAATACCAGACCATTGGTATGGCGCAGCAGTATGCTAATCCGTAATGTCCAAGAAACCTCAAGGTTTGAGGAGACATAAATGCAATGCCTGAAGCAAACAGAACGTTGGCAAAACCGGCTACTTCATAATGAGAAAGCAACAGGCTTATATAATAGGAAGCTATTACGATACCAAGCAACATTAAGATATTAAACAGTCCAATAGTATGGTCTGTGTTATATATACCGGTCTGATCAAGCATTTTTAGAAACCAGGAAAGTATAGGTTGATTATCACTATAAATTACATTGTCGCCAAAAGGATAATTCATTCCGGAGAAATGAGTTCCGGAATCGAACTTTACAAAGAACATTGGATTAAAGTAGTTCTTTAACCCGTCACCACCGGCTGCAAAGAAGTATTCATTAGGCGAAATGATCAGTTGAAAGTATATAAATACTACTACTGTCGCTGTGACAAAAGCAGAAAGCCACGCGGTTACGGTGGCTTTTCTGTTTAGCTTAATATTATTTGAAATTATCAATCGATTTCTGCTAGCAAATTCTAATTACCGCATCAGGGTAACGTTGCCTTGTTGTTGTATTGGATTTGAACCCACAGTGGATTTTCCACCAAAGAGGTAAACGTATGAACCAACTTCCTGTTCAACGCCTTTATATGTACCATCCCAACCTTCAATGATGTTCGTGCTCTCATATAACAATTGTCCCCATCGATTATAGACACGGAAGTATTCTACATCAAGTAAACCCTTGTACTGTGGCCGGAATCTGTCATTCTTACCATCGCCATTTGGTGTAAAAGCATTGGGAAAATTGATAATTGGATTAGGGTCAACACGTACGATTACCGAATCAAGTGTTTCACATCCATCGGGGAAGATGATGGTTACATAATAAGTGGTTGTAACTGTCGGGCTGGCAACAGGATCGGGTGAATTGCTACTGCTGAGTGATTCACTAGGAGTCCAGAAATAATTAGCCCCTCCATTTGCATATATGCTTACACTTGTACCCAGAATAATAGTAGTTTCAGGTGAGACTGTATGAGTGTTAATAATGACGTTAATAATAATGCTGTCAGTTAGAACAATGGGACAACTGTTTACATCTGTTGCAGTTACCGTGTAGGTTGTAGTTATAGTAGGGAATGCTGTCGGATTAGCAATATTGGTAGCGCTTAATCCTGTAGAAGGTGACCAACTGTAATTGGTACAACCAAATGGTTGTAAGAGCACCGAATCTCCTTTACACAGGTTCAGGTTATCATCAAGTGTCAGAGTAGGCAGAGGTAAAATCTCAACAGTAACGGATTTAGTATCGCTACAAGAACCAACCCATGTAGTAAACGAATAAACTTGAGTTGATGGTGGACAAGCGGTGACTGTAGATTGGTCTGTAACATTTAATCCAGTTGCCGGAGACCATGTATAGAATAAACCACCAATCCCTGTGAGGTTTACGCAGTCACCCGGACACAGAGCTGTATCGCTTGATAATACTGCAATAACCGTATCAAAAACTGTTATCACTACTGAGTCTGTTTCAATACAACCATCTGAAGAGGTAGATGTAACATAATAAGTAGTATTCACCTGAGGATTTACAATTGGAAATGCAGAACTAGTATCATCTATCTGATAGTTAGGAGACCAATCGAAGGTACCTATGGCATCAACACCAATACCAACAAAATCTAATTTACAAACTGTTGTGTCACCAAAAGTGTTGGTTATAGGACCTGTAAGCATTGTAACCTGTTCCTGAATAGTGTCCTTACATCCCAGACTGGTGGTAACAACAAGTGTTACAGTATAGTCTCCTGGATTGTTATATGTATGTGTGGGATTGGCTATTAATGAATTATTGGAAAGGTCACCGAAGTTCCATAGCCACTGCGTTACTGCACCATAAGTTGATATTGACTGGTCGTTAAATTGAATGTTATTTCCTGAGCATCCATCCGGTGCCAGCATTCCGGCAGTTAGAGTAGGGTAGATTGAAACGATGGTTGTTGCAGTATCTGAGCAAATAGTGCCCGGATTTACAATTAAGGTAACAGTGTAAACTCCAGTGTCAGGAAATGTATAAGAAGGAGCAAATACATTTGAAGTGTCATCAGTCAGTGAAGAAACACCAAAATCCCAATGGTAAAATTGCCCACCCACGCTAGAGTTAGGGAGATTGACTAATAAATTAGAGCAATTGGTTATGCTAGGTGTAGTAACAGCTTGTACTGACTGAGTACACTCTGTAACATTGAACTGGAAGTCGCGCTTATTTTCACTCAATAGTAGCCCGTCTCTATATTCTTTTACACAAACTCCAACCACGAACTGACCAATATCTATTGGAGTAGCTGACAATAACCCTGAAACCGGATCAATAGTTAATTGAGGATTACCTCCAAAAGGATTTAATGCACTATAACCATTAATAAATGTTACAAAATTATATGGTGGTGGCAGGTCAGGATTTGGGTTTGCTCCAACAGAAGATCCACCGATGTAAGGATCACAAAGTGAATAAACTAGTGAATCTCCATCGGGATCTGTAGCACTATGATCAAATGTAATTGGAAATGAACTACAAATTACTGTTGGAGGGAATTGGTTATATTTTGGAGTATTGTTTTCATACGCAAATGGTCCCGGTATATGCGTAAGATAACTTGAACCGGTATTTATTGGGTTATCAATATTTAATATACTTCCGTTTCTGCAACACCGCTGCCATGCGATATTGTAGCCTCCTGCGATAGGAGGTAATACTACCGTTGTTTCATATATAGCTTCCTCAACACAAATATTTGGAGGCACTATGAGACAAGGATTGTTGGCATTATTTGGTAATACTATGGCACCTGGGAATGGGATATTTATGGTTTGTTGAACAACACCTGTGGTATCAAATATTGTAATATGCAATGGATTATCATAAGCGGAGGTACCGGGTGAACAGTCGCGATAGACTTTTAAAGTTATTTGGTAAGTATTCGCACCTAAATACACATAAGTTATTTCTCCGCCTACAATGTGTGTAGCTTTAGAAGAAAAGGTTGTTAAGAAAAGGCAAAGTATAAAAAAGTATCTCCTCATGGGTGTATGGTTGTCTGTTCTGTGAGCAATATAGTTTTAATTACGAAAATGGCAAACTAAAAGGTTAGTTTTAGATTTTTACAAATCTCAATGTCATCACCTGATTGTTAACATTTACTTTGATAATATAGGCCCCAGGCATCCATAATTCTGTATTGATGTCCATTGATGCGTAAGCCCTTACATTTAAACTTTCGTCATTGTATATCATCTGGCCTAAACAATTATAAATTGATATTGAGGTAATAGGCATAACGTATTGATGTTCAATGTGTAATAACTTACCTATTGGATTTGGATACAAGAAAATGTCGCCTTTCTCAGTCAAATAATCTTTTCGAATAACCTCTTTTTTTGCCGCGGCAATCCATAGTTCCGGATCTATCTTTATTGAGTCGAGCGGTGAGGAATTTTTAAGAATAAACTCATCAATATTATTCTTGTGGTCTATCAATAATGTGAATGAAGTATCGGGGTAAAAGAACTTCAGTGGTACCGGCATCTCAAAAAAGTCAACTGACTCGGGTACTGTGCTTTTTTGTGTCAACCTGAATACAGTTGTTGTATCGGTAGCCTGAGTCCAATAGAGGTAATACTCCGGAAAGCCTTTGCCATAAAACCAGTCATTAAAAAATTCATCAAGGCTTTTTCCGTATTGAGATTCCAAGTACGTTTTCAAGTCTTTGGTTCTTGAAAATGAATGTTTCAGATTTGGGTCATTCAGATAAAGGTTAAGAGCGGTAAAAAACTTATCATCTCCCATCAGCCATCGTAACATATGCAGTGTGTATGCCCCTTTTGCATAACTGAGAAATGGGTTGAAAATGCGAAACACATCGGTAGTATCGTCGCAATAAACACTTCCGCTATCCATAAGCGCTCGTTCAAGAGTTACTTCGCGCGACTTGTACCACCAGAAACCACCAAAGAAATACTGGTAAGTTAGCATGGTGCAATATGTAGCAAATCCCTCGTTCAGCCAGATGTCGCTCCATGAACCGCAGGTAACCATATCTCCAAACCATTGATGAGCTAACTCATGAGCAACAAGCTCATGGTTAAAATTGCCCATAAAACTCATAGTTTGATGTTCCATTCCGCCACCACGATTCCACTGTGCATGTCCGTACTTTTCTTTAACAAATGGATAGGGACCAAATTTTTCAGTGAAAAACGCCAGTAAGGAATCCATTACTAAAGTGTAATTGTCCAATTCCTCTTCATAGTCTGGATAGATATAGTTGAGTAAATAAATAGTATCACTATTTATTTTAACTTTTCTTTCTTTAACCATATAGGGATAAGTAGCCACACCAAACAGATAGGTAACTGTGGGGTATTTTGTTTTCCAGTGATATATGTAATGTGCATCAGTAGAGTCCGTATTCAGGAGCAAGCCGGCAGTGCCCACTTTGTATGGCTTGGGAACAGTAACAATGATGTCAGCTGAATCTATTTTATCATCTAAACTCGCTTTACTCGGCCACCAGTCGCGCGAGCCATATGGTTGAGAAAGTGTTGCCACAATAGAGTCTCCCAAATGAGAACCTAACTGATAACTATTTAGTCCTGTTGCTATGGGTTTACCATTGTAACTAATACTGATAGAATCGTGATCACCAATAATTAGCGATGCCGGAAGTAATGCCGTCAACACGTTTTGGTTATGAGAGAATGACAGGGGGTTATTATGATACACGACTGATAATACGTTTAAAGAATCGGCACAGTCAAACTGCAACTGATCAGTTGTTGAAGTAATGGTGAAACGAAAATGAATGTCGCCTTCTATAAATCCATTGATTGGGTTAATGTTCCATTGCATGCGGGAGTAATGCAAGTCGTAGTTGCCGGTATTGGCTAATTCGAATTTGCTCAGCTTTTTAGCTTGTAACTCGCGTTCCGATTGTGCTATATCCATCAGTTTGCAGGGATCGAATACCGGCTGCGCAGATAAAGAAGGACTTGCAAAAACAAGAACAAAGGCTAAGGAAAAAACTGCTTTGACTTTCATTAAATAAAATTATGTCTTACTGATGATATTATTGTGATGCCACGTTGAAAAGTATATTTTTGCCCTCGCTAAAAATGCCCGGGTGGTGGAATTGGTAGACACACCATCTTGAGGGGGTGGCTCCGTAAGGTGTACGAGTTCGAATCTCGTCCCGGGCACTTAAATATTCCACCGGAATTATTCTGCTTCTACCCAGTCTCCGTTATCCCTAATTAAGCCTATCAACTCATCCAGTGCTTTCTCGCTCGCAATAGATTTTTTAACAACTTCTTTGCCTTTATACAATGTAATCTTTCCAGGACCACTGCCCACATAACCGTAATCGGCATCGGCCATTTCTCCGGGACCATTCACTATGCATCCCATGATGGCAATCTTCACTCCTTTGAGATGATGTGTACGCTGACGTATCATAGCTGTGGTTTCCTGCAGGTCGAACAAAGTTCTGCCGCATGAAGGACAACTGATGTATTCTGTTTTGGAAATTCGGGTACGTGTTGCCTGTAAGATTGAAAATGCTGTATTGTTAAGAAACTGAAAGGTGTTGTTTAATGGCAGGTAAGTTCTGCCACTGACCTTCTGATTCTGCCTGATACTGAAATTACTGCTGAGCATAATGCCGTCACCCATGCCATCCAGTAGTAACGCTCCGGAGTCGGCAGACAGATCAATGAGTTGTTCATCTAATGTAGGTGCTGTGCTGCTGATGTGTATGATGCATGCATGTTGTATGTGTTGTTGCATCAAATGCACAAGGTATCTTCTGAGTGCAGGCATTCTGTGCGTGTGCGTTGTTGAAAGTATCAGGACTACATTTTTCTTTTGTCTGATATGCTTCAGAAAGGTGTCAGACCAAACGTATTCATCATCAATTTGGGTATTGACAAAAACCAGTTTCTCATCAATAACACAGCTGTCAATAGCTAATGAATTCAGCATCGAAAAGCATTTCGAGGCATCAGCATTTGCCGAATGAACACCTGCATCGTGTATCACTTTTAAAGTTCCTGGTAATGCAAAGTTCACAGACTTTGTACCCGTATATATATAATCAGCTGCGGCATCTGAAATATTCCATTTATCTGAAGCTTCGTTGTAACGATATCCGACAGACTCAAGCAATGCCGGTGTAATATCAGATTGTGAACTCATATCAGCTATTACAACAGGAACAAGTTTACCTCCTATGTTTCCGGTTAAAATAGTCTCACGGCGTTGGTATGCATATGGATTGTAAGGTAAGTGAGTCAACTCGCGCAACGGCTTCGATTGGCGTTCCTGATAACGCTTCACCATGTCGCGGCATACAGGTAACTCAAACTCCGGCTCTTCTGTTAGGGAAACTCTAATGGTATCTCCAATGCCATCATCCAGTAATGTACAAATACCAATGGCACTTTTAATTCTTCCATCTTCGCCATCACCGGCCTCTGTAACTCCAAGGTGCAATGGATAGTTGCGATTGCTCTCCATCATTCTACTCACCAACAAGCGATATGCCTGTACCATCACTATAGGATTGCTCGCTTTCATGGATAACACAATCTGATGATAACCTTCGTCTTCAGCAATTTGCAAAAACTCAAATGCCGATTGCACCATTCCCTCCGGTGTATCGCCATAGCGGCTCATGATGCGATCGCTTAATGATCCGTGATTGGTACCTATGCGCATTGCGGTTCCGTATTGTTTGCATATTCTTACCAGAGGTGTAAACTTTTCACGAATGCGATCTAACTCAGCCTGATATTCTTTATCTGTGTATTCAATAAAGTCAAACTTCTTTTTGTCGGCATAGTTGCCCGGATTAATACGCACCTTTTCAACAATACGTGCAGCCATTTCGGCGGCATTGGGAGTAAAATGTATGTCAGCCACCAACGGGGTGTTATATCCTTGCTTGCGCAATTCTTTTTTTATATTCTCCAGATTTTTTGCTTCGTTGATACTCGGAGCGGTTATGCGCACTAACTCAGCACCTGCTTCTATCATTCTGATACTTTGCTCAACCGTTTTTATAGTATCCATAGTATTGGTGGTAGTCATGGATTGTATACGAATGGGATTACTGCCACCTATTCCCAGATCGCCGATTTTTACTTCACGCGTTGCAAAGCGTTTGTATCCGGTTAGTGAAAGACAGTAAGGTTTATGCATGAGTATTTTTGTAATTGTTGTGGGCTGAAGTTGTAATCAAATCAAAAAAACACATAATCAAACACATCATAGCTCTTAATGTTTAACAGTTAATTAATGTGTAGTCTGCGCTTTACGCTTTTTAAACTCAGAGTTGAAGTGAAACTGAATCTTCGGATTATTCTCCATCATCGTATTCAACATCCAGTTCGATTCAGCAAGATATACATAATGGTTATCCTTGTCGGTGGCTACATTACCTGCTTTAACGCGTACAAAATTTTCCAGAGCAGCCTTATCATCTGAAGTCATCCAACAGGCCTTAAATACAGACAAAGGTTTAAAAGAAGCCGCAGCTCCATACTCGTGTAACAAACGATGTTGAATCACTTCAAACTGCAGTTCACCAACAGTACCTATTATTTTTCTATTGCCATAAGCGTGCGAGAACAATTGCGCCACTCCTTCATCAGTTAACTGTTGTATGCCTTTTTCAAGCTGCTTGGTTTTCATAGGGTCATTGTTCACCAGCTCTTTAAATATCTCCGGCGAAAAAGAAGGTATACCTGTAAAATAATAGTTCCTTCCTTCTGTAAGCGTATCGCCGATTTTAAAATTACCCGTGTCGTACAATCCAATCACATCACCGGGATAAGCCTCGTCAACGATGTTGCGTGCCGATGCCATAAAAGTGGCCGGTGTGGCAAAACGCACATCTTTATCCAGACGAACGTGATGAAAATATTTATTGCGTTCAAACTTACCGCTGCAAACACGCAAAAAAGCAATGCGGTCTCTATGGCGTGGGTCTAAGTTGGCATGTATTTTAAATACAAAACCGCTGAAGTCGTTGTCTACCGGCTTAATCGTGCCGTGGTCTGTATCGCGTGGACCGGGTGGGGGAGCAATTTCACAAAAGGTATCGAGCAGTTCTTTTACACCGAAGTTATTTACTGCGGAGCCAAAGAACACCGGTGCTACTTCACCACTCAGATAGTCGTTCAGATTCAAATCACCGTAAACTCCCTGTATCAACTCGGCATCTTCGCGCAGCTGTTTGGCATAAAACTCATCCACTTCTTTTTCCAGAAGCGAATCGTTCAGGTCGTTGATGGTTTTCACTTCATCGGTTATTGTTGTTAATCCGCCTCGGAACAAATGCAGTTCCTTGTGATACAAACTATACACACCCTTGAAGCGAGAACCGATTCCGATTGGCCAGCTCAAGGGATGCACTTTGATGTTCAGTTTTTGTTCCACCTCGTCCAGCAAGTCGAAAGGATTTTGACCTTCGCGGTCCATCTTATTGATAAAGACAATAACCGGTGTATCGCGCATGCGGCACACAGCCATCAGTTTTTCGGTTTGTTCTTCCACACCTTTCACGCAGTCTAAAACCAGTATCACAGAATCTACAGCCGTAAGCGTACGGTATGTGTCTTCTGCAAAGTCTTTGTGGCCGGGTGTGTCGAGCAGGTTCACCAGCAAGTTGTTGTATTCAAACGACATCACTGATGTACTCACCGATATTCCACGCTGACGCTCTATATCCATAAAATCGGAGGTGGCACTCTTCTTAATCTTGTTGGATTTAACGGCACCTGCGGTTTGTATAGCTCCGCCAAAAAGTAAAAACTTTTCGGTAAGAGTGGTTTTTCCCGCATCGGGATGCGATATAATGGCAAAAGTGCGGCGGCGTTTAATTTCTTCTTGAACTGACATAACAGGCCTCCAAAGGTAAGGTGTAAAGAGAGATCAAGCGGAGTGAAGAATGGAGTGGGAAGGTAAAATATTATATAAGTGTGGAATTACATTACACTGAATTATTGAATTTTCGTAACATAATATTCACAAACAGTTTACTTAATTATCGGGTAAGCAGTGCTTTTTATATATTTAAAAAGAATAAAAAGTTAGTGGTTGAAAGATGGTTGTTGGTGGCAAAAAAAAGCTAGAACTATTAACAAAATAAAAAAGCCCCTGCAAAGCAGAGGCTTTTTGTTTATTGAGGAGTGGCCAAAGCTTAGTAATCCATTCCGCCGCCTGGCATTTGAGGCATAGCTGCTTTCTCTTCTTTTGGTTTGTCAACTATCACACATTCGGTGGTTAACATCATAGAAGCAATGGAAGCTGCATTCTGCAAAGCAATACGGGTAACCTTGGTTGGGTCAATAACTCCTGCAGCCATTAGCTTTTCGTACTCTTCGGTGCGTGCGTTATATCCAAAATCACCTTTACCTTCTTTCACTTTCTGTACCACTATAGAACCTTCAACACCTGCATTAGCTGCAATCTGACGAAGAGGTTCTTCGATGGCGCGTCGAATGATAGCGATACCGGTTGTTTCGTCTTCGTTGGCACCTTTCAGTTTTTCCAAACTGTCTATGGCACGAATGAAGGCAACACCACCACCGGGAACGATTCCTTCTTCCACAGCAGCACGAGTAGCATGCAATGCATCGTCAACACGGTCTTTCTTTTCTTTCATTTCCACTTCGCTGGCTGCACCCACATACAATACTGCAACACCACCGCTCAGCTTAGCCAAGCGCTCTTGTAGTTTCTCGCGATCGTAGTCGGAAGTAGTGGTTTCGATTTGTGCTTTGATTTGGTTTACACGTGCGCTGATATCGGCTTTTTTTCCTGAACCATTTACGATAGTGCAATTGTCCTTATCCAAAGTAATTTTTTCTGCTTTACCTAGGTAAGAGAGGGTAGCATTTTCTAATTTGTAACCACGCTCTTCGCTGATAACAGTACCACCTGTTAACACTGCTATGTCTTCCAGCATTTCCTTGCGACGGTCGCCAAAGCCTGGAGCTTTAACAGCAGCAATTTTCAAAGTGCCACGTAGTTTGTTCACCACCAAAGTAGCAAGCGCTTCGCCTTCGAGGTCTTCAGCAATGATTAATAAAGAGTTACCACCTTGCGCTACTTTTTCCAACACAGGAAGTAAATCCTTCATCGCTGAAATCTTTTTGTCGTAGATTAAAATGTAAGGACGGTCTAACTCAGCTTCCATCTTTTCAGGATTGGTTACAAAGTATGGAGAGAGGTAACCGCGGTCAAACTGCATACCTTCAACCACTTCAACAGTAGTTTCGGTACCCTTAGCTTCTTCAACGGTAATAACACCTTCTTTTTTCACTTTGCCCATAGCTTCAGCAATCAACTTACCAATAGATGGGTCGTTGTTGGCAGAGATAGAAGCTACCTGTTCAATCTTCTTGTTGTCGTTACCTACCTGAGTGGACTGAGATTTTAAGTGCTCCACAACTGCATTAACCGCTTTGTCGATACCGCGCTTTAAATCCATTGGATTAGCACCGGCAGCCACATTCTTTAAACCTGAGTTAACGATGGCTTGCGCCAATACAGTGGCAGTAGTAGTTCCATCACCTGCTGCGTCACCGGTTTTAGAGGCTACTTCTTTCACCATCTGAGCACCCATGTTTTCGATAGGGTCTTCCAATTCAATTTCTTTTGCTACAGTAACACCGTCTTTTGTAACAGCCGGTGAACCGTATTTCTTTTCAATTACTACGTTGCGACCTTTTGGTCCCAGAGTTACTTTAACTGCATCAGCCAAAGCGTCAACACCTTTTTTTAGTGCGTCGCGAGCGTCTGTGTTGAAGTTGATAATTTTTGCCATGTTTTTATGATTTTGATTTTTAGGTTAATAATTAAGATTCAATGATTAGAGTGCGCCAAGAATATCAGATTCGCGCATGATTAAATACTCATCACCTTCCAGATTGATTTCGGTACCCGAGTATTTACCATATAAAACGGTATCGCCAACCTTAACGGTCATTGGCTCGTCTTTTTTACCGGTACCGACAGCTACTACTTTACCGCGTTGTGGTTTTTCTTTGGCTGTGTCGGGAATGATGATGCCACCTTTAGTGGTTTGTT
Source organism: uncultured Bifidobacteriaceae bacterium (assembly GCA_964640655.1). Lineage (GTDB taxonomy): Bacteria > Bacteroidota > Bacteroidia > Chitinophagales > UBA10324 > BJGO01. The sequence goes on along the minus strand of CAZXFT010000009.1, from coordinate 5,743 downwards.
CTGCTTCGGCAGGTTTTACTAAAACTCTGTCGGCAATTGGTTTGAATGTGATTTTTGACATGTTATAATTAGGTTTTTAGTTAAAAAATGTGTGTTTGATGCCACGCATTATCAGCATTTGTGCCATCCGTATTTTATTGACAGAATTGCACAATTGGCTGAATTTTTAACCGATTCAGGCAAAATGATGTGACAGAATAGCAGTTTGCCTGTTAAAAAGCGCTACACCTGACATTGGAGAAGTGTATAATAGACTGATGCCGTTCAAATGCAACCTTTAACTTTATGTTAAGCGTATAAGCAAGCAAATTCAACTAACATGAAAAAACAACTGAGCACAAACTGGGTAACTGAAGGGTTAATGGATTTTGAGTTTAAAAAGTATGTATTGCTCGATTATCTGCAATACATCAGCAAAGACTTTAACGAACAACGCATTTACCCTGGCCTGGCTGAGTTGATAGAACATTATCACAACCTCAATCAACTAAAACAAAACAGCGACATGCTGGAACAACAGTTTCCAAAGGAGTTGTCAAAGATCGATTTTGAAAACTTCCGACTGGAGTTTGAAAGCAAAATGAGCGACGATGCATTTATGCAGGAGATGAAACAAATCATTGATTATGCCATACCGTTAATCAACAAGAGTGTGGAGGATGGAAAGGAGTTGTATCAGTTTGTAGAGGAGCATATTAACATTAGTCCTATTGGAATTATTCCTATCCACACGGAATATGGTTATCTGTTTATTTCAGAACAGTTCACCAAACAATTCCGGGTGTATGAGTACGGTATTACCTTGTTTGAAAAAGCCAATGAAAAATATCGTGGTATCAAGACAAACCTCATCAGTACCTACAAGCGCACGGTCAGCAATACCTTTGAAAATGTGAAGATTGAGTTGGTTAAAGATATTAAGGCCATGCCCAATCCGGCCACATTCCTGATTGAAACGGATATGAAAGTGCCGCTGAATGAATCGCTGCTACCGGTGGCCAAAAGAAGTTTTGTTCGATACCTGTATCAGAACAATCTGTTTTTATAAACTATTAAAAAGTTATTCAGGAGTTTGAACTTTTAGTTCGTTGTTGTGTTTCGATTCAACAAACATTAAAGACAAACTAAATCAAACAAATGAAAAAAACAAACATCATCACCCTCAGCCTTTTGGCACTGACAGTAGTATTTACATCTTGTAAAAACGAAGCTCCCAAAGAAGAAACGGCTAGTACGGACAGTACAGCTAACCAACTTGCCGATGGCACTTACAACATTGATATAGCAGCTAGCACAGTAAATTGGAAAGGTGAAATGCTTGGTTTATACAGCCACACCGGCAACATTGCAGTTAAAGAAGGAACTATTGAGGTAAAAGACGGAAAGATTGCAGGTGGTACCATTACTATAGATATGAATACCATTACACCAACTGATAGCGCTTATGGTAAAGACAATCCAAAAGAAAAATTAGTTGGCCATTTAACATCTAACGATTTCTTTAATACCAAAGATTTTGCAACAGCAACTTTCAAAATTTCAGGTGTTGAGAATAACGAATTGAAAGGTGATTTAACTGTTCGCGATAAAACAAATCCTGAAGCAGTTAAAGAAGTTACAGTTACACCTTCTGAAAATGGCTTAACAGCTTCTGCCAAGATGATCTTCAACCGTCAGAACTATGGTGTTGCGTTTAAAATGCCGGTTAAAGACAAAGTTCTTTCTGATGATATTCAATTAGATATCAAACTTACAGCTACAAAATAATTTTTCATGGAGTAGGGTAAAGGCAGTTGACCGCTTATGGTTGACTGCCTTTTTTCATTTAAGCCGTTTAGCAGCTTACATTAGCAGCGGTAAATATTTTCAACAACACTTCACACACTTCGCTTGCGCCTATATCCCAAAGATATTTCTGTCTTAGAGTTCGAAAAAATAAGAACTCTGATTGCCAACTATTGTCACGGCCCTATAGCCCGTGATGCAGCAATGCAGCTGAGGCCAGTGTCAGAACTTCAGGACATCAGCAGAATGCTCAACGAAACCAATGAGTTTAAGAATATGCTTAGCGACAGGACGGTTTTATCCTTGCAATATGGATTAAACATGAGTCGTGACTTGAATTTATTACGAGTGAAAGGATCGGTGTTAACGCCGGAGACATTTTTTCAAATTAAAATTTTAGCTGAGAATATTGACTCTGCCATTCGTTTTTTCAAAGCGCATCCTGAAGTATATCCTACATTAGAAAAAATAGTATCACGTACTCACGCCGAACAACGCATCATAACACTTATCGATCAGGTGATAGATACTGACAAGATAGTCAGATCTCAGGCATCTGAAGAGTTATATAGAATCAGAACACAACTTACATCTAGAAGAAACGAATTGCAACGCATGTTTGCCAAAGCCATTCAACGCCTCAGTAAGGCGGGAATGTTGATTGACAGCGAACAAAGCATTAGAAACGGAAGAAAAGTCGTAGCCATTTATTCGGAATATAAGCGACAGGTACGTGGCATTGTTCACGGTATTTCTGACACAGGAAAATCGGCTTACATAGAACCAGAAGAAACTGTTGAACTCAACAATATATTGGTTGAGTTGGAGCAATTAGAAAAACAGGAAGTATATCGTATTCTGAAAGAGTTAACTGAAACATTGCATCCTTATCACGAATTGCTGGTTCAGTATCAAAATATCATTGCTCACTTTGACTTTGTTTATGCCAAAGCCAAACTGGCATTGGATTTAAAGGCAAATAAACCACAGGTGCATAAACACTCAGGCTTTGTATTGAAAGATGCCATTCATCCATTGCTGTATTTGCATAATCAAAAACTCAGCAAGACAACTATTCCGTTGACTTTGGAGCTTAATCATGAGAAACGAATTTTGGTAATTAGCGGTCCAAATGCAGGTGGTAAAACCATATGCCTTAAGCTGGTAGGTTTGCTTCAGATGATGATGCAATCGGGATTGTTGCTGCCTGTTGCAGTGGAATCGGAGATGGGAATTTTCAATACACTAATGGTAAGTATTGGAGACACACAATCCATAGAATATGAATTGAGCACCTATAGTGCGCATTTGAAAATGATGAAGCACTTTGTGTTACATGCCGATAAGCATACCTTATTTCTGATTGATGAATTCGGTACAGGCAGCGACCCTACATTGGGTGGTGCGTTTGCAGAAGCAATTCTGGAACAATTGTCTTTGCAAAAAGCTATAGGAATTGTGACTACTCATTATTTGAATTTAAAAACATTGGCCGACCGTACTGATGGCATCATCAATGGTTCTATGGAGTTTGACGAAATCCATCTGCAACCGATGTATCGCTTGATAATAGGTAAGCCCGGCAGTTCATACACCTTTGCTATTGCTGAGCGCATAGGTGTACCCAAACCAGTGGTGGAGCGTGCCAGAGGATTGGTGAAGAAAGATCAATTTCGTTTAGAGAAGCTGCTTCGTGAGTTGCAACGCGATAAACAAGTGTTAGCGCAACAACTCAAGGAAATCAAAGAAAGTGAAGCCGAACTCGATAAACAAAAAAAGCAAGTTGAAAAACAGAAGGCTCAGCAAGACCAACACATAGAACATGAAGTGAACAAGCGAACCAGGAATCAACTGCAGCAGATAAAAGATGCAGATATCCGTTTAAGGCAATTGATAAGTGAGTGGAATAAAACCAAAGACAAATCGAAGCTGGCGCAAAAAATTGCCGAGTTGAGTATGAAAAATCAAACGGTAAAAAAACGCTTGAATACAAACGGAACGGGAGTCATCATTCAGGAAACTGATGCTGTTGTTCAGGTTGGTGATGAGGTGAAGGTTAAGACATTAAACCGCACAGGAAGGGTAGTGGAAGTGCAGAAGAAAAAAGTTGTAGTGGATATAAATGGATTACCTATAGCTTATGACACACACCACGTTGTTAAGATAGAGCGCCGGAAAGTGGATGATGAATCCCCCACTCCGCTCAAAAATAGGGGAGAAGGTTCCCGCAAAAAATAAAAAGGTAGGAGATGCGCTTGGATAAATATGTAATGGAAAATGGATTCTCGGAATCGAGAGAGAAAGCGCAACAACTGATTGAGAAAGGTGCTGTGCGTGTGAATGGAAAAACAATCACCAAATCTTCTTTCAAGCTTTCTGATACAGATTTAGTAGAAGTAGATAAGGAACAATTGAAGTATTTGAGCAGAGGTGGATATAAACTTGAAAAGGCATTGAACGAATTTAAAATTGATGTCAAGGGTCTCCGAGTTCTGGATGCCGGATCCAGCACAGGAGGCTTTACCGATTGCTTACTTCAACAAAATGCTGCACTCGTTTATGCCATTGATGTTGGTACCAATCAATTACATCCTACACTAAGCTTAAACAGCAAAGTAATCAGCATTGAGAATAAAGATATTCGCGAAGTACAACTTCATGAAATCGGAGATGAACCGGTAGATATGATTGTAGCCGATTTATCATTTATCAGTATCACTAAGGTTCTTGATGTTTTTAAGATGTTAAGTAAAAAAGAGTCATCCTGGATTTTATTACTCAAGCCTCAGTTTGAAACCGGTCAAAAGAAACATTATAAAAAAGGGATTATTCGTCAGCAATCTGAAAGAGAAAATATATTGAATAACGTTTTTGAATGTCTTAATGAAAATCAACTACACATAAAAGCTATCACGGATACATCAAACGACAAGGCAGATAAAAATGTGGAATATCTTCTATGGGTATTGCAGCGCGAGTAAAACAATAAATATTGAACTATAAGAAGTTTTTACTGTTTTCATCATTTAACAAAACCGATTAACAATGAACAGAAAGCGCTTTTTAAAAAATTCATTAATAGGAGGTCTTGCAGCAACAGTAGTTAGTAATGATATGAGTGCCAATTCCAAAGAATCCACTTACAACAAACTAATGCAGCAGGTTGGATTTAATCATTTACCATTAAACGAAAATAAAACAATGAACACTGTACTTCACAAAGCCAACAGTCGTGGTACTGCCGATCACGGATGGCTTCAGGCAAATTTCTCATTCAGTTTCGCGCAGTATTATAATCCTGAGCGTATGCACTTTGGTGTGCTGCGCGTGCTCAACGACGATTACATAGCCGGTGGTGGTGGTTTTGCCACACATCCGCACGACAATATGGAAATTATTACTATTCCGCTAAAAGGCGGACTGGCACATAAAGACAGTATGGGTAATGGCAGCGTTATTCGCAAGTACGATATACAGGTGATGTCTGCGGGTACAGGTATTAAGCACTCTGAGTTTAATGCAAGTGAATCGGAAACAGCAAACACATTGCAGATTTGGTTATTTCCAAATAAGCGTCAGGTAACACCTCGTTATGATCAGATGAGTTTTAAACCTGAGGATCGAAAGAATAAACTTCAGCAAGTATTATCGCCAAATGCTGATGATGAAGGTGTTTGGATTCATCAGGATGCATGGTTTCATTTAGGAAACTTTGAAGCCGGTAAGTCAGCCACATATAAAGTTAAAAAACCCGGTAACGGAATTTATTTATTCCTGATAGATGGTCAGGTAAAAGTTGGCGATCAGATTTTAGATAAACGTGATGCTTATGGTATGTGGAACATCGACAGTAAAGATATCAAGATTGAATGCCTGTCGCCATCAGAGTATCTGATTATGGATGTGCCAATGACTATTTAATATCATCAGGATTAGTCTAATAATCCTATAATTGATA
>CAZXFT010000008.1:0-135413 GCA_964640655.1 uncultured Bifidobacteriaceae bacterium | reverse complement strand
CAATCCCTTTTCCATTTCCGTCAATCCCTTTTCCATTTCCGTCAATCCCTTTTCCGTTTCCGTCAATCCCTTTTCCATTTCCGTCAATCCCTTTTCCATTTCCGCCAATCCCTTTTCCATTTCCGTCAATCCATTTTCCATTTCCGCCAATCCCTTTTTCATTTCCGCCAATCCCTTTTCCTCTTCCGTCAGTCCCTTTTTCATTTACACCATCCCCAAATCGGCTTACACCCATACCCGCATCCACACTTCGCAGCCCATAATCCATTTCTCTCCATCCCTTTTTCATTTACACCCATACCCCAAACCGTTTACACCATCCCCAAATCAGCTTACACCCATACCCGAATCCACACTTCGCAGCCCATAATCCATTTCTCTCCATCCCTTTTTCATTTACACCCATACCCCAAACCGTTTACACCATCTCCAAATCGGCTTACACCCATACCCGCTTCTGCTCTTCTCCGCCTCCCAAACTCACTTCTCCGCCTCACATCCTCTTTTACACGAGTCCTATTCTCCCTATATAAGCTAACTCAAAATACACTCCCAAACTATCTATCTGCACCAAACACCTTATACATTATCAATAAGCCTCTTCAAAACTACTTTTCGTCCATCACTCCAGTTCCTCCAATGCACTCCGCAACTCATCAAATGCTTTGTTATCCTTCCCTTTGGTAAGCAACATCCCTCGCTCATAAATTTCTTTTGCTTTTACGCGTTCATTCATACCTGCATATAAATTTCCCAGATGCAGATAAACACCGGTATAAGAAGGCTCATCGCTCAGTATCATTTGATAATAGTGCAATGCCGTTTCCGGCTCTTTCATTTTTTCATATTCAAGTGCAGCAGCAAAGCGCAGAAACGAGTCCTGAGGCTCATCTTGCAGCATCAGCAGAATTTGTTGCAGGCGTATATGCTCCTTCATACTGTCCTCACTTTTTTTTCAATATTTTTGCCGCAAACGTAATCACAACAGCGATAGATTTCTTATGAAGATTTTAGTTTGCATCAGCAAAGTTCCAGACACCACCACCAAAATTGCGTTCACCGATAACAATACTAAATTCAACTCCGATAAGGTTCAGTTCATTATGAACCCTTACGACGAGTGGTATGCTTTAGTGCGTGCTTGCGAGTTAAAAGAAAAATCAGGCGGTACGGTAACTGTTATTAATGTAGGCCTCGCTGACAATGAACCCATCATTCGCCGTGCTTTAGCCATTGGCGCCGACGATGCTGTTCGCATCGATGCCGACCCGCGCGACTCATACTTTGTTGCTGCCGAAATTGCCAGCTACGTCAAAGACAAAGGCTTCGACTTCATCCTTACAGGCAAAGAAACCATTGACTACAATGGTTCGGTGCTTGGTGGCATGCTTGCAGGCATTTTAGATTGGCCTTATGTCTCATTGGCTGTATCCTTAGAGGTGGATGGTAACACCGCCACTATGGAACGCGAAATAAGCGGAGGGAAAGAAAAATTACAAGTGCAGTTTCCTTTTGTGGCAAGCGCATCTAAAGGAATGGCAGAGGCACGTATCCCCAACATTCGTGGCATTACTGCTGCACGCACCAAGCCATTGAACACGGTTGCACCAAACACTTCCGATGCACTCACTTCTGTCAAATCATACAAGCTCCCCGCAGAAAAAACAGGGGTAAAACTCATTCCTGCCGATAATCCCGAACAATTGATTGATCTATTACATAACGAAGCAAAAGTCATTTAACACAGCATGTCTATTCTTGTATTTGCAGAACTGAGTGGAAATAAATTCACCAAAGCCACATTCGAATCACTCACCTATGCGCGCAAAGTGGCACAGGCTACAGGCACCACAGTCAGTGCAATCATTTTAGAAAACGCACCTGCCGAAGAACTAGCTCAACTATCGAAATATGGAGCTACTAAAATTTTAAAAAACACCGATGCCCGACTGCATCAGTTTGAACCCAATGCCATAGCCAAAGCACTTGTTGCTGCAGTGCAGCAGGAAAATGCAGTTGCACTAATTTTTAGTGCTGGCTATACCTCCAAGGCTGTAGCTGCCATCGTTTCAGCCAAATTAAAAGCAGGCTATGTAGCGGGTGCTATTTCCTTACCCGATATTCATGGCAGCGAATGGCATATCAATAAAAATGTATTCAGCGGAAAAGCCATAGCAGAATATACTGTTGCCACAGCTGTAAAAATTATTGCCTTGTTGCCGAACTCCATTGCTCCCGAAATATCAGAAACAGCAACTGCAACAGTTGACTTCAGTGCAGGATTAACTGATGCTGATTTCAGAATTAAATCGATCGAAGTTCAAAAAACGAGTGGCAAAGTAGCCCTGACCGATGCCGAGTTGGTGGTAAGTGCCGGTCGCGGTATGAAAGGTGCCGAGAACTGGGGGATGATTGAAGAGATGGCGCAACACATTGGCGCAGCCACTGCCTGCTCGCGTGCCGTAGCCGACTTGCATTGGCGTCCACACGAGGAACATGTTGGTCAAACGGGATTAACCATCAGACCCAACTTGTATATTGCAGTAGGTATCAGCGGTGCCATTCAGCACTTAGCCGGTGTCAATGGCAGCAAGGTTATTGTTGTTATCAATACCGACCCCGAAGCACCATTCTTCAAAGCTGCCGATTACGGTATAGTGGGTGATGCCTTTCAGGTTGTTCCTAAGTTGAACGAGGCATTGAAAAAATTCAAAGCATCGGCTCATTAAAAATTGTACTTTTCGGAATGCGAAAAATTGAACTGAAAGTAGTTGCCGTTTCTCATAGCTTATCACAATCGCATGGTTATGCTTTGGTGTTATCAGAGGAAAGTGGCAATCGTCGCTTACCAATAGTGATAGGTGGTTATGAAGCTCAGTCTATTGCTGTGGCTTTTGAGAAAATGTCTTCGCAAAGACCCATGACTCACGATCTCATTAAAAATATGTGCAACGAGTTTGGTATTAAACTCAAGGAAGTGATCATCAACAACCTCAACGATGGAATTTTTTACTCCAAGTTGGTTTGCGAGAATAATGGAAAGCTAATAGAAGTGGACTCACGCACTTCTGATGCCATAGCGCTGGCATTGCGCTTCGATGCTCCCATATTTACCTATGAGTTCATTTTGGATCAGGCGGCTTTAAGTATAGAAGCCAATGTGGAACGAGGTGCTACTTATCTGGCCGGTGTAACACCTGCCGAAAGCAGCAAACCCGACGATTTAAGTAAAAAATCTATGAGTGAATTACAGGATATGCTGAACAAGTTTCTTGAAAAAGAAGAATACGAAAAGGCAACCAATATTCGTGATGAAATTAAGAGAAGAAGCAAAGCTTCATAAAATAATAAAGCCCCTCAACAGGGGCTTGATTATTTTAATTCCTTAGAGAAAAAATTAACCAACCTTTTCTCCGCAATACTCCTGATAAACTTGTTTCAGATGATTGCCAATCATATCTGCAGAACGACCCTCAATATGATGGCGTTCAATCATATGAACCAGTTCTCCGTCTTTGAACAATGCAATGGCAGGTGATGATGGAGGGTAAGGCAGCATAAACTCGCGGGCTTTTTGTGTAGCCTCGCGATCTACACCGGCAAAAACTGTAACTAGTTGGTCGGGCTTTACCTCGCTATTTAAAGATTGTAATACGCCCGGACGACAGGTTCCGGCTGCACATCCGCATACTGAGTTCACAACTAAAAGGGTAGTGCCTTTGGTTTGTTTCACGGCCTGCTCTACTTCAGCCGCTTGTAATGTTTCTTTAAATCCTGCGTTGGTTAATTCTTTTCGCATAGGATTTACTAATTCCGGTGGGTACATATTAAGTTTTGAATTTTAGATTAAACAATGTGATTCAAACAATGTTTGAATGCGGTGTAAAGTTCCACTAACAATTCAATATATCTTGAATTGTTAGTGGTTTTTTACTAGAAACCTATTATTTTTACAAACGCTTAAAAATCAAATCACTAATTAATGAAAAGTACATTGGAATTGACATTACCTTACAAAGTAAAGGACATCTCATTAGCAGAATGGGGTCGTAAAGAAATACGCCTTGCCGAAGCAGAAATGCCCGGTTTAATGGCTATCCGCGAAGAGTTTAAGGGCAAAAAACCCCTGAAAAACGCTCGCATTGCAGGTTGCCTGCACATGACTATTCAAACAGCCGTTTTAATAGAAACCTTAATTGACCTGGGTGCTGAAGTGCGTTGGTCTTCCTGCAACATCTTCTCGACACAAGACCATGCCGCTGCTGCAATTGCTGCTGCTGGTATTCCGGTTTTTGCATGGAAAGGAATGAATGAAGAAGAATTTAACTGGTGTATTGAACAAACATTATTCTTCGGCAACACAGACCGTCCGCTGAATATGATTCTTGACGATGGTGGCGATTTAACCAACATGGTTTTCGACGTATACCCTGAGCTAATCAAAGGTATTAAAGGATTGTCGGAAGAAACTACAACGGGTGTTCACCGATTGTACGACAGAATGAAAAATGGTACGCTGCACATGCCTGCTATTAACATCAACGACTCAGTAACTAAATCGAAGTTCGACAACAAATACGGTTGTCGCGAATCTTTGGTGGATGCCATTCGTCGTGCTACTGATGTGATGATTGCCGGTAAAGTTGCCGTTGTAGGTGGTTATGGTGATGTGGGTAAAGGATCTGCCGATTCATTGCGTGGAGCCGGTGCTCGTGTAATTGTTACAGAAATTGATCCTATCTGTGCTTTACAAGCTGCTATGGATGGTTACGAGGTAAAGAAAATGGCTGACGCTGTAAAAGAGGCTGACATTATAGTTACTGCTTCAGGTTGCAAAGGATTAATCACCGAGCAACACTTCCGTTCTATGAAGGACAAAGCGATTGTTTGCAATATTGGCCACTTTGATATTGAAATTGATATGGCTTGGTTGAATGACAACTATGGTCATACAAAAGATGTTATCAAACCACAGGTTGACTTGTACAATATTGATGGTAAAGATGTGATTGTATTAGCTGAAGGACGTCTGGTAAATCTTGGTTGTGCTACTGGCCATCCATCGTTTGTGATGTCGAACTCATTCACCAATCAAACATTAGCTCAGTTGGAGTTATGGCTGCACTCAGACAAGTACGAGAATAAAGTATATATGCTGCCAAAGCATCTGGATGAGAAAGTTGCCCGTTTACATTTAGCTAAAATTGGTGTAACGCTCGATGTTCTCTCTAAAGACCAATCAGAATATCTTGGTATTCCTGTTGAAGGTCCTTACAAGCCTGAGTACTATCGTTACTAATCACTTTTTTAAAAGTATCATAAAAAAGCCGCAACATTGTTGCGGCTTTTTTTATGATATAGGTAAGTGTTATTCCTCAGCTTCTTGTTCTTGCTGATCGAATGTATAATATGGTCTGTATTTTTCAAATAATGGCTTCACAATATTTTGTAGTTCGGTGTCATTACTTTTCTCTGCAATTTGTGCTGCTTCACTAAACACGTAAACAGCTTCATTCATATCGCGGCGGAAATATGCACGCTGTGAATTATCCAATGATGTCATATAGCGCATATTGTCAGCGTACCAGCTCACCAACTTCTTTAATATCTCCTTTCCTTTATCTGCAGCATCGGCCTTATAATATGCCTGTGCAACAGGAAGCATCAACAAAGAGTAGGGAACATTCTTTTCAGGTAATACTTCAATGCATTTATCAAGTACTTGAATCGCCTTATCTTTTTTGCCTTCGGCTATTAAGGAGTTTGCAAGGCGTGCAAAGTTGCTGCGCAGATTACTCACCATACGTAATATGTTCTCATCCAGATAAACTTCCTGTTTATCAATGCCACCCCACCAGAAGTTCATGACATTATTATACATCAATTCCGTATTCACTTTACCCGGTAAACCGTCGGCAGATTTATTTCTGACAGGCACTAAGCGATAAGTTAAACCTTCCTGTTGCAGGTATTCATTGAGACCTAAATATTCCTCACTGTTAACACTAATGGCAAAGTATATCGGACGCTTCCAGTTGTTAGCCTGAATAATATCCATAACCAGTAAACTAGGTTTCAGGATAGTAGAACGGTTTAAGGTCCATTCCACGCGAGATACAATGTTGGCGGTATCGGCATCCTGTATCATTCCACTTGAAATGATTTCATTTTTATCTACAGGAATGAAAAGATTTTTTACAGGTAAATAATTTTCCATTTCATCTCCATACATACGGACCTTCTTAGCAGGGTCTTCAGAAGACATAAAAGCAACTACATCCTTAATGTTATAATACTGGGCAGGATCTAAACCGGGATTTTTACTGTATCTTGTTACATCACGTTTAGAACCACGATAAGCTTCATCTGGCAATGATATTGGAACAGCATCTGCCATATTTACTTTACGCTTCATTTGATCTATGTACCAATCTACACCCAACAAACTAAGATTAACAATACGCACATCCGGACGAATACCTTCAACTTCCTGTGCGTACCATAAGGGATAAGTATCATTATCCCCCTGTGTAAATAATATGGCATTTGGAGCACACGATTCAAGGTAATTTCGACCAAAATCACGTGCAGTGTAACGATTAGAACGGTTGTGATCATCCCAACCCTGAGCACCCATCAAAACAGGAGCTAAAAGAGCAACAGTGATAGCTGTTAATGCAGTACCGAGTGGATTCATTTTCTTCGATAACCAATCGGCAATTGCCAATACACCTAAGCCTATCCAAATGCAGAACGCATAGATAGATCCTGCATATGCATAATCACGTTCACGTGGCTGTAATGGAGTTTGGTTCAAATAAATTACAATGGCCAGACCTGTGAAGAAGAATAAAAGCATCACTACCCAGGCATCGTGGTTGCGTTTTCTATAGTGGTAGTATAATCCTAACAATCCAAGTATTAATGGTATAAAGTAATACTTGTTACGTGCCTTGTTATTGCTCATAGAAGGAGGCAGATTATCCTGAGAACCCAAACGGATATTATCTATTGCATTGATACCTGATATCCAGTTGCCACTTTGAATATTTCCTGTAGCCCCTTGCACATCATTTTGGCGACCGGCAAAATTCCACATGAAATAACGCCAGTACATATAATTCATCTGGAAGGTTACAAAGAAGTTGATATTATCTGCCATTGTAGGTTTTTGACCTTCCTTCAAGCTTAACCAACTTTTGTAAAAGTTAACGTGGGAGTCGTCGTCGTTGTCCCAAATGCGGGGAAATAACATCTTATCCTCAGAGCTGTATTTCACAACCGGTTTACGACCAAGTTCCACGTATTTATCAGGACCTTTCCAATACTTCATTTCTCCGCCACTCCAATCTACATCAACCGGACGTGCTGTAAATGTTTGGCCATAAGCCAATGGACGTTCGCCGTATTGTTCACGATTCAGGTAACTCACCAGGTTAATCAGGTCTTTGGGATTACTCATATTTATTGATGGATTGGCTGATGCGCGAATCAAAACCATAGCATATGAAGTATAACCAAGTATTATCATACACACCATGAGTACACTCATATGGAGCATATAGTTATTCTTGCGTTTCGCATATATAAATCCAAAACCAATTAAACCAATTACAATAAATGCAAAAGTTAAAGCGCCTGTATTGTAAGGTAAACCGAATGAATTACGGAAAACGATGTCGAACTTCAATGCCAGATTCGGCAGGCTGGGGATGATACCATATTGCACACCAGCTAGTATGGCGCAGGATAGTAAGAAAATTTTTACTGCACCCCAGTTTGTAATTTGGTCACGGTGTTTCTTGAAATAATAAACAAAGACTATAGCCGGAATACATAGCAAATTAAGTAAGTGAACACCAATAGATAATCCCATCGCATATGCTATTAACAATAACCAGCGATCAGCCTGTGGTTCGTCAGCCTGGTTTTCCCATTTTAATATTGCCCAGAATACAAAAGCAGTAAATGCACTGGATGAGGCATATACTTCACCCTCAACAGCTGAGAACCATAACGAATCTGCAAAGGTGGCAGCCAATGCTCCAACAGCACCGGCACCTAATACTAAAATAGTATCAGCTAAAGTAAAATCACCCTCTTTTTTAGCAATAATCTTTCTAGCTAGCATGGTTACAGTCCAGAACATAAATAATGAAGTGAGACCACCCATCAGATTCGACATCAGATTCACCATTAAGGCTACCGTATCGGGACCACTTGCCAACATAGCAAACAACCTTCCTATGATTAAAAATAAAGGTGCTCCGGGTGAGTGCGCTACTTGTAGTCTATAAGCGCAACTAATGAACTCTCCGCAATCCCAAAAACTTCCGGTAGGCTCAGAGGTTAAAATGTAAACAAGACTGGCTACAACAAAAATCAACCAGCCCACGAGGGTATTCAGTCTATGAAATGACGTCATGTAAATAGGTGGGTATTTTTCGAAAGCGACAAAAATAGTAAAAAAGCTATGCGGCACTTTTTATTGTGCAGCCATTAATCTTTAGTTGTTAACAGTTAAGTAATTAGCTCGATAGAGGTATTAGATTTTTTAATAGTAGAAAAAAAAACGATTATAAACATCATTTTTTAGGTGAAATAAATATTTCAGTTACTTTTGCCGCCGCGCTGACCGATGGTGTAACTGGCAACACGTCTGATTTTGATTCAGAAGAGTCCAGGTTCGAGCCCTGGTCGGTCAACTAAGGTCAGTGCACCATTATCCCGGTTTATGAATAATGAACCGGGATTTTTATTTTAGTTCTATCCATTCAAAATTGTTGCTCTTGGGAATAGCATCGAATACCGTTTGAACCTCGGCAGGCGGGATTAGCACTTTTCGTTTGTCTAAATCTATAAATGACCCATCGAGATTGATTATAGTACATAGTTCGGTTTCGTTCTTAATAATATGATGTTGCAAACTCCATCGCGCAAAGTCTCTTCTTGCCTTGGTCATAAAAATGTTGATTCGGACACTATCGTTGAAATGGATTTCCTTTTTGTATTGAGCTTCTTCCCTGAAAATTATCGGTCCGCAGCGCAGTTCCTCCAAACGCTTCATGAGTAAACCATTTTCACTCATAAATTGCATGCGTACTAAAGCTCCAAAATCGTAATAGACACTATGGAGCAAATGATTGTTGGCATCAATATCTGCCCATCGAATTTGAAGTGGTATACTGTATTGATTAGTCATTAGATTTTCGTCTTTTTTGAGTTCGTATGGACATCAAAATGAACGAAATAAACTCTAATCATTATCCTGTTCCTGTTCAACCTGAATTGATCTGCCTTGCAATCCGCTGAAATAGTCGAGCAGTAATTTATGTTTGGAATCATCCAGTTTGGCAGCACTGTGCATGTATGCATAATATGCAGGTGGCATTTCTTTTTCCTGAATCATTTCCATGCACTCCTCCAATATTTTTGCTTTCTTTTTATCAGAGTAATCAGCCCACTCAGAAAAATTTAATTCTTCACGGCCTTCATTAATATGGTTTTTCATCCACCAAGCTATGGGTTGAATGTTTGAGTACCAGGGATATTTGGTTTCATTGGAGTGGCAGTCGAAACAAGTGCCTTGCAGAATACTTTTCACACCGTTGGGAGTGTTGTTGACGGTTGTGAATTCCAGAGCTGTTGCAATAGTAGGGTTTGTTTTGTCAATTCTGAAAAACTGGATAACTAACAATACAAATAATATCAGGTAAGCAATTTTTTTGATCATGAATTTAAGATTATTTCGACAAAGTTAGAGCCATTATGATATTAATAAAGTGATATAAATCACTTGCAGATTATGGTGTTTGAATATATAATATTTAGCTTAATTATATTTTAATAGCATAATCCAATTAAGAAAATCCACTAGAGTTTGAATATAAGAAGTATTTGTTGGCTTCAATAAAGTTATAGGAAATTATTAATACTATTGTCGTAAATCAATTTATTGATAAATTGAGATCGAGTTATCCTGAACCACAAGATACGTAACGTGTTTAATCTCATTTTTAATTGTGATTATTATCATGTATTAAATTGATTAGGAGTGTTTGCTTTGATATATGAAATAAAGCATCAAGAAATGAAATATAAAATCACATTAATTCTACTTTCATTGGCTGCATTCTCAAATGCTCAAGTTACGGTTGATTGGTATAACTACCCAGGCGGTGTATCCATTGCTACTGATGAATTAAATAATGTGTTTACCGCATACTGGGACTATAATCCGGGAGGAGATATTACATTAACAAAACGAAATACAATTGGGAATATACTTTGGGAAGTGTCATATAATAATACGGACAATAGCCGACATGAGGTTGCAACCTGGGTTGATGTAGATAATTCTGGAAATATTATTGTGTCTGGGACAATTCGCTCGGGTTATTCAAACCCTGTTAATGCGGCAAGCCTTCTTATGAAGTATAATCAATCAGGAATATTATTATGGCGTGTAGTCTATGAAAGCTCATTCGACGGCTCTTCGACCAAAAAATGTCTAATTGATTCTGATGACAACATTTACGTTTTAGGGGTAGGCACTGGTCCTAATGGACAAGTAACCAAGGTTAAGAAGTTTAATTCAGCTGGAGCTGCTGTATGGAATTATTTTGATAGTGGAATTGGAGCACCTGTTACATTTAAGCTTACACCTGATAATAACATTATTATCGTGCATCGAGGAATAACAGGTAATATTAACGGCTATTCAAAAATTAATCTAAATGGATTGAATATTTGGAGCATTGCAGGAATTAATAGTATCTCTATTGGTGATGCTGCCGGCGATTCATTTGGAAATACATATTTAGTCAATGGTCCACAATGTGAGTTAAAAAAAATATCTCCCTCAGGAATGCTAGTTTGGACACAGTTAAACACCAACTTAAACGGCAATAAAGTTGAAGTAGGATCTGATAATTTACCTGTAGTTGCAGGTTACCCGAATGGATCATATGGTGTAGTTATTCTAAAATATGATGCATCAGGAAATTTGCTTTGGCAAAACCTAGATGCTGATGGTCCTGGTTTGTCATTATTAGCATTAGCACCATTGAGATTGGATGCAGCTAACGCTGCATATGTTGCGGGAAGTACAATGTCTTTAATGGGGCTTTGTAAAGTAAATAATGATGGGTCATCGGCTTGGGCTGTTACCACTTCAAGTGGTTATCCTGTGTATTTTGAATTTGGAACTGATAACAATGTATATATAACCGGTGGAACCACAGCTAAATTTAATCAATCGGGATCTATGTCGATACCATTGGCTCCATCAAATCTAAATGCAAATACTAATGGATACTCGAGCATTATAATAAATTGGTTGGATAATTCAAATAATGAAACAGGATTTATTCTCGAAAGGTCTTTATTACCAACAACTGGATTTACTCTAATTACTACTTTGGGTTCAAATGCTACATCTTATACAGATATTGGATTAGCATCAGGAACTACTTATTATTATAGAGTCAGCTCAACAAATTTAGTGGGTAACTCAGTGTTTAGCAATACTGCCTATGCAACTACAGAGATGTTAACAA
Organism: uncultured Bifidobacteriaceae bacterium; assembly: GCA_964640655.1. Lineage (GTDB taxonomy): Bacteria > Bacteroidota > Bacteroidia > Chitinophagales > UBA10324 > BJGO01. The sequence goes on along the minus strand of CAZXFT010000008.1, from coordinate 123,855 downwards.
TACCAATTGCTCCTTCAAACCTTACAGCTGTGTCAAGTGGGTGTAATTCGATCAAACTAACATGGGTTGATAATTCTAACAACGAAACTAAATTCAGTTTAAGGCGCTCTACATCGATTAACGGAATTTATACAACCATTGTTAATTTGCCACCTAATACAACATCATATGTAAATACTGGATTAACAACCGGGCAAAAATATTTTTATAAAATAAGAGCAACTAACACAGCAGGAAGTTCATCGTTCAGCAACAAAGCAAGTAAAAAAGCAGTTTGCAATATTCCTCCTCTTTTATCAGAAAATACTGATACATCACTAATCAATGATCAATTTTATAGTACTAAATCTCAGATTCATAATGTTGTTGTGTTCCCTAATCCATTTACAGATCTGACCAATGTTGAAATTAATGTTGATGAGACCAGAAGACTGTTACTTGTTGTCAGAAGTATATACGGTTCAACACTAAAAAGCTATACTGTTAATAATTTATTACCCGGTAAAAATGTTTTTGTACTGGACTTATCTGAAATGCAAGGAGGGCTGTATTTGTGTGATGTAATATCTGATCAAGATGTTAAGACTGTCAAATTAATTAAACAGTAATACGGTTAGAAATTTATTGTTTTGAGTCATTAGTAGACACTATTACTGTGTTTAATTTTCGGTTATGTAAATTGATAATACTAATTAATTAATGTACTCATTACGCTATTACTTTCTTCTCGTTTTATTTATAAAGCACGCAGTTAATCTGGTTTCGTGGTTAGGGTTGCCTGAATTTGTAATTGGAATATTCACTGTTGGTAATGTTCATGGTTCCTGCACATTTAATACACTTGCTATCCCTGCGCTTGCATCTATATTTGGAGTAATAATCTGTCCACTATCATTGTTATGTTTTGCATTACCTTATATGCGCAACTACTGTATTGTTTTATTTAATCACTCTCTATAAGAAAATATCAGTATGGTAAGGGTTCATCATTCTGGTCTTGTATACCTTCTTCTTGTTGAAGACGGCAGAGTAGTTAAAAGTCATGTTAGCTTATGATTAAAGTCATTCGCGGTTTATATATTAGGTAATTCTTTTGCAGGAAAGAAAAGAACTATGAATTACCAAAACAAAAAAGTTGCAGGAGTATGGATTGATCATGGCCATGCATATGTAATACGCACAATCGATTATAAAGCTGATGGCACATACGAAGTCCACGAAAAAATTAAATCTGAACACCATGCAGAACGTGGAGGAAGTGAGCATACTTTTCACCATAAAGAATCACAGGAGTTAAAAAAGTTCTTTCAGCATATTACCCCTCATTTGCAAAATACAGAAGCCATTTACATCTTCGGGCCGGGTAAAGCTCAAGAGCAGTTTAAAAACTTTTTACTTGAGGATAAACATTTCCAGCATAAAGAGATAATGCTTGGTTCTGCACAGCATCAAACGCATAATCAGCTGATTGCACAGGTGCGTGATCATTTCAATCACCATTAGTTGTTTTAATAACAGCACATTTAATTGAATGGTGAAATAAGGTCACCATATTGTTTTGTCATAATAGACAATACAGAATCCCCTCAATTATAATGCAGCAGTAGCTTTGGCCTGACGTTCGCGGTCGTTACGGTCTAAAAGAATTTTGCGCAGACGAATATTCTTTGGTGTTACCTCTACATATTCATCTTCCTGAATAAATTCCAATGCTTCTTCTAATGAAAATTTAACAGCAGGAGCAATACGAACTGCTGCATCGCTACCTGAAGCACGCATATTTGTTAATTGTTTTGCTTTTACAATATTGATTACTAAATCACCCGGACGAATATGCTCACCCAAAATCTGACCGGCATAAATTTCTTCACCGGGCTCTACGAAGAATGTACCACGATCTTGAAGTTTATCAATACTGTATGCTGTTGAGCTACCTTTTTCCATGGAAACCAATACTCCGTTGTTGCGACCAGGAATATTTCCCTTCCATGGTTCATATGCTTTGAAACGGTGTGCAATAATGGCCTCACCTGCAGTGGCAGTTAAAAGATTATTACGCAAACCAACCAAACCTCTAGAAGGAATATCAAATTCCAAATGCTGATAATCACCCTTTGGCTCCATAATTAACATCTCCCCTTTTCGCTGTGTAACCTGCTCAATTACTTTACCCGCACTTTCTGAAGGCACATCAACAGATAGTGTTTCAATAGGCTCACATTGAACACCGTCAACTTCTTTCAAGATTACTTGTGGCTGTCCTACCTGTAATTCATAACCCTCGCGGCGCATAGTCTCTATGAGTACGGACAAGTGAAGAATACCACGACCATATACCAATATAGCATCAGGTGAGGCCGTGTCCTGAATTTTCATAGCTAGATTTTTTTCCAGCTCTTTTTCCAAACGCTCGCGGATATGACGTGATGTTACATATTTACCTTCCTTACCAAAGAACGGAGAGTTGTTAATAGTGAACAACATACTCATAGTAGGTTCTTCAATTGACATAATGGGTAATGCCTCAGGATTTTCTGAATCAGCAAAGGTGTCGCCAATTTCAAATTCTTCTATGCCTGTAATTGCAACGATTTCACCAGAATGAGCTGACGATATTTTTGCTTTTCCCAGTCCTTCAAAGGCATAAAGTTCTTTCACTTTACCTTTTATCTGTCCGTTACGTTTCATCAAGGTAACAGTCTGACCTTCTTTGATTTCACCACGCAAAACTCTTCCAATGGCAATACGACCCGTATAGGAAGAGTAATCAAGGCTTGTTACCTGCATTTGAAGTGTGCCTTCATTTTTTGGTGCAGGTGGTATATAATTGATAATGGTATCGAGTAAAGGAGTGATATCATTGGTTTGTTTTTTCCAGTCATCACTCATCCAACCATGTTTAGATGAACCATACAGAGTAGGGAAGTGAAGCTGTTCTTCCGAAGCATCGAGTTTAAAGAATAAATCAAATACCGCTTCATGTACTTCATCGGGACGACAGTTGGGCTTGTCAACTTTATTTATTACGACAATAGCTTTCTTACCCAATTGTATCGCTTTTTGTAATACGAAACGGGTTTGGGGCATTGGTCCTTCAAAGGCATCTACCAAAAGCAATACACCATCAGCCATATTCAACACGCGCTCTACCTCACCGCCAAAGTCGGCGTGACCGGGAGTGTCTATGATGTTAATTTTTACATCATTGTATCGTACCGAAACATTTTTAGCTAAAATGGTGATGCCACGCTCTCGTTCCAGTTCGTTGTTGTCTAATATTAACTCACCGGTTTCCTGGTTGTCGCGGAATAATTTTGATTGGTGTAATATCTTGTCTACAAGGGTGGTTTTTCCGTGGTCAACGTGGGCTATAATGGCAATATTTCTAATGTTTTGGGACATGCTTAATTTTTTCGAGCCGCAAAAGTAAGTTAAATAACCCGAAGCAGCTGCGTTTGGATAATGATATTATCGTGAAATAGAGGTCGTTGGAATCCAATAGAACCTTACTTTAGCTACTCAAAATTTAAAAAACATGAGTGAAGTAAAGTATGAAGAACTGCTGGCGCAGGCAGATATGGATTTTAAAGATGGCTATTTTCAAGAAGCTATCGGTAAGTTAGAAACCATTATAGAAGAAGAACCCACATTTGGAAAAGCATACAACCATTTAGGGTGGTATTACGAAACAAAAGCCAAAGACTACGAAAGTGCTGAGCGTTACTATAAACTGGCCCTTGAACATGCTCCTGATTACACAGCTGTTTATTACAATTATGCAATCCTCTTATCAAATTTAAAACGCTACGATGAACTGGATAAATTATTAAGGGTGGCACTTGAGATTAAAGGTATAGACAAATCAACTATCTACAATGAGTACGGGATCATGTATGAAATGATGGGCCAATTCAACAAGGCTATTCAATATTATACAGACTGTGCCAAAGCCACACTAAATAACGATGTGCTCAACCGTGCAAAGGATTCCATTCAGCGCTGCCGAACTAAACTGGAGTTGTAATTTTTTTTTACGATTCACCAACATAAACCTTACCTGTGGCGTATCATCATTAACAAATCAAAAAACTTTATGAAAAAAACCTTACTGCTTCTTACCTTCTTTGCTTTGACTGCCGGAACCAAAGCACAATTCTTTAACAACATGCTTTATGGCTATCTTGTTGAACAGAATAATATCTCTAATGAGAATACACCATTGACTATTTCCTACCAGTGTGGAATCAGTTTCGATGAAGTTATTTATCCTGAACCAGGCGGAATGTATCAGTACACTTTGCCTTACCCTCAGGGATGCTTTACCTTGTCGTTTACAAACTGTTCCGGCGATGTGATTACCTCAGGTTTATTCAATTATACGCCATCTGATTCATCTGTTTTCTTTACAATGATTTATTGCGATACGACAACAGGTGGTGGCGGAAATCCTCCATATCAATTATGTGTTTATGCAAATGCAACGGACAGTTCTATATTCTTTAATCAGAGTAATGTGGTTGAGTACTTTTTAATAAAGGCATATAGTACGTCAAACGGTGATAGTTTGGCATTAATTGACTCTTATGTTTCTAATAATAATCCAAATGGTGGATCATATGCTTGTTTCAATATTGAAGATAACGGTACCTATTATGTGAAAGCTGCTATGACTCCAGCTTCGCCTGTTTATTCATCGTATTTACCTACTTATCACTATGAGTCATTGATGTGGAACGATGCAACTGCCATTACCATGAATCAAAATCAATACCTTTCTATAATGTTACTGGAAGGTGTTAATCCCGGAGGTCCCGGTTTTATTGGCGGATATGTTTCTCAGGGTGCTAATCGTACCGATGAATCAGATGCAGCCGGTGACCCTATTGCCAATGTACAGATGATACTAACAAAGATGGATGGTACTCCTGTGGCCCACACATTAACCAATGCCTCAGGTCAGTATTCATTTACTAACCTTTCGTATGGTATTTACCAGGTTTGGGCTGATATCTTAAACCGTCCATGTACTCCTGCCGTAGTTTCATTAATCGAGAACTCAACATTTGATAATGTAAACTTTAGTGTAAACAACCAAAGTGTTGCAGGTGGTATCTCGAATGTGACCGGTATTAATAGCCAGTTGAATCAACTTGTATTATTGGGTAATCCTGTTAAGAACGTCGCTGAGTGTATCGCAACAGGTAAGGTGAGCGAGCAAAACATCAATATCTCTGTTGTTGATGTTCAGGGTAAATTGATACGTACTTATACAGCACAAGCTGCAACCAAACATAGTGTATTATTGAGTGACTTAGCCAATGGAATCTACTTCATTCAGGCTAAATCTGAAGTCGGTACATTCAACTTCAAAGTAGTTAAACAATAAAGTGTTTGCCATATTAAATTACAAATGCGAAGCTGATTAGTGCTTCGCATTTGTAGTTTAAATCAGATTCTATGCAAGGGTTTCAGGAAATGATACAGCAATGTTTGCAGCGCAATCAGCGGGCATACCATAAACTGTATCAATTTTCTTTTCAAACTATGATGCGCATTACACGACGCTATTGCAATAATCAGGATGATGCGGTTGACCTAACCAACCAAGCTTTTTTAAAAGTGGTAAACCATCTGCATACCTACTTGATTCATGAAAGTTTTGAAGCATGGCTCAAACGCATAACGGTAAATACCTGTATAGATGCTTACCGTAAAAACAAAAGGTATCGCAGCCGTGTAAGTGCCGGTGATGATATGCCTCAGCATGTGGTCGAGTCGAAAGCCACACAGAATAATCACGGTTGGGACAAACTAACTGCCGATGACATTTACAAGCTCATTGATGAATTACCGGATAAATGCCGCGAGGTATTCAACCTTTTTGCACTAGACGGTTATAATCATAGTGAAATTGCTCAACTGCTCGATATGACAGAAACCACTTCACGATGGTATCTGCATAAAGCACGCGGCATTTTGCAAGACAAAATCACACAACAACAAAAAAAATCATTGCTTAGTCATGAAACAGCAAAATGATCTGGATAAACTCTTTCGTACACTGAGTGAGGAAAAACAATTTCCTTACAAGGAAGCCTATTGGGAGAAAGTTGCTTCACAACTACCAGATAACAAACGAGGTGGTTACTATAATCTTAAGAACGGCATGCTGCTTATGGCAGGCATGGTAATTATTATCGCTTCTGTATTATTCTATCAGTACTATTCATCTATAGCAGAATCTGATAAAATCAATGATCAGATTGTAGCTTCAAATGAATTTACTGAAAATTCAGATTCAAAATCAACTAAAGATATATCATCATACGAACAACAATCTACTGAGAAACAACAGGATGTTACAACTATAGAAAAGTCAACAGATTTTGCTAACCACATAAATCATAATAGCAACATAATTATAACTGATAATAGCAAACTGATAGTTGCCGGAGAAGTGAAAAACAGAAGTAACAATAATCATGCTAACCTCTCTTCTGATATAAAAGGAACAAAGCCATCAATTCAAATTACTTCTACTGCAAACACAAACACCAATGCTGTTCTAGATGAAGCAGAAGCGGTTGTAAATAATAACAGGAATTTATTGTTTATTAATACATTAAAAAGTTTGAAAAGTTATTTGATTAGCTACAACTTAAAAGAATTAGAAATCACTTCACATTTGCACACTATCAATTTCAAGCAACTACCTGCTAACTATATTGCAATTTCTCTAGGAAGTTATGCATATCCTACCATACAGATTAAAGGCTATGAAGAAAAACAATTTGATATTTCACCGTATTTACAATTTAATGTCAACAAAAGAATCAGTAACAGCGAACATTGGTCATTAAATACAGGAATTGGTCTGAATACTATGCGGATACGTGGTGCCGATTCAATAATTAGTGATAATAAATATTACAGCTTTGGTTTGGTAACATATGATTCTGTACAAAACTTAAGCACCGGATTTTCCACACCACAGAAGAGCCAAGAAATTAGTCAGGAATTGCTTTTACAACTGAATGCACCGATTCGATGTACTTATCATTTTAATAAAAGACATTCCCTTTCTGCAGGTATTGTGTTCTACTATTTGTTAAATGTTAGATCAAATCTTGGTGGCATTAATAAGACCCCGTCTGCATCTCTACAAACAGCTGAGACCACTGAATTCTCAAAAAAAGAATGGGGTTATACTTCTGGCATCAATACTTGGCAGTTGTCTGCAGGTCTACAATATCAATTTCACATCCAAAAACATTTCGATATTCAGTTAGGCATCAACAAAATGCTGAGCGATATATCAGCGAACAACTTCTATGGGAATACACGTCGCAATGCACCATGGGTGTTGAATGCGGGTATTTCTTATCGACTTCTAAACAAATACTAAGATGCGTTACATCATTTCTGCATTAATCGTTTCTATTTTAATGTTAGCTTGTCAAAAGCAATTTCCATCTCTTGAAGAGCAACAACCTGTTTTTTATTTCAAAGGCAAAATAAATGGTCAGGAGAAGAATATATATGCAGGAGTTGCTGACTATTATATGTTTACTAACTACCAGTCTACAAATATTGCATCGGCTAATTTGTATCGTCTTACCGGTACATTGGCAAGCACTACCTGTAGTGGATGCGAGTCACTAACTATAGAATTAAACGACAATGAATTAAGATTAGAATCCTACATTCCTACAATTTCAGATGTGTTATACAATGGCGGATTTACTTTTCTGACCACAATTGATTCCACTCAAAACATTGAATATCAGTTTACTGGCATTAATGGATATAATTCTTATTTATGGACTTTTGGTGATGGAACAAATTCTACAGTTCAGAATCCCACTCATGTATTCTTAGGTAACGGTATATATAATGTATGTCTTACAGCTATGGATACCTTGAATGGATGTACCCTTTCTTCCTGCAATGAAATTAATGTGAGTCAATCACCTGAATATGATTTAACATTTACCTACGATCTTCAACAAAACACACTCAATCTATCAACTCCATCTGCAGGCTGGACACCTCTTTCTTGGACTTTGAACGATACCTTAATATCTACTGGATTCATTACCACAGCCTATCTCAATCCAAATGCATTTCCTGAGGTTAAGGTGTGTTTAACTGCATCTAAGAATAGTGTAACCAAAACATTTTGTCGTGCCTTAAATATTCCTGGTATTACAACTTGCAGCGCCGACTGGACATATTCATCAATGATTGATACATCAGTTTCGCAGGATCTATTTTCAAAAGTCAGAATTACTTATATAGGCAACGACGGTAAAGTGTATGTCTCTGATAAACAGACACAGGATGCATCTTCCTACTTCAATATTAATTCGGTTGAAGATTATTCGAACAATGAATTTGGAATTAAAACAAAGAAAATTTCCTGTTCATTTAAAGCCATATTGTTTAGTACATTGAATACCAGTGAGTACATCATCATTGAAAGTAATAAAAGCTTTTGGGGCTTAGCTTATCCGTAATTAAAAAGCCTCTGCGATGCAGAGGCTTTTTTATTTGATGATGAAAATTATTATTTATTTACTACTAACTTCTTGGTAACACGCTTACTGTCGCGAACTATGCTTGCTGCATAAATACCGGCTGGTAATTGACTGATGTCAATCGTACTAATTTTGTTGTTTAATACTACCGAAGTAATTACTCTGCCTAATGCGTCTGCCAACTCAAAAGTGTTCTGAATAGTCCCATATACTTCTATTGTCAAGAGGTTTTGAGCCGGATTTGGATACATGCTGAATACATTAGGATTCGCAATTACATCAATACCTGACTTGATAAATGCGAATGCGTCAGAAGTAGCAATGCATCCGAAATTGTTTGATACTTTAACAGTGTAATTGCCATTGTTTGCAGGAATATAAAATGAGTTGGTAGCACCATTAATGATATTGCCATTGAAATACCACTGATTACCGCTTGATGCGCTGCTATATAACGTATCGTTACTTTGTGTTACGGCAGGTACTGCAGGAGTAGGATTAACGGTTACAGCTTCAGTAATGGTAATAGTATCTGCTCCAACAAAGTTGCTGACTATTAGTGTTACATCATATACACCCTCCGTGCTGAAAGAAGTAGTAAACGCAGGTTGCGTAGATGTTGATGGCGAACCGCCATTGACTGACCACTGCCAGTTGATTGGAGTATTTTGACTGGCATCACTGAAAGTAATAGTCTCGCCAACGCATGCTGTAGTTTTTGATATAGTCAGATTTGCAACCGGTGCTATCAATTGAGGCTCCATACATTGACCTAATAATTCCACATCGTCTAAGTAAAAATTATTATTGCCATTGCTGTAAACTTCAAATTTGATACGCACATCTGGTAAGCCATCGAAGTTGGATAGGTCTATTGAAAAGCATCCGGGTGTATTATCGTTAAAGCACCATTGTGAAGACTGACTTGGTGCCCAGTTTGTATTTGTAGTGTTTGACGTTGCTAAAGTTCCCTGACCATTTTCACCTTTTGTAAGTAATTTATAAGGAAAAGTATTTCCTCCATCAACACTTACATATACTATTAATGAATCTGAAACAGATGTTACACGTCTGCGGTAGGCATGTTTTATTTTTAATTGCACATTGCTGTGATTGGTAAAATCGAGTGGGGGAGTTATTAAACCATAACGAGCACCCACATCATTCTGATTGCTGAAAATATTAACACGCGCAGCTTTAGTGCTGTTTCCATTGCCTGCTACACCTGAAAAAACCGTCCAATTGACACTACTTGTAGAAACAGTGCTCCATCCTATATCGTTGAAGTTTGATGCTGTTTCAAAGCCTTCGGTCCAGAAGGTTGTTGTTCCGCTTGTATTAATATTTACATAATTACTCAGTGTCAAAGTATCAGAACCGAAAGAGTTAGTTGCTATTAAGGTAACATTGTATGTTCCCAAAGCGTTGTATACAACGCTAGGATTTGAAGAAGTGGAACTGCTAGGAGAACCTCCCGGGAACAACCATAAAATTGAAGAAGGTATTCCGGTAGTTTGATTGTTGAATGAAGCAGACAAACCCGGGCAACCGTTAATGTTACTTCCGTTGAAGTTGACAACTGGTGGTGCTGTTGGATCGCAGGGGTAAGTTAATACATTCAATAAGGCCTTGTTTAAGTTCAAACGGCCACCGGTTACGGTTATGTTAGCCATTGAGTTTACAGGGTCTGTGCCATTCAACATGTATTCCTTCATTTGAGCAGCTATCACAGAGGGGCTTGTTTTTGACTCGGCAATTAATTGCTCACAGGCAGCAGCATACATTAATCCTATAGCACCGGCGACATGAGGTGTAGCCATTGATGTACCTGTGAGGTTAGAATAACCGCTATTAGTGACAGTATTATAAATATTAGTTCCCGGAGAACCTAAGTCAATAGTGGTAGCTCCGTAACCACAGCTGCTATTTTTAGCATCTGTATTGGTTGTATTTGTAACACTAATTAAAAAATTACTTGGGCATGCAGTAGGAATATCACCTTGTGTGTCAACATTATAATTTGCATTAGCTGTAGCTCCGGCGCTCAATATACCGTACTTACCAAGTGTGTCATAAAAAGCACACCATAATGGATAGTTGTTTGGGTTGGCTAAGTCAACTCCAAACGATGAATTTGTAGAAACCACGTATGCGCCTTTAACACCGTTGGTTTGGTTATAAAGTTTTCTCATCTTGGCTGCATAACCGTAGGCTTTGATTACAGTCGCTTCCGATCCGGTTGAACCGGCGATGGTCATCACTTTAACATTCCAGTTAACACCGGATACACCGATGCCGTTATTTCCGCGAGCGCCAATAATTCCACTTACATGTGTGCCATGTTGGTCTGAAGGAATGGTACCGTTATCATTATAAGCATTCCATCCATTTACATCATCAATGTAACCGTTATTGTCGTCATCGATGCCGTTACCACCTATTTCCTGATAATTTCTATAAATGTTTTGAGTTAAATCGGGGTGAGTGAGCTGAAATCCTCCATCTATAACGGCTACCACTATTGTGTCTCCTAATGTTGTTAAACCTCCGGTAGTAATATCCCATGCTTCATCAGCATCAATATCGGCATCAGAATTTCCGCCACTTTGACCGGTATTTTTTAAGGACCATTGCTGACTGAAACTGGCATCGTTAGGTGAGGTAACACGCAGTTTTACTTCGTGATTAAACTGAACGACATCTACAAAAGGATGTTGTTTAATCAGATTCAATATTCTCATTGGGTTTTCTGAGTTTTCGATAAAACTGAAATGATAAATATTGAAATCGGGCATCAGTTTTTCGAGTAGGTTAATTTTATCAGGACTGTAAAAGTTGATGGATTCCTCCAATTGTTGTCCAGTATATCCGGCTTTTAGAGAAACGAGTAATTCACCGGGAACGCGATTTGCTTCCTGAGCAAATGCCTGTGATGCGAGCGCTAGCAGAAAAAAGTGAAGTAAAAATTTACGGAGCATATTTTGGTGTTATGGTTCTTTTTTAATTAATGTCAAATATAATAGTATAGTTCATTGTTTAACGATGAAAATGTTACATATGGATTAAATTATTAGCTATTTGTCGAAAAACGGCTAATTGCCGGATTGAATTTTCTTACTGCCCTCATAAATATCAAACTCCAGCAGTCGGCATTCAATTTTTGCATTAAAGAATGGAATCTTTCGCTGTGGCTTAAGTCCAATAAATTTTGCCAATTCGGGGTTTCCTGTGAAAACGTACCCCTTGTAACCCTTACATCTGGTTTTAAAGAAATCGCCAATCTTCTTATAAAGCAACTGTAGATCCTGTTCATCTCCGATGCGTTCGCCATAGGGTGGATTAATAATAATAATCCCTTTTTGTTCAGGTATATATGTTTCTTCAAAAGAGCATCTTTCAAATTTGATGTTGCTTTCCAGATTTGCAAGAGAGGCATTAACTTTTGCACTTCGCACAGCGTCCATTGAAATATCTGTTGCAATAACTGGTGCTAGTAATGGATTTTTCACTGCCATTCTGCAAGCTATAAGTTCATCACGATACCATTCATCATTATAGCCTTTCAGGTTTTTAAAAGCATAGTCCTTTTTAAATAAACCAGGCACCCGCTTACTCATAATCATAGCTGCTTCAATAGCTAAAGTACCGCTACCGCACATTGGATTAATAAATGTGCTTGTACCATCCCAGACCGTTGCCATTATAATAGATGCTGCAAGATTTTCCTGTAATGGAGCTTTCAGTGGAATTTTTCTGTAACCATGTCTTGCAAGTGTTTCGCCACTGGTATCTATATACACACGAACATCTTCTCCAATCCAATATATAAATAACTGTAAACCCCTGTTCTCCGGTCCGCTGTCTGGTCGTTTGTTATATTTCTTAATAAAGAAATCAGCAATAGCATCTTTCACTTTCAGATTAGTGAAAAGTGTATTATTGATGGTATCATTTTGTGTAAAGGACTGAATGGATAGATATCCGTTAACATCGAGCAACTGTTCCCAGTTATATTTATTAATGAGGGAATAAAGCGTATCTGCATTAATTGCCTTACCTTCAAACAGAAGCCACAACACCTTACTTGCAGTTCTCAGGTTCAGATTGAGTTTGATGCAATCTTTTAAAGTAGCTGTAGTAGTAATAGCATTATCCTTAATCTGTTCTACTTTAAATCCTAGTGCTTCTGTCTCTGCAGCGGTTAAATGAGAAGCTTTAAACGGGCAAGTAATAAAAACGGAAGAGGCTTGTTGAAATGAAAATGACAATGAGTTAAAATTTCTCCAAACCTAACGCTAATACTATTGAGTTGGAACATTAAAAAAAGCCGTCTTAGATAATCTATGACGGCTTTTACACTGCACCGGATCTTGCAAGTTTACATCCTGAATGCGTAAAAATAATTTCCAGAATAGTTAGGGTATGTACCTTCAATCATTACACCCTGACCGGCTTTGTTTTGTAAAGCCGTTTTTAATTCATCAACATTGTTCACAGGTTTGTTATCCACCTTTGTGATAACGAATCCATCGCGTATGTCAGTGTTTTTAGAAAGTTTGCCATCATACAGTTTAGCAACTTTTACTCCACCGTTAATACCGAGTTGTTTCTTTTCTTCATTGGTCAAATTTTGGAAATCGGCACCCAATGAAGCAAAACTGCTCACCTGATCTTTCTTGACCACTGTAGTTTCGCCATCTATGTTTTTCAAACGTGTACTCAGAATTTTTTGCTTATCGCCTCGCAATACTGTTACGTTAATCTGATCATTTGGACGGTAACGAGCAATTTGTTCCTGCAATTCTGAAGTTGATTTTACATTAACATCATTTATTGCAACAATAACATCACCTGATTTAATGCCGGCTTCGGCAGCAGCGGAGCCATCATTCACTGCATCAACATAAACACCATCAAGCGTATTGATTTCATATTTCTTGGCTAATTCTTCGTTGATATTGGCAATGCTTACACCGAGGTAACCACGTTGAACCACTCCAAATTTTACCAAATCATTAACTACTTTTTTAACAATGTTAACAGGCACCGCAAAAGAGTATCCGGCATAAGAACCTGTAGGAGTGGCAATAGCTGAGTTGATTCCTATTAACTCACCACGTAGATTTACCAATGCACCACCACTGTTTCCCGGATTTACTGCAGCATCTGTTTGAATAAAGCTTTCAATGGAACCTTTGTCCTTTAGAATGTTGATATTACGACCTTTGGCACTAATGATACCGGCAGTAACTGTGCTCTCCAAGTTGAAAGGGTTACCAACTGCCAACACCCATTCACCCACTTTTGTGCTGTCAGAATTACCGAAACTGATAAATGGCAGGTCTCCTGCATCAATTTTAATTAAAGCTAAATCTGTAGATGGGTCTGATCCGATTACTGTTGCGGAATATTCTTTCTTATTGTTCAATATCACAGAAATTTTATCTCCATCAGCAACCACGTGATTGTTGGTTACAATATAACCATCGTCGGAAATGATAACACCAGAACCACTTGACTCTTTTGGTCTACTGCCATATGGATCCATTCTAAAGTTCCAGAAATCGTTTCCAAAGAAATCGCGGAAGGGGTCATAGGTCATATCGTTGCTACGTTGCTTGGGTGTATAACTTGTGTTTATGTGGACCACTGTTGGTGTTGTAAGCGCAGCAGCAGAAGTAAAATCGGTGCTTGCCGCCAGATAATGATCGGAGGTAGCGGGGCTGAAATTAGTGAATCTGACGTTGGTAGGTTCAACTCCAAATTCTTGAGTTCCGCTGAATGATTTTGAGGAGAAATACTTTAATCCTGAAACGGTTACTATGGAACTACCCATAGCAACTAAAATGACTAATAGCAGATTTTTTGTTTTCATAAATGTCCTTGTTGAATTTTTAGTGGTTTGCAAATTTTCAAAAATTATGCCTAATTAAACTAATATAGCAACAGTTTAGTGTGTATTAGGATTCTTTTATTTCGAAGCTGAAAAGGAACATTTCAAAGTTGAAAAATGACAGTTAAATGCAGAGATATTGTTCCGTCTATTGTTTTATATAGTCTAAGTACTTTTAGACGGTGAAAATTCCCTTTGTTAAATATCACGGCGCCGGAAATGATTTTATTTTAATAGACGACCGTGTCGAAGGTTTGGGTAATCTGACTAATAAGCACATTAAGCAAATGTGCGACAGACACTACGGAATTGGTGCCGATGGACTAATATTTATTAGAAATATTTATTCAGTGGATTTTAAAATGGTTTACCATAACGCCGATGGAAAAGAAGGCAGTTTGTGCGGAAATGGAGCCCGATGTGCTGTCATTTTTGCCGCTGAATGCGGGGTTTTGTTTAACACACATTCATTTATGGCATATGATGGTATTCATCAATTTCTAGTAACTGATCATAACAGGGTTAAGGTGAGCATGCGCGACGTGAAAATGATTTTACAGCGAGAAAATGCTTTGTTACTTGACACAGGCTCACCACATATTGTGTTTAATGTTGATGATGTTGAGGCTTTAAATGTTTATGAAACCGGCAAGCAAATTCGATATAATCACGAGTTTACTGATAAAGGAGTGAATGTCAATTTCCTACAGATATTGCCTGATGCGCTCAGATTACGCACCTACGAACGCGGTGTTGAAAACGAAACTGAGGCATGTGGTACCGGTTGTGTAGCTGCTGCCATTAGCCGTTCAGAGTGGAGTAAAAATTCAGCAACCGAGCAGTCCTATCAGGTTATTGCAAACGGCGGACGATTAACAGTGAACTTTCATAAAGAAGGCAATGGAATTTACAACAATATCTTTTTAGAAGGACCTGTGGAGCGTGTTTATGAAGGAGTGTATAAAATATGAGGTCTAAAATATGGGTGCTTCTAACACTGCTATGCTGTGTATTAATACTAAGTAGATGTTTTACCGGCAAGGAGCACATAGATATTCAGCGCTTACCTTATGCTTCGCTGACAGATAGTACCGTTACGTATGTAGGCATGGAAAAATGCATCACCTGCCACAATAACATTCAACAAACATTTCATCAAACAGGGATGGGGCAGAGCTGGGATGAAGCCACCAGACAACGATCAAAAGGCATATTTACATCACATACAGTTGTTTTTGATTCTATAAACAACTTTTACTACAAACCATTTTGGCGAAAAGACAGCTTATTTATTAAAGAATACCGCCTTGGATATATTAAGGACACTATCTATCAAAGAACAGAGTATATAAAATACATTGTGGGTTCAGGTCAGCACACCAATTCACATATATGGAGCAGTAAAGATTTTCTCTATCAGGCACCTATTACCTTTTATACACAAAAAGGTATTTGGGATTTGGCTCCTGGTTTTGAAGCAGGCTTAAGCAGCCGTTGGAACAGAATCATTTCCACTGAATGCATGAACTGTCATAACATGTATTCAGGTCAGAATAAATTCTCTGAAAACAGATTTACTTCAGTTAAAAATGGAATCGAATGTGAGCGTTGTCACGGACCAGGGTCTAAACACCTAGAAGAAAAACTAAAAGGAATTGTTGTTGACACATCGACTGCAGTTGATTATACCATAGTTAATCCTAAGAAACTTCCCATAGACCTGCAAACAGAGTTATGTCAGCGTTGCCACTTGCAGGGTATTACAGTATTACACGAAGACAAGAGCTATTACGACTTCAAGCCAGGTATGTATCTGCACGAAGTAATGAATGTTTTCATGCCTCGGTACAAGGAACCTGATGCTCCATTTATTATGGCATCACATGCTGACAGGATGAAGCAAAGCAAGTGCTACCTGGCTTCTGGAAAATTAACCTGCACTACTTGTCACAATCCTCACTTAAGCGTGAAACAAACTCAGACTGAGCTATTTAATTCAAAATGTATTGTCTGTCATACAAAAAATAATTCTTGTAAAGCACCCAAAACGGTGAGGGATAAAGTGTCTGATAATTGTTTTCAATGTCATATGCCTGAAAGTGAAACATTAGATATACCTCACGTAACTATTCACGATCATAAAATTCAAAAACCACAGCAGAAAACACAGAACAAAGAATCGTCATTTTCTCATCTGGAATGTCTTACACAACACAATGCATCGCATCTAACTATGGCTGAAGGTTACCTGATGATGTATGAAGCATTTGTGCAAAAAAATATTTTACTCGACTCGGCATGGTTTCATTTGAGTCTGACTGATGAAAAAAAATCAAAGCGATACATTCATGCTTTGATTCAATATTATTTCTGGAAAAATGATTTTGAAAACATTATTTCTACATCTTCAGATATGCAAGCCACAGATTGCAATGCATGGACTGCATATAGAATTGGAGAGGCATATTATCAAAAGGGCAATTTTGAAAAAGCATTAAGCTATCTGAACAGAGCAGTATCCTTAAAAAAAGAAGAACCAGATTTTCTTAATAAGAAAGGAAAAATATTAGTGATGTTGCAACGATTCGATGAAGCTCAATACGTATTTGAAGAAATAATTTTACTACAACCAAAATATGAAGCAGCCTATTCCAATCTAAGCTACGTTAATCTGTTGATGAACAACATTATCTATGCAATAGATCTTGCTGATAAGGCATTGGCACTAAATCCTGATAACGAGGAAGCATCAATGAACAAAGTAGCCGCATTGGTTACGCTTAACAAAAAGCAGGAGGCTGTACAAATATTGAATAGGGTGTTGTTAAAAAATCCAAACAACAATAAAGCACGTTTAGTTTTACAACAATTATTGAAGGCATAGCATGGCGCGCAAAAAAAAGAACAATGGTAAATGGAAAAAGATACTGATAGCCTTTTCAGCAGTATTGCTTTTATCCGTTGCTGTACTTTCTTTTGAGTTTTATCAAAGATTCACTGAACCTAACATTTCCTTGCCCGAAGGTGAGGAAGAAGGCTACCTTTATATTCCCACAGGAAGTGACTTTAATACCTTAATCAATATAGTTGATAAAAGTAAACTGGTAAAAAGCATTGAGACATTTAAATGGGTTGCTTCTCAAATGAACTTGGATGAACACATTCATCCTGGACGATACAAAGTGGAGCGAGGTATGAGCAATCTGCAGTTGGTGCGCATACTATATTCCGGCAAGCAAACTCCGGTACGATTGGTATTAAACAAGTTTCGGACTAAAGAACAATTGTCCTCATTTGTTTGCAACAAGTTAGAATTGGATTCCACTCTGTTATTGAGCTCTTTAAACGATGAGGTCTATCTCGAAAATCTTGGCTTCAATCCAGATAACAGTTTATTGATGTTTATTCCGAACACTCATGAATTTTACTGGAATACCTCGTTGGATAAATTTATTGAGCGTATTAAAGAAAACTATGACCACTTCTGGAACGAAACAAATAAGGATAAAGCAAAGCAAATAGGTCTTACACCACTTGAAGTTGGGATATTAGCAAGCATCATTGAAGAAGAAACAAATGCTAACGATGAAAAACCAACAATCGCATCGGTCTATTTGAATCGCTTGAAAAAGGACATGCTACTTCAAGCTGACCCAACCGTAAAATTTGCATGGAAACGCTTTGACATACGTCGTGTTTTAAAAGTGCATACCGAAAAACGTTCGCCATATAATACCTATATGTTTAAAGGTTTGCCGCCGGGGCCAATCTGCACACCCTCAGAATCATCCATTAAAGCGGTACTCAATAGCGCTGAAACCAACTATCTTTTTTTCTGCGCAGATGCCGACAGACCCGGCCGCCATACGTTTGCAGTTAACTATGTTCAGCATTTGAAAAATGCATCACGCTATCAGAAAAGTTTGAATCAACGCAATATCTTTGAATGATGCATCGACTGGAAAAATTAATACAACGCAATAGAATTCTTCGAGAAGCGTGGTTGCTATATATTCGTATCAAGCGAATCATTTTTTACATTCTCAAGAAGCTCACATTACCGGGATTTCAGGGTCAGTCTGTTTATGAAGTACTGGAGTTTTTCTTTAAAGAAATAGGTCGCGACTCGCTTCAGGTAAGAGCTTCATCAATTGCATTTTACTTTGTGATGGCATTATTTCCTTCACTAATTGTCATGTTTACCTTGATACCTTATCTGCCTATTCATGGTTTGCAGGAGGGTATTATGAATGGCGTGCACTCTGTGCTTCCGGAATCAGGTTATTTATTTATTGAAAGCACTTTGGAAAATTTGTTGAGCACGCAAAGCAAAGGTTTGTTATCTGTAGGTGTTATTATGTCAGTCTATTATAGTACCAGCGGTGTATTAGGCTTATTAGATACTTTCAATAAAGACTACCCGGCTTTCAAAAAAAGAAATCTGTTTCATAATATATTGATAGCACTCAAGATAAATTTCTTACTGACTTTACTACTCATTTTATCTGCCACGTTAATTATTGCTGGGAAGTGGATTATTCCCTACATTTTTGATTACCTCTCTTTGTTTTCCTCACTATCATATTACACATTCATTTTGGTTCAATGGACAGTAACGCTTTTGTGCATACTTACCGGCATTTCATTAGTCTATTTTTATGGACCTGCTACTCATGCTCAATGGCGTTTTATTACTCCAGGTTCCATATTAGCTTCTGTATTTTCCATTCTGGCTTCGCTTGGTTTTTCATTCTTTATGGATAATTTTAGTCAACTGAACAAAATATATGGCTCCATAGGCACAATTATCATCATAATGTTTTGGTTTTACTGGAACTCAATGATTTTGATGATTGGATTTGAACTAAATGCCAGCATTGCTGTAAACAAACACAACAAATCGAACCGTTAGATATTTTGCATATTATCATCGGTGAAAGTTGATTTCCATTCGACCAAAAGTCAGTCAATAGGACAAATGAATTGTTAACCACATCTATATTTGCACTGTATTAAACCATAAAACATGAAATACTTAAGCTTATTTGTTCTAATCAGCCTTATCTCACTATCAACTTCAGCTCAAATTAAAAGTAAAGCATTCAACTGCTCTGCATATGGAGCCAACGATGGTCGGATAGATTTACATATTGTAGGTGGCACTCCACCTTACCGATATGAATGGAGCAATGGGTCAACTGAAGAGGATATTTTCAATCTTGCTTCCGGTCGTTACACAGTAACTGTTCACGATGCCAGCAATATTTGCAAAATAGAAGTTAGTTTCGATGTAGCTCAGCCCGATTTAGTAAACAGCGAATCATCAAAGCGTAATGCGTCATTCACTTCTCGATTTGATGTATATCCCAATCCCACCGAAACTACAGCAACCATCAATTTTTACACATCCGAAGGCCAAACATTTTCTTTGCGTGTTTACGACATAAACGGTCGTGTAATACTTAACGAAAACCAGATTCAGAACAACGGTGATTACTTACGCAACCTTGATTTCACCAATCAAACCAAGGGATTTTACTTTGTAGAAGTAATTAGCGAAAAAGAAACAATTACCAAGCGACTCATTGTTCAATAATAAATTCAAACAATTAACATAAGCCCCGTTTTTAACGGGGCTTTTTTTTTCCGCGTTTATCATATTAATGGTACTCCAAAACTTGCACTCGGTATATTTGTTGCATTTGCTATCGCGTTTAACCAAATAATGATGAATCAAAACAAACAGGCTTTTAGCCAGCGCTTCGACCGTATGAGTAAATCCAGGATTTTTCTACTAAGTGTTTTTGCACTTGGAGTTATATTATTTGCCTCCTACAAATGGTATTTCAAACCTATGCAGGAAAAAGAGCAAGTGCTGATAGGCTTGCTTAGCGAAGGAATCAAAACACAACACTATGATCCTCAAGGTATCAATGATGAGTTTTCAAAAAAGGTCTTTGACACCTATATCGAGCGATTAGACATCAATAAAAAATTTTTTCTACAAAAGGATATTGAAACACTGAGTGAATACAAGATAAAAATTGATGATGAACTTAATGCAAGCACTTATCAATTTTTTGAAGCATCCAATGCTATCTTCGAAACAAGAACTAAACAGGCAGCACATTATTATAAAGCAATTCTTGCGGAACCTTTCAACTTCGATATAGATGAGTTTTATGAGAACGATGCCAGGAAACTTCCGTATGCCAGCGACACTTTTTTACTCAAAGAACAATGGCGTAAGTATCTGAAGTATCAAACGCTTGTTAGATTGAATGATTTAATGGATGATCAGGAAAAGTCAAAAGAAAAAAAGGATAGTTCTTTTTCTGAAAAATCATTTGAGGAACTGGAAAAGATAGCTCGTGATAAAGTGCGCAAATCAAATGAAGATGGCTTTAAACGTTTATTTGAGATTGATAAAAACGACCGATACAATTTATATCTCAATACAATTGTCAATATTCAGGACCCTCACACGGAGTATTTCCCACCTGCCGACAAACAAAATTTTGATATTGCAATGACCGGTCAATTAACCGGTATTGGAGCTCAATTGCAGGAAAAGGATGGGTTTATTAAAGTAAACAATATCATTCCCGGAGGCCCTGCATATAGAGATGGCCGATTGAAAGCCGGCGACCTGATACTTAAAGTGGCTCAGGAAGGCCAGGAACCGGTTGAGGTAACTGAAATGCGTTTAGATAAAGCCGTGCAGTTAATTCGTGGTAAGAAAGACACTAAGGTTACACTAACTATAAAAAAGCCGGATGGATCAATTGAGAGCATCACCATCACCCGTGACGTGGTGATTATTGAAGAAACGTATGCACAAAGTGCCATTATCAATGGCAAGGAGAAAGTTGGATACATAAGACTAACTGGCTTCTATTCTGACTTTGGTAATGGTGGCCGTGATTGTGCTACTGATGTTAAAAACGAGCTGATTAAACTGAAGGGTGAAAAAGTTGATGGTGTGATACTGGACTTACGCGACAACGGTGGCGGCTCTTTAGAAAGTGTAGTTCGAATGGTCGGTTTGTTTATTCGACTTGGTCCTGTTGTGCAGGTTAAAACACGCAGTGGAAGTCCTACAGTAATGAAAGATAATGACCCATCAATCACTTACGATGGTCCACTGGTAGTTATGGTAAATGAAAACAGTGCTTCTGCAAGTGAGATATTAGCTGCTGCTGTTCAGGATTACAAACGTGGCATAGTAATAGGCAGCCCCACAACATTTGGTAAAGGTACAGTTCAACGTATGTTTAATCTTGATGATATGGTTGGCTCTGCGTATAGTACCCTAAAACCATTAGGGTCATTAAAAATCACTATGCAAAAGTTTTATCGTATCAGTGGAGGGTCCACTCAATTGCGTGGTGTTACACCCGATATTATTGTTCCTGATTTATACTCCAGAATTAAATACGGCGAAAAAGAAGAGGACTTTGTAATGCCCTGGGATGAAATTCCTGAGGCTAGTTATAGTTTGGTGCACGCAAAAAATTATTTCGATAAAGTAATCAGTGAAAGCAAAAAACGCATCTTGTCCAATGCCACATTCAATACTATAGATGCACAATCAAAAGAGTATAAAAATCAATCTGATAACACATCTATCAACCTCAGCATTAAGGCTTATAAAGAGCGTATTACCAATAGTAAAAAACAGGAAAAAGATATGGAGGAGTTGAAGAAAACTATAACTGCATTATCTGTTATGAACTGCAAGATGGACGAAGATGCATTAGTAGGTGCTGACAGCAGTAAGGTGAAACGCAATTCAGACTGGTTGAAATCTTTAAGCAAGGATTATTATCTGAATGAAGTGAAAGAGATTATTGCCTCCATGAAGCAATTAAAATAACCAGTGTGCACTTTCCTTCTGATCACATAATTTCAGATACAGCACAATTAGCAGCTTTCAGCATTGAGTTGCTACAGTCCACAAACAGTAGAATTTTTTTGCTGGAGGGTGATTTAGGAGCAGGAAAAACAACTCTTGTTCAGGCATTGTGTAAAAGTCTCAGTGTTACTGATCAGGTTCAAAGTCCTACTTTTTCTATCATCAACGAATACAAAACTGTTGATAATGAAAGAGTGCTGCATATGGATTTGTATCGTGTTAAAAATATTGAAGAACTTAAGGACCTGTGCATAGACGATTACATCTATAGCGGAGACTATTGCTTTATAGAATGGCCTCAACTTCTTTATGAATACTTAGGTGAGAATTATATAAGTGTGTATATTGACCACGCAGAGAATAACACCAGACACATAAAACTGACCACGGTATGAGTGAAGAAAGACGAATTAAAATGCCTGAAGAATTAATGCAGCGCACTCCTCAGGAAGAAGCGCTTGCAATAATGAATAAACCAGCAAAGATTTATATTGGAATTCCAAAGGAAAGTACCTTTCAGGAAAATCGTATACCTATTACCCCTGAAGCCGTTGACCTGCTGATCAACAACGGAGCAAGAGTAGTTATTGAAAGTAAGGCCGGTGAAGGTTCGCATTATTACGACACCGATTACAGCGAGGTTGGAGCCGAGATTGTTTATGATAAAAAAGACGTTTTTCAGGCAGATGTAATTATTAAGTCTGCGCCTATCACTACAGAAGAGATTAAGATGATGAATCTGAATCAAACATTGATTACGCCTATCCATTTGCCTACCTTACAAGCTGATGTGCTTAGTCAATTAATGTTGAAACGAGTAACCGCTTTGGCATCCGAATATATACGCGACTCGGCTGGTAATTTCCCAATTGTTCGTTCTATGAGTGAAATCGCTGGAATTGCTTCAGTATTAGTTGGCTCAGAATTGTTGAGCAATAGGCAGAATGGCAAAGGTGTATTACTAGGAGGTATCTCCGGTGTGCCACCGGCAACAGTAATTATCCTTGGTGCCGGAACTGTTGGTGAATTTGCAGCCCAATCCGCATTGGGGTTAGGTGCGGAGGTTCGTGTTTTTGATAATTCCATATACAAATTGAAAAGACTTCAAAATGCTGTTGGGCATCGTGTGTTCACTAGTGTTATTCGCGAAGATATACTCGCGGCAGAGTTAAAAAACGCAGACATCGTCATTGGCGCCATTCACTCAAAATCAGGTCGCACACCAATAGTAGTTAGTGAACAAATGGTTTCCAATATGAAAGCCGGTAGTGTGATCATTGATGTTAGTATAGATCAGGGTGGCTGTTTTGAAACCAGCGAGGTAACCAATCACGATAAACCATATTTTAAAAAGTACGATGTATTGCATTATTGTGTACCCAATATTGCTTCACGTGTGCCGCGTACAGCAAGCGCTGCAATCAGTAACGTTATAACACCTATCATTATGGAGGCAGGTAAGCAAGGTGGTTTTGATAAATTACTATCGAACGATAATAATTTAAGACATGGCGTTTATGTGTATAAAGGAGCTTGTACCAACTATCATTTAAGTAGTAAATTCAAACTAAAATATACTGACCTCGATTTATTGTTTGCGACAAATTATTAATGCTCACGATAAATCATGATCCAAAAAAAAATTCATCACTTAATCTAATAGTTTATGATCATTGTACCTTATGACTTTTCTCTGAAAGCATCTTTTGCATTGGAGCAGGCTATGTACATAGCAGATACGAGCAGTATGCAACTCGAAGTAGTTCACATCTCCAATAAGGTTGCTCAAAAAGAGTATCCTCGAAATTGGAACTACAATAAGTATGACAGATTGTATCTCGAAGAAAAACTTACTCATATAGTCACTCAACGGATGCATAAATTGCCTTTGAGTAAACCACTAAATATTTCCTGTTATATCACCGAAAGTGTTTTAGTAGGTGGAGCTATTGTAAAACGAGCATTAGACCGAAAAGCTAAACTCATTGTGATGGGTACTCATGGATTTGCGGGTGCTAAAGAAGTGTTACTTGGAAGTAATACCTCATCAATTATCAATCAGGCCATTATTCCGGTGCTTGCTATACCAAGAGTATGGAAACCCAAGCCAATTAAGCAACTGATTGTAGCATCAGAAAGTGAGAATATTAATAAAAGAAAAAAATCCGCAGAAGAGTGGGCCTCACTCTTAAAATGCAAATTAGATTGGATTGAATTTTACTATCTGCCGGATAAGGAGCAAATTAAAAAGATAAAAGAAAAGTATCCTGAACTGAAATTGGTAAAAGCCAACGTGGTTAATTCACTGGCTGAAAATTTAGTTTCGTACTCTTCTCGTAAAAAAGAATCTGCTTTGTTGATGTTTGTCCATCAGCGTAATTTATTGCAAAAAATATTCAACGCGAGTATCACAGAACATGTATCAGGTTTAGTTAGGATACCCCTGTTAGCTATTCCAATTAAGAAGTAATATAATTAGGTAATTCGAATCCAGTAGGTCAAAAAAAATCCCCGTTAGTTATTGACGGGGATTTTTTAATGAGTTTTATTTGATTATTTAATTGTAGCTGCTTTCTTCACAGTACTTTCACTCTTTACCAAACGTAGAGTGTTTTCGTCTTTAGCCAGGTCAATTACAAGTGGAGTGGCCACAAACATTGATGAATAAGTACCGAATACGACACCAATTAACATTGCGAAAGAGAATCCACGTACAGTCTCACCGGCAAAAATGAAGAGAATGAGCACCACAATAAATACTGTTAAGTGTGTAGTGATGGTACGGTTCAATGTGTTGTTCAAGGCGTCGTTGATGCATTTTTGCATATCCATAGCAGGATGTTCACGAAGGTATTCTCGTATACGGTCATATATAATAACCGTATCGTTTACTGAGTAACCAAGTACGGTAAGTGCTGCTGCAATAAATTGTTCGTCAACTTCTAAAGTGAACGGAAGTATTCCGCTAAATATGGAGAACACACCCATTACGATAATCACGTCGTGCATCAATGCAACGATAGCACCGATAGAATAGCGCCAGTTACGGAATCGGAACAAGATGTAAAGACCAATTCCTATAATCGCAAAAATTACAGCGAGTGTAGAGTTTCTCTTAATGTCATCAGAAATGGTTGGACCAATTACCGATGAACTGCGCAGATAACTTGTACTAAATTGAGCATATGAAACATCATTCCCGAGATACTTGCTTAACCCTTCGTATAATGAATGAGAAGCAGCACTGTCAGCCTGTGGAGAGTTACTATCTGCCTGGAACGATGTTGTAATTTTTACCTGATCGTTTGAGCCATATGTTTTAACTAAAGGTGAACCACCCAGAGTTGCTTCCAATGATTGACGTATCTCGTCAGTATTCACTGATTGATCAAATCTTACCACATAAGTACGACCACCTGTAAAATCAACACCATACTGGAACCCTTTGGTGAATATTGACGCAAGACAAATTACTGTTAGTACGATAGAGATTACATAGGAATACTTACGTTTATTTACGAATTGAATATTGTATTTAGAGAAATCGCGGAAAGTAGGAGAATGGAATTTTAAAGTTCTGCCACTCTTCACCCAGTACTCCATAAACATATGAGCCATAAACACCGCCGTGAATAGCGTCATTAGAATCCCAATGTTCAGAGTAGTTGCATAACCTAAAACAGGCCCCATTCCGAAGTATGCGAGGATTATACCGGTTAAGAGTGTGGTTAAGTTCGAGTCAAAGATGGCTGAATAAGAACGGGTATGACCATCATTAATCGCTTTGATTAATGCCGAACCTCGAGCAAGTTCCTCTTTGATACGCTCGTGAGTCAACACATTTGCATCTACCGCAATACCCATAGTTAATACGATACCGGCAATACCTGCTAAGGTGAGTGTTGCAGAAATTGAAGCCAGAATACCGATGATAAAGAATAAGTTGAAAAGAAGTGCCAAATTGGCAACAAAACCTGATGTATTGTAATAGAAAACCATGAACCCGAGAATCGCCAGAAATGCGAATATCATTGATCTTACACCGTTACTAATTGACTCAGCACCTAATGAAGGACCGACGACATCCTCTGCTATGATTTTTGCCGGAGCAGGTAACTTACCGGTTTGTAGGATGTTTGCAAGGTCTTTAGCTTCTTCCTGAGTGAATGAACCGGATATTGATGAACGTCCGTTCGGGATTTCTTCATTTACGCGTGGAGCAGAACGAACCTGATCATCAAGCACAATGGCAATGAAACGATCTTTGTTTTTCTGAGTAAGTAAGCGCCATGTTTTTGCACCGTCAGCATTCATTGAAAGGGCAACTTCAACTTTGTTGTTTTGGTTAATATCGCTTCGAGCAGAAATCACTACCGATCCATCGAGTGGAGCTTCATCGCTGTTGTTTTGTTTTTTCAATGCATATAAAGCATAGCTAGACTTCGTACCTTCAACCGGTTTAGCTCCCCATACAAACTTGATGTTTCGCGGAATAGAAGATTTTACAAAATCATAAGAAAGATAGCGATTGATTTTAGACGTATCTTTACCTAACACATAACCAACCTCAGGTACATTGGCAACCATATCCTTCCCGCTGCTTTCTTCTTTGTAATTTGGTACATACATCAATGCGAACAGTGGATTTTCTGATTGTTGTTTCTTTGCTAATTCCGTAGAGTCAGTGTTGGCTGTTGCACCGGCAAGACCAGATGAATCTTTCAAAGAATTTTCACCTTGAAGTGGTGCTGTTTCTGTAATGCTGTCAGCACTTTCAGTTGTATTCAAACGTGTTGCTAAAAGTTTGTTTACGTTTTCTATTACTGGGTATAGTTCCGTTGCAGAATAGGTTTCCCAGAATTCTAATTTTGCAGAAGCCTGCAATAAACGTCGAACGCGCATAGGATTGTCAACACCCGGTAATTCTACACTTATACGTCCGGTTGTTGATTGTGCCGTAATATTCGGAGAAGTAACACCAAAGCGATCAATACGGCTACGGAGAATGTTATAGGTACGATCAAATGCTTTGGCCGATTCTTCACGAATTATTTTTTCTACTTCAGCATCAGTGCTGTTGTATTTGATACGTTCAGAGTTATCCTTAGTAGCAAATATGGTAGCCAACTTTGCATCAGGAGCAATTTGTTTGTATGACTCAATAAATAAGCTTACATAATCCTTTTGTGATTCGCGCAGTTGACGTTCATCCGCTTTATCCAGGGCTTTAATGAATGTTTCATCAATAGAATTATCGGCTAAAGAGCGAATCAAATCACGCATTGAAACCTGCAAGGTAACGTTCATTCCACCTTGTAAATCCAAACCAAGGTTAAGCTGTTGGTCTTTACACTTTTGATAAGTGAAGGCAACAATACCCAAATCAATTACATTCTCATTTGAAACGGAGTCTAAGTATTGTATCCGATACTTCTTTAACTGAGTTCTGATTGAATCTTCAAACAACTTAGCCTGTGTTTTATCAGCTGGTAAAATACTTTCAAGAGTCTTACCAACAAGCACTTGACTGTCGGCAAACTCATCGGCACGACGTTCTACACTTACAGTGATAAAATTGAATGATAACTGATAAATGCTCACAAGCACTAAGGCAATAGCAAAAAACTGGATGATACCTTTTCCTTTCATTATTGGATTGATGGTTTTATTCTGATGTAGTTTGTTATAAGGGTTTATACTTTTCTTAAATGGCTCATTAACAACACATTAATAACCATAAAATGAAAAATAGTGCGCAAATATAGGGTATTACACGATAAATAAAATAGAATAAACCAAAGGAGGTTATTAACGTGAATACGTTGGAATGCCGCATTCAACACTATAGAAAAAAAATACTGTCAGATTATACAGCCTTCACTTCACTTACCAACTTTTGCAATGATGACTTAGCATCACCGAAGAGCATTTTGGTTTTTGTATCGTAGAAAAGTTCGTTTTCAATACCGGCATAACCTGCTGCCATACCACGCTTGAGAACAATAATGTTTTGTGCCAGATCAACATCTAGAATAGGCATGCCATAAATAGGCGAAGCAGGATTTTTACGAGCAGCAGGATTTACAACATCATTAGCACCTATAACCATCACCACATCGGTATTAGAAAACTCACTATTGGCATCTTCCATTTCCAGCAATTTTTCGTAAGGAACATCTGCTTCTGCAAGCAATACATTCATATGACCAGGCATACGTCCTGCTACAGGATGAATGGCATACTTTACTTCAACACCTTTTTCTTCGAGTAGTTTTTCCAACTCATGACAAGTATGCTGAGCTTGTGCCACTGCTAAACCATAGCCGGGTACAACAAATACTTTCTTCGAATAGCTTAACAACACGGCAGTATCATTAAGTGATATTTCTTTAATGCTGCCTTGAACGGTTGATGCATCGCCGGCAGAAGTTCCTCCACCGCCAAATGAACCAATAATGACATTTAATAATGAACGGTTCATAGCAGTACACATTAATACAGTAAGAATTGTACCGGCTGATCCAACCAGAATTCCTCCAGTTAACATTACCTGATTATCATAAATAAATCCACCGCAAGCAGCTGCAACACCGGTAAAAGAGTTGAGTAATGAAATAACAACAGGCATATCCGCACCACCTATAGGCATCACAAACATGACACCGTACAGCAGGCATAAGCCGATAAGCGCATACAACATTCCATTCAGATGTTCTTGATGAAATGACATATAAACTACTAAAACAACTGGTATAGCCAATAAAGCAAAGTTGATGATGGATTGACCTTTAAAACTTTTATCGGAAATATTGCCATTCAGTTTACCAAAGGCTATCATACTTCCGGCAAAAGAAACACCACCTATGAGTAAGCCTGAAAGTATTGCAAACAATTCGCCGCTGCTTCCGTGTTCAAAATGGTAATGATTATACTCGGTTACAGATATGATTGCAGCACATGCACCACCCATTCCATTAAAGAGCGATACCATCTGAGGCATAGCCGTCATCTTCACTTTCTGTGCTGCAAGGGTTCCTATTACCGAACCAATAATGATTGCAGCAAAAATCCATATGAAATTGCCAAGATGGTTTCCTTCACTGTCTTTATAGAAGAAAATAGTACCGAATATGGCTGCTGTCATACCTATTGCTGCCAGAATGTTCCCGCGGCGTGCACTATCCGGTTTGCTGAGCATCTTCAGCCCCGAAATAAATGTGATCGAGCCAAAGAAGTATATGATGAGAAGAATGCTGCTTTCTAAATCGACTGACATATTAATGGTGTGTAGAGTGGGTGAGTGAATTATTTTTTCTTCTTAAACATTTCGAGCATACGGTCGGTAACTACAAATCCGCCAACTACGTTGAGTGTACCCAGTATAACGGCCAAAAAACCTAAGGTGAGTGCGACATAATCATTGGGATTGGCTTTTCCCATAACGATAATTGCTCCAATGATAACAACTCCATGAATGGCGTTAGCGCCTGACATTAAGGGTGTGTGAAGCACCGAAGGTACGTGTGAAATAACCTCAATACCTAAAAAAACAGCAAGTATTACAATGAAGATTAAGTCCTGATGCGTGTATAACAGTTGTAAGATATTTTCCATTATTTATGCTTTTGTGAGTTCCTGAACCTTGGGATGAATAATTTCTGATTGATGTGTGATGCAACATCCTTTAACGATGTCATCATCAAAATTCAAATTAAGTTGACCTTCTTTAGTGATGATAAGTTTCAAAAGGTTGAATACATTTTTACCAAACATCTTACTTGCATCTGAAGGAATTGTAGAAGGTAAGTAAGAATTACCTACTACAGTAATACCATGATATTGAATAACCTGATTATTAACGGTTACTTCGCAGTTGCCGCCGGTGCTTGCTGCAAGATCAATTATTACGGAGCCTGGTTTCATATTTTCAACAACTGATTTGGGAATCAATACCGGTGCTTTTCTGCCTGGTATCTGAGCCGTACTAATGATGACATCGGCCTTTACGGCGTGTTCTTCAATTTTAGCTTGTTGCCTTCGTTTGTATTCTTCGGTTTGTTCAACGGCATATCCACCAGCAGAAGATGAATCTGCTGCACCTTCAACTTCAACAAATTTTGCCCCTAAACTCTTCACTTCTTCTTTCACCGCAGCACGTGTATCAAATACTTCTACTACGGCACCTAATCGTTTTGCAGTAGCAATGGCTTGCAATCCGGCAACACCGGCACCAAGTATTAATACCTTGGCAGGTGCTATGCTTCCCGCAGCTGTCATAAACATAGGAAAAAATTTTGGCAAATGCATAGCAGCTGTAAGCACGGCCTTGTATCCGGCAGCTGTTGCCTGTGACGATAAGATGTCCATAGCCTGCGCACGTGTAGTACGTGGTATCATATCCAAACTGAAAGAAGAAATGTTTTTACTTCTTAAATTTTCGACTAAGTCAGCATTGAATAGTGGTTGCAGAACTGCTATAACCACCGAGCTGCCTTTCATTTGATCTATTTGATTTTTTTCAGGAGCTGAAATTGACAGTATGATATCACTTTGTTTTAAAACATCTGTAGCTTGCGAAACCTGAGCGCCTGCCTGGGTGTAGTCCTTATCTGAGGCATATGATGCGCTACCGGCATTCAATTCCACAAGCACCTGTACATTCATTTTAGTCAATTGAGAAACAACTTCCGGTAAACAAACCACTCGGTTATCTCCGGTTGGTTCTTTTAAAATACCTATGATCATAGTCTATGATTTGCGTTCTTTTAAAAAATCAGAACGGCGCAAATGTATATAAATGAAAGGAATGAATATCTGATATATGTTTATCCTTATTCACCAGATATTTTAAGCATTACCCGGTCTTCAATCTCTTCGGGTACAAATTGTGATACGTCACCATTATTAACCAAAACATCGCGTACAATAGAACTGCTGATCATACTTAATGATGGATTTGAAAGAAGAAAAATAGTTTCTATATCACGATGCAGAACCTGATTCATTTGGGCTATGGCACGTTCAAATTCAAAATCGGCTGAGGTTCGTAATCCCCTGAGAATGTAATGTGCATTTTGCTGACGACAGAATTCAACGGTTAAACCTTCATAGGTCATCACCTGTATTTTATTCTCGTAGGCAAAAATTTCTTTGATCCATGATTTACGAAGTTCTGTAGGGAATAAATACTTTTTCTGAGAGTTAACACCAATGCCGATAATAATTTTATCAAACATCGGCAAAGCACGTTGAATAATGTCTATGTGTCCGATGTGAATGGGATCAAAAGAGCCGGGAAAAACTGCGATGCGCATAGTGCTTGAATTTGTGAATCTAATTTAGATGAATTTCGGAAAAAAGAAAGTGAAATTTATTGTCTAAAGAAATGAAAGTGTGTTCCGCCATAATTTCTGTGATGGAACAATCGGGGGTGCCTGCTAAACTCGTGCTCTGGAGACGTTTCTAATATGAACCAGCCTTCATCGTTTAATAAACCACGTTCAAAAATCAGATCAGGTATCTGGGGGATATTAGTGAGTTTGTATGGTGGCCCGGCAAATATGACATCGAATTTATCGCGGCAGTTGTTGATGAATGTAAACACATCGCTGCGAACAACCTGCATTCCGTTAATTTTCCAATCTGTAACCGTTTTCTTAATGAAATTTAAACAGTTCAGATCCTGATCAACACTAACTATTTGTTCACATCCTCTCGAAGCAAATTCATAACTTAAGGATCCTGTACCAGCAAACAAATCAAGAAATTTCACCTCAACAAAATCAATATGATTATTGAGAATATTGAACAGGCCGGTTTTAGCAAAATCAGTAGTAGGTCTTGTTGGGATATTATCCGGCGGATGAAATTTTCTACCACCGTACTTACCGGTTATTACTCTCATAGCCCTGCACAGAACAGGTTGAAATAAAAATGCCCAGGCATATTGAAAGTACTTTGAATCTGCAATTCGGCAGGTCGTTTCATAAAATGAATGTTGCGAATATATTTGAATAAAAGTTCGAATAGCACCGATTCTTTAACTATTTCACCTAGCATATATACAGGAACAGTTTCAGTATTTAACTTTAACTGCTGATAAGTATATAGTAAGTAATATATGAAATCTTCAGGCGTTGTGTAAGTGAATGAGTTGTATAGAAGCAACTTCTGCTTTTGAGTAATCATCACTTGCATTAAATTCGGTTGCACATATACATAAACCTGTTCATCGTGAGCACTCAACTTATTCAGGTAATGAATCAATGCTGTGCTATTGTGAAAGAACCGTATATTTTTAAACTTATGTTCAAACACTTTTTTTAATTCATGCTGAATACCATAAATATTGACTACTTCCAGTTCCTCCAGCAAATCATATGTGTAGTCGAATTGAATATTGGAATCAAAGTTAAATTGATGGTAAGCACGTAATTTATCTGCATCAAAGACCTCCGACGGAATCAATGTATTATAAGCGCTATAAGTAAACACAGAGATTTTCTGGTAGTTAAGGTTAAACAAATCTTCCTTGTCCAATACATCGTGTATAGTTGAATAAAATTCAGATTGGTTTGTGAATTGAAAAAAGTTAAAAGATTGAACGTGTTGCAAACATTTATGCTCTTCGTTCACTATGCTAAAAATTAGTTGAGATTCATTGATGAATATATTCATCGCCAGTATAGGGGATTGATCAGGCTGAAATCCCGGATCAGTGTATAGCAGTCCGGGATATGATTTGCGCTGAATGTCGGTCATCATCTTGATACAATGATAAAAAAAAACGGGGAAATGCCATCAGCTTTTCCCCGTAGAGTCTTTATTTGTATGTTCTTACTTCTGTGCGTTCACTATGTCGCTCACGTATTTTTCAAAAGTCATATTCAGGTAATAATTCTCATTAATGTACTTGAGTTGATTCAAAAAAGCATTGCCGTCAACGTATCCGGGAGATACGCGCACTACACTTAAATTATCATCAAGATAGGTAAGGGTAGGATATCCGGGTTGGGCTGTTAAGAATTTTGGTGCAACACCATTAACTCTACGGCTCGCGTCGTAAGTGTATTTAATTCCCTGAAAAACAATAGTATCACGTGATTCAGCATTCAACTTGATAGCGTAATAATTCTCGTTAAGATATTTGATAACAGCTTCGTCTTTGTATGTAGTGGCATCGAGGCGTTTACACCATCCACACCAATCCGTATATACATCAACAAATACCTTTTTCTTTTTCTTAGCCATCAGTTTTTCAGCTTCGCTAAGAGAAACCCATTTAATCTCGCTGCCGCTGCTCTTCTTGTCAGCAGTTTGTGCTTTTACAAAAACGATGCTTACTGTAAAGAACATAAGCAGGAGGATTGATGACCTTTTCATTAACTTTTTCATGTAACGGTTGTTTGAATTTTTAATAAATGCTTCAAATCCAAAAATAATTCCAAAAAATTTAAAGTTGCCTTCATCGCAGCTATTGCCTTTATATAAGATCAACCCGATTATGTCTTTAATTTGCGACATCATAAAATGAAAAACCACAAAATTGTAATCGGCATTACCGGTGCCAGCGGAAGTATATATGCTCAGACTCTATTAAAGACATTGCAAGCCGTGTATCAAAGAATACCAGAAATGACTGTTTCTATAGTAATGAGTGACAATGCAAAAACAGTGTGGAATCACGAACTCAATAACAACGACTATGCGTCAATGCCGTTCAGGTATTATTCAAAAATGGATTTCATGGCACCATTCGCAAGCGGTTCGGGAAGATACGATGCTATGATTATTTGCCCTTGTTCTATGGGTACACTCGGAAGAATTGCTGCCTGTGTTTCGGACGATTTAATGACTCGTGCTGCTGATGTGATGCTCAAAGAGCGTAAAAAACTCATTTTAGTAGTGAGAGAAACTCCATACAACTTAATTCATATTAAAAATATGAAATCTGTTACCGAAGCGGGTGGAATAATATGTCCGGCTACACCTTCATTTTACTCCAAGCCACAAACAATGGAGCAGTTGGCAGCTACTGTTAGCGATCGTGCAATAGAACTGGCCGGCATTTCATTACCCGATTCATTTAGCTGGGGAACTTAGCAAATCTAAAAATTCATTGATATTCAGGCACATAAGTTTTGTGTTTTGATTAATATCTCTATTTTTGCGTTCCCTTAAAAATCTCATAACAAAAGGAGGAACAAAATTTTGGAAGAAAACAAAACACAAAATCCCGAAAATGAAGCAGTTGTAACAGCAACTGCCGGCAAACACGATGATTTCGATTGGACTGCCGACAAAAAAAATGTTCGTCGCTATTCTGACGACGAACGCAAAAAATTCCTGAATGATTACGACAAGTCATTTGTATCCATCAACGACGAAGAAATTCTGATGGGTCAGGTTGTTAGTATTACCGCAACTGATGTGGTATTAAACATTGGTTTCAAGTCAGATGGCTTGGTACCGCTTTCTGAATTCCGCGACATGCCTAACCTTAGAGTTGGTGAGCAAGTCGAAGTTCAGGTTGTTGAAAAAGAAAACACTAAAGGTCAGTTAACCTTGAGCCGCAAAGCAGCTAAAACGCAGCGTGCCTGGGAGAAAATTGTTGATGCCTTTAAAACACAGGCCATTGTTAATGGTACTGTTACATCAAAAACCAAAGGAGGACTTATTGTAGATGTTTTCAGTATGGAAACGTTCTTACCGGGTTCGCAGATTGATGTTAAACCTATCACTGATTACGATGTGTATGTTGGTCAAACCATGGAATTTAAAGTGGTGAAGATTAACGAGATCATCAAGAATGCTGTTGTATCGCACAAAGCACTTATTGAAAGCGATATCGAACAACAGCGTTTGGAAATTATCGGCAAACTCGAAAAAGGTCAAGTACTGGAAGGTACAATTAAGAATATCACCGATTTCGGTGCATTTATTGACCTTGGCGGCGTCGATGGTTTACTGTACATCACTGATATATCTTGGGGTCGTATAACGCATCCAAATGAGGTGCTGAAACTCAACCAGAAAATTAATGTGGTTGTACTTGATTTCGATGATGAGAAGAAACGTATCAGCTTAGGCTTGAAACAGTTGTTGCCACATCCTTGGGATGTACTTGAAAACAACATTGAGGTTGGAAGTAAAATCAAAGGTAAAATTGTTAATGTAGAGGACTACGGCGCATTCCTTGAAATAACCCCAGGTGTTGAAGGATTGATTCACGTGTCAGAAATTTCGTGGTCAAATGCTCCTATTAACTCTAAAGAGTATTTCAAACTTGGCGACGATTACGAAGCACTCGTTGTAACTATCGACCGTGCTGAGCGCAAAATGTCTTTGAGCTTAAAACAATTATCTCAGGATCCTTGGAGTGATATTGAAACTCGCTTCCCTGTTGGTTCCCGTCATACCGGCACTGTTCGTAACACTAGCGCCTTTGGCGTATTTGTTGAGTTGGCAGAAGGTATTACCGGCTTTGTTCACGTAAGTGATTTAAGTTGGGTAAAGCGTATTCACCATCCTAATGAGTTTACCAAACCAGGCAATCCAATGGAAATTGTTGTTTTGGATATTGACAAGGAAAACCGCAAACTTTCTTTAGGACATAAACAGATTGAAGAAGACCCTTGGGATACTTTCGAATCAGCTTTCCCTATGGGTTCTGTGCATCAGGGCACTGTGATTAAGAAGGATGATAAAGGAGCATTAATTCTGTTGCCATATGGTATAGAAGCTTTTGCCCCTAACAAGCATTTGAAAAAAGAAAATGGAAAACTGGCTGAGTTAGATGAAACACTTGAAGTTAAAGTGATTGAGTTTGACCGTGGGCAGAAGAAAATCCTTGTTTCTCATACACGCGTTAACGATGATAAAGTTCAAGAAGAGAAAAAAGATAAAGCTGTTAAAGCTGAAAAGGAACGTACCGATACTCGTTCAGAATTGAAAAATATCAATCGTAAGATTGAAAAATCAACTTTGGGTGACTTAGGAATTCTCTCCGACCTAAAAGACAGATTAGATAAAGGTGACGAAGCTGCAAATCGTGCAGATGATGAAGCCCCAAAATCTGAAGAAGAAGGAGCCTAATATCTATTTAGTATCTGAATTAAAACACAAAGCGGCGCAATAATCAGCGCCGCTTTTTTTTTAAACTATACATAACAATATAAACAATGAGCAAATGGCTAATCAAATCCGACCCTGAAGAGTACGGATGGACCGAAATGCAGAAAGATAAAACCACTTTATGGACCGGAGTTAGAAACTATCAGGCCCGCAACAACATGCGAGCAATGAAGAAAGGTGATGAACTTTTGTTATATCACAGCAACGCCGACATGGCAATTGTTGCACTTTGTACTGTAAATAAAGAAGCTATGCCTGATCCGACTGCTACTGGAGGAGATTGGAGTTGCATAGAAGTAAAAGCAACACGTGCCTTGAATCAAGCAGTATCATTAAGTCAGATTAAGGAAAACAAAGATTTAAAGGAATTTGGACTGGTGCGAAACGGCAGACTGAGTGTCATGCCAGTTTCTGATAAAGAATGGAAAGCCATACTAAGTATGGCTGGAGAGATATAGCTATTTTATTTTTTGAATGGAACTGTCCGAGTCTCCATAGATATCAGACTTACAATGGTATTGATAGGTACCGTTGTCGCAAGATATAATACTGACATAAAGTTTATGACCTTTCATATCGCCTTTGTCTTCGCTTTTGATTTTTACAAAAGTTAAAACATATTGGTCGTCAGCAGGCCACTCAATAGACATATATATTTTTGATTTACCATTATCGTAGGATTCTATCTGTTTGGTTTTTGTGCGTTTAATAATGACTTCATTACCATATTTCGGATAGATAAAAGTACCCGTGCGCAATGATTTCAAGCAATCAGGACTTTTTTGAGCAAAGACAAATGAACATGATGTAATGAGTATTATGATGAACAGCGTTACCTTCATATATGCAAGAATATCAGTTATAACGATTAGTTGTTACTACATCGAAAAATTTCTTACCCAACGAAATGGATCCAGCCTTTGTAATTCCAGAGTAAAGAGAATTCGCCTGTACCAGATGTTGTAAGTTGGTTGTGTAAAGATGTTGTTTCGGATATCGGATGAAGCGATAATCGGTAGATATATTTCAAATACATCGGGGATGATTCTGAGTCCTATCCCTGCATCATAAAGTAGAGTCGTATATCCGTAAAGATTCGAGTATAGTGAATTGTATAGACCTGCATCAGCAAATAGAAATAATAAGGGTACCGGTAAACTGCTCTTAAGGTTAATTGCTATAGCATCATATCCTTCACCCAATCTGCCTGAAAAAGCATTGGTGTTGAATTTTAGCATACCACCATTATTGCTTATCTGGTGAGCAAGTAATCCATCTCTTTCAAATCGTCCCATAAAGTAATGGTCTGCCGTATAATCATTGCTGCCATTTCCTGCAGCGAGAAATAATGGCTGAACATTCATAGGGTCATAGCCACCGAATAAACGTATATCAAGTCCTTTCTTAGTATTGTAATTAACACGATAATTAAACTCAGCAGTCATTCTTGAAAAGTACCATTGTCTGAAGTCAGCCGAATAACCAGATTCGTTAACCACTTTCACTGAATAAGGATTGAGTATTCTATTATTGGAATATTCGTAAACTAGTTGAATATAGTGGGTGTGAAAATATCCGGGATTGAAGTTCGTAAGTTTGTTAATCGATGTATCATATGAGTAGCTGTATGCCTTGCCTGACATAAGAATATACCGGGCTGTGAGTCTTTTTATTTTATAAGGCAAATCAGTCTTAAAATAAAATGATAATGACGATTGCATCCTTCGCAGTTCATCAAAGTAATTGGTGTTTGTATCATCGCTGCGCAACGCAAATGCAAAACGTGTAGCGGTGATGTTGAAGTTGATTTTTGTGACATTGATGCTGTTTTCTTTTGGAAATAAATGGGTGTTCAGCCTTGCGAATCCGTTGATGTTACCACTCGCTTGTGAGTAAAGTGGTATGATTTGCCATTCAAAATTCTTGATGGGAAATATTCCATTGTGAAACAGAACACCGTACATCATTTTATTGTAATTATTAAAACCAATTGCGGGAGCTATATATAAAGAACTATGCCTTGGGTTTTCAATACCGCCTAGCAGTTTCACCTGAAATGGTTCGGTTTTTCGACACATGCCGCGCATACGTATATAGTTGTTCTGTCTTTTATATTCAATGGATTGGTAACCTGCATCTATACCTAATAGTCCGAAGGAACTGTATGGAAACAATACGGTGTTTTTGCCGGAGAACCCACCATACCACCTTGTTTGCAGTATTTGGTCTTCGTTCATACTGCTCAGTGAGAATGGTATTTTGTTTTTTTCTGAATTCTTAACAACAACCTTGTAAAAACTCTTTCCACCAATCAGAACGGTATCGCGAGCGCTTAATACTTTATAATCCATCTTTTGTCGGCTGCAGATAACTGTATTAAAGAACCAATCCAGATCCTGTGGTACTGTTTCCTTAAAGGCTTGATGTACATCTGTTGGCTGAGGATGTTTTAATTTCCATTGAGTAAATAGTAGCTGCATAGATTTATCAAAATCCTTAACACCTATATATTCTTCTAGATACTTGATTGCAAATGGCGCTTTCATATAGACCATCAGACCATAGTTGAGTTGTGTAAAGTCATTGGCAGACATACAAACAGATTGATCGTCGTGTCGACGGTGCATATAAGTCAACATTGTTGCATCACCGAAACTGTCTCCCTCTTCCATATTAAGCGAAAAAAGTAGAGATCGCTTCTTAGGTGTATCGGTGCTTTGAATCTTCGGATAGCGTAAAGCCATGTATCGGTTTTGATAGTAGGTGTTAAACCCTTCGTCGAGCCAAGGGAAATCGCTTTCATTAAAACCAAGCATACCCTGAAACCAGTTATGTCCAACTTCGTGTGCTATTACACTTTCCAAACCTTTTTCTGTTGTATAATTACCGGCAATAATGGTGATAGTGGGGTACTCCATTCCGCCTCCTGCAAGCAGATGACCATCTACGGCAGTGGCTTGCGAATACAAATAATCGCCAACCCAAAGTGAGTAGTAGTATAGTGATGAATCAACCATCTTGGCAGCATTCTTCCACACCTCTTTATGTTCGGGTAAGAAAAACACCCAAGTGTCCACGTTACGATTGCTGTTAGGAAGTATGACGCTGCTTTTATTAACTATATATTCTTTATCGGCGAACCATGCAAAGTCATGCACGTTCTTGTGTGAATAGTTCAGTGTTTTAAATGTATTTGCAGATGGAATATCATCAGCAGGCTCTCTGTCCTTACCAATCAAACTTTGCAACCATTCCATTTCTGAGGGTGTATTCAGATTACCTGTGGCAGCAACAATATAATTTGATGGTAACGTAATCTGCACATCGTAATTACCAAAGTTGTCGTAATACTCACTTTGTTCCGTGTAGTGGTGCGGATGCCAGCCGTCTTTATCGTACATAGCCATTTTTGGAAACCATTGAGTTATTTGATATGACTGAGCATAATGTCCGCCGCGTGAAAAAGAGTATGGTAACTTTTCACGGAAAGAAGTTTTCAGTATAAATGTTTCGCCGCTTTTTACTGGTTGGGCCAAATAAATTAAAGCCACATCGCGCGAGTTCGGATTGGGGTAGGTAAGCGTTATACTGCGTTCCTCGATTTGTACTCCCGGTTTTATCATAACCATATTTAAACTGTCTATATAACCATACTGCGACTCCTCGGCAAAATGGAATTTAGTATCACCATGTTTTAACAATTCCTGATTAAAGACTGTCTTTCTGCTTGCGTAAGCATTCGGCCACAGATGTAAGTAAAGTTCCTTTAGTTCGTTAGGAGATTGGTTATGATA
Organism: uncultured Bifidobacteriaceae bacterium; assembly: GCA_964640655.1. Taxonomy (GTDB): domain Bacteria; phylum Bacteroidota; class Bacteroidia; order Chitinophagales; family UBA10324; genus BJGO01. Next base: position 83,583 of record CAZXFT010000008.1, on the reverse strand, counting down.
GGTTATCTCCACATTTCCTCTGAGCATATGATTGACATCATCAAGACGCACCTCAATTTTGTAGTCAACCTGCTGCTGCCAATATACGTTCTGAGCCTGTGTATTCCATACAAGACTTTGCACCAGAAACAGTAAAAAAATATTTTTTCTCATTAGTAATCAGCTATTTGGCGGCAAATTAACGGAATGATAAAAGGAACAGCATTAATAATTTGTACTTTTGAAATAGATAAAATCACCTGAAAATGTTTGAAGACGAAAACGAAGACTTTTATCAGAATAACATTGAGCAAACATTAGCGAAATATGAAGAGATGCTGGACAAGCGGCAACCTGCTTTTTTCGATATCAACGACCTTGAAGACCTTGTGGAATATTATGAGATGAAGCTCGACTATAGCAAGGCTCTTGAAGTGGTTAACTATGCCATTGAAGTATATCCATTCTCTGCAACGCTTCTTACCAAGAAGGCTTCTTTTATGATGCAACAGCGCAAGCATAAAGAAGCATTTGAATTGTTAGACAAAGCTGAAATGTTTGAGCCCAAAGATTTAGGTATTTACCTATTACGCGCCGACATTCACTTATCCAGATCGGAACATAAAAAAGCACTGGAGATCATTGACAGTGCTATGAGCTTTGCAGAAGAAACAGAGGTTGAGGAATTGTGGTTAGAGAAAGCAGATGTTTATGAAGATGTGGGTATGTACGATAAGGTATATGAGTGTCTGAAATCATGTCTGACACGTAACCCTGCAAACTTTGAAGCGCTATCGCGTATGTGGTACAGTGTGGAACTGGCAGATGCTTTTGAAGACAGCGTGGAGTTTCACAAAAAGTTGATAGACCGCGATCCATATTCATACTTAGCATGGCATAACCTCGGCACGGCCTATTACTTCCTTGGTTTGTATGAGCGTAGTGTTGAAGCTTATGAATTTGCTGTTGCCATCAATGAGAATTATGATTTGGCCTATCGTGAGTGCGGTGATGCCTATTTCAAACTTAAACAATATCACAAAGCAGTAGATAATTACAAAAAGGCCATTGAAATTTCCAAACCATACGAAGAGTTGCATTATGCTATTGGTCTGTGCTACGAAAAATTAAAGGACTATGCTAAAGCGCGTACACATTATCGCAAGGCCATCAATAGCGACCCTAAGTTTCATCAGGCTTTTTACAGAATAGGAATAACATACAAGCGAGATAAGCAATGGGAAAATGCTGCTCACTTTTATCGCAAGGCATTACAGTTTGAAGAGAATAAAGTGAGTTACTTAATTTCGTTAGCGGAGGCTGCAGCAAAAATGAAAGATGAAACCACCCTTCGCCAAACAATAGTTCATTTGCTGGGATTGAATCCTCAGGCTCGCAGCCGTAAATCATACAAACAGTTAACTGCATTTGCATTACAGGCTGATAGTTACAATTTAGCTTTGGATATTATCAGTATGGCACGGATCGAAAACAAAGAGTTTGATGACATGATTTATTTCGAAGCAATTGCTAATTATTTACTCGGTTTACATAATGAAGCTATTCTGTTATTTGAACATGCTTTGCACTTAAATGCCGAACAGTTTAAACTTGTCTATAAATTTATTCCAAAAATTACCAACGATAACTCGCTAATGCATTTAATTGATATTTATCGTTCTGAATAAAAACATGCTCAACTTCAATCTCCCCAAATTACCACAGCGTACAGGTAAGCCACGCAATAGTGGATTAACTATGGTAATGGACAAGGGCCTCAGCGTTCGTGAAGTTGAGGATATGCTCGACTCCGGGTCCGATTATATTGACATTGTTAAGCTTGGTTTTGGTACCTCAGCCATCACACCTCGTTTGAAAGATAAAATAACAATTTATCAAAGCGCAGGAATACCCGTTTACTTAGGTGGTACATTGCTTGAGTGCTTCATTGTGCGCAATATGCTTGATGATTACTTAAGATATCTCGAACAGTATGGAATTACTCATGCTGAAGTGAGCGACGGTTCTCTGGAAATGAAGCATGATGAAAAATGCGGATATATTGAAAGACTAAGCAGGCATCTTACCGTTCTCTCTGAAGTTGGTTCGAAAGATGCTGAAAAAATTATTCCACCATACAAATGGATTGAGTTGATGAAAACTGAACTCAGTGCCGGTGCATGGAAAGTAATTGCTGAAGCTCGCGAAGGTGGTAATGTGGGTATTTATCGCGGTAGTGGTGAAGTTCGTTACGGACTGGTAGAAGAGATATTAACGCAAGTGGCTGCTGAAGATATTTTGTGGGAAGCACCCAACAAAGCACAACAGGTTTATTTCATTAAGCTTCTAGGAGCTAATGCTAATTTGGGTAATATAGCCACTAACGAAGTGATACCCCTGGAAACTCTTCGACTGGGTTTACGTGGCGATACATTGATGCATTTTCTGAACGCCTCAGGTTCCTAAAGATGTATGAGCAGGTTTGTTTTTGGAATCATTGGTAAACCGCTCGCACATAGTTTTTCACCGGATTATTTCAATAACAAATTCAAGCAACTGCAACTCGATGCAGTATATCATCGCTTTGAATTAGAAGACATTTCACAATTTGAATCTTTAATAAAAACATCAACCAACTTACGTGGGCTGAATGTTACTCTGCCTTACAAACAAAGTGTAGTTCCCATTCTGAATCAACTGCATGGTGCAGCCGGTGAGTTAAAAACGGTGAACACCATTTCAATAGAAAATGGTGTATTGCACGGTTACAATACAGATGTTATAGGTTTTGAAGAATTACTTCGCAAAAATGATTTGCTGTTTACACAAGCCGCTTTGGTATTAGGTTCTGGAGGAAGCAGTTCTGCAGTGCAGTACGTTTTAAATCAAAATAAAATTCCTTTCAAAGTAGTTTCAAGAAAGAATTTGCAACAGGGAATTTCTTTATCATACTCAGACTTGAATAAGGAAATTATTAAGCAACATCAACTTGTTATAAACTGTACACCCTTAGGTATGTTTCCGAATATTCGTGAGACACCTGAAATTCCACATCAATATTTATCTCTAAATCATATTTGTATTGACCTGATTTACAATCCTACAAAAACATTATTCCTTCAACTGGCTGAGGAAAGAAATTGCAAAGCGATTAATGGATATGACATGCTGATTGCGCAGGCTGAAGCTTCTTGGGAAATATGGAAAGGAAGTTTGATATAAATCGTTACATCACCTTCAACATTCCCGCAACCTTAACCTTAATCTCATCCACCACCTCAGGATTCAGCAGCGTGCTTATGTCACCAATTTTATCTGGTTCGCCTTCAGCAATTTTTCTGATGATGCGGCGCATTATTTTTCCGCTGCGTGTTTTAGGCAATCCACTCACCACACATACATATTCTGGTTTGGCAAAGGAGCCAATCTTATCACTTACTATCTTATTGATTTCTGAACGTAAAACAGATTCATTTTGTGGGGAATGATTGCAGGCTACAAAGGCAAACAAGCATTGTCCTTTGATGTGATGTGGAATTCCCACAACAGCGCATTCATAAATATTTTCGTGCTCGTCTATGGCATTTTCCACTTCGGCGGTACCTATTCTGTGTCCCGATACATTAATCACATCATCCACTCTGCCTGTGATTCGGTAATAACCGTCTGCATCACGGCGGCAACCATCACCGGTGAAATACAATCCCTTGTAGTTGCTGAAATAAGTCTGAATAAAACGTTGATGATCGCCATACACTGTGCGTGCCTGTCCCGGCCACGATTGCTTGATACACAGATTTCCTTCTGCAGCAGTTTCTGATAATTCGTTACCGTTGGCATCAACTAAAACAGGAACAATGCCCGGCAACGGCAGCGTTGCAAATGAAGGCTTCGTAGGAGTTATGCCAGCCAGTGGTGAAATCATAATACCTCCGGTTTCAGTCTGCCACCACGTATCTACAATAGGGCAGCGGCCTTTACCTACATGCTCAAAATACCAATGCCATGCCTCTTCGTTAATAGGTTCTCCCACACTTCCTAATACACGCAAAGATGTTAACGACTTTCCTTCAAAATAGCTCAGACCCTGTGCTTCGAAAGAGCGAATAGCTGTAGGTGCAGTATAAAAAATGTTCACCTGATGTTTATCAATTACCTGCCATAAACGACCCCAGTCGGGATAAGAAGGCACCCCTTCAAACAACACACTTGTTGCTCCACATAATAATGGACCATATACCATGTAACTGTGTCCGGTAATCCAACCGATATCAGCAGTGCACCAGTATATTTCGCCGCTGTTGTACTGAAATACATTTTGAAAAGTATAAGCAGCATAAACCATATAACCGGCCGTGCTGTGTAACACACCCTTGGGCTTTCCTGTTGAACCGGAGGTATAAAGAATAAATAAAGGGTCTTCAGCATCAACGGCAACAGCAACATGTTGCGAACTTTGATTGGCAATCACATCATTCCACCATACATCTCTTCCCGTTTGCATGTCAATATCAAAATGGCGGTGGTTAAAGACAAGTACTTTTTTAATTCCAACACAGCGTTGCAATGCTTCATCCACAATTGACTTTAAAACCAACTTTTTATCTCCGCGAAAAACACCGTCTGCGGTAATCATCCAGGCACAGTTGGCATCATTGACACGCTCTGCAATGGCCTGGGCAGAAAAACCACCAAAGACTACCGAGTGAATAGCACCGATACGCGCGCATGCCAACATCGCTGCCGCCAATTCAGGAATCATAGGCATGTATATACACACACGGTCTCCTTTCTTCACACCCATAGCCTGCAATCCGTTTGCAAGGCGGCATACCATTTCGTGTAGTATATTGTAAGTGATGTGTCGTGCTGTTTCATTGGGATTGTTGGGTTCCCAAATAAAAGCTGTTTGTTCGCCGAGTGTGCTTAAATGACGATCCAGACAGTTCTCGGTAATATTTAGTTGCGCTCCGGCGAACCATTGATAATTCACCTCATGATAGTTGCCACTTCGAACCTGCTGCCAGTGTCGTTTCCATTCAAATGTATCTGCAATACGTGCCCAGAAAATTTCCGGATGGGCAATACTCTCGGCATAGGCAGAGTGGTATTCTTCCATAGAATTAATTCTCATCGTGCTACCTTCGTTTTTTATTAAATCAATATTAACAATCATGAATCAATCAGCACGCGAAATCATCATGTCGCTGCCTGCACGTCTGAAAAGAGGTGCAGCCGACGGTCTCAGTTTTTATTACCACTTCATCGTTAGCGGAGAACGTGGTGGTGAGTTTACCATAACCTTAAACAATGGCGCATGTACTGCGGCGGAAGGCTTGCATGGATCTGAACCCAAGTGTGTGATACAAACCAGCGACGAAACATATGAAGAGGTGGAATACGGACGCACCAATGCGCAGATGGCGGTAATGTTTGGAAAAATCAAAGTGTCTAACATACCGTCTATGTTAAAATTTGTAGAAATGTTTGAACGATTGCAATAACATAAAACGCTTTTCTTGATGAAGATGCTATAGAATAAAAACAAAAAAATCATCATATTTTTTCAAGTCACAGAACAGAAAAAAAGACTGTGCAGAACTATTCCTGAAAAAAGACTTGTTTTTATAAGTTAGATGGTTATCTTAGTCCAAACTTTTTTCGCTATGGACATTAATGGCGAGCTCATATTGAAAGTTTGGGACAAAGCTGCTCCCATTCCAGGGCAAGACCCCTCTGTATTCCGACTCGATTCTTCGGGTGTGTGGATTAAACTGAAACATTTCAATGATGCTGACTCCATCTATGGATGGACTATACAGAGTCTCAATGAAAACGATTTCTCTATTCGTAATGTACACAACCTTATTCCGGTTCATTTACAAAGTAACAATATACAGTTGGTAGGCTTACATAACAACAAGCCCTCTATATTATCAGACCCGTTATTATAATTAAAAGATTAAGATCTAAGATCTTACTCACGAAGGCCAAACAAAGCGAAGATCTTTTTCTATCTCTTTGTTAAGGCTCATAAGTACAGGACAGGTACGTGCTGCATTTTCAAGTATAGTGCGAGCCTTTTCATCAGCTAAAAAGTTCTCGGGCATATATACCGTAATTACAATAGCTCCTATACGACGAGGGTTGTCGGCCATAATCTTTTGAACTTCGGCACGAGTGCCTGTAATATTCCAATGATGATCACGCGCTTTAATTCCCATAATGGTTAGCATACAATTGGCCGTGGCTGTTGCCACTAAATCAGTGGGTGAAAATGCCGACCCCTTGCCTTGATTATCGGTGGGTGCATCAGTTTTAATGCTGGTTCCGGAAAAAAGATGCGTGGCTTCACATTCCAGATCTCCTTTATATACTACAGTTGATGTCATTCTCGTTGAACTTTTGTTTAAAATCTTTGTCAATCAAAAGTAGTAATATTGAATGGCTAAAATGGCATCGTTTCATATTAAATCCTGTTGCGTTCTCTGCTTGTTCATTTTGCTGGCTGCTACCATGTGTGGATCAACATTGCTGGCACAGTCTAATGGAAAAAAAGGCATTTTGTATTCTTCGTCCACCTCACTCGCCGGACAGTGGTACACTAACGGGTGGTCAGCCAATGTTGAGTTTACAAATATTTTAGACCTGCACAAAAAGAATTTCTGGCAGGTGGGAGTTACACACCTGAAGCATCCTAAGGAAGTGAAACAAACTTTTGATTTAGGATATACGCCAATAGGATTCAACGCGCCTCGTCCGTTTATTTTCGGCAAACAGAATTACTTTAACACACTTTCTGTTGCGTATGGTCAAATGCGAATGATTGGTCAGCGTGCAAACAAAAGTGGAGTAGAAGTTTCGGTGAAATACAGCGGAGGATTGTCATTGGGTATATTAAATCCATATTATTTACAATTGATAATACCAATAGACAACGAACGTGCTTACATCGAAGACAAAAAATACAATGAAGCTCCGGACCTTTTTATGAATTCATTTTCGATATATGGTTCATCAGGTTTTTCCCGTGGTATCAATCAGATCAGTATAGTGCCGGGTTTACATGCCAAAGTTGGTTTGCATTTCGACTGGGCATTTTTTGAAGAATATATTAAGGCCATTGAGGTAGGTTTAGCAGTAGATGCATACAGCAAGAAAGTACCACTAATGGTTATTGAAAATAATCCTCGTGTATTTACCAATTTATACATTGGCTTGCAGCTTGGAAAAAAGAAATCGTGAGAAAGAAACCATTGCAACTAACACAATGAACAACGAAATACCTGTATTGAATCAAAGGCCTGAGCGTGTTAAAAAACCGGATTGGCTGAGAGTGAAATTACCTGTTGGTGAAAATTACAAGCATGTGCGCGGGCTTGTTGACAAATACCATTTGCACACTATCTGTGAGAGCGGATCCTGCCCGAATATGGGGGAGTGTTGGGGTGCAGGTACAGCTACCTTCATGATTTTGGGTAATACCTGTACACGCAGTTGCGGGTTTTGTGCGGTTAAAACAGGTTTACCTTCCGAAATGGATTGGGACGAACCTCGCCGCGTAGCCGAAGCTGTACAGCGTATGGAAGTAAAACATTGCGTGCTCACTTCTGTGAATCGTGATGAGCTGAAAGATGGAGGTGCTGCTATATGGGCTGCCACCATCAAAGCAGTGCGTGAATTGAATCCGCAAACAACAATGGAAACTTTGGTGCCCGATTTCAAGGGAAATATGGACAGTGTGAAAATGATTATTGAAGCTGCGCCGGACGTTGTTTCACATAATATGGAAACTGTACCAAGGCTTTATAGAAAAGTTCGTCCGCAGGCCAAATACGACCGCAGTTTGAAAGTTATACAGGCATTGAAAGAAGGAGGTATGCGAACCAAATCGGGTATTATGGTCGGACTTGGTGAAACGAAAGATGAAGTACTTCAGGTGATGGATGATTTGCGTGCACATGGTTGTGATGTGATGACCATAGGCCAATATCTACAACCCACCCGCAACCACCTTGATGTAATGGAGTGGATTACACCTGAGCAGTTCAAGGAGTACGAGCAAATAGGTTTGGAGAAAGGATTTCGCTTTGTTGAAAGCGGACCATTGGTACGTTCATCTTACCACGCTGAGAAGCATATTCATTAAAAACATTTTCATATTAACACAACAATTGTCATGGAAATGTAAAACAAAAATCAATTAGAACTTTTTATTCAATTTCCATAGTTATATTAGCGAACCAAAATTTTTAGAACACCAATGAAAAAATTAATTACAGCAGCAGTACTATCAGCAGTAGTATTAACAGCGACAGCACTTTGGATGAACAACACCAAAGAGGAAACCTCTTGCCGCTCAGGAAAACACGAACGTGAAGAGGAAGAGACCGAGAAAGGCGAATTTGAAGGATATAAAAACTTCTTCAATAAAATTCGTGGTACATCCGATGACGGATCGTTTACCTATGCTGATTACTATCAGGCTCGTCTGGATGCAAAAGAATTTGCAGATGCCGGAAGTCGTGGTGCTTTAAATATTGTTTGGGAAGAAATGGGACCCGATAATCAGGGTGGCCGTTCAAGAGCATTGCTTATAGACCGAAATAATCCAAACCGTTTATTTTGCGGGGGAGTTTCCGGAGGAATCTGGGTAAGTACAAATAAAGGTGCTTCTTGGACTCCTGTGGCAGGTTCAGAAGATTATTCCAATTTAACTGTTTCGTGTATTGCTCAGGCAGGTAACGGTAATATTTATTTTGGTACCGGAGAGTATTTTGGATTTTTTGAAGCATCTAATGTGAATGGTGCAACCGGTTTTCCAGGTGGTGGCATATGGTGTTCTACCGATAATGGAGAATCTTTTGCGAATATTCTAACTCCTGAGTATCCTGCAAACGGCCCTACCAGTGGTTCCAACTTTGCTTTTATTACTGCAATGCGTGCTGACCCGACTGATGCTAATCGCGTATACTTTGCAACCAATGTAACTGGAGCAACCTATAAAGGAATCAGAATTATTAATGCAGCAAATAATACTTTCACTAATGGAGGCGGCTCTATTACAGGTACAGGTCAGGATGTGGAAGTTGCATCTGACGGAACTGTTCATGCTATCGTTAATAAAAAGTATTATCGTTCAGCTCCGGGCGGGCAAAACTTTGTTGTAGTGCCGGCTTCATCTAATTTGCCGCAAAGCAATCTGAGTCGATTAGATATAGCTGTATCTCCTCAGGATCCCAATTATGTGTATGCGATGGCAACAAATACTAACAGTGCAGGAGACGTTTTAAGAGGAATTTATAAATCTATTGATGGTGGAAGTACATTCACCACTATTTGTGGACCTACAGTACCTAATTCAGCAGATTGGAATCCTGTTACACAGGGATTTTATTGCATTGATATTGCTGTACACCCAACAGATAAGGATATGGTGATTTTTGGAGGATTGGATGTTTATCGTTACACTCCACAAACTGGTGCTAAACAAATTTCAAACTGGAACTATAACTTTAACAGTACGTCTTATGTACACGCGGATATACATCGTTTTGATTTTGACCCAATCAATCCAGATAATATGTATGTTTTGTCTGATGGTGGTGTCAATTGGACATCTAATATCCGTGCCTCTCAGGTTAATTGGGCTACTAAAAACAGAAACTATATCACTACTCAGTGTTACTCAGTGTGCGCCAAGAATTACACTGGTGAAATACTAACCGGTATGCAAGATAATGGTAATTACTATATCGACTTTCAGGGAAATACTTCAAAATGGGGTGTTCTGATAAAAGGAGGTGATGGTGGAGATGTTGCCATTTCAACAATCAATCCAAACATTATGTTTGCTGAATATGTCAATGGTACCGTTGAACGTTCTTCCAACAATGGTGCATCATTTGCAAATTTCTTCGATTGTAATATTGACTTTTCACCTGCTGCTTCAAGTGGTGGTTGTGGAGGAGATGGTGAACCTGACGATGGTGCTCCGTTTATTGCTCAGCTTGAATTATGGGAAAATGTTTATGAGCCCGATCCATTGAAAAAATCAAAATTTTTCCTCGGAACAAACAAGGCCTTGTGGATGACTCAGGAGCCGCTTAATCTTCTTGAAATTCCAAAATGGTTTAAAGTTTCTAAGACTACATCAGGTGGTGGAGTATTAAATGGTCCAGTATCAGCTATCAGTGTTTCAAAAGACGGAAGCATTGTTTATGTTGGAACTGAATCTGGTTCTTTATACAGAATCAATGGATTGGATACAGTCTTAACTTATACCAACAACAACGGCGTATTGACATTCGATCCGGATAGCTTTAATCTGACTACGACCTTATTAAACAACTTTGGTAGCAGAGTAGTTACGGGTATTGATGTGAGTACAACTGATCCTAATGTGGTGGTAGTAACTCTTGGCCGTTATGGTCAAACTTCATACGTTTTCCGCTCGACCAATGCCAATGGTGCTTCTCCGACGTTCACATCAATAGATGGCAGTGGATTGCCTAAGATGCCTGTTTACTGTTGTATTATGGACAAGCTTGACAACAACAAAATTATGATTGGAACCGAGTTAGGCGTATACTCCACATCAAATGGTGGTGCAAGCTGGACAATAGAAGATAATGGTATGCCGCGCGTACCGGTGTTGAAATTCTATCGTCATTTCTTAGGCGATCAGGACAATGTGATTCTGGCATCGAGTTATGGTCGCGGAATATTCCGTACCAAATCGTTACAGTTTACATCAATACCTGAAGCCAATGGATACAAACAGGGTAACAATAAACTGAATGTATATCCTAATCCGGTTAGTACGAATTGTAACATATCGTTTACTGTACCACAAACAGGTGATGTAGAGTTGCAGATGTTCTCATTAGATGGAAAAATGGTGAAGTCTATTCATTATAACAATATGATTCCGGGAACAAAGTATGAGAATATTGAGTGCAGCGATTTAAGTAATGGTACTTACATAATAAGAGTAGCGGGTAAAGCCTTAAATCTCTCCAGTAAATTGGTTATCATCAGATAAAAATCTAAATAAAATAATTCAGGAAAATAGCCGCGAATTTGTCGCGGCTATTTTGTTATACACAAATGGGAAAGCCAATGGAATTTGATTTAGTATTTCTAACTAAAAAGGTAATATTTGCGTAAGTAAAAATATGATTAACAAAATCGCACTCCTCTTACTCTTTGCTTCTATAGCAATTAGTTCGCAATCTAAAGCTCAGTGCGCATTTGCTCAAAGTTGGACTGTTAGTCCACAACCGGTTAACAACACTTATCAGGCAGGGCAGACAGTTGACTTTTGCCTCACCGTGGGAGGATTTACTCAAACTGCATCAAACTGGATTCATGGCTTTGTCTTCAATTTTGGACCCGGTTGGGATATGACAACCCTTACCGTTACTCAAATGCCTAATTCATGCTCTGGTAATGGTTTTTGGCAATACTTTCCAAGTTGTTCGAGTACCGGTTCCGGACAAACATTTGGCCCAGGTGTGTATTATGATTATTCAACACCTTTTAACCCTTCCGATGGTAATCCGGGAAATAATTTTGGTGACCAAAATCTGAATAATGCCTGTACCTGGTTACTATGTTTTAAAGTACAGGTTTCAAATACCTGCAATTCACAGAATTTAAATTTTGGTATTACTGTAACCGGTGATGGCACAACAGGTTCCTGGGGTGCAGGAGGTGCTGCATGTGCCGGAACCTTAAACAATGCAATAACAGGGGTAACGTGTACATTACCTTGTACAATGTCTCTTACTTTTAATAGTACAAATCCCGGCTGTTCAAATAATGATGGTGAAATAACTGTGAATGTAGCCAACGGTTTTGCACCTCTGACCTATGAATGGTCTAATGGCGGTACAACACAAACAATATCAGGTATTGCTGCAGGCACTTATACCATAACTGTTACTGATGGTGTTGGTTGCCAAATGGTAAGTGATCATTCAATTATTAATAACGACTCGTCGGTAACCACCACAGCCATACTTGCTGACATTCAATGTTTCTCATACTGTACGGGGTCACTCGGTGCCTACCCTTTAATCGGAGATCCACCTTACACATATACATGGTCAAACGGTCAAACAGGACAATTTATTAATAATCTTTGTGCCGGTTTATATACTGTTTCCATGGTTGATGCCGATCAATGTATAAGCACATCTACATTCAATTTAACTCAGCCTCCATCACCTCAATATGATTTATCATCAACAGATGCATCCTGCTATATGAGTGGAGATGGAACAGCGACTATCAATATCACAGGAGGTAATTTACCAATTAATATTCAGTGGCAGCCTTCAGGTCAAACAGCTAATACAGCTACCAATCTTACACCCAATGTTTATGTGGTAACATTAACTGATGCAACTGGTTGTACACTCGAGGATTCAGTAATTATTTCACAACCACCAAAAATTAAATCCGATATAGCTGTTACCGATGTCGATTGCTATGGCTTTAGCAGTGGAAGTATTACTTTAAATCCAACAGTTGGCAACGCACCATTCACCTATTCATGGAGTAATAGTAGCATAAACTCATCTATACAAAACATTCCTGCGGGTGTATATTCTGTTACAATTACAGATGCCACAAATTGTACAATGGATACATCTGCTTTGGTGCAACAACCACCATCCATTCTCATTGATTTTGATATGCAGCCCTCAAGTTGTGAAATTTCGGCAGATGGGGTACTATTAGCCATTCCTCTAGGAGGAACTTCACCATACCAGTATCAGTGGAGTATTAATAACAACACAAATACCATTAGTGGTTTAAATCCCGGGTCATATTCCATTACTGTAACAGATGCCAATAATTGTTCAATAGCTGATACAACCATTCTTGTTGCTCAGCCGACATTTTTTGTTGATGCAGGTCCAGATAAATCAGTCGTTAAAGGATATACGACCGATTTAATGGCAATACCGTCAGAGACCGGAAATTACACTTATCAATGGTCTCCCCCAGAAACTGTTTCAAATCCATATATCTATAACGTTATTGTTAAACCAATAGAAACGACAACGTACACTATTACAATAGTTAATCAGGCAAATGGATGTATCGCTACTGATGAAGTAGTTGTTGAAGTAATACCTAATCCATTCCTTTTTGTACCTAATGCTTTCTCACCAAATAACGACGGATTCAACAACACAATATTCCCAATTCCCGGTGATGGTGTTACCATTAAATCATTCCGTATTTATAATCGTTGGGGACAAATGGTTCACGATGGAACTATTAAATTAGGCTGGGATGGTTATTATAACGGCGAGCCTTGCCCAATAGGGGTTTATGCATACTATTGCGAGTATAGTACATTAGATGGTGTTGAATCGCGTAAGCAAGGTAATATCCTGTTGATGCGCTAAGATCTTAACACTATTTAGGTATTTTCATGTCAATTGCTGCCTTGAGCGATGTTTTACTGAGATAACCAAAGGTTTTAACATGTACCTGATACATGACCTTTCGCACTAAACAACTTCTCACATTTTTACAATCTTCGCAAACGTCATTATCTAAATCATTCAAACATGGAGTGGGAGCATAAGGACCATCTAATATTTTGATGATTTCACTTACAGATATTTTAGACGGATTGCGTGCGAGGTAATAACCTCCTCCTTTACCCATCTTACTATTTATGACACCTCCTTTTCTCAGTTCGAGCAAAATAGTTGAAAGGAACTTGGGAGGTATTTCTTCTTCCTCAGCTATTTCTGTTAGTAATTGTGGCCCATTATTATAATGTTTAGCTAAATAGAACATAGCGCGCATGCCGTATTTTGTTCGATTAGTAAGTATCATAAAACTGAATCAATAAAAGATTATAAGTGAATTACTTCACCGTAAGCAGCAGCAGCAGCTTCCATGATAGCCTCACTCATCGTTGGATGTGGGTGCACACACTTAATGATTTCGTGGCCTGTGGTTTCTAACTTTCTGGCAACAACAACTTCAGCTATCATCTCTGTAACATTAGCACCGATCATATGAGCTCCGAGAAACTCTCCATACTTGGCATCGAAGATAACTTTCACAAATCCTTCCTTGGCACTGGCAGCACTTGCTTTACCAGAAGCACTGAATGGAAACTTACCCACTTTGATTTGTATGCCTGCTTCTTTGGCAGCTTTCTCGGTATAGCCTACTGAAGCAATTTCAGGTGAGCAATAAGTGCAGCCCGGTATGTTATTATAGTCTAATGGTTGCGGGTGATGTCCTGCAATTTTTTCAACACAAATAATTCCTTCGGCTGAAGCAACGTGTGCCAATGCCTGACCTTTAACAATATCACCTATAGCGTAAACACCATCTACATTGGTTTTATAATAATCGTCAACCAACACTTTACCTTTATCGGTTTTAATTCCGCATTGCTCCAACCCAAGATTCTCGATATTGGCTGTAACTCCAACAGCTGAAAGTACAACGTCGCAATCGAGCACTTGATTGCCACTTGCAGTTTTAACAGTTACTTTACAACCATTTCCTGCTGACTCAACTTTTTCTACTGAAGCATTTGTCATAATGTTGATGCCTTTCTTCTTATAGATTTTTTCCAACTCCTTAGATACATCCTCGTCCTCCACTGGAACAAGATTGGAAGCAAATTCCACAATAGTTACCTTAGTACCAATACTGTTATAAAAATATGCAAACTCGACACCAATAGCACCAGCACCAACTACAATCATAGACTTTGGTTGCACAGGTAAACTCATTGCTTCTCTATATCCTATTACTTTCTTACCGTCTTGTTTTAAATTGGGTAACTCGCGGCTGCGACCACCTGTAGCCAGTATAATGTGCTTTGCACTTAGATCTTGCTTTTTACCTGAGGCATCAGTAACCTCAACTTTTTTACCGGGCTTTAGTTTTCCTGTTCCCATAATAACATCAATCTTGTTCTTCTTCATTAGAAACTGAACACCTTTGCTCATGCCAGCAGCCACATCACGGCTGCGCTTGATCATAGCATTGAAGTCGGCAGAGGCACCGTTAACCTGTATACCATAATCTGATGCATGTTGCAGATATTCAAAAACCTGAGCACTTTTTAATAATGCTTTGGTTGGAATGCAGCCCCAGTTTAAACAAATGCCACCAAGCGACTCACGCTCAATTACTGCTGTTTTTAATCCTAACTGTGATGCACGAATTGCAGCCACATAACCACCCGGGCCGGAGCCTATTACTATTAAATCGTAGTTCATTGAATGTATGTTTTTATAAGAGAGCGACGAAAATAGTAAGAATTAGTCTTACCGTATCAATGGTTTTAAGCTATACCTAACTTAAAGCAGATGTCGTTCTGTAAATCGTTGCCCAGCATAAAAGGTTTATTAGAGAATTGGGTGAATCCCAAATGCTCATAAAAAGAAATGGCATTGGTATTACGTTCCCAAACAGCTAACCACAGCAGATTGTAACCATTTTGCTTAGCCAGTTGAATTGACTTAAGAATGAGGCGTTTACCCAATCCAAGTTTATGGAATTTCTTAAGTAAATAAATTCGTTCAATTTCGATTGAGAAATAATCTTCAATCTCTCTGTATGTTGAATTCAAGCGCAGTTTCATATAGCCTGCAACCTGCTTATTATAGCTTACAATAAAATAAATAACTGAATTGTCCTCTAGTTCTGATTTTAAGTTGGATTCACAATAATTGTCTTCAATATATTTCTGCATGTTTTCAGCAGTATTGTATTCTGAGAAACTTTCTGTAAATGTTGCTGCAGCGACATCGGCAAGAGCACTGGACTCATTAATTTCAGCCACTTGAATTTTAACCTTACTCACAAGGTTTTAATATTACCTCAAATCTACCACTTCAACACCTGGGTGACTTTTTACATCAAAAACAAATAACGAATCATTCATTATAACATTGGGGAATTGTTTTTTGATTTCATAAACATATCTGCTACCGCTTTTATCAAAAACTTTGATGTTCGTGATGCTCTTATCGTTTTTATCTACAGTCAGACGAATTTTAAAATAACTCTTGTTTTTATCGTGAGGTGTAAGTTCAATGATTTGATATACTATGCTATTAACAGTAATCTCTTCGGTTAAAGCATAGAAATAATCTTTTTCATATAGGGTATAAAAAGTGGAAGGCAATAATGATTGGTCATCAGCACTGTAATGGCTTATTTGAACTTCGTTGGCATCTTTGATAAAAGTCCAATAGGTTTTATTGTCGCAATAAATTTCTTGACCATTCATTTCCAGTTTAAACATATCACCTTTAGTATGAAGGATGCCATTAATGTCGTCGGATGTTTTACCCATATTGTTTTCAATTTTTAAAACAAATTGAGTACGTAGGGTGGAATAGGACTTATACTTGGCACTCATTTCATTCAGTATCCTAGTAGCCGCAGGGTCATTTTTTTGAGCAAACAAACCACAGGGAGTCAATGCTATCAACAAACAAAAAATCAGAATTTTCATCATTGGGATTAGCTTAATGCTGTTCGCCACCCAAAAACTGTTCCAGTTGTAAAGTATCCTTGATTAATACTTCGCGGGGTTTACTTCCACGGCTGGGTCCAACCACGCCAGCAGCTTCAAGCTGATCCATTAAACGGCCTGCTCTGTTGTAACCCAATTTTAATTTGCGTTGAATTAAAGAAGTGGATCCCTGCTGAGTGGAAACAATTAAATGTGCTGCTTCATCAAAGAAATCGTCACGGTCTTCTAAGTTGAAACTATCCATTCCCTGTTCACCCTCTTCATCGTGAACTTCAGGTAACATCATAGCTTCTGGATAACCTTGTTGTACGGAAATAAAGTCAACTATTTTTTCTGCTTCCGGAGTATCGACAAAACCACATTGCAAGCGTATGGTGTCGCCGCCAACTGATAACAACAGGTCACCACGTCCAATCAACTGATCTGCGCCACCCTGATCGAGGATAGTACGTGAGTCAATTTTACTTTGTACGCGGAACGCAATACGTGCAGGGAAGTTGGCTTTTATGGTACCCGTGATAATATTCACAGACGGACGTTGAGTAGCAATAATCAAATGAATACCTATTGCGCGAGCTAGCTGAGCCAGACGGGCTATAGGCATTTCCACCTCTTTACCGGCAGTCATAATCAAATCGGCAAACTCATCTATAACCAATACAATGTATGGCAGATAACGATGTCCTTTTTCAGGATTCAACTTTCTGTTCAGAAATTTTTCGTTGTACTCTTTAAGATTGCGCACAGCGGCATCTTTAAGCAGGTCGTAACGCAAATCCATTTCAATACATAATGCTTTCAATGTATTGATTACTTTCTTGGTGTCAACAATAATTGGGTCTTCTTCGCCGGGAAGTTTGGCAAGGAAATGTTTTTCAATTTTTGAGTATAAACTCAACTCAACTTTCTTAGGATCTATCATCACAAATTTTAATTGTGATGGATGCTTTTTATATAAAAGAGAAACCAGAATAGCATTAATACCTACCGACTTACCCTGACCAGTGGCGCCAGCAACAAGCAAGTGAGGCATTTTGGCTAAATCGGCCACAAACATTTCGTTGGAAATAGTTTTGCCAATGGCAATAGGTAAATCCATTTGTGCATGTTGGAATTTTTCAGAAGCAATCAGTGATCGCATTGAAACAACATCCTTATTCACATTTGGTACTTCGATACCAATGGTTCCTTTACCGGGAATGGGTGCTATGATACGAATACCCAAAGCAGCTAGGCTAAGTGCAATATCATCTTCCAGGTTTTTAATTTTTGAAATGCGCACTCCCGGTGCCGGTACTATTTCATATAAGGTAACAGTGGGACCAACAGTGGCTTTAATTTTTTGTATATCTATGTTATAGTTCTGTAAGGTTTGCACTATCTGATCTTTGTTACGTTCCAACTCTTCCGGGTCAATCTTAATTTTTTCAGAACCATAGTTGTTCATCAGATCCAAGTGAGGAAACTGATAGCCTGATAAATCAAGTGTTGGGTCGTAGAGTGTGTTTAGAGAACCACGTTCAACTTGATCAAGAATTTCTTCATTTGTTGTTTCGACAATATCAAGCGTTAAGTCTCCATCATCTATAGTATTATTTTGGCGTCCTCGAGCTGTCACCGTTGTAAACTCGTCTTGCTCAGGAATGATTTCTTCCTGCTCTGCGACTATATCTTCTTGTTTTGTAGTGTTGATAATATCTGCCGGATTAATTACTGTTTGTGGATTTACGGATTTTACTTTTGGTGTAGCTGCAATTTCGCGTACAGTGTCCGATGCTAAACTTTCAAACTGATCTTCAGCTAAAGGTTTAGGATTTTTCTTTTCAGGAACAAGTTTGTTGAAATCAATATTGAAGAACCAAACCAACACAGAGATGAGTGTTGTACCGAGCAATACTGCTGTGCCTATGGTTCCTAGGAAGTTTTGAAGATAGTTATTTACTACAGCACCAAATGCTCCACCATATGGAAATTGAAATGATGCTAATGCGAAATGAAGTGAAACGCATATAATACTGATACTGACTATGGTGAATTTAATAATGGAACTCACTGGAATGACTGTTTTCTTTAACAACACGTTTAAACCAAATGAGAACAATACCACAGGAAGTAAAAAAGACATTACACCAAATGCATTATAAACCAACTGATGAGAAATAAATGCTCCAAGCCGGCCTAAATGATTTTTTACAATTACTTCCGGATTAAACAATACGGACCAGGAAAATTCTCTGACAACATTTTGATCAGTATTCCAGGTAAAGAAATAGGATACTATAGCTATGGCGCTATAAACAGCAAAGAGCATGCAGCCTAAGCCAAATATTTTATGCACACGTTCATCACGAAAGAAAATCCGTGCACGTTGCATTAAAGACACCTTTTCTTCTTCCGCAATCTCTGTCTCCGACGCTTCTTCTTTTTTAGATTTCTTGCGCTTCTTCTTCGCCTTGGGTTTGTCTTCAATTTCTGTTTCTAACTCCAATTCCAATTCAGGAGAGTCTGTTTGCACAATTTCCAATTCTGTTTTGAGGTGATTACCGGTATCCTGCATGAACTTGTATAAGGTGTTTATGAACGGCAATAAAATTAAACGCCTGCGCAAGCCTCGAAGTGATGAAGTGTAACCTTTATTCACAATGGTAGTGAGAATAGTAGAGTAACTTAGCCCGCCTTAAAATTTGATATGAGTAACGCAATTTTTACACCACCTATTGCACAGAATGAATCTGTGTTGAATTATTCCAAAGGCTCTAAAGAGCGCGCTGATGTTAAGGCAGCATTAAAAAAATTCAAATCTTCACAAGTTGATTACCCAATGTATATCGGAGGTAAAGAGATAAGAACAGGTAACACTGATAAAATGCGACCACCTCATGAACATCAACATGTGCTGGGGCTATTTCATAAAGGTGATGCCTCTCATGTTCAACTAGCTATTGAAGCATCATTAAAAGCAAAACATCACTGGGAACAATTTACATGGGAAGAGAGAGCATCAGTCTTTTTACGTGCAGCTGAATTATTAGCAGGTCCATATCGTGCTAAAATCAATGCTGCCACTATGTTGTGCCAGTCTAAAAATGTGTATCAGGCTGAAATAGACAGTTCATGCGAGTTGATTGACTTTTTACGATTCAATGTTCAGTATATGGCACAGATTTATTCTGAACAACCATATTCACCAAAGGCCACCTGGAACAGGGTGGAGTATCGTCCGCTCGAAGGATTTGTATTTGCCATTACACCATTCAACTTCACTGCCATAGCAGGTAACTTACCAACTAGTGCAGCATTAATGGGCAACACCGTAGTGTGGAAGCCTGCAAATACCCAGATTTTTTCTGCCAACGTGATTATGGAAGTTCTACGCGAAGCAGGTTTACCTGACGGTGTCATTAATTTGATATACACTCCTGGACCATTAACCGGTGAAATTATCTTTAATCACTCCGATTTTGCAGGAGTTCATTTTACAGGTTCAACCGGAGTATTTCAGGGAATGTGGAAGTCAATAGGACAGAACATCACAAGGTATAAATCTTACCCGCGCATAGTAGGTGAAACAGGAGGTAAGGATTTTGTAATGGTTCATCCGAGTGCCGATATTGATATAGTTGCAACAGCCTTAAGTCGTGGTGCGTTTGAATATCAGGGACAAAAATGTTCCGCAGCTTCACGTGCTTATATTCCTTCAAACTTATGGCCACGGGTCAAAGAACGAGTACTCGCCGATTTAGCTACATTCAAAATGGGTACAACAGAAGACTTCAGCAACTTTATCAATGCAGTTATTGATGAGAAAGCTTTTGATAGTATTACTTCGTATATTGATGAAGCTAAGAAATCATCTGAAGTTGAGGTGATAGCAGGAGGTAACTACAGTAAGAAAGAAGGTTATTTCATTGAACCAACAATACTATTGGCTAAGAATCCTAAATATAGAACTATGTGCGAAGAAATTTTTGGTCCTGTACTCACCATTTATGTTTATGATGAAAATAGATATGCGGACACTTTAGATGTTGTAAACGATACTTCTGTTTATTCACTCACCGGCGCTATCATTTCACATGACAGAGCAGCGGTTAAACTTGCAACAGAAAAATTGCGTCACGCAGCAGGTAACTTTTATATCAACGATAAACCTACCGGAGCAGTGGTAGGCCAGCAACCTTTTGGTGGTGCACGTGCATCGGGAACCAACGACAAGGCAGGCTCGTCTTTGAATTTGCTGCGTTGGGTTTCAGCTCGAACTATAAAAGAAAACTTATTGCCGCCAACAGATTATCGTTATCCGTTTTTGGAAGAATAGCGCCTAATTTCTTTTATTGCAAGGCGTATATGAGAGTGCGCCTTGTTGTTTTATTTTTCATACAAAGAACAACCTGAGCAACAGTAATGTGGAAAAGGACTTCAGCAATTATTTTTCTGTAAACAGAACTTAGCTGCATTACATCCAATAATCTTAACCATACATATGGCATTTAACCCTGCTGATAAACACCTTGAAGACAATAACGACCTACATGCCGTTCATAACATGTACGAAAACTGGTTTATTGATTATGCCTCCTATGTAATACTTGAACGTGCCGTGCCTGCAGTAGAAGATGGTTTGAAACCTGTCCAACGACGTATTCTTCACGCCATGTACGAAATGGAAGATGGTCGCTACAACAAGGTCGCCAACATCATTGGTCAGTCCATGCAGTATCATCCACATGGAGATGCTTCTATTGGCGATGCTATCATCAATATTGGTCAGAAGGATTTATTGATTGATACTCAAGGTAACTGGGGAGATATAAGGACCGGAGATCCAGCAGCTGCTGCTCGTTATATTGAAGCTCGCCTTTCCAAATTTGCTCTAGATGTTTTGTACAACACTAAAACAACAGGGTGGCAATTATCTTATGATGGTCGAAAGCGTGAACCGTTAACCTTACCGGTTAAGTTTCCATTACTGCTCGCACAGGGTGTTGATGGTATTGCAGTTGGTTTAAGCACTAGAGTGCTGCCTCATAACTTTATAGAACTTATCAAAGCATCTATTGATATACTTCGAAATAAAAAAGTGAATATCTATCCTGATTTTCCAACCGGTGGTCAAGTTGATGTTGCCAACTATAATGATGGAAAACGCGGAGGTAAGATTAGAGTTCGTGCAAGAATTGAAGAGTTGGACAAGAAAACCCTTGTAATTCGTGAAATACCTTTCAGTACTACAACCGGATCGTTGATAGACTCTATCCTGAAAGCTAACGACAACGGAAAAATTAAGATCAGAAAGGTTGAGGACAACACTGCGAAAGATGTGGAGATTGTGGTTCATCTAGCTCCTGGTGTAAGCACAGACATTACCATTGATGCGCTCTATGCTTTCACTGATTGTGAGTTCTCTATTTCTCCAAATTGTTGTGTAATTGTTAATCAGAAGCCACAGTTTATTGGCGTAACTGATTTATTGAAAATAAATACAGAAAACACACAGGCGCTACTTAAGCGCGAGTTGGAGATTAAACTTTCTGAACTTGAGGAAGACTGGCACTATTCCTCACTCGAAAAGATATTTATCGAAAAGCGAATCTACCGCGACATTGAAGAGTGTGTAACTTGGGAAGCAGTAATAAGTACCATTGACAAAGGTCTGCAGAAGTATAAAAAATTATTCCGCAGAGCCATAACTCAAGAAGATATTGTAAGACTCACTGAAATAAAGATTAAACGCATTTCTAAGTTCGATTCTTTCAAAGCTGATGAGCATATAAAAGGTGTTGAGGCAGAGATAGAACAAACGAAGTACGATCTGGAACACATCCGTGATTTTACTATTAAGTATTTTGAAACCTTATTGAAAAAGTATGGCAGTGGTCGAGAGCGTAAAACTGAAATCAAAACATTTGATACCATCAAAGCGCAGACCGTTGCACTAGCTAATCAGAAGTTATATGTTAACCGCGAAGACGGCTTTATAGGATACGGATTGAAAAAGGATGAGTTTGTTACAGATTGTTCGGACTTAGACGATATCATTGTTTTTAGAGAGGATGGCAAGATGATGATTACCCGAGTTGCCGAAAAAACCTTTGTCGGTAAGAAGGTTATCTTCCTGGCTATTTTTAAGAAGAATGACGAACGTACTACTTATCACATGATTTATCGTGATGGTAAGATGGGTTCAGTAATGGTTAAACGCTTTAATGTTTCCGGCATCACTCGCGACAAAGAATATGATTTAACAAAGGGTAGTGAAGGCTCTAAAGTGCACTATTTCACAGTTAATCCTAATGCAGAATCGGAAAAGGTAAGGGTGATACTTGATCCGCGTTGTAAAGCAAAGATTAAGGAATTTGAATACAACTTTACAGAACTTGCAATTAAAGGCCGATCATCACAAGGTAATATACTCACCAGGTATCCGGTGAAAAATGTTAAGTTTTTAGAGAAAGGTGCGGCTACAATTTCAGGCATAAATATCTGGTTCGACGACACCATATCACGATTGAATACCGAAGGCAAAGGAAAACTTATTGGGGAGTTCCAAAATGAGGATAAGATTCTGGTGATTTACGAAAATGGAAACTATGAACTGACCAATTACGAATTAACCAATCGCTATGACTCTTCAAAAGTGATGCTCATAGATAAGTATCAACCAACTTCAATTATCAATTGCATTTATTTTGAAGGGAATACATCCTGTTTCTACATTAAACGCTTTCAACTTGAAACTCAGACAGCCGACAAGAAATTTCTGTTTATAACAGAGCATCCTGAAAGTAAAGTATTTGCAGTTTCCACAAATCAATCAAATGCATTTGAGCTGAAATACGGCAAGAAAAAACAACCGTCTTCAAAAACAATAATACCCGAAAAGGTAATTGATGTAAAAGGGTGGAAAGCATTGGGAAACAAAGTTTTAGATAATAATTTGATTGAGATTCAAGTTATAGAAGCAGATTCTTCAATCTCCAAAACCTTATCGGGTTCTGTTCAAATTAAAGCGCAAACCACTATTCAAAAAGCAGATTCCGCCAACACTAAAAAAACACCTCACAACAAGATCAATCTTCAAAATACAAATCCCAAGATTGATATGGAATGGGAGATAAAACCGATTAAAAAAAAAGAGATAGAGGTAAAAACAAATAACAAGGGTCAAACAGAGTTATTTTAATAGTCAAAATTAGTGTGTTGACCGTTAATTAATATTAACTCATCGGTATTTTACCATTTCCGAACAAATAAAGTATTGGAGAATCGGTTGGCAGTACATACATTGCCTCATTATAAAGGCAAAAAGTGTCATTTAACGAACGAATTATAGACGACTTATTAGGCATAGACAACAAGAGTGTAGAGGATGTTATTTATGCAACTGAATATTTTACTGAGCTTATTCAGTTAAAGTTTGAGTACGTTATTGCGCATTCTGATCGATATAGCACTGAGGATGTGAACAATCTTAGTGATTTGTTAAAACGTGTTATTAACAGAAATGAAGAGGCTCGTAACTTATACGAATGGCTTAATGGAATGAAATATGAACCAATTGATGCTGTTGCCACTAAAATGTTTTTGAATCGTCAGGAAGTATTGCTGACAGAGCTTCGACGTTTGGTAGATAACTGGGACGAAGGAGAAGACGACTTATAGTTAGCGGTACTTTTTTGTTCTCATTTTCAATACTCCAAGAACAGCTTCCTTAAAAATTCCTTTACTCATTTTTGATTGCCCTTCTGTTCTGTCAGTGAAGGTGATAGGTATTTCTTTTATAATAAATTTCTTTTTCCAGGCAGCATATTTCATCTCAATTTGAAAAGCATAACCTACAAATTCAATTTCATCAAGGTTTATAGCTTCGAGCACTTTTCTTTTGTAACAAACAAAGCCAGCAGTGGTATCGTGTACGGGCATAAATGTAACTAAACGGACATAAACACTTGCGAAATATGACATAAGGATTCGTCCAACAGGCCAGTTCATCACCTTTCCTCCGGAAGTATAACGGGAACCGACAGCAACATCAGCTATACCTGTAGAGCAGGCATCGTATAAAGCCTGCAGACGAGCCGGCGGATGTGAGTAATCAGCATCCATCTCAATAATGTAGTCGTACTTTTTTTCTATAGCCCATTTGAACCCTGTTATATATGCAGTGCCTAATCCGAGTTTTCCTTTTCGTTCAATCAAGTATAGTCTGCCTGGAAATTTTTCCTGAAGTTTCTTGACTTCATCAGCTGTTCCATCCGGAG
Organism: uncultured Bifidobacteriaceae bacterium; assembly: GCA_964640655.1. Taxonomy (GTDB): domain Bacteria; phylum Bacteroidota; class Bacteroidia; order Chitinophagales; family UBA10324; genus BJGO01. The sequence goes on along the minus strand of CAZXFT010000008.1, from coordinate 58,806 downwards.
ATCCATCATCTACAATGAGTATGTGTGCATCGGTGTACATGTCAAAAATGGTTCTGATAATGCGTGGAGCATTTTCAAACTCATTGTAGGTTGGAATAATAACTATACTATTTTTCAAGGAGGAACACTAACGGGCAGGTGCAATATTAAGTATAGACCTATATTTTTTCTTTAATTGTCCTTAATCTTTGCTTAAAGTCAAGAGGAAAATCACTACGCATGATCCAGTCAAAGTAGTTAGGCTCCGATTTAAAGATGTCGCGTACGGCTTTCCCTTTGTGTTTACCAAAGTTAAATCGTTCAATACCTTCATTATCGTAATACATATTACGACCCATATCCACAAAATCACCGTCCTTGCTGATATTGTGGAGTTGTTGTGCATCAGAACGCAACTCTGTATAACGTTCAATCTGACTATTTAAAACTTCAAGTGTGGCTTTGGCATCAGCAAGGGCACTATGCGCGTTGGTTAAATCTTTATTGCAATAAAATCTGTAAGCTGCTTGAAGATTGCGCGGCTCCATCTTATGAAAAATGCGTTGAACATCTATAAACTTCCTGCCATCGACTGAAAACGAGAATCCGTTGCGAAGGAATTCTTCTACCAGGAATGGAAAATCAAAACGATTTGAGTTAAAACCACACAGGTCACAGTTATTTAGCGCATCCAGATACACAGGTGCTATATCTCTAAATGTTGGGCAATTGCTTACCATATCATCAGTGATACCGTGAACATCAGATGCTGATTTAGGAATAGGTATACCGGGATTTACACGGTCGTTCCACTCGCGGGTGCTGCCATCAGGATAAAGAATGATAACAGCTATTTCAACTATACGATCGCGGGCATAATCGGTGCCGGTAGTTTCAAGGTCTAATACTGCAAGGGGATTAGATAATTTCAGGTTCTCAAACATGTTTGATTTCTTTAATAACAAAGTTAGATAGTTCGGTTAAATCAAGTCCGTCGAAATTCCCCGACGACATCAGTAACAGATTAGCTTCTTTCCAGTTTTTGGATATAAGTCTTTCACGAAGCTCATTTTTATCTGTAATAACAATCAATTTATCATCGGCAAAAAAAGTTTTTATTTCCTGAGGAGTAATATTCTCCAAACGTTTCAGCTCAATGGTATGCTGATTATAATATACGATTCGTTCATCAGCATTCATCATGCATCCCTTGTATTCCTGTAAAAAGTTCTTGTTTAAACTACTATATGTATGTAGTTCCATACAAGCTATCAGTTTGCGCTGAGGAAACTTCTCTCTCATAGCATTAATCGTTGCCTTGAGTTTAGAAGGGGAGTGCGCAAAATCTTTATAAAATGCTGTGTGATTATTTTCAGCTACTAATTCGAGGCGCTTTGCTGCACCAGTGAATGATTGAATAGCAGTCAGAAAATCCACATCATTTATACTAATATCATTGCAGACATTCCAGGCTGCCATCAGGTTCAATAAGTTATGCTGACCAAAAATTTCAAGAGGGTATTCAAAACCACCATGTTCAATAACCACCTGATTATCCAGCACCTTATAGAATGGCAATTCATAACCAATTACCTTGCTTGTCAAGTTAGAATGACTGATCAGATATTTCAGTGTTTCATCAGCTGCATTGAATATTAACTTTCCGTTTGCAGGTATCATTTCTGCAAAGCGTTTAAACTGTTCTTTGTATAAATCAAATGTTGGAAATACATTCACATGATCCCAGGCTATTCCAGTTATTACACCAACATCGGCTTTATAAATATGAAACTTGGGTGTTTTGGTTAATGCAGAATCGGGGTATTCGTCGCCTTCAAGAATAATCACGGGTGCATCTTCGCTTAATTTGACTGTGAGTTCATACCCCTGTAACTGTGCGCCAACCATGTAATCAAAATCCATATTCATAAACCCAAGCACATGCATGATCATAGCTGTTGTTGTCGTCTTTCCGTGGCTACCGCCTATTACGATTCGTTTTTTGTTTTTACTCTGTTCGTAAATAAATTCCGGAAAAGAGTAGATAGGTATTTTGAGTTCCTGAGCTTTTAATAATTCAGGGTTATCAGATTTAGCGTGCATACCTAAAATGATTGCATCTAATCCTGTATTTATGTTTTCAGCATTCCAACCCGTTTGTTTAGGCAGTAAGCCATTCCTCTCGAGTTTTGAATAAGCAGGGTCAAAAATTTCATCATCGGATCCGGTAATATGGTATCCCTTTAATTTTAAGGCTATAGCTAGGTTGTGCATAACTGCACCGCCTATAGCTATAAAATGGATGTTGGTCATGTGGACTTGGAACTATTTTTGGTATTTTTACGTAACAGGTTGCAAAATACCTTCATAATCAAAACTAAATGCACAATGAAAAATATCAGTAAAAACATCACACTGTGTATATTATTGAGTCTGCTCGGCGGACTATTACTCAGTTTAAGTTCATGCACTCCAAGATATGGCTGCCCGGGTGGAATATCTAAAGAGCACACAAATAGCGAAATCAAACACAGCTAACACTGCTGTAACTAATTATAGACAAGCCATTTATCCGGAGGGATAAATGGCTTTTTTATTTTAAACAATGCTGTGCTTATTTTGTTTTTACTTTTTAAATAAATTTTAATGTTATCCCTTAAAAATAGGTTTGCTATTTGCTCTCTGCTATTTGGCAACTCTATTTTTAAACTTAATAACTGGCGTGAAACATATTAGATGAAGTATTTTATTAAAACACTATTAGCAAAACTTGTTGAGGAATCAGGATATAATCCTCAGGACTATTTGAACTTAGATAATGCTAATTTATTACTCAAGCAAGTAAGGGTTGATGATATTGATGAAATATCACAACAACTTATGCTTTTGTGCAACAATTCCAAAATAATCTTTCAGAAACAATTTTTCACATCTGATGAATTTTATCAGTTTGCTCAATTATCAACACATCCATTTTTAGTTTTTGAAAAAACTAATGCGGGTTCAAATATTCCAATCCTCATTAATAAAGTAGACCAGTCAAAGGAATTTAAACTATTTGTGTTCCAGGATGATTACTCTGAAATATCAGAGCCTGTCAAAACAGAAAGTCTTTCTGAGTATAATTTTGCCTTGAATAATGAGGGCAAAATTATTTGTATCAATATTTTTCCTCTGAATATTAAGTCGTCATTTAATAACGAACATGACAATAACGACCTTAATAAGAACAGATTTAAGATTATTGGTGAATTCTTAGGCTTACTTGCAGAGGAAAGAAAAGAAATAATTTATGTATGGACTTATGCATTATTGTCAGGTATTATTACTCTGTCCTTACCATTAGGTATTCAAAGTCTGATTACATTTGTGAGTAGCGGACAGGCCGTAACATCGGTGTATATTCTTATACTATTTATTGTTATAGGAATTTTCGGAGCAGGGTTTATAACTATCCTGCAAATACAACTCGTTGAGTATATCAGACAACGACTTTTTGTTAAAAATACTTTTCATTATGCCTATGTGATACCTAAGATCAAGTTAGAGTCAATTTTAAAGTACAACCCTCCCGAGTTAGTCAATCGTTTTTTTGACGTTGTATCGGTTCAGAAGGGAATAGCTACACTCTTGATTGATTTTTCATCTGCATCGCTTCAAATTTTATTTGGAATTATTTTACTTGCGTTGTATCATCCTGTCTTTATAGTGATTGGTGTTTTTTTAGTATTAATGTTGTTGTTGATTATTATGCTCACAGGCCCCAAAGCATTAGAAACTAGTATTAATGAATCTACTTATAAGTACAAGATTGCAAACTGGTTGGAGGAAATGGCACGTGCACTATCTACTTTTAAGTTGGCTGGAAACACTTCGTTTGCTCAGGATAAAACAGATACTCTTTTGACAAAGTATTTATTCTGGCGCAATAAGCACTTCAAAATTCTTGTCACTCAGTATTACAGCTTTGTAATATTTAAAACCCTCATTACTGCAACTCTCCTGATGCTGGGGGTTTACCTGATTATTAATCAGTTAATCACATTAGGTCAGTTTATTGCTGCTGAGATTATTATCATTCTTATTATGAACAGTATCGAAAAGATTATAATCAAATTAGATACTGTATATGATGTATTGACAAGTACCGAGAAACTCAGTAAAGTAAAACAGTTGCCAACAGACAATTACAGCGGAATTGAATTTACTAAAACACAGGCAGAATCAGGTATTGAACTCGATGTTGTAGGTCTTTCGTATCATTATTCTGATTCGGAAGAAACAGTACTTAATGATATTAATCTTAAAATCAAGGCTGCAGAACGTATTTGTATATGTGGTGACAACGGATCGGGTAAGACAACATTAGTAAACGTCATCTTGGGTATTTATGATAACTATTCCGGGGCAATACTTTATAACGGAATGTCTTTGAGAATTATTAATAAACTGTCCTTATTCGATTACTTAGGGGATTACATATCTCAACAAGGCATTTTTGATGGCACACTCATCGAAAATTTATTGATTGGCAGAAAGAATATTTCTTTCGATGATGTGAAATGGGCAACACAAATTGTAGGATTAAACGATTGGATTAATAATCTTCCGGACGGGTTCGATACACAAATAGTTGGTGGTGCTGTAAGACTGTCCAGTGGTATTGAAAAACGAATCGTGCTTGCCCGCAATATGGTTGATAAACCAAAAGTTTTGGTACTCGATGATTTTCTTCTAGGTGTTTCAAAAACAGATAAGGTGAGAATTATGCAAACCTTAACTTCAAGTGAATATCCCTGGTCTCTGATATTAATTTCCAATGACCCAGCGGTTATGAAATATTGTCAAAGGATTGTGATGCTGCATAAGGGCAGCCTTGTTGCAGACTCAGATTTTAAAACTTTAGAAGAATCCAATAAACAATTCAGAGAGCTTATTTATAACATATAATCGGTTAATGAAACGAGAAGAACAACATATTGTAAGACTTTCAACAAAATTTATCAGGCAACCCAGGTACAGTAAGCAGGTGGCCAATGTTTTTATTGCAGCGTTAATTATTATGCTGCTCTTTCTATTTATGCCATGGACTCAAAATATCATGAGCACCGGAAGAGTTACAACCTATAAACCACAGGACAGACCACAAACCATTCAGTCTGTAATAGCAGGAAAGGTGAAACATTGGTATATTCAAGAGGGGCAGTTTGTACAAAAAGGAGACACCATTGTTGAACTAGATGAGATAAAAGATAAATATTTTGACCCAGAGTTTTTGAAGCGCTTAGAAGAGCAGATTGTTTCTAAGCAAGGCTCTTTGTCTTCAAACAACTTGAAGATTCAAGCACTGGGTAATCAAATCAAAGCCTTGCAGAGTAGTCTGGATTTCAGCTTACAGAAAGCTAAAAACAAGGTGAAGCAGTCGCAGTTAAAAGTGGTCAGTGACAGTATGGATGTAAAAGCCGCTTTTGCAGGGTATGAAATTGCCGGCACTCAATTGAAACGTGCCGACACGCTTCTCAGTAAGAATTTAATTTCTCTTACTGAATATGAAAGACGTAAGTTGAAGGTACAGGAAACACAAGCTTACATGGTAAGTGCCGAAAATAAATTAATGGCATCAAGACAGGAATACATGAATGCCAACATTGAGCTTAGTAGTCTTCAGGCAGAGTATATGGATAAGATGAGCAAAGCTGAGTCAGAATTAAACGCGGCTTTGTCATACTTCTATCAAACTGAGGCTGATATCTCAAAAATGAATAATGATTTTGCCAATATGCGCATCAGAAGCAAGTACTATTTTGTAACAGCACCACAAAGCGGATACATAGTTCAGGCAAGCATTAGTGGGGTAGGAGAAATAGTCAAAGAAGGCCAGGCCATATGTACCATCATGCCTTCACAACCGGATATGGCTGCTGAAATACTGGTAAAACCAATGGATATAGTTCTGTTGCAGCGAGGTTCTAAAGTAAGATTACAATTTGATGGTTGGCCCGTAATTTTCTTTAGCGGTTGGCCATCGGCTTCTTTTGGAACATTTAGTGGAGTTGTGTCTGTGATAGATTATATAGACACAGATGGTATGTATCGTATATTGATTACACCGGATTCAAGTTCTGAAAAGAGCTGGCCCACACTTTTAAAAGTAGGAACCGGAGTTAAAGGCTGGATGATGTTAAAAGATGTACCTATTTGGTACGAGTTATGGCGACAGTTCAATGGATTTCCTCCAGAATACACCGGAGTTTATTACAGCGATAAAGACAAGAAGAATAATGAGGTTAAAGAAACTCAAGAAGAGCAGTAGTATGGTTCGGATTCTTTATATTCTCTTATTCATTTCGCAAACATCAGTACTTCATGCCCAAACCTTCAAGGATTCTTTGTCGTTCCGTTCATTTATTGGATTTGTCGTTAGTAATCATCCTATGGCTAAACAAGCTAACACTCTTCCTGATTATGCTAGGGCTCAGATTAGATTTAGTCGTGGAAATTTTGATCCTAGTATCAACACAGAAACAAACAATAAACAACTTGCTTCAAAAGAGTATTACAGGTATTGGGACTCGTGGTTGAAAATACCTGTTTGGGTTGGCCCCGATATTAAAGTCGGTTTTGAGGAAAATTCAGGCAGCTTCATTAACAGTGAAGATCAAACACCCACCGATGGTTTACTGTATGCGGGAATTAGTTTACCCATTGCACGTGGAATGTGGATTGACGACCGACGTGCCGCTCTGAAGCAAGCATTGCAGATGGCAGACATGAACGAAGCAGAAAAAATAGCCATCATCAACAAATTGATACTTGAGGCTGCCAAAGATTTCTGGAACTGGGAGATGGCATATCATCGATTGAAACAAATGGATAATGCTGTTGAGTTAGCTTCAATTCGTTTCAACGCAGTAAAGCAGAGAGTTGCTGGTGGCGACGAAGCAGCCATAGATAGTATTGAAGCAAAGATCTTTTTATTTGATCGTCAGAATTTGCGGCTACAGGCTTTTGTAGAATATCAAAACGCAATTATCAATCTGAGTAATTATTTATGGACATCGGATCAATTGCCATTGAATATAGACACAACTATTGCACCTGCCCGGAACAATATTATTGGTCGATTGATAAACTCAAATCAATTAACGGATATATATGATCAGGCAAAAAGAAATCACCCTAAGTTGATTGTGCTTAAGAGTAAGATTGAGATTCATCAGATTGAACAGAAATTACTTAAAAACAATCTCTTGCCGGCATTCAGGTTGAATTACAATTTCATTAACACACCCACTGACTTTTCCTGGACTAATAATGTAGAAACAGCATTCAGAAATAATTACAAGTATGGATTCTCATTTTATTACCCCTTGTTTCTAAGAAAGGAACGTGGTAAACTTCAAATGAATTCCATTAAACTTTATCAACTGAATCAGGAATACACACAATCGGAAAGAGATATTTTGAATAGTATTGAAACCGTTTATAATGAGTTGTTAACAGTCAGCTCTCAATTAAATATTCAAAACCAACAGGTAATTTTTACTAAAACATTATTGAATGGTGAGCGAGATAAATTTTTTAATGGCGAAAGCACTCTTTTTTTAGTAAACATGCGTGAGGTATCTATGATCAATGCTGAAATTAAACTTATTGAACTCAACAATAAAGCAGCTAAGACACTTAGTGAGTTATATTGGAGTGCAGGACAAAGCTTAACAGAGTAAGAAACTTTTTTTTCTGTACTTTTAGCACTTATATTTTCACATGAGTTTTACAGTTAAAGCAGTTCCTCAAGACTATTACCTACAAATTCTCATACATGGGGAAATTCAAAAAGATTCTGATGCTGATAAAATGCAAACTCAGGTTATTGAATTAATAAAAAACAATCAACTAAATACAAGCTTGATATTAGTTGATATTCAGGATTTGGATAAAAGAGCCTCTATAACAAATACTTTTTTTCGTGCTTCTGATGTACCACAGGAAATTAAAAAATTGAGAATAGCATTACTCGAGAAAAAGGAATATGAAGAAAAGGCAAAGGTTACTGAAACCATGTATAGAAATAGCGGAACCAACCTGATGGTGTTCTATGAAAAATATAAAGCTGAAGAATGGCTCAGCAGTTTGCGTGTACTAGGATTTTAATAACTACTAAATAAAACACTATGATAAAAAAAATACTTTTTGCTTCGTTATTTGTAATCACAACAGTGCATTTAAACGCTCAAACCTTCTTTGATGATTTTGAATCCTATACAGTTGGTTCAAAGCTTGCGGCATCTTCACCTGACTGGAAAACCTGGACATTGCCCTATACTGCAAATGAAGATGTTGCAATAGTTAACACTAATTCATCAAGCGGAACCAATTCTATTTATTTTGCGTCAAATAACGGTGGGCCAACTGACGTGGTCCTTCCTTTTGCCTCATTGTATAATACCGGAACATTTGAAATCGGCATGAAACTCAATGTTACCAACGCCAAACAGGCATACTTTAATTTGCAAAAGACTGCGACTGCTGGTCAGACATGGGCTTTGGATGTAACATTCAAGAATAATGGTACACTAGAATTAACCAATTATGGTGCAATGCTTTTTTCAACCACTTATACACAAGGCGTCTGGTTTGATTTTAAACTTTCCATAAATCTTAATAATTCTTCTTGGTCTGTGATCATTGATGGCAACACAGTAGGTTCATTCCAGAACAGCACTTTTCAGATCGCTAGCATGAATATTTATTCTATTCAAAACTGTTCTTTCTATGTGGATGATGTGATGTACGACTACACACCATATACTTTACCATCATTGAATGCGTCTTTAGCAGTGTTAACAATGCCAAATGGTCTTGTTGGACAAAGTGTAAAACCAACTTTAACCGTCCGCAACCTAGGACAACAAACAATCACTTCCTATAAAGTTGATGCTTTGTATGATGGTACTACCTATTCACAAACTGTAACTAGTCTCTCGCTTGCAAGCGGTGCCGAAACACAATTAGAAATGAATCAAAACATCACATTAGTGAGTGGTACTCAGACTTTAACCTGTACTATTATGCAGGTGAACGACTCGAATGATGACGATGCAACAGACAATATGAAGTCAATCAGTATTACACCTATATTACCTGCAACAGGTAAAATTGTTGTCGGTGAAGAAGGTACTGGCACATGGTGTGGATGGTGCCCTCGTGGTGCCGTATTTATGGACTTAATGGAATCAACTTATGGAGACTACTTTGCAGGAATTGCAGTACATAATGATGACCCAATGACTATTGCCGAATATGATACACCACTAGGAGCAAATTTTTCGGGATATCCCAGTGCATTGGTTGATCGTGGTTCAGACATTGATCCTTCTGCCTTCGAAAACGATTTTGTAACACGCGTTCAGGTAGCACCAAAGGCCATTTTGATTAATGGTGCTGAGTACGATGCAAACACGAACACATTGAAAGTATCCATTAAAACTACAGCAGTTCTGGGCTTTAGCGGGAACTATAAAATTGCCTGCGTACTCACTGAAGATGGCGTGAAGGGAACCGGTAGTGGTTGGTCGCAGTCAAATTATTATTCAGGCGGTTCTAATGGCGTGATGGGTGGATATGAACTTCTGCAAAACCCTGTTCCGGCTGCTTTGATGGTTTACGATCATGTCGCTCGAGCTATTAGTCCATCATTTAGCGGTCAGCCAAATGCTTTCGGTACAGCAACTGTTGGAAATGAGTTTGTTCATAATTTCACTTTCACAATTCCAGCAACGTGGAAATTAGACAGCATGCATATTATAGGGTTATTTATAGATCCTACAGGAAAAATTGACAACGCATCAAAGAGTACTTATCAGCAAGCAGTTTCCAATGGTTTCTTGCCTGGAATCGGAGTTGGGGATGTGGACTTAATATTTGAGGGCAATCAATCACAAATTCATTTGTTTCCTAATCCGGCAGTAGATATATCTGTATTAGAACTTGACATTGTTCAACCCACCGACGTAACTGTATCTGTTTTGAGAATGGATGGTGTGCTGGTTCAAAGCAGAACATATTCATCGTTATCCGGATTTCAAAAAATCCCAATGCAATTGTACGGTTTAAACAGTGGGTGCTATATAATACAGGTTACTTCTGCAGACATTCAGGAACAATTGATGCTAATTAAACAGTAATTAACTAACTTCGCTTTACTAAACATCGTAATCATAACATCAAACAAATAACCTATGAAATCATTAAGACTTCTCGTTTTAAGCTTACTCACCCTCATAACTGCACAGAGTATTGCACAAACAACCACACAGTTGCAGTTTTCTGGCAGTGCTCCTCGTATAAGATTTAACGAATCGCAGTTTATGTCACTTTTCACTCAGGATGTGAATGCCACAGTTTCAATAGCATCACCAACAGATAATTTTCAATTAGAGGGAACTGTTATCAGCAACGACTTCAATGCAGATACCAACACTCGTTTTGTAGTAATTAACATCAGTAATTTACAGGCAGGAACTGTATTGAAACTCAAGAGCACAACTCAGAACGGAAATACCGTTTACAAAGCTTCTATAAGCAATTCAAGCTATGATGATGCCTATCAATTGAGTTCAATTTTTGATGGTAAAGTTGTTTTGTCTAAGTTCAATGCAAGTCAAATTGAACTGTTAACCCCATAAGTTTTCTCAGCTTATTAGATAATATCAAAAACCTGATTGCTATTCTGCAGTCAGGCTTTTGTGTATTTGTAATACCTGTTCAATTAAGGATTGAGTACCATCATTTTTTATAACGAAGTCTGAAAGCTTTACTTTTTCATCTTCAGGCATCTGAGTCAATAATCTTTTTTCAATTTCATCTACACTCCATTCAGGATTACGCTCTTGAATCCTCTGCATTCGAAGTGCTTTAGGTGCAGTAACCGTAATTATTTTATCCATGCCTTTATAGGTTCCCGATTCAAACAATATAGCTGCTTCTTTGACGATATAAGGGGCTTGCTGTTGTGAACACCAGTTTATAAAATGAGATACTGTTGCGGGATGTACAATAGCATTAAGTGCATCCAATTTGTTTTTATCATTAAAAACCAGTTGGGCAATGCGTTTCCTATCTGGCAGGCCATTAACATAAATATTCTCGCCAAAAAGTTGTTTTACCCGGGTTATAACATCTTTATTGTTTACTAATTCATAAGCAGCAGCAGCATCAGCATTAAAAACCGGAATTCCCAAGGATTTAAAGATGGAGCAAACTATTGATTTGCCACTACCCATATTGCCCGTGATAGCAACTTTAAGCAAAATGTAGGTTACTTTTTATCGCCGCTGTTAGCTTGCAATGCCTTGGTGTATTCCATAGATATGCCACTCTTCTCCATAATCACCTTCACATTATTGTCGATTTCTACTTCAAGTGTTCCATTGTCATTCATCTTCAAAATGCGACCGTGTATGCCTGCAACCGATACAATTTTATCTCCCTTTTGAAGGGCTTCCAAAAACTTCTTTTGATCGCTAACCTTTTTGGTTTGTGGTCTGATCATAAAGAAATAGAAAACCACAATCATCATTACAATAAATATCAAATTCATGTAACCACCACCGGATTGGCCTTGTTGAGGTGCCATCAAAATAATTTCTATCATTAGTTTGTTCTTTTAAAATTTTTGCGAATGTACTCTATTATTTAGCCCCGATAACATTACCACTTATATGCAACTGCATCGTATTCGGATATGTATTGGCAGTAACAGTTACGTTCTTGTTGAATTTACCAGGACGTCCCTTGCTGTCGTAAACAATTTTTATAACATCACCATCACCGGGTTTAATGATGTTTTTGGGATAGTAGGGTGTAGTGCATCCGCAAGAAGCGGCTACATTGGTGATTAATAAATTGTTTTTTCCGGTGTTTTTGAATTTAAATTCAAACTCTACTTTGTCACCTTCAGGCACATCACCGAAATCATGCATAAGTGTATCAAACGCCAAAATGGGCAGTTTTGAAGGGTCGGGTACTGGTTGGTCGGCACTGGAGGGGTTGTTGACAATTTCAGTAGTTACGTCATCGTTGTTGCCTGAGTTATTGCATGAGGCAAAAAGGAAGTTTGTAAAAACTAGGGCTAATAAATATTTTCTCATTTTCGTATTAATTGCACGCGCAAATTTACTTTTACCGCGCTTATTATTAAATGAAAGCTATACTACAACTTATATATAAAGAGACCTTGCTTGAATGGAGGCAGCGCTATGCCATTAATGGCTTGCTTTTGTATCTCTTTGGCATTTTGATGATGCTCTATGTCTCGTTTATGAATACAGATGCTATGACATGGGTTGTTCTTTTTTGGGTTATTGTATTCTTTACTTCGATTAGCGCTGTTGCAAAAAGTTTTTCCTTAGAACCCTATAATAGGTACCTCTATTATTATACATTAGTTAAGCCGAAGCAACTTATAGCTGCTAAAATGCTTTATAATGCATTACTGTTGTTATTGCTTACTATTATTACCTGGATACTTTACAGTACAATTCTTGGCGACTACATCATTCATAAAGGTATTTTCTTTATCACACTCGTCTTTGGTGCCATTAGTATTTCATCCTTACTTACACTAATGAGTGCCATTGCTTCCAAAAGTGGCAATAGTTCAACGGTAATGTCCATATTGAGCTTACCCATACTCATCCCCGTATTATTATTGCTGATCAAGATTACTCTGTTTACAATAGAAACTGCCTTAGTTGCCTTTCCTTACCGCGATCTCGCTTTTCTTTTTTTGCTCAATCTCATTATGGGGATATTGGCTTTTGTATTGTTTCCATACATCTATCACGATTGAGTGCACAATTTAATTTTTATATTTAATGAATACTCTTTACTTTTTCACCGCATTATCAGATAGACATTAATGGTAGCAGGCATTAGCTGGTGGAAGTTGCTTAGTATAGGTTTAATTCTTTACTCCATAATTTACGGGTTGTGTAGCAATGTACCCGAGTTACCTATTTTACATCAGAGCATTCGCAACCTGTATTATCATGTCCCAATGTGGTTTACTATGACTGTATTGCTTGCTGCATCTGCGTTTCACAGCATCCGCTTTTTAAGTACCGGAAAGGTACAATATGATTTCATGGCTACGTCTACCGCATCGGTTGCTACGCTGTGTGGAGTTGCCGGAATCATTACTGGTATGATGTGGGCACGGGTTACCTGGGAGCAATGGTGGAATAATGACCCCAAACAAACTGTAGCGGCTATTGGCTTACTGATGTACTTTGCCTACTTCGTTTTACGTAACGCGATCGACGATATAGAAAAGAAAGCTCGAATCAGTGCAGTTGCCAATGTTATTTTCTTCTTCATATTCATTCCTATTATTTATGTTGTACCTCGCCTTACCGATTCTTTGCACCCCGGTAATGGCGGCAATCCCGGTTTTAATGCATATGACCTGGATTCCAGACTGCGTTTAATCTTTTATCCTGCCGTATTAGGTTGGATACTCTTCGGCTTTTGGATGGCACAAACTACAGCACGATTATTATTTACAAACTACCAATTGAAATTAGAGCAGTCGCATGTTTAGACTTATTACTATCATTCCTTTCTTTATTACCACATACACTGCGTCAGCACAAACTAACAATAGCGGGTTGGATCAGCAACTCAACGAAGGTTTACGAAGTAATGATAAAATGACTGCAGTTATTGCTATACTTGGAGTCATATTTTTACTCATCAGCGCATATTTGATATACCAGGACATCAGACTTAAAAAATTAGAAAAAGACATACAAAACAATCAAACACCAAAATAATCTTATGGCAAAACAAAAAAATGCTCACCATGAAATAAGCTTCTTCGCCAATGTGAACAGCTATTTCGACCGTGCCGCGGCGTTTACCAATTACCCGCAGGGACTTTTAGATCAAATTAAAGCGTGCAACAGTGTTTATCGTATGCGTTTCCCGTTGAAGAGAGGAAATAACATTGAAGTTATAGAAGCATATCGTGTGCAACACAGTCATCACAAAGTGCCTTGTAAAGGTGGAATCCGATACAGCATGGCTGTTAATCAGGATGAAGTTATGGCATTGGCTGCTTTGATGACGTACAAGTGCGCTATTGTTGATGTTCCTTTTGGCGGCGGTAAAGGCGGTATTAAAATTGACCCTAAACAATATACTGAAGAAGAGTTACAACGAATCACTCGTCGCTATACAGCGGAATTGATTAAGAAAAACTTCATTGGTCCAGGTGTAGACGTACCGGCTCCGGACTTTGGTTCCGGTGAGCGTGAAATGTCCTGGATCATGGATACTTATGTCGCGTTCCATCCTAATCAAATTGATGCTTATGCATGCGTTACCGGTAAACCTGTGAGCCAGGGTGGCGTTCGTGGACGTAAAGAAGCAACCGGTCGCGGTGTGCATTTTGGTATCCGTGAAGCGATGAGCATTGCAGAGGACATGAAAAAGCTGGGCTTAACTACAGGTGTTAGCGGAAAGCGTGTTGTAGTTCAAGGTTTGGGTAACGTTGGTTATCATTCTGCAAAATTCTTTGTGGAAGATGGAGCAACACTAGTGGGCCTTGCAGAAGTTGACTGCGGCTTATACAACCCTAAAGGATTGGATCTTGAAGATGTAATGGCCTGGAAAGCTGAACATAAAAAACTAACTAATTATCCTAAGGCTAAAGTGATTAAAACCATGGCTGTTTTGGAACTGGATTGTGATATCCTGATTCCTGCAGCACTTGAAAACCAGATTACAGAAGAAAATGCTCCTCGCATTAAAGCAAAGATTATTGCCGAAGGTGCTAATGGTCCTGTAACACCAGAAGCAGAAAATATTCTGACAAAGAAAGGTGTTATGATAGTGCCGGATATGTACCTCAATGCAGGAGGTGTAACCGTTTCTTATTTTGAATGGTTAAAAAATCTTTCTCACGTTCGTTTTGGTCGTATGGATAAACGTTTCACAGAAAACAGCAATTCTCAATTGCTGAACACCATCGAGAAATTCACGGGCAAGAGTGTTACACCTGCTGAGCGTATGTTGTTGACTCATGGGCCTGATGAAATTGATTTGGTGAATTCCGGATTGGAAGAAACCATGATTGGTGCATACCATGACATTCGCAACACGCTGAAGAGCAATAAGAAAATTCCTAATCTTCGTACTGCTGCATTTGTTACCTCAATATCTAAAGTAGCAGAATCGTATATGAGCCTTGGTATTTTCCCATAGTCAAATACTCAACGCATTTTTCAAAAGCCGCCTTGTGCGGCTTTTTTTTATAATTGATTATAGTCTGGTAATTGATGTTGTGGTTCAGAGTTATAAAAACACAAACATTGAACACCATTACAAAGTATCAGATAAGGTGCTTTTATCAAAATATTATATCGTAATATCTGCAGTAACACATCATCGTTAAGTTTTACATCAGGTGCTTTACACTCTATGACAATGGCTGCTTTGCCATCACGGTTATAAACCACTAAGTCACTTCTTTTTTGCAAAGTGTTTAATTGTAGCGGGTGCTCCATCTTTATTAATGCCGCAGGATATTTTTTTTCGAGAATTAAATATTGAATCAAGTGCTGACGAACTAATTCCTCCGGTGTTGCCTCAAGCCATTTTTTACGAATAGGGTCAAATACTTTTCCGCCACTAATCAATGCAGGATATTTATCGAATGGTATGGATAAAATCATAATGATTATTCAATCCTCCAGTCTATGGGTGTTAATTGATGATCAATCAAATATTCATTGGTCTTTTTAAAGTGATTGCAACCAAAGAAACCATTGTAAGCCGAGAAAGGTGAAGGGTGAGCAGCAGTTAATACCAAATGTTTGTCGGAATCAATAAGTGAAATTTTTTCCTGAGCAAATCTTCCCCACAATATAAAAATCAGATTGCTTTTCTGCCTGGATAATGTTACGATAACAGCATTGGTAAAGTATTGCCACCCGATGTGATGATGCGATGCCGGCTGATTTGCGCGAACAGACAAAAGCGCGTTTAAAAGGAGTACTCCCTGCTTAGCCCAATATTCCAGATTGCCATGTGATGGTATGATATAGCCAAACTCGTTACTGATTTCTTTAAAAATGTTAACCAGCGACGGAGGTGCTTTAATACCCCTTGGTACAGAAAAAGATAAGCCGTGTGCCTGACCAGGACCATGGTATGGATCCTGACCGAGGATTACAACACGCACCTTATCATATGGGGTAAGATTGAAAGCATTGAATATGAGTGAACCCGAAGGGTAAACAGTAATACCATTTGCTTTTTCTTCCAGCAGCTGTCGTTTGATTTCAGCAAAGTATGGCTTAATAAATTCATCGCGTAAAGCATCCTTCCATCCTTGTTCTATCTGTACCTGCGATGCAATGGGTTGTGTCATTCCACAAAGCTATTAAACAACAATCTCATGTTATATTTGCGCGCATTATAACGGTCCGGTAGCTCAGTTGGATAGAGCATCAGCCTTCTAAGCTGAGGGTCATTGGTTCGAATCCAATCCGGATCACTAACAACAAAAGCATCTTCACGTGGAGATGTTTTTTTATACCCCTAATACATAGAACAGATCAATGCTATTTGTAAGAAAATCAAAAATTCCAAAAGCCGGAAAAGGCTTATTTACAGATTCACTAATTAAGAAAGATGAGTATATCATAGAATATACAGGAGATGAGGTTACCTGGGACGAAGTGGTAAAGCGCTCCGAAGCAGGCCGAGGCGGTTACGCTTTTTTTATTACTAAAAAGAAGTGCGTTGATGCCTTTGATCATCCTGATTCATTGGCCAGGTACGCAAACGATGCCCGCGGAATGGGAAGAGTGAAAGGATTAAGAAATAATGCAGTTTATGCAATAAAGAAAGGTAAAGGATACATTCAGGCTACCCGAAATATTAAACCGGGTGAAGAGATATTCGTTTGGTACGGTCCCGATTATTGGGAAGAACACTTAGAAGAACTAAAAGCTTTCAAAAAAAGGATACGAAGCGAATCCGCAAAAAAAGCCTGGCAAACAAGAAAAAAAAGTAAAAATCTAACTGCAAAGAAAAGTTTGACAGTTGTTTAAATAAAAAAAGCCCGATTAATTATCGGGCTTTTTTATTTCTGAGTTAAATCAGAATTATTTTAGTTCAAGGGTTGTAGTTCCGGTGTTATAACCATCCTGATATATTTCTATAGTGTATGTGCCTTTGCCAAATCCTCCGGCTGCTCCTTCCCAATACATGCAAACATTCTTTTTCTTTTGTTCATAATTGATTTCCTGCTTTGTAGTGTATTGTGATTTTTCACCACTCTCTGCCAATTCGAATACTCCTGAACCCTGACTTTGTACTGCTAGAGTTACCCCTTCGGGGCTTACAACGCGCAATAAGAATGTTTTCAAACCTGGCTCTGACACTTTGTTTTCATCTACATCGAAGCATACCTTTATGCTTTCTACTTTCTTGGCAGTTTTAGTTTCTATTTCCTTTCCTTTCTTACCACGGCCAAATACACCAGCAGCTTTTAGGTTTTGAGCTTTTAATAATGCACCTATAGTAGCCTTTTTGGACAGTACTTTATTTTGTTCTTTGAGTTGGCCGTTCTCATCCAAGGTAAGATTTAATTGTTTTCCCAGTTCATCCTTTTGTTCAATCAGGACTCCTTTCTCTTTTTCAAGGACAGTAATCTGATTTTTTAAATCACTGATTAAATTCTGCAACATTTCAACTTGCATTTTATACTCGGCATCTGATATCTTTTTGTCTTTTAAAGCTTTGTCAAGTGAGGCTTTCATGCTTTTAATTTCAGACTCTTTAATGTTAATCAAGCTGTCGAGCGATTCATTTTGACCGCGCAATGAATTTAATTCAGTCAAGGCAGAAGTGTATTTGGCATCCAAATCAACAATACGCATACTGTCAATGTTAAGAGCTTCTGTTAACGCTATTGTCTGCTTCTCCTTTTGGGTGTACTTGATGTAGAGGAAAATATTCGCTCCTACAAGTAGTGCAATCAGGATAATGTAAATAAGCGTTCTGTTGTTGCGAGAATCGCTTTTTTGTTCTGGGTTCTGGTTTTCCATAATGATATGAGTTGTTTAAGTGTGTGAATGAATTACAAAGCTAACGACGTTCGTCGGTGATTATTGTTATTTCGTCGATTATTAATAACATTTTAACGAGAAAAGTCTAAGCTTTAGTCCATTTGCAAAAGTAAGCTGCTGAGAACATATTGTTGATTATGAAATACCAATTAATAAGCACACCGGTGTGGATAAACCCCTTATAGCCTACACATGATGAATGTGTCGCTTTTTATGAACTCGCTTACTATAGTAGTATCAATAAATATCGCCAACAACATCTGTAAAAGGATAAGGAGTAAATTTATAGTAACAGTTACTTAAAAAAGTGAGAAGTTAATTTAAAAAAAATCACCATAATTTACCATTTAGTTTTTAGCTCAAGTATTTGTTATATCACCTGCCTTCTACAATTTCCCTCATACCAAGTATTTTAGCCGACTCTGTATGAAAATATTTTGCATTGGCCGCAATTACTCCGAGCACGCTAAAGAGTTAAAGAACGACATTCCTGAAAGTCCTGTGGTTTTTATGAAACCGCAAACCTCATTACTGAAGGATAATAAACCTTTTTACCTGCCAGAATTTTCAAAAGACATGCATTACGAAACCGAACTGGTTTTCAGGGTCTGCAAAAACGGTAAAAGCATTTCTGAAAAATTTGCACTTTCTTATGTGGATGCAGTAACGGTAGGCATTGACTTCACAGCCCGCGATTTGCAATCGCATTGTAAACAAAAAGGTTTACCTTGGGAGATTGCTAAAGCATTTGATAATAGTGCTGTGCTAGGTACTTGGAATCCATTGTCCGTTTATAGTGATGTACATCACATCAACTTCTCAATGAAACTGAATGGTAACACCGCACAGGTAGGCAACAGTAAGGATATGCTCTTTAGTATTGAGAAAATCATTTCATATATCTCCATTTTTTTCACTCTGCAGCAAGGCGATTTAATTTATACCGGTACTCCGGTTGGTGTGGCTGCTGTTCAGATCGGTGATGTATTGGAAGCATTTCTAGAAGAAGAGTCTTTACTCAAATTTGAAATCAAATAAGATGTATATAAACACAACAAATATATTGGTTAAGCAAATGATGTCGTCATTGGTTATTGTATTGGTGTTTGCATTTCAGCAAGTTTCAGCGCAAAAGATTTCTGTTGCCGAGTACACTAAAAACATGAGTTTGGGCAATGTACCTGCACAAGGAGTGAGCATTTATCGGGTAGATGAGAAAATAGTTCTAAAAAATTACTCTAAGTATGTGTCCAAGTATAAAGCAAGCAGCGATGTTCGTAAAGGAGAGATGAAAGCGGTGAATGCTAAAATCAAATCATTGTCAGCCGACAGTATTCATATTTACGCTAACACAGAGATCGTTTCAAAAAATGAAGTACGGTTGTTTGTTTTTGTGCTACATAAAAACCAATGGCTTAATCAAAGCAGCCCAATCGTACAAACAATCAATAATGACCTATACGCATTTGCAGTTAATGAAAGTCGTAAGCCTGTAGAGAAAAATATTAAAGTGATGATTAAAAATATTGATGATATGCAGAAGAATATAGAGAGCACTAAAAAAGAAAATGCAAGATTGAAAAAGGACATTGAACTATATAAGAAGAATATCAAGAACAGCGAAGATATGATCAGCGAAAATGAAAAATTGATTTCATCCAACATTGAAGAAATTGAAGATTGGAAAAAACAGCTGGCGGAACTTCAGGAACAACTTAAAAACATTAAATAAGCACCTAAATCATATGAATAAATCTAAAGACGCCACATCCACAAATGCAGGATTTGATTTCAAGCAACTGATACCATTTGCTGCAGCAGTTGCTGTCTTTTTAGTCATCACTTTGGTTTTTTTCAAGCCAATGATATTGGATAACAAGGTGATGAACCAAAGTGATATCGTACATTACAAGGGTATCAGTAAGGAGACACAGGATTACAGAGCCAAGTTCGACGAAGAGCCACTCTGGTCCAATTCCTTGTTCAGTGGTATGCCTGCTTTTCAGGTTTCAACTTTATACAACGGCAATCTCACACATTATATTCACTCCCTTTTGCAATTGGGTTTACCACATCCGTCCGGTTTGTTGTTACTCGCATTTATTTCATGCTTCATACTATTTATTGTTTTGGGAATAAATCCTGTACTCAGTGTGGCAGGTGCTTTGGCTTTTGGTTTATGTTCATACGATTTAGTTATTCTTGAAGCCGGACATAACACCAAAATGGCTGCTATGGCTTATATGCCAATGGTTACAGCCGGATTGATTTTATTGTTCAGAAAGAATTATCTGTGGGGTTTCATCTTGTTTGCTCTGTCACTAGCTCTGGAAATCAGGGCCAATCACTTACAAATAACTTACTATTTGGCTGTGTGTCTATTGATCTACGGAATTCTTGAAAGTATAGCGGCCATACGCAATAAAGAAACAATGCACTTAATCAAAGTTGCCGGGTTTGTTGTTGCATCAGCAATAGTTGGTGTTGCGTCTAATACTTCGCTATTGTGGAGCACGGCTACGTATATGAATCATTCCATACGTGGTAAATCAGAGTTATCGTCTAATACGCAATCGAGCGGTGGATTAGATAAAGATTATGCATTCTCCTGGAGCTATGGCAAAATGGAAACGTTTACACTTTTGATTCCTGATTTTTATGGCGGCAGTTCCAATCATGCACTTAGCGAGAAGTCAGCTGTGGCAAAGGCTTTCAGCGATAGAGGTATTGGTGGTCAACAAGCGGCTGAATATCTGGAACAAATGCCTACATACTGGGGAGACAAGCCATTCACTTCCGGCCCGGTTTATCTAGGCGCAGTTATCTGTTTCTTCTTTCTGCTCGGCATGTTTGTAATCAAAGACCGCATGCGCTGGTGGTTGCTGAGTGCGACTATTGTCACCATTTTTATGGCCTGGGGAAGAAACCTGATGTGGTTCAATGACATCTTCTTTTATTATATGCCCGGCTACAATAAGTTTCGCACTGTAGAGATGATTCTGGTTATTCCGCAACTCACATTTGTAATTACTGCGGTTCTTGCCTTGCAGCAAATCATCAATGGAAAAATTTCGAAAGATGAGTTATTCAAGCATCTTAAAATTGCAGGAGGTATCACTGCGGGAGCTTGCTTATTCTTTGCTACTCTGGGTCCAGGATTCTTCGACTTTATTGGTAAGGCCGACAGTAGTTATCCGGATTGGCTACAAAGTGCTTTGATTGAAGACCGAAAAAGTATTCTGAGAGCAGATGCTTTCCGATCATTAATTTTTGTCTTATTGAGTGCAGCAGGTGTTTGGTTGTTCTTAAAAGACAAAATCAAAACCACACTTTTTACCGGTATTATTGTTGCCTTGGTTGTAGTGGATCTTGTGCCTGTTGACTTCAGATATTTTGGCGATAAAAATTTTGTAGCCAAGTCAACTTACGATTCGGTGTTTCAACCAACACAAGCAGACCTTCAGATAAAACAGGACCCAAGTATTTCATACCGCGTCTTAAATCTTGCCGGGAATACTTTCAACGACTCCAGAACATCCTATCATCATAAATCCATTGGTGGTTACAGTGCAGTTAAGATGCGCCGCTATCAGGAGTTGATAGAAAACCAAATTTCAAAAAGCAATGGCGACGTGCTCGATATGCTCAATGCAAAATATTTACTGGTAAGTGCCGGTGAAGGTAAAGAACCAATGGCCCAACCAAATCCATCAGCTTGTGGTAATGCCTGGTATGTGGACTCTTTGATGATTGTTGAGAATGCCGATGAAGAAATGAATCGTATAGGCCCTATGTTCACTATTGCCGCATTGGATAATTCCCGTATAACTGTAAATGGAAAGAGTATTACCCAAGCCAACGTGGGTAATCACGATAACATTCTTATAGATAGTATGCGTTACGATTTAAGTAATTCCCGTATTTCATTTGGACAAACCGATACCTTCGGGCTTGCATTAAAGCAGGGTAGCGATGGTATTTCAAATCTAAGCGTGGTAAGTAAACTTGATGGTGCAGCACAGTCACTGTTTACTTTACAACGTAACTACCGCTTTAATCCGCGCCAATACGCTGTGGTAGATAAACGATTTGCGGATTATTTAAAAGATATTAACCTGCAATCAGATACTGCTGCCCAAATTAATTTGGTTACCTGCGAACCTAATCATCTGATTTATACCACCGAGAGAATTAACGATGGCTTTGCAGTGATGAGCGAAATTTATTATCCTGAAGGATGGAACATAACCATAGACAATAAACCTGCGGAGTGCATCCGTGTCAACTATGTACTGCGCGGAATGAAGATTCCTTCAGGTAAACACACCATTGAGTTCAAGTTTGAACCTGTCAGCTTTATGGCAGGTGAAAAAGTTTCAATGGCAGCTTCGGGTTTGTTACTGCTGTTGCTAATAGGATTCAGTATCAAAGATTTGTTTTTGAAAAAGAAAGAAGACTAACATTCGTTAGCACTTAACAAGATTTTGAAGCGTGTATTAATCATAACATACTATTGGCCGCCAAGTGGCGGTGCTGGTGTGCAGCGATGGTTAAAGATGGTTAAATACCTGCGTGATTTTGGATGGGAACCTGTTGTTTACACAGCTGAGAATGCCGCCTATCCTGTTCTGGACAAGACTTTGGAAAAAGACATTCCTTCAGGTGTTGAGGTGTGGAAGCAACCCATCTGGGAACCTTATGACTGGTATAAAAAATTCAGCGGACGAAAAAAATCGGAACAGGTATTCTCCGGTTTTATCCAGGAGAAAAAATATAAAAATTGGAAAGATGATTTGGCTCTCTGGGTGCGCAGCAATTTCTTTATTCCGGATGCCCGAAAATTTTGGATAAAACCTTCGGTAAAATTTCTAACTGAAAAACTGAAACAGCAACCTGTTGATTTAATCGTGAGTACCGGTCCGCCTCACAGTGCGCACCTTATAGCTAAAGGAGTGAAAGAAAATACCGGCATTAAATGGATGGCTGATTTCCGTGACCCCTGGACCAAGATTGATTATTTCCATCAACTGACATTAACGCAAGCCGCAGCGTCTCAGCACGCACATTTAGAGAAAGCTGTTTTACAAAGTGCCGATATTGTGGAGTGTGTGAGCTGGCACTGGGCTGCTGACTTTGAGCAATTGAGCAAACGTAAAGTTGAAGTGATTACCAACGGTTACGATGAAGAAGATTTTCAAAATATTTCATTCAAACCTTCATCAAAATTTTCAATTCGCCATATTGGAATGATGAATGCCGATCGTAACCACAAGGCTTTTTGGCGCGCTTTGAAATCTTTATGCATTGAAAACTCCGAGTTCAACAGCGACTTTGAATTGATGTTAATTGGCAAAAATGATTCGGTGGTATACCGTGATATAGAATCGTTTGGATTGACACCTTATCTCAAACAACTGGACTACATTCCGCACAATGAAGTTCCACAGTTTCAGTGCGAAGCAACGGTATTATTGCTGGCACTTGGCAATATGCCCAGTGTACATGGGCTTCTTCCGGGAAAGCTGTTCGAGTATTTAGCCGCACATCGTCCTATATTGGTTATAGGCCCTGAAGACGGTGACAGTGCTCGAATAGTTAAAGAAACCAACAGTGGTATATGTTGTGGATTTGAAGATGAAAATTCAATGAAAACACAAATACTTAACTGGTATCAACACTGGAAACAAAACCGCTTAGAGTTAAATCAGACTGATATAAAAGAATTCACCCGACGAAACATCACCCGAAAAATGGCCGCATTATTTGATACTATTGCACACGCATAAATCACTATGAGTAAAGCCAAACTGATTGCACCATTCATCAAGATTCTTCTATCGCAACCTTCAATCATAATGAAGGCATTGTTTCATTCTGTTAATAAATATGAAGCTAAAAAGCGGGTGCAGAAAGCAGGGTGGGATAAGGGTTTGCCGCAAATTGACCTGTTGGATTTTGTTCCCGGTTTGAACGAAACCATAGAACCGGCGACATTACTTTATGGAACATCCATGCCTATAGATTTTGTTCTGCTGAAATCTGTGGTGAAGCATTATCAAGGCAACTGTGATTTTTTTGAAATAGGAACCTGGCGTGGAGAAAGTATGGCAGTGGTTTCTGCGGATTGTAAAACGGTTACTTCTCTAAGTCTCGGGAACAAAGACATGGAAGCTTTGGGTTGGGGAGGGAGATTTTTAACCATGCAGAGGATGTTTTCAAAAAAATTACCCAATGCCACACATATAGAAGGCAACTCACGCACCTTCGACTTTTCTACGCTGAATAAAAAGTTCGATGTGATTTTTGTTGACGGCGACCATAGCTACGAAGGTGTTAAGAATGACACTAAGAAAGTATATTCCTTATTAAAGGACGAAAATTCTGTTATCATCTGGCACGATTACGTAAGCAGCTATGAACATATAGACTTCGAAGTTTTTGCAGGCATATTAGATGGCAGTACAGATGAGCAATGCAGTCACATTTACCATATCTCCAACACTTACTGCGCTATATACACACGCAAGCAATATCCCACCAGGGTTTTTGAGTACCCAACTGTGCCGGATAAAAAGTTTGTGATTTCTGTAAAGGGTGAGAGGATTTAGTATTCAAATTACTCACTGTTCCTTTTTTCCATTTAATGCGTTCTTTGCGATATGATTAGTAATGAGAAAATACTAGTGACCAAGACATTTCTTCCACCCTTAAATGAATATATGAGTTACATGGAAGAAATATTTGCTACTGGTTGGCTTACAAATAATGGTAAACATGTTGTAGAACTTGAAAGAGAGCTTGCAAAAGAGTTAGATATTGACAAGCTTCTGTTTTGCACGAATGGCACTGTTGTTTTAGATATGGCTATTAAAGTTCTGAATCTTACTAATGAAATAATCACAACACCGTTTTCTTATGTGGCTACCTTGAATTCGATACTATGGCGTGATTGTAAACCCATCTTTGTTGACATTAATGAAAGTGACTGCAATATCAACTGTGATTTAATAGAAGAAAAGATTACTGCTAACACACAAGCAATATTAGTAACACATGTTTATGGTAATCCCTGCGATGTTATTCGCCTTGAGAAGATTGCAAACAAATACAACTTGAAGGTGATATATGATGCTGCACATGCATTTGGTGTGAAGTATAAGGGTAGCTCCATTTTCAATTACGGTGATATTTCAACGTGTAGTTTTCATGCCACTAAAATATTTCATACAGTTGAAGGAGGAGCACTTTTTACTAATCACTCTGATTTATTTGATCAGTTATATAAGATGCGACAGTTCGGACACATATATGATGACTACTATTTGCCTGGAATTAATGCTAAAAACTCTGAAGTTCATGCAGCAATGGGTTTATGTGTTTTGAATCATTTTAATGAGATTTTGGTACGTAGAAGAGCCATTTCCGAGTTATATGACAATACTCTCAATTACAATATCATTTCTAAACCTGTTGCTATTCCTGATACTCAATATAACTTTGCATATTATCCTATTATCCTCCCGGATGAGACAACTTGTCTAAAGGTTATTGAAACTCTTAACCGCAATAATATCTATCCTAGAAGATACTTTTATCCTTCACTGAATACATTGCCGTATTTATCGTACCAGGAATGCCCAGTATCGGAGAGAATAAGTAAAAGCGTCCTTTCACTTCCACTATACTTTGAACTCAGTGACTCAGAAGTTGAATCTATTTCATCATTGATTAATAATTCATTATGATAGTTATTGGTGCGGGGGGGCTCGCTACACAATTAATTGAAGATTTACAAGAACAATTTGGTGACAACCTATTGTTTTATGATAATGTTAATAATAGAAGATATAAATTTCTTGACAAATTTCAAATTATTACACATATAGAGAGTGTTAAAGATGATACTAAATATTGTATAGCTATAGGAGACCCACTGTCAAGAGAAAAAATTTATAAAAAATTTCATGATAAAGGTTTTGAATTGAACTCTTTAATTTCTTCAAAATCTCTTATTGGTTCTTATCAAACAAGAATTGGTCAGGGGGTGATAATTATGAAACACGTTATTATTGAGAGTTGTGTTTCTATTGATGATCTTGTATTAATAAATGTAAAGTCTCTAGTTTGTCACGGTTCTAGAATAGGTAAATATTCTGTTATATCTCCCGGAGCATTAATTCTAGGCAATACTACAATCGGGTCTTCTGTGTTTATCGGTGCAGGTGCAACTATATTACCAAATATAGTCATTGAGGATAATGCTGTTATTGGTGCTGGAGCAGTTGTGACCAAGAATGTTAAGGCGAACACAACAGTAGTAGGGTCTCCTGCTAAAGCTATCTCGAAATGAATATACATTTTCTACCTGACAATGGCTTCATGGATGCATTCATTGAGAACTTTGAAAAGGTTTATGGACATGAAGATAATATATATCTAATAGTTAGCGGCTTAACGCCCTGGAGTTTACCGATTAAGAAAAGAGTAAAAAATAATAAGGTAATAACTCTTAAATACAACAGTGCCGAATTTAAAAAATTAACAGTGCATAAGTCAGTACAAGTTAATTTATTCATACACTATCTTACTAACGAGGCTTGCAATTTTATCAATACTTACGTTCGCAGTAATTATAAAGTTTTTTGGATGTTTTGGGGTGCTGATATGTTTATGCCTGTCAGATACTTTAAAACAAAAATCTATGATGAGATTTCTATCGAGTATTTAAAGCATAATCACACATTCGTCAAGACAGGAAATAAATTTTATGATGCAATAAAGGCTATAAAACGTTCAGAATATTTCTCTCTAATTGATATCATTGAGTTAAGGAACAGGCAAAAAGCAATATCTCGGGTCGATGTATTTTGTCATTATAATAAGTACGATTATATCCTGCTGAAGACTTTATATAATACAAAAGCAATTTTTAAGGAATTTTTCTATTATGAATTTGATTATAGTTCATTAGATATTATTCTTAATAAATCTTCTCAAGATAGACTTCGTCAGGAAATTAAATTAAAAAATAAATTAACTATTGTATTAGGAAACTCAGCATCCTTATCAAATAACCATATTTCGATTATCAAATTACTTGCATCTTATGATTCTTCTAAATTTCAGGTGGTGTGCCCCTTATCTTATGGCGATGCAAAATATGGTAACTATGTGGCTGAATATGGCAGGAAAGTATTAGGAAATAATTTTATTATACTTGACAAATATTTGCCCAAAGAAGATTACTTGAATTTTTTAAATATTACTGATTATGGGTTTTACAATCATTGTAGAACTGAAGCGGCCGGAAATGTTTTCTTAATGCTCACACTGAATAAGAAAGTGTTTCTCAACTCAAACAGTAATTTATTGCATTATTTAAAGGACAATCAAGTATCAATCTTTGATATTGCAAGCGGACTTTCTGATGATATCAGTACATCAATTGCTGATAATGATAGGCACATTAAATTACTTTTTTCACAAGAAAGAGCAATATATTTGATGAAGCATATCATCTAAGTTGAAAACAATTAAGATTTTCATTGAGATTGCGATACTTCTCATAAGCACTAGTAAGTCTTCGCTTTCACAAGAATATTTGCATACATACTCCTCATTCATAGGAGAAGGAACCAGCGTTATAAGGGTTGGTAGTGACAATATCGTTGGCGGTTCGAGAAATGACAGTGCTTTAATTATGAGAGTAAACGATTCTGGTGTTGTTATCTGGTCAAAATGCATTAAACCATTCCCTTCAAATAATGTGTTTTATATTATCTCACTAGAATTAACTTCGGATAATTATATCATTGGTACCGGTGGCAGTTTGGAATCTAATTTCGTTCCTAATCAAGGATTCTACTTTAAGGTTTCTGTTGATGGCAATTTTCAGTTTTGCAATATTTTGAGTGGAGTGAATTACAGGTTTACAGCTAGAAGAATGTTGCAACTTTCTAACAGTACATACATGCTTATGGCGGCACATGAACCAATTAGTGGTACCTATAATGATCCTGTATTAATTAAAGTAGATGCACTCAATGGGAATATTCTTAGTCAGAGCGATAAGTACGATTACCAAAACTCATTCATTGACGATGTTTCAGAGTCAATACTTAGTATGAATAAAAGCGTGATATACTCCACCGGCAGATTATATGTAGCCGGAGCAGCTATTGATCAAATGCGTATATTCTTTACAAAATTTGATACATCAGGCAATCATATCTGGACAAAGTATTTTATAGGTGATGAAAATTTTACTTGTAGAATGTACGGTTCATGCATTTTACAAGATAATGATTCTATTGTAATAGTTTATTTCGGTGACAATGATGGGACAACAACTAATTTTGAAATAGGAATAATTAAATGCGACACTTTTGGTAATATGAAGTGGTCAAGAAATTATAATTTTCAAAATTCGACTTTAGAGCGAGGATTTAGAATTTACAATGCAGCCAATGAATATTTTATTTCAGGATATTGCTCTCAAGCCTCTTATAATCGCCTTTTTTTATTGTCCATCTCAAAACAAGGTAGTGTGTTATGGAATAAGTATTATGGAATTAATAATCAGCACGTTTACAATGTAAATTATTCCGCTAGTTTACCCGGGTATTTTTCAAATGACTACTTCATGTTTACCGGAGCGACACTCCAACCAGACAAAACACTTATTACGCTTAGGGTAACAGATGATGGATTAATAAACTCGAATTGTGTTGAAACCGGCAATATAAATGTTATCACTACCACAAATCCGTCTTTTACCGGTAATAGAATCATCACTACATATCCAAGTAACTTTTCAACATTATCATTATCGCCTATAAATACAACTATTTCGAATCCATGTGAACTAGCCGATTTTTCATTGGGGAATGACACTGCAGTATGCTCTGATTTTGTTCTAAACGCTATTAATTCAAATGTTGCAAATTATTTATGGAGTGATGGAAGCACAAATTCAAGCATAGTCGTATCGCCGGGAAATACATACTCAATTACTGTTTCTAATGATTGTTGTCAAAAGATTGATACAATAACAATTAATACTGCAATTAATACTTTAGATACTACAACATATTCTATTTGTCAATTTGATACTATTGCTCTATCTGTTGCTTGCCCCAATTGCACATATACCTGGTTGCCTTCTCAATATTTATCTTGTTCAAATTGTATTTCCCCGTTCGCTTTCCCACCGATGAATACTACCTATACATTCATAGCACAGAATGATTATTGTATAGATACAGGTTTTGTTTTTGTATCGGTTACACCTGCTTCAATAATTCAACTAAATATTACAGATACATCAATATGCTTGGGTAATTCCTTTTCAATTATTGCAAGTGGGGCAACTACTTATAATTGGCAACCTATTACTGGATTAAATCAGACTTCAGGTGACATAGTCGTTTGTACACCTTCCACTAATACAACATACGTAGTTAACAGCAGCCAAAGCTGTGTTGTAGGTGATACATTGATTGTTACAGCTTTTTCTCCCACTTCATACACTTTGCAAAATCTGTCAATATGCCTAACAGATAGTGTGCTGTTCAATCAGCCATCTAATAGTACTATACTCAACATTTCACCATCTCAATTCGTATCGTGTAATAATTGCGATTCTATAATTCTATTTCCTCCTGTATCAACAGAGTTTACAATACAATTATTAGATACTAATGGATGCTCATATACGGGTTCTTTTTATGTTTTCGTGAATGAAGGGTTTGTTGACGCGGGTAATGATGTTGCAATAAATACGGGTCAATCCACTCAGTTGAATGCAAGCGGTGCTGCATTTTACAATTGGAATTTTAATGAATCATTAAGCGATACATCTATTTATAATCCAATCGCCAGTCCTTTTAGCACAACGACCTATTATGTAACTGGTATAGACGACTTTGGTTGCACAGCAAGCGATTCTGTGGTGGTGAGGTTACTTTCAATTTGTGATGGAGTATTTATTCCTAGTGCGTTTTCACCTAATGGTGATGGAATCAATGATGTGCTTACACCAATAATTGTATCGAACTTAACCTTAATGGAGTTTTCAATTTATAATCGTTGGGGGCAACAGGTTTTTACTACAAATCACCCAAAAGTTGGTTGGACGGGAAATAGAATCAACAACGCATCTTTTGATATTGGTACCTATGTATACATTATCAAGTACCGATGTAATGGTAAGGATCATTTAATCTCCGGCAACGTAACTCTTCTTCGTTAGTCATTTTTATTGAACATTGTGGAATCTGATTTTATAGTTAGAAGATTTACATCTCTATTTTCACAGACGTAAGTCAGCGTTTTGGGCATCGTTCAGCGTCAAAGTTTTCAGGCATCGATTATCACCTATATGGGTGCGTTGCTAGGCTATGTTAATTTTATTGTTCTTTACCCTATATACCTCAGTCCGGAGCAGGTGGGGCTAACACGCTTGTTAATTTCAGTAGCTGTGCTCTTATCGCAGTTTGCATTGTTCGGTACATCATACACACTTCAACGTTTTTTTCCATACTTCAACAACAAGCAGGAAAAGCATTACGGCATTCTAACCTTGTTGTATGTCATTGCATGTGCAGGCTTCGTATTTTTTGGTGCACTGTTCTATTTATTCAAAGAACCCATACAATCTTTCTACGAACCGAAATCAGCATTATTCAATACTCACTATTTTTTTACATACCCCATTGCGTTTTTTATACTGGTATTTGAGCTCGCATTCTTCTATGCACGTTCGCTGCTAAAAACGGTTGTTCCAACTTTTATCAAGGAAGTTCTGCTGCGTTTGTTTCAGACACTTGTCTTGTTTGCGTATGTATCCTCATGGGTTGATTTTACAGGCTTTTTTTACCTGTTCATTGCTTCATACCTGATACACTTTATTGTTATCCTGATTTATCTCGCATATCTGGGTCAGTTGTTTGCTGCACCAATTCGTGTTACACAAATTATGACTTATAGCAAACTCAGTCGCTATACCTGGTTTGTATATGCTTCCAGTATTGCAGCAGTTTATACTTCGAATATCGATGTGATCATGCTTGGAGCATTAGCCGGTTTAGAGGATACTGCGGTTTATTCTGTAGCATTCTTCATAGCCACTTTAGTTATTATTCCGTCCCGCACGATGAATCAGGTCAGCATTCCTATTATTGCCGAGGCCTGGAAAAACAACGACATACCAAAACTCCAACAGTTATACCGTCAAACTTCTATTAACCAGTTAATTGTTGGTGGTTTCATTTACCTGATGTTATGGCTTAATATAGACTGGGTGGTTAACTTACTGCCCGAAGCATATCATCCCGTTAAATGGGTGTTTCTGATTATTGGCTTTGGAAGATTGCTCGATATGGCTACAGGTATTAACGGCGAAATCATATTGTATTCCAAACATATCAGATTTAACCTGCTGACTAACGTAACACTCATTTTTGTCTCCACAGCAGGTACATACTTTTTGATTCCTAAGTACGGGGTTATTGGGGCTGCTATATCCGTACCTGTCGCATATGTAGTTTTCAATAGCACTCGCATGGTATTTCTTCAGTGGGTTTACCGTATTCATCCCTTTACCTTACATACAATAAAAGCGCTGGTCTTGTTTGTATTGATGGCTGTATTTATTGGTAACTTAGATTCAGATTTTAAATCCCGGTGGATTGCTATTCTTATCTCATTTCCCGTTTCTCTGATCTATGGATTTGTGGTAATCCAATTGAGAATTTCAGAAGAGTTAAACGACCTGTGGAATAAGGCACTCATCAAGGTGTGTGGTAAAAAATAAAGACCAAACTAACGAGCTATAAATCAGCTACGTAAACATAAATAACCTAATAAACTCTATGAACACACAACCTGTAAATTCGACTATTTGTCAGAATAATATTAATTCAATAATTTACCGACGTTTTAATACTTCAAATAACATGAGATTTTTAGCATTTACACTGTTCTTAACAATTCTATTTCAGCAAGTTACTGTAGCTCAAACTACCGTAACACCCGTTTCAGACGCCAACGCATTGGCTCAGTCTTTATTAGGATCAAACAGCGGCATTGTAATTACCAATGCCACAATGAACTGCTCGGGTGCGCAAAATCCATCCGGTACATTTGAAACTGTTGGGCCGGTTTCATCATACGGTATTCAAAAAGGGGTATTACTTACTTCAGGTACTATAGACAATATTTTTACTGCAAATACAGGCAATACTACAGTAAGTAACAACGGACTCGGAGATCCTGATTTAAATACTTTAACCACCAACACAACTACCGATGTATGTATCCTTGAGTTTGATATGTATATTCCCGGCGATACGGTAAAATTTGATTACGTCTTCGCTTCTGAAGAATATAATGACTATGTGAACTCAAACTTTAATGATGTTTTTGGCTTCTTTATCAGCGGTCCGGGTATAACAGGTAATGAGAACATTGCATTGATTCCAGGCACATCTACTTCAATTACCATTAATAACGTTAATTGCGGTCTTAATCCTCAATACTATGTTTGTAATGATGCAAACAGTAACACTCAGGGTGGCTGTAATCCTGCACTCTGTCCATCTGATAATACGACTACTACTGTACAGCACGACGGATTTACAACTGTATTAACAGCATTTAAGGCCGTTCAACCATGCAACACATATCACCTGAAAATAGCAGTTGCTGACGTTGGTGATACTGCGTTAGACTCCGGTGTATTTCTGGAAGCTGGTAGTTTAGTGTCTAATTCAGTGCAAATTGAATTGAATTCTTTATATACAGATCCTACCGGAAATCCTGCAGCGGTTGAGGGATGTAACTTTAACCCTCAATTTATTTTTAATCTTCAAAGTAGTGGTGGAGGCGGTGCAACAGACACCTCTTGCTTTACAATTGAAACTTCAGGTACTGCTGTCGAAGGTGTTGATTATGAATTTTTGTCGGATACTATTTGCTTTTATCCCGGTGACACTCAATTAGTAATTACAATTATTCCTATCGTTGATAATATTGCAGAAGGTGTTGAAACCATTATACTAACAGTAACACCAGTTGATGCTGATACTTCTTCTGGTTGTGGTGTTAACTCTGCTCAAGCTCAAATTAATCTCTATGATTTTCCTATTATTGATGCAGGACCTGATGTCACAATTTGTCTTGGTCAATCTACCCAATTGAACTGCTCACCTGCACCTAATTATGCCTGGTCGCCTCCCGTTGATATTACGTGTACAACTTGTCCCGATCCGGTAGTTACACCAACAATAACTACCGTTTATACAGTTCAGGCAGCCATAGGTTCTTGTGTTGCTCAGGATCAGGTAACTGTGTTTGTAGATAATCCGTTACCGGTTGAAGCTATGGCTGATGAATCAATTTGTATAGGAGACAACATTCAACTCAGTGCTTCAAATTCAAACAGTTTTACATGGGGACCGGGTGCAACATTAAGTTGTACAGATTGCGCCAACCCAACTGCAAACCCTACCGTTACTACTACCTATACTGTAATTGGAAACAATGCATGCTTTCAATCTCAAGATCAGGTTGTAATCACAGTAGATCCTTTACCTGTTATTACTATTTCTGCTCCACAGAACATTTGCCCGGGTACTTTCACAGCAATATTCGCTGATGCAGTTAATGCAGTCAGTTATGTGTGGAGTCCAGCAACCGGATTAAGTGGTACAAATACATCTGGTGTTAATGCCGGTCCAACTGTTAATACTACCTACAGTGTAGTAATAACAAACTCAAATGGCTGTACCAATTCAGCAGATGTTTCAGTTTCTATTTATTCTCTCATACCAATTAATGCTTCACCGGATGTGAGTTACATTTATTGGGGTGAAAGCACACAGCTTAACACTGAAAGTGGTAGTTCATTTCAGTGGCAGCCAACTTTTGGCTTAAACGACCCAAACATTGCTAACCCTACAGCAGCACCTACAGAAACAACAACTTATTATGTTACAGCACTGGATGCCAATGGTTGCGCTGTAAGTGATTCGGTAATTGTTGTTGTAAACAAAGATGCTAATGTAAATCTTCCAAGTGCTTTTTCACCGAATGGTGATGGTAAAAACGATGCATTCCGAATTATTTTTAAAGGTATATTCCGTTTGGATGAATTCGCAATTTATAACCGCTGGGGACAAAAGGTTTGGTACACTAAAAGTGTTACTGAAGGATGGGATGGAAAAATAAATGGCGAGCCTGCTGATGTTGGTACCTATGTATATATGGTTACCGGTGCCGATCTGGATAATAATGCAATACTTAAACAAGGTAATGTAACAGTGCTTCGATAAGAATAAAAAAACCTATAAACCTATGAAAATCAATACACTACTTACTCTTATTTTGTGTGCGATGTCGCTTTCACTCGCAGCACAAACGGTTGTTACGCCAAATAATGATGCAAACGTTCTTGCACAGATGTTGGTAGGTAATGGTGTAATTGTAACTAATGCTACCACAAATTGTCAGACAGACGGAACATCAACTGCTTCTGGATCGTTTACTACAACTTCAGCTGATATTGGTATTGGCAGTGGTATATTGCTTACTAGTGGTGCTGTATCAACAAATTTCGCAAGTGTTTCAAATCCCAGTAATACATTTATAAGTCAAGGGTGGGGAACACCGGGCGATGCGAACCTGAATACTTTGGCACCCGGCGGCTCCACAAATGACGCCTGTATTTTAGAGTTCGATGTATTCGTTACTTCAGATACCTTAAGTTTTAACTATGTGTGGGGATCAGAAGAGTATCCTGAGTATGTAGGTGCCGGTGGACAGTTGACAACCTTTAATGATGTATTTGGATTTTTTCTAAGCGGCCCCGGCATTACTGGGCAGCAAAATATCGCATTAATACCGGGAACATCTACACCCGTAAGTATTGGAACAGTAAATTGTCAGAATAATTCACCTTATTATGTTTGTTATTCCGGACCTGCAAACGGCCCTTGTCCTGCAAGTTATACGTGTACTGTAGCGCAGGATGTAATCTATGATGGAATTACCAAAGTTCTTCAGGCAAAAGCAATAGTAACACCTTGTCAAACTTATCACTTAAAATTAGGTGTTCAGGATAGAGGTGATTCAGCTTTTGACTCCGGTGTCTTTATTGAGGCTGGCTCTCTTAGTAGCTACGGTGTTTCAATTATGCCATCAGCAACGTATATCAATCCTATAAATAATGTTGCAACAGGTGTTGAGGGCTGTGTTAATGCTGAAATTAATATGACATTGAGTTTTGTACCACTTGATACTGTTGCGGTTCCATTGCAATTTATGGGAACAGCACAGTTTGGAATTGATTATATCTATCAAAATTTTGTCTCTGATACGGTTTTCTTTTTGCCTGGTCAACAAACACAATTAATCTCCATTGTTCCGGTTCAGGATTTTGTTCCGGAACCCTTTGAATCTATTCAGATTGTATATCAACCACAGTTTTGTAGTGGTTCAGCATACGATACTGCTATTTTATACATTGCAGATTTTATGCAGGCAGCTACAACCCCCGATACTATTATGTGTTTGGGAGAGCCTATAACCATAGGTGTTAATGGAGGAAGTGCAATTAGCTATGTATGGACTCCATCATCAGGATTATCTTGTACAGATTGTCAACTCCCTGTTGTTAACCCCACAGTGACAACTACATATTCAGTTACCATCTCAGCCAGCACCTGCACAGCTTCTGATACAGTAGTTGTTCAAGTTGTACAGGTTTATGCCGATGCAGGCTCCGACCAGAATATGTGCGTAGGTTTTCCAACCACATTAAGCACACCTGCATTAACCGGAGTAAATTATGAGTGGAGTCCGAGCACAGGATTAGCTTGTACAACTTGTTCTAGTACGCAGGCTGACCCTGTGGTAACTACTACCTATATAGTTAAAGCATTTGCTGCATTATGCGAGGATTTTGATACTATAGTAGTGAATGTAACGGTTCCTGTTGCTGATGCAGGCCCTGATACCGTAAATATTTGTTACGGTGATAGTATTCAGATTTCAACAATTACTCAAAATAGTCAGTTATACCAATGGCTTCCAGTCGGAGGATTAGCTTGCCCAACATGTGACGCAACTATGGCCTCACCTCAAACTACAACAGAATACTTTATTACAGCTTCGCTTGGTGGCTGCTCAGTGAGTGATTCCATTGTAGTTAAAGTAACTCAGGTAATTCCTGATGCTGGGTTAGATACTGCCATATGCCCTTGGTTTAGCACAACTCTTAACGCTTCCGGAGGTGCAACTTATTCCTGGACACCTACAACAGGGCTGAGCGATCCGAATATATTCAATCCAGTTGCCAACCCCATGACAACTACCACATATACTGTAAGTGTTTCGTCATCAGGTTTTATTTGTACCGTTCAGGATTCAATGATACTGACAGTTCACCCCGATGCCACTTCAACCCTTACAGCAGATACAACAATATGTCTTTACACTCAGGCCTTTCCTATAGCAAATGGAGGAGTAACATATAGTTGGGGACCATTGTATAATATTTCTGATCCAACCATTCAAAATCCTGTTGTTAACCCAATTATTCCTACAACATATACTGTAATTGCTGGTGATGCTAATGGGTGTTTAGACACAAACACAGTTTTCATCGATGTTTATCCTGAGCCATTTATACAAACTAGTACAACCCAGGAAATTTTCCTCGGAGAAAGCGTTTCTTTATTTGTTAATGGTGGCGCTTCATATTCATGGACTCCTGACTCTTCGTTAGTGTTTGCAAACACTGAATCACCAACAGCAACTCCTACTCAAACAACTACATATACGGTTATAGTTACAACAGATGAAGGTTGTCAATTTACACGTGCAGTCGTTGTTGTTGTTACTAATGAAACATTCCTTGTAATACCTAATGCATTCTCACCAAATGGTGATGGCCACAACGACCGATATAATTTTATTGTTCGGGGTATTTTTAATCTCAGTAATTTTCAGATATTTGACCGATGGGGTAACTCCGTATTCCAAACAAATGTAGCCGATCAAGGGTGGGATGGTACACGAAAAGGCACACCGGTAGAGCTGGGTGTTTACGTTTATCTAATCGAAGGAATTGATGTCAACGGCAAAACGTTTGTGAAATACGGAAATGTTTCCTTACTTCGCTAACTGACATTTGCCACTTATGATAAAAACACTTACCCGACTTCAATTAATCTTACTCCTATTCATTACAACAACATCTGTTGCTCAGGACATCCACTTTTCACAGTTTTATGCCTCTCCTCTTACACTTAATCCGGCCTTAACCGGTATTAATGATTGTCGGTATAGAATCAGTGCTAATTACAAGAATCAATGGAGTAGTATCCCCGTTCCATTCCGTACTCCGTCGGTTTCATTTGATATCAATTCACTAGCACCAAAGTTTGTCAAAACCGGAAACCTCAGTGCAGGATTAATAGTATATAATGACCGTAGTGGTGATGGTAACCTCAATAATTTATCAATAGCTGCCTCAGGTGGTTATATGATTCATCCTGATGTCAATAAAAAACATTCTGTTTCAATAGGGTTACAGGTAGGGTTTACTCAAAAAAGGGTTGATCCGGCATTATTAACTTTTGAAACACAGTGGGATGGAAGTTCCTTCAATCAGACATTAGGTAACCTTGAAAATTTTAATAAAACCAGTTTTGGATATTTAAATCTTCATTCAGGAATCTTTTGGGCATTTAATCCTAGTGAAAAGTTTAAAGTATTTCTAGGGGGGGCTGCTTTTAACGTCAATCAACCTAAGGAAACATTTTTCAATAGCGATAATAAATTAAATATGCGAACAGTAATCCATGGTGGATTGCAATACGCGTTAAATGAAAAAATGTCTTTGCACCCTTCATTCATACATATGTCGCAGGCAAAGTCTACTGAAACAAATATTGGAGTCGCTCTCAGTTATTTACTACAGGGTAATTTTAATCCACGAATTTCATTCGGTGCCTACTATAGAATTGGTGATGCTATTATTCCTGTTGTATCCATGGATTATAAAAATATGCGAGTTGGTTTAAGCTATGATGTAAATACATCAGCCTTAAATACAGCATCAAATTATCGTGGTGGTTTAGAATTGTCTTTCAACTATACCGGATGTATTACCAGTATTATTGAAGTTGAGCCTATACAGTGGTGCCCACGTTTCTAAATTTTTCAAGCCTAAAGACACATTACAATAATGAAAATTAAATACACACTTTTAGTCATTCTATTTGCCGGTTGTGTCGGCACTGCTTCTGCTCAAACTTCCGATCCAGATAAAAAGTTAAGTGCTAAATCAGCACTTAAACTAGCTGATTATCTATACTCAATTGGCAGCTATTTTAATGCAGCTGATTATTATAAAAAAGTATATGAGAAAGAAGAAAAGAACTCATACGCTGTAAGCCAGATAGCTTATTGCGAGTTCTATCTTAGAGATTATAAGCAAGCTGAACGCTGGTTTAAAGCATTAAAGGAAATGAACTCTCCTGAATACCCAATGGCCGGCTACATGTATGCAACTTGTTTAAAGATGAATGCAAAATATCCACAAGCTAAAACCGAGTTCGATAAGTATCTGAATTACAAGGGACAGAACTCATCACAAATTAAAAAACATGCCAAGCTACAGTCTGATGGTTGTGAGTTAGCACAAAAGTGGATATCTAACCCAGACACTGTAAAAATTACACACTTGAATGCCAATGTTAATGCACCTTATACTGAGTTTTCACCAATGCCAATGGGCAATGATAAGTTACTTTATGCCTCGTTGAAATCAGATAAAATTATTATGGTCAGTGATGTAAAAAAGAATGAGGCTTATGCAGAATTCTATGTCTCAAACATCGTTGATTCAGCTTACCAAACGGGCATCGTTTACAAAGATTTACCCTTACCTAAGGGTAATTTCCATTTGGGTAATGGTACATTCTCTGTGGACAAAAAGCGATTCTATTTTACACGATGTGAACCCGATGCTAAGATGAGAATGCGTTGCGATATATATGTTATCAATTATAAGGACAGCAAATGGCAAAGTCCTGAGAAATGTTCATTCAATGATCCTGATTCTACTAACACACAACCTACAATAGCTACTTCTAAAAATGGCGAGGTTGTATATTTTGTGTCTAATCGGGCTAATGGCGAAGGCGGAATGGATATATGGTATACCGTTCGAGGTAAAGATGGAATTTACCAAGCACCGGCTAACCTGGGTAAAAAAATCAACACATCGTTTAATGAGGTAACTCCTTATTACGATACAAAAAACAATCGCTTATATTTTAGCTCTGAAGGTTGGCCTGGTATGGGTGGTCTTGATGTGTTTTCAACTGTTGGAGCATTTAAGAAATGGGAACCTGTTGCTAATAAAAAGTACCCTGTTAACTCCAGTGTTGATGACATGTATTATGTACTTGATGACAAGCGATACAGCGGTTACCTGGTTTCTAATCGTCCAGGTACAATTTCTGTAAAATCAGAAACTTGCTGCGACGACATCTGGCGTTTCGAATACCCACGTATTATTTACTATGCCGTCCGTGGTAATGTATATGATGAAGAGACCAAACAAGTTGTACCGGGTGCAACGGTACAGCTCGTTCAGGGAGATGTCTCTTTTGGTTCTGCATCATCTAAAAAAGATACTCTTTACCTGTTTGATACCAAGCATACTGAGAGTTATTCATTGATTGCCACAAAGCAAGGATATTTCAATGGCAGTGCATCATTTTCAGTAGAAAGGAAAGAAGATAATGATACCATGCTCGTGAATATATACATCAAAAAGATACCTATTGGTCCACTTGTAATTAAGAATATATTCTACGATTTCGATAAAGCTACATTGCGTCCTGAATCGTTCCCTGCACTTGACTCGCTTTATGATGTATTAACTAACAACCCAAGTATTGTCGTTGAAATACGCTCACATACCGATAGTAAGGGTAATGATGATTACAACATGAAACTCTCACAAAATCGTGCTCAAAGTGTTGTAAACTATATGGTTAAGAAAGGAATTACTGTGGACCGTTTGAAAGCAACCGGTATGGGAGAAACCGAACCAATTGCACCTAACGAAATAAACGGCAAGGATAATCCAGAAGGACGTCAGTTAAATCGTCGTACCGATTTCAAAATCATAGGTTCTATTCCAGGAAAAGAGATTATTTATAAACAGGGAAGTGCCGGATTCGATGAAAATGCCGTTGATACAATAGAAGAACAAAAGCAGCAAGATCAATAATAATATACTTTGTGAATAAACATAAAAGGGGTTGCAAGCGCAACCCCTTTTTTATTTGTAGATTAGAGTCTGAAAAAAATGATAATGAGACTTTGTATTCTTCTTAATTTGATAATGATGTTGTGCAAATTTTCTCAAGCGCAAATATGGAAGCCCTTTCCGGTATGGGGTGGCGGAGAAGTGATTGATGTAATAATAGACCCTGTAGATAGTAATATTTTATATGCAGCAACTAAAATAGCTGGTGTCTACAAATCAACCGACGGGGGCAATTCATGGGTTTCTATAATGAAATCAATACATCATAAGTACTTTGAGCATTTTTATATTCGAGGATTTGCTGTCAACCCATTAAACAATAATGTTCTTTATGCTGTCTGCGGGCAAGCACCTTGGTCAAACCCCAATAAGGCACATTTCTTTCGTAGTAATGATGGCGGACTTAACTGGAATAAATTAGATGTACCATTTTCAGTTTCCTCTACGAGTCATTCTTGTGGCGGTAAAAACACATTACTCATTCACCCAACAGATACGGCTATATTATTTTGTGGTGCACAGATGCAATACGATTTTAATCTAAATGAGTGGACAAACCTTGGAGGTGTCTTTCAGTCATCAGATGGCGGTGCAACCTGGAACATTATTCAAAGTGGTATTGAAAAAATGTGGGTTTCCGGATTATCTTTTTCTCCATCTGACAACAATATCATTTACATTTCTGGTGAAAGGTACGTTATCAATGGCGATACATCTTCGAATCTTGGCTTATTCAAATACAGCATCAATACACAAATCTTATCGTCTTTGTTTTCAAAACCGATAATGGATTTTGACTTTGATGCAGGAAACACCGGAGTAATGATTATTTTATCAGAAAATCGAATCTATTTCAGTACAGATAACGGTGCCAGTTGGTCCTCATATGTTTATCCAAATGGAAACTGGGTGAACTTTTATATCAAGGCACATCCTACAGAAAGTGGACACTGGTATATAGGATCTTATAACTGGACAATTTCTAAACTGATAGAAACATTAAACTATGGTGCCACCTGGCAAGTAACTACTTACTCCACAGGTGCTAATAAATCAAAACTCAACTATCCCTATTCTGATATCTGCAACTATAAGCCTCGTATGATTGCTTATCCGAACGCATTCACCATTTCTAAATCAGGCAATTCAGCTTTTTTATGTGACAATTTTGGAATCTGGAAATCAAATAATACAGATATCACTCTTTGCAATGAAGGTGAAGAATATAATAATGCAAATTGGAAGTGGGATTATGTGAGTAAAGGATTGACTATTACCGAAGGAAGACGCATTGTATCACATCCTTCGGGCAGATTGTTTTTTTGCGGTACGTATACTCCATTATTTTATTCTGATGATAATGGAATTACAACTCAACATGTGATTTTGAGTGACTTACAGACGACTCAAATTAGTGATGTGGCGTTTTCATCAATATCACCAAATACATTGTACGCTGGAGGTTCACGATATTATAATGGCGATGGAAAGTTATATAAATCAATAGATGGTGGAAACAACTGGACACAATTTGCTATTGATTATTTCAGCATATCAGGTAATAATATCAATAATGTTACTGATATGGCAGTTAGTCCGTATTCGTCCGACACCATAGTAGTTGGTGTGTCAACTGTTGGAAATCAATTATCGGTTCATATAAGTACAAATGGAGGTCTCAACTGGCAGCCCTGGTCGGAAGGATTATCTTCCAATCAGATATTTCAGATTTGGCAACGGGATAAAAGGCTCTATAATGACGGTACAGGACTTTTCTATTTTATTTATAATGACAAACTGTATTCTCGCAAAACGAGTGAGTCGCAATGGCAATTAACAAATTTGCCTCAGCAAGGTGGACTATCACAGATAACAATAAAATCAAACGAACCTGGCGCATTGTATTTAGCCAGATACAATAACAAAATATATAAGACTATAAATAGAGGTGCTGATTGGACAGAAATTAATACATCACCATCAACGTGCAACAGGCACATTGCTGTTTCACCTGCTAACTTGATGGCTGTGATTAATTGTGAAGATAATAATAACGATGTGCCACAACGATTATATGTGTCTTTTGATCAGGGTAATTCATTTACAGAGATAAGTCTTGATGGTATTACCGGTATGGTAAGAGGAATTACTTTTATAGGATCATATACATTAGCTGCATGGTCAGAAAATTCGGGTTACTATTACTTAGATTTGAATTTAGTATCCAACGCTTCACCAAATTCAAAAACAATTAATTATTTCCCAAACCCTGTTGAAGCAGGCAATAACATATTTCTTAAAAACTACGACGGAGCCATATACAGAGTCATATCTGTTGACGGTAGAGTAGTTAACAGTGGTGTCATACATTCATATATAATAGCTCCTGAGAGATTTGGAACCTACATTATAGAAATAATAAAAGACTCTGAAATGCAAAGAGAAATATTAGTAGTGACAGAATAAGAAAAATTATTTTGGAGAATAACTAAAAAGATTACTTTTGCTGCCCCAACAACCAAGGTCTGGTAGTTTAGTTGGTTAGAATGCTGCCCTGTCACGGCGGAGGTCGTGGGTTCGAGTCCCATCCAGACCGCAATAAAAATAAAGCCCTGTAATTCAGGGCTTTATTTGTTTATGCATTATCCCATTTCCCTTTATTACTTTTACGCTCGCCAAAATTGAGCGTATGACATTTTTAGACTTCGAAAAGCCTATCGAAGAACTTTACGAACAGTTGAACAAACTGAAAAAGATAGGTGAAAACGGCAAGGTAGATATTCAGTCAACTATAGTTGAACTAGAAAACAAAATTGAACAAACCAAACACACTATTTATAAAAGCCTAAATAGTTGGCAGCGTGTTCAGTTATCTCGACATCCTGAACGACCATATACACTGTACTACCTACAACATATCTGTAACAAGTTTATAGAGTTACATGGCGATAGAAACGTGGCTGACGATAAAGCTATGGTTGGTGGACTAGGTGAAATTGATGGTCATAGCATTATGTTTATTGGTCAACAAAAAGGAGAGAATACTAAACAACGTCAATACAGAAATTTTGGAATGGCTAATCCCGAGGGTTATCGCAAAGCACTTCGACTGATGAAAATGGCTGAGCGTTTTAATATTCCGATTGTAACCTTGATTGATACACCAGGAGCTTTTCCCGGATTGGAAGCCGAAGAACGCGGACAAGGTGAAGCCATTGCACGCAATCTTTTTGAAATGAGTAAATTACGTGTGCCTATTGTTTGCATCATTATTGGAGAAGGTGCGTCGGGAGGTGCTTTGGGTATAGGTATAGGCGACCGTGTGTTGATGTTGGAAAATACATGGTATTCTGTGATCTCTCCAGAGTCATGTTCCTCAATATTATGGCACAACTGGGATAACAAAGAAAAGGCCGCAGAGCAATTAAAACTGACTGCAGAAAACATGCATAGGTTTAACTTAGTTGATGGTGTTATTCCTGAGCCTCTCGGTGGAGCACATAATAATCCTGAATCCATGGCTGTAACCATAAAAGCGGAAATATTAAAGCACATAACTGAATTAAAACAGATTCCTACAGTTGAACTGATTAATCAGCG
The DNA here is from genome assembly GCA_964640655.1 of uncultured Bifidobacteriaceae bacterium. GTDB lineage: Bacteria > Bacteroidota > Bacteroidia > Chitinophagales > UBA10324 > BJGO01. The sequence goes on along the minus strand of CAZXFT010000008.1, from coordinate 14,742 downwards.
CATTAATAAGTTTTGCCAGATGGGTGTGTTCGACGAATAAATTCTGTTGAATGATACAGTGGCTGCGCAAAAAACTTTACGATTACTTCCTTAAAAAAGAGCTTAGGCATCATAAGCCCAATCGAAGTATTGTAAATTTTGCTGAAGCTCGTGAAATAGGGATTTTACTCGATGCGACAGATCCAACTATTACCAACATTATTAATCATTTTGCAGATAGCTTGCGTACACCATATCGAAAAATAACCTTGCTGGGTTTTTACGATTATCCTAAACCGGCCATCAATTTAAATTTTCCTCACTTTTATCGTAAACAACTCAACTTTTATCTAGAACCACAGGGTTATATTGTGGAGGAGTTTATTGATAAGCGTTTCGACGTTTTAATCAACGCCTATCTGAAAGATAGTCCACCTTTGGAGTATATAGCTGCTTTATCGCAAGCGCGCTATCGCATTGGGCCATATAAAACTGACAAAATGCATTGTAGTGATGTGATGATTGATGTGAAAGGATTGAACGACCTTTCATATTATACAGAGCAGGTGAAACATTATCTATACATGATTAAGTAAATGAAAAATATATTTCCTTTTGGCACCGGTGTAGCTTTAATCACACCTTTTACTTCTGGTAAAGAAATCGATTTTCATGCTCTTGCACGAATCATAGACTTCAACATTGAAAATGGAGTAGACTATTTTATTGTGCTGGGTACTACCGGCGAAAGTGTTACCCTTAGTGAATCGGAAAAAAAACTAGTTTTTGATTTTGTAGTCAAGCATGTTAATCAACGTGTTCCGCTGGTAGCCGGTATAGGGGGCAATAATACAACTGAAATAGCTGAAAAAATGATGAGGTTTGATACGAATGGGTTTTCTGCTTTTTTAAGTGTTTCCCCATACTATAATAAACCGACTCAGGAGGGTATTTATCAACACTACATGGAGTTGGAAAAAGCAAGCGCATTACCCATAATAATTTACAATGTACCGGGTAGAACTTCATCTAACATCAGTGCCGAAACTTGTTTACGATTAGCCGGAAGTTCAAAAAAGTTTATTGCCGTGAAAGAAGCATCGAGAAATCTTTCACAAATAATGATTATCGTTAATAACAAGCCAGAGCATTTTCAAGTGATATCTGGTGATGATAATCTTACTCTTCCTATGATGAGTATTGGTGCTATCGGAGTTATTAGTGTAGTTGCTCAGGCATTACCTGTTGCTTTCAGCAATATGGTTAATGATGCACTTAAGCATAATTTCCTATCAGCACAAAAATGGCATTACCGAATGTTTGAAGCTATGGATTTGTTTTTTGCTGAGGGTAATCCAGCTGGGGTTAAAGCGGCACTGCATACTTTGAATTTGTGTCAGAATCAACTGCGACTACCATTAGTTCCTGTAAGCGAAGGACTATATCAAAAAATAAAAAAGGCTGTGAGCGATGCTTCACAGCCTTGATTAGTTTTTTGGCAGCACTCATTTAAGTGCTACTAGCTTAATAAATTAGAAACGTTCTAATGCAGAGAAGAAGAAATCTCCTTCAATCTTGGCATTATCATCAGAGTCTGAACCGTGAACAGCATTGCGCTCAATAGATTCGGCAAACACCTTACGTATAGTACCAGCCTCTGCATTTGCGGGGTTAGTAGCACCAATCAGTTTTCTGAAATCTTCAACCGCATTACTTTTTTCAAGAATTGCTGCCACAATAGGGCCTGAAGTCATAAACGAAACTAAATCGTTATAAAAAGGACGCTCTTTGTGAACCGCATAAAACTGAGATGCTTGTGGAGTTGTCAGACGGGTGTATTTCATAGCTACAATACGGAAGCCTGCTTCATTTATCATTTTTAAAATACCTCCTGTGTTGTTATTCTCAACCGCGTCCGGTTTAATCATTGTTAATGTTCTGTTACCTGTACTCATAATTGTGATTGTTTTTTTTGAATGTGGCGCAAAAGTAGTTCTTGACTTTTATGTTGAACAGAATATTTAACAAATAACCTTCTGAACCTTACTTTTGAAAAATCATACCTATAATGGACCAACACGAACCCAAAGCATGCACAATATTCAGGCGCTAAGAGAGCAGTTAGAGAAACCTCAAAACATCATCATCACTACTCACCACAAACCCGATGGCGATGCGTTGGGTTCATCACTGGCTTTGTATCATTACTTCCTGCGTAAAGGTCATATGGCAACGGTTATATCACCCACAGACTATCCTGATTTTTTATTGTGGATGCCCGGAGAAAAAGATGTTGTCAATTTTGAAGCTGAACCTCATAAAAGCGCAACACTCATTGCCGAATCGACATTAATCATTTGCCTAGATTTCAATAAGCTTTATAGAATCAACGAACTGGGAAACATCATTGATGCTGCCAAAGCACCTAAAGTATTGATCGACCATCATCCGGAGCCCGACAATTTTGCCGATTATTTGTTACACCGAACATCAGCCTGTTCTACCTGTGAGCTGGTTTATGATTTCATTTTATTGATGGACGATGAATCTTACATCAATAGCGAAATCGCTACCTGTCTTTATACTGGCATTTTGACAGATACCGATAGGTTTCGTGTGCCAACCACATCGCCTCACGTGCACCGTATCACTGCTCGACTATTGGAGTTTGGTGTTGACATGACCAATGTATATCAGCAGATTTACGAAACATATCCCGAGTACAAGTTGCGCTTTTTTGGTTTTTGTATGAGTGAACGAATGGAAATTATCCCTGAGTTACACACCGGCATTATTGCTATTGAAGCTGCCGATCTGCGCCGATTTGGAATAAAAACCGGCGATACAGAGGGTTTGGTGAATTTTCCCTTACAATTGAAGGAAGTCCAGCTAGCAGCTATTATCATTGAAAGACCCGATCAGGTAAAACTTTCATTCCGTTCCAAAGGAAATGTGGATGTTAATGCGCTTGCCCGCGATCACTTCGAAGGTGGAGGCCATAAGAATGCATCAGGAGGCAAATCTGTCCTTACTGTGGCAGAAACAAAACAGAATTTAATTGCTATTTTAGCGCGCCAAAAAAATCAGATTTTTAACGTTTTATGATACGCCAAATCTTATGCGGAACACTCTTTTCACTTACACTTGCCGCGTGTAATCAGTCTGGAAATGATGCCGGTTATCAGACCTCTCCAAAGGGACTTAAATACAACATCATAACCAATAGCAGTGCAACTAAAGCAGCCGTTGGTAATTTCATACGTTATTCAAGCACTTTGCGTACCGCTGCCGGCGAAACCATATTTGCTGCGACAGATGCCGATAAATTATTATACGCAAAAGTGATGGAACCCTCTCACGATGGCGACCCGATAGAAATACTGACTATGATAGGTGAAGGGGACAGTGTAAGTATGCTAATTCCTGAAAAAGAATTTTTTAAAAATGTAAGTGCCTTACCCGCTCAAGTAAAATCCGGTGATATGGTACGTCTTGATATAAAATTATATAAAGTATATACTGAAGAACAGTACAATAGTGAAATTTTACCAACCATCAAAGCTGCTCCATACATGAAGGAAGAACAGTTGATAAAAGAGTATATTAATGCTCGTGGTTGGCAGTTTACCAAAACAGAAAGTGGCTTGTTTGTTGTCATTGATAAACCCGGCAATGGAAATAAACCTGTAAATGGCTCAAAAGTGAAAGTAAATTATAGCGGATTCTTGCTCGATGGAACTCCTTTCGATTCCAATGTTGACACTCAGTTCAATCACGTTCAACCATTTGAGTTTGCCATTGGCACCGGCCAGGTAATTAAAGGCTGGGACGAAGGCATTCCTTATTTTGCTAAAGGTGGTAAAGGAAAGTTAATCATACCTGCACGAATTGGATATGGCGAGCAGGGTAGCGGAAAAATACCACCCAACAGTTCCCTGATGTTTGAAATAGAACTACTCGATATTCAATAAAAAAACTAAATCATTCATACTTACTTAATTCTAACATGAACAGCACTAAAAAAAGAGTACTCATAGGCACATTCATCATTGCATTTGTTGCCGTAACCATTCCAATGTTTTTTGTTTTTGCAGGTGATGGTTATAAAACCACACCAAACGGATTACAATACCGCATTATCAAAGACAATAACCAACGAAAAGCCAATCTTGGCGATTTTATTTCTATTCATATGACCTACAAAACAGACCGCGACTCTGTGCTGTTTACTACCCGTTCTATGAACAATAATGAACCTGTTGAAATACCCGTTACTCCTGGACAATTTAAAGGTGATGCAACTGAAGGATTTACCTTATTAGGTGCAGGAGACAGCGCAGAATTTAAAATGCCTGTTGACTCAATTTTCAAAAACCAACCTATGCCTCCTTTTGCTAAACCGGGTGGTTTCATACATATGTATGTGCAGGTGGTGAGCGTAATGAGCAAAGAAGAAAAGGAAAAAGCTCAGAAAGAACTTGAAGAAAAACAAATATCTATTGATGAAAAATCAATTGATGAATACATCAAGAACAACAAATACAAAGCCGTAAAGAAAACTGAAAGTGGCTTATACTATCTGGTTCAATCTCAAGGAGATGGTGCTAAAGTAGAGGCTGGTAAAAAAGTATCGGTTAACTATACCGGTAAGTTGCTTGACGGCACTGTATTCGATTCTAATACTGATCCCAAATTCAACCATGTGCAACCATTTGATTTTAGTGTAGGAATGGGTCAGGTTATCAAAGGATGGGACGAAGGTTTACAACTCTTTAATGTAGGTGGAAAAGGTATATTGATAATCCCTTCCCGTCTTGGATATGGCACACGTGCAGCAGGTGCCAGCATACCGGCAAACTCCGTTCTGATATTCGATGTTGAAGTTTTAGACGTTAAGTAATTCGATCTAATACATTAATATACAAAGCCCCTGAAAAGGGGCTTTTTTTTACTGAATGTGTATTGATTATTGGGAATTTATTCCCAGTGAATTGATGTTAAATTACATTATAACCCTCCCAACAACTTAACAGCACGCTTGCCCTCATCACTTATATTGCTTGAAAAACGGTTAACATACAGCTCTATGTGTTGTTGCATTATGGCGTCGCTCATTTCCTGCGCGTGTTGCCTGATATAAGGCATAGCTTCTTCGGTATGTTTATAAGCATATGCGATACTGTTTCTGATGTCATTTTCAATCTGAGCTTTAAGGTGCAGTATATCATTGCGCAGCACAATGCCACCCAGTGGTAGTGGAAGTTGATACGTGTGATACCACATTTCACCGAGGTCAGCTAACTTGTATAGGCCGCGCTGTGCATAAGTGAATCGACTTTCGTGAATAATTAACCCCAAATCTATATCGCCATTCAACAAAGCGTTTTCAATATCAGAAAATAGCAGTTCCTTCTTATTTTGCAGGTGCGGGTAAAAGTGAGCAAGCAGTTTATTAGCTGTGGTGTGAATTCCCGGTATACCAATTTTCAGATTGGAGTTGTTTGTTTCAATAGGTTTGGCCGCTATTAACAGCGGACCATTTTGAAACCCCAAAGCACCACCACAGTTAAGCAGGGTATAATGTTTGGATATTTGCGGCAAAACTCCAAAACTGATTTTACTCACTGCTGGTAGACCCTGGAGCACACGTTGATTCAGAACTTCCACATCGGCGAGGAAGCTAGAATAGCTGAGTGGAGATTGAATTTTACCATGCACTAGAGCATAAAAAATATAAGTATCGTTAGGGCAGGGGGAAAAGGATATTTCGAGTGAGGTATGCAAGGTGTGGTGCGCAGCAGCTTTTTTTATTAACAAGCCAAAGTTAGATTGTATGTTACTTATTTGTACATAATAAAAATACTCCACACCGCTGGTGTTAATGCATCTGCCAAAGTGAGGGAGTACGTAAATACGTACTTGCTACATTGCACGGCGAACATTAGCACTATTCAAACTTATGAAAGAAAAGGAAATAGACGCGTTGATTCTATTGTTAGATGACCCCGATACAGAAGTATATCAGCATGTGCAACAGCAGTTGATATCTTGCGGACCTGGCATCATTCCACGCCTTGAGTCGTTCAGTGAAGAGGCTTTAGACAAAGCTGTGCTCTCTAAAATCAGTCATATTATTAAGACCATTCAACATGAGGAAACAGCTAAGAGACTGGTACAATGGGTTAAAACAGACAAATATGACTTACTGGAACCTTATCTAGCTATCTCCTCATTTTTTGAACAGGGACTGGATGAACAAAAAGTGAAACAGAGTCTGGACAAACTCAAACGCGCCATCTGGCTTGAGATGAATTACAACCTCACGCCACTGGAAGAAGTCAACGTGTTCAACCATGTATTTTACAGTTTGCAGGGCTTTGGAGCCAACAATCAAAACCTATTTGATGTCAATAATAACTTCCTGAACAATTTGCTGAACAGCAAAAAAGGAAATCCCATCTCCTTAGGACTGTTGTATCTGATAATGGGACGCAGTTTGGATATGCCTGTTTACGGTGTTAATCTGCCTCAGCATTTCATCCTGAGCTACCACACACAGGTTCTCGAAGGAACCGAGAACGAATTTGAGCTGCGCAAAAGCATTTTATTTTATATTAACTGCCTGAATAAAGGTATCATCTTTACACGTGATGATATCACCCTGTTTTTAAAACGCATCAACATTGAGGCGGAGCCAAGACATTACATTCCTTGTTCCAACGTTCAGGTAATTGAACTTTTATTAAACAGCATAATGCAATCATTTGAACTCAGCAACGAACCGGAGAAAGTGAAGGAGGTGTTATTCTTTAAATCCCTGTTGAGTTAGCGCAGGCCGGAAGTGAAGCGCGACATTCTCATAGTAAGGCATGGCGAAACGGAACTCAACCGTTTAAATACCATACAGGGTCGCGGTGAGAATCCTCCTCTGAATGATACCGGCCAAAGACAAGCCTTGCTGCTTTTCAATAAATACAAGAATGAAAAATTTGAAGTGGTTTATACTTCTTCCTTGCAGCGTACACATCAAACTGTTAAACTCTTTATAGAAAACGGTATTCCATGGGAGAAGACTCCGGATCTGGATGAAATCAGTTGGGGTAGCCTTGAAGGTAAAACCTCTACACACGCTGTACGCGAGCAGTTTCACAATTTGGTACAGGAATGGAATCTCGGGAATCTGAATGCTAAAATTCCTGATGGCGAGAGTCCTTTGGAGATGCAGAAAAAACACCTGCGCTTTATAGAACAGTATCGCAGCACGTCTTATTCAAAAATTTTAGTTTGCTCACATGGCAGAGCCATGCGAATACTACTGGCAACGATGCTCAACAAGCCATTGCAGGAGATGGATCAGTTTCATCATCGCAATACCAGTGTTTATAGAGTTGTTGACGATGGACATACTTTTACATTAACCGATCACAACAACCTCTCACACCTGAATGAAAATTTATAGAGTAGGCCTGGTCTCCTATCTCAATTCAAAACCATTTTTAGAAGGACTCCTACATTCACCCGTGATTCAACGCATGCACCTGCAGGTGCTGCCTCCGGCACAAATAGCAGAACTGCTCACAGCCCAAGAATTGGATTTGGGTTTGGTTCCTGTCAAAGTGATGCATCAATTGCCTCATTATTTTATTAATTCCAATTATTGTATAGGAAGCACAGACTATGTACACTCTGTATGTTTGTTCAGCAATACGCCTTTGGGGCAATGTCATACTATTATACTCGACAGTGAGTCACGTACATCTGTTGCATTAACTAAAGTGTTACTCCGCGATTATTTTAAACAAAAGATAACTTTTATTGAGTCTTATAATGGTTACGAAGCAGAGCTGAATGACGGTGTTGCAGGTTTAATAATTGGCGACCGTTCCTTCAAATGGCATAGGCACTATGCACACATTTACGATCTGGGACATTATTGGAAACAATTCACAGGTTTACCTTTTGTATTTGCAGCATGGGTTAGCAATGCCGCACTCGACAATGCGTTTGCAGAAGACTTTAACGTCGCTCTGGCTTCCGGCATTCAAAGTATGAACAAGTGGTTGCCGGCATTTCAATCTTTATATTCTGATATTTCTCTTAACGACTATTTTACTCAGAACATCAGCTACCAACTCGATGATGAAAAGAGAAAGGCTATAGAATTATTTCTGAAGTTGAGTAAGGATTTATAAGCTCAGGCAATACAGTATTCATTCAATTGTCACCGGAGTGTCATGTTTTTCTAAATAAATACTAGGATTGTAATATGTCGTTTCTTATAGAAACTCATTGCCATGATCTTCCAAAATTTCTTTCAGCAACATCAACAGGAGTTTAACGACATCCTGTTTCAGAACCGCAACAAAGAATACGGTGCTTACCAACTCAGAAAAAATTATTACCACAATCTGAACAAGTCATTAGTCATAAGCACTTCATTAACGGTACTCATGTTTTTACTTTGCTTTTTCTTAAACAAACACGAGCAGCAGCAAGCTATCAATACATATAGCAACACAAACAAGGATGCATACCGAATGGAACAGGTAAAAGTGATACAGCCTAAGTCTGCTGCGGCATTTATGAAGAAAACATTTACTAATATGATATATGCAGTCACAAAAGACAGTATGGTAAATGATAAAGACACCACAACCAAAGCTGCTTTTCGGCAATCTCTCGCACGTACAGCTGCAGGAAGTGATTCATCACATGGCTTCGACAGCACAAATGTTCGCCGTATTGTACAGGATCATAAACCAACGATTGATTCCTCCAGCATCATACATATTATGCCCGGTGTCATGCCGGAGTTTCCCGGTGGTAGCGCGTCACTAATGCAATATCTGAGCGATAACATCAACTGCAGTATGTGGAATCAGCACGGACTGCAAGGTGGTAAAGTGATTGTAAGTATGGTAATCATGCAGGATGGCACAGTAGATCAGATAAAAGTACTTCGCGACGAGATAGGATTTCAATGCACCGATAACATTATTCAGGTGATTAATAAAATGCCAAGATGGAAACCGGGTATGCAGGGCAAGCGGGCCGTGAATGTACGATACATACTACCCGTATATTTTGAAAAATAGGGTGATGGTTTATTCCGAGAAAAACTTACGACCCTCGCTGATGTACTTCTTCATGTTCAGCCAAAAAGCTAGCACGAAATAAACCACCAAAGGCGAAGTGGGAGAGATGAAGGTGATGTAAATAAAAAACAACCTGATGTAGCTGCTTGCTATGCCAAGTCGTTCACCTAAATAGGTGCAAACGCCAAAAGCATTTTCTTCAACAAACAATTTAATCCGTTTCATAGTCACAAAAATATTGAATCATTCACACAAGTAATAAAGTAAGGTTTGTTCTTTCAATATATTTAATGAAAACAAAATACCTTGATATCCATAACACTTCATAATATTCCAGCCACGTCATCAACTATCACTCACATAATAACTGAATGGAATAAGCTTTCATTAAGAAAAATTAAACGATAGGGTAGTATGATGAGCAGTATGTTTAACAGGCGTTCCTGTTATTTGCTGTAATGTTTTTGTCTTGCTCTTTTTAAACAAAAAATTTCACCACATTATATAACTATTGAATAAAGTATCAATATTAAGAAACGTGGCTGCTATCTATACTGTTCTGGATTTTATAGGCACTCTTGAAATCACGTAATACCACTGTAATATTTTTGTTTTTAGATCCATACTCTGAAAAATCCTTTATCAGTTCTAAAACATCGTAATCAATGTATACGGTGTGTTTAGCACTGATAATAACCTTTGAGTTTTCCGGTAGGTGTGCCAATGTTTGCTTTATGGCTGCTTTATTCAAAAATGAAACTTCCTGTGCTAAATCAATATGAATAACATCTCCCTCATGGTGTTTTTCTTTCTTGAAGAAATAAGCTAATTTCATGTTTCCTAAAAGGATAAAGAATACACTTATTAATAAACCTATACCTACACCCTTTAATAAATCAATACCAACCACACCTATAACGGTTACTATAAATGGTATAAACTGGAATTTTCCGATGTCCCACATATGTTTAAACACCTTTGGACTTGCTAATTTGAAACCTATCATAATCAAGATTCCCGCCAGACAAGCCATAGGTATTTTATTTAGTAAAGCAGGAATTAATAGAACAGTAAGCAATAATAGAATTCCATGGATGATTGCAGATAACTTGGTTTTTGCACCTGCAGTAATATTGGCAGTGGTTCTTACTATAACGCTTGTCATAGGTAAGCCACCCATTAATCCGGCTAAAATATTTCCCACTCCTTGTGCTTTTAATTCGGTATTGGCACTTGAAAAGCGCTTGTAAGGGTCTAATTTATCTCCTGCCTCTATACACAATAGCGTTTCAATGCTGGCAACAGCCGATATCGTGGCAGCGCTTATCCAAACTTTGGGATTAGATATAGCTGCAAAATCCGGTAACGTAAATTGCCCTGTAAATTCATTAAAAGAACCTGCAATAGGTAGAGAGACCAAGTGGTTTCCCGTGATAACAAAGTCAGGTTTGAATATTCTGAACAACTCATTTAATATAATCCCAGTAATCACCACAACTAAGGCACCTGGTATAACCTTTATTTTTTTTAAAAAGGCTACTTTATTAAACAATATGATAATACCAATGGAAATGAGCGCAACGATGATGATACCCGTGTGAGCAAAATTGAAAGAGTGTATCAATTCATTAAAAAACCCGGAGTCCGTCTTATCTGTGAGACTATAATTGTAGAAATCGCCTTCGTGTTCACTGTCATATCCAATTGCATGCGGCAATTCTTTTTTAATGATGATGATACCAATGCCCGTCAGCATTCCTTCTATCACACCAAAAGGGAAATAGTTTGAGATGGTACCTGCTTTAACAAGACCAAGTATTAACTGGAACACCCCGGCCAATACAACCGAAAGTAAAAAGGCTTCAAATCCTAAATCGTTAATTGATAATAAAACGATAGCAATTAAACCTGCAGCAGGTCCTGAAACACTTACATTAGAATTACTCAAATAGCCAACTACTATCCCCCCGATAACACCTGTAATGATTCCGGAAAATGGTGAGGCCCCGGAAGCTACTGCAATTCCCAAACAAAGCGGAAGAGCCACCAGAAAAACTACTAAACCGGATACCGCGTCTGCTTTAACCGAGGAAAACAGGCTTTTACTCATGTATTACAATTTCTTTATTTTAAATAGATGTTTTAGCTAATTAGTTACAGGTCGTCAAATTCATATAAAGGATCCAAATAATCTTTATAAGTCATTGTGCACAATTCTTTAATGAGTCCGTCTTGCAAGCTATATACCCAGCCGTGGATGGATGGAGCTTTATTCTTTTTCCAGGATCGTTGCACAATACTGGTTTTTGCCAGATTCATTACTTGTTCCTGAACATTGAGTTCAATTAATTTATTCAATCGGTCGTCAGGTTTGGTTTCAAAATCAATAACATTCCGGTATGTACGGTATACGTCCTTTATATTTCTGATCCATTTATTTATTAAGTCATAATTGTGTCTGGTCATTGCAGCTTTCACACCACCACAACCATAGTGACCACAAACAATAATGTGCTTAACTCTGAGGTGGTCAACAGCATATTCCAATACCGATAATAAATTCAGGTCAGTGTGTATCACCATATTGGCTATGTTTCTATGAACAAAAATTTCACCCGGCTGTGTACCGGTTACTCTATCGGCAGGGACTCTGCTATCACTGCAGCCTATCCATAAAAATTCCGGTTTTTGAACCTCGGCCAATCTTGAGAAATACTCAGGATCATCTTTTATTACTTCAGTTGCCCATTTTTTATTGTTTTCAATGAGCTTATTAATACTATTTAAATCTTTAGATTTCATTTTTTTTATTTATGTTTTATGTTCTAAATTGAGATTTTAACAATAATCCACAGGCACACAAGGGATAAAAAGATATTTACCTACCGGAATGGGTCTGTAAAAGAAAAGATTATTTTTTAGGAGGGGGAGAATCAATAGAAATTGCCGGATAAGCCGGCTTATTAAGGATAAATACTAAGTTATATTGATTCTGAAATAGGATAAGAGCTTGAAGTTTATTTCGAAAGGATGAATACTCATTGGAATCATCATCCTTGCACTCTTCTTTTTCTTTTTCGTCAGTATCATTTTCTGCCTGTTTTGCATTAAGACATTCGACACTAATATTCTCTGAAAACATTTTAAAAAGGATAATATCAACCCGGGTCGCATTTACGACAAACAGTAGCAATAGAGAGGATATTAAAAAAACTTGTTTCATCTACTTAACTAATGCAATTATAAAGAAAAGAAAAGGATTTATTTTAAAATTTCAACTGGTTCAGATTTCAGGGAAGATTACAAAATTGACAAGGATACACATACAGATGGAGTAGAACACGTATTGAGGATGGGCAGTAGCCCAAAGTCCTATTATGAAGCTGTCTGTATCACTGATACGTTTGCGAAAACAAGGCAACGCATCATTGCTTGAATATTTACAAAGAGAAGTTCCACAACTTTATGAATCGCTGTATGCTCGACCACCCGATTGCTATCGGGATACAGTGATGTGAGAGGCCTACCTTGTCACTTACAACTTGCTAGACCGTCTACTCGATAATAGCTATTGCTTCTCTGTTCGTAACCGTTTAGATTACCGGTCATTAATGGTTTTTGTAAAGTTGACAGGTCCGCCACAACAGGCGTGAATAATGCGATAATTCCCGTTTCCAAATGTTGTTGCCAAGTCGTGTTTGAATGTTCTCCAATAGTCGTTTGTATGCTCGCAACGAATTTTGCAGACTTTTATTTCTCTCTCGTTAATGAGATAAAATGTCGGTGTCGTCTTTAGTGATTTGCCGTTGTCGTTCCATTTAAGTTTACCGCAGTCTGTCCCAAAGCAGTTAAGTAAACTGTCTAGGTAGGCTGAACATTGCTTGTCTGTGTCGTATTGGTAAAAGCCTAAAAAAAGTCGCGGATAAACTGTCTGGTCGTTATTGTTCTTAAAAGCTATCTTGCGTTAAAGCAATATTTTACAGCAATAAAAAAATGTAAGAAGATAGGGATGTTAATTCACGGCCTGACATTTTGGCGCTTGGCGCAGTGGCGGATTTCGGAGCACAAGACTCTCAATACACCACAAAAGTTGATGCGAGGTAGAATGTTCAATTAACCACGTCACCCGCCATTTTGCCAAACTGCTGTTAGCGGTTCGGGCTTTTATTCGGGTTTAGTCCAAAATAGATTTGGATTATTCGTTTTATAATATGTAAATTTTACACCTGTTGAATTATTTGTTTGTTCTTTCTTCTGTGGGGTTTGTTCTATTCCGTCTAATGGTATTAATTCTACGTATGTTACTTCTTTCCCACTTTTCCAAGTTTCTGTGTCATATTCACTAATAAGTGGCGTTTGTAAGCGATATAAATTTTTAGCCATATAGTTTTCAAGGTAATCTTCTTTTGTTTGCAAATTTTCTCTGTTCCAATTTGCGTCTGCGTTTAAAATCAAAGGTTGTCCTTTTATAAGCCTTTCCCTAACTTCTTGTATTCCTAATAAATTCCCTTTTTCGTCCATTACATAAGAATCAAAAGTTGGGTCAATCCAAATCCATTTTTTTAATTCATTGCTGTAAACCATATTGATTACGTGGCAGTCGTCAAAATTTGTTTCCTTTGGCATACAAGTTATGTATCTTGATTTTATACCCAATGATAGATAACACTCATTTAGAATTGTTGCCAACATTCTACAATTTACACCTCTATTTTCAACTTTACAAACATTGATTAATTCTATTGCGTTTTTTAAAGTCGGATTATTTGAACTTCCATCGTGTTTTACAAGGTTATGAACCCAATGTAATAAATTGAAGATTTTAGAGAGTTCACTTCCTTTTCCAGCAATGGAATCTAATTTCAGGTCTTGTCTGATTTTTTTCAAGTTAGGGTTCTCTGCGGATTGATAAGTAAATTTCGGAACAAAGCGATTGTCTGAATAATCATACTTTCCAGCATTTTTTAAAATCTCTAACCTTGAAGGAGTATATTTTATTTGTGTTCGAGCAGAATCTTTCCCATTTACTAAAATGATAAAATCGTATAGTTTTTTTTGGTCAATTTTAAATGAAATTGAATCAATGTCGGTATAAAACGTAACCTTTTTTGCAGAAGTCGTGTAAACGTCTAATTTTTCTTCTGGAACAATTGTCCACGCATTTTTTCTTAAGTTATTATCATCCTTAATATCTACACTTGTAGAATTTGCTTTGATAATTGGTAATTTCTTTTGAGCAAGAACTGTCTGTCCAACAAAAATTGCAAAAAGTAATGTCAAAATTTTGGTCTGTTTCATTTTGTCTTATTATTTCGATTAATCATTATTATCTTGTGTGTCGTTTTAGCCTGACCGCTAACTCCCAAATATACGCAACACACCCTTCCTCCATTAATTTATCCCAATCCTATCCTAACACCTCTCCCTCAAACACTTACCCTACAAACAATCCCTTTCACGCATTGCGCATTAAGTTAAAAAAACACACTATACAATCCCTTTTACGCATACTACTTCTCACCACCACCACCCCAAAAAAAATCCCCCTCAACCTGCATCAAGGGGGATCTCCTCTAAGTACTAATAACTACAAAGGTCATTACTATTTCCAAATGTCCCTTCCTGAAATAGCCTGACACATTTTGAGAACAAACAACTCAAAATGAAC
>CAZXFT010000007.1:0-141425 GCA_964640655.1 uncultured Bifidobacteriaceae bacterium | reverse complement strand
TAATGTAACGATCAACTACAGCAACACGGGTTCAAGCAACCACGTAGCTTGTAACAGCTTAACTATCGGAGGTATTACTTATACTGCCAGCGGTTCACACAATGTGACTTATACTAATGCAGCAGGATGTGATTCAGTTCATACATACAATGTAACGATCAACTACAGCAACACTGGTTCAAGCAACCACGTAGCTTGTAACTCACTGACAATCGGAGGCGTTACCTATACTGCCAGCGGTTCACATAATGTGACTTATACTAATGCAGCAGGTTGCGATTCAATTCATACTTATAATGTAACGATCAACTACAGCAACACTGGTTCAAGCAACCACGTAGCTTGTAACTCATTAACTATCGGAGGAGTAACTTATACTTCTGATGGCTCTCATAGTGTTACATACACGAACGCTGCCGGTTGCGACTCGGTACATACTTATAATGTAGATATTAACATCTTTAGTTTAGGTTCAAGCAACCACGTAGCTTGTAACTCATTAACTATCGGAGGCGTTACATACACTGCCAGTGGTTCACACAATGTGACTTATACTAATGCAGCAGGATGTGATTCAGTTCATACATACAATGTAACGATCAACTACAGCAACACCGGTTCAAGCAACCACGTAGCTTGTAACTCATTAACTATCGGTGGCGTTACCTATACTGCCAGCGGTTCACACAATGTGACTTATACTAATGCAGCAGGTTGCGATTCAATTCATACATACAATGTAACGATCAACTACAGCAACACCGGTTCAAGCAACCACGTAGCTTGTAACTCATTAACTATCGGAGGAGTAACTTATACTTCTGATGGCTCTCATAGTGTTACATACACGAACGCTGCCGGTTGCGACTCGGTACATACTTATAATGTAGATATTAACATCTTTAGTTTAGGTTCAAGTAACCACGTAGCTTGTAACTCATTAACTATCGGCGGCGTTACTTACACTGCCAGCGGTTCACACAATGTGACTTATACTAATGCAGCAGGATGTGATTCAGTTCATACATACAATGTAACGATCAACTACAGCAACACGGGTTCAAGCAACCACGTAGCTTGTAACAGCTTAACTATCGGAGGTATTACTTATACTGCCAGCGGTTCACACAATGTGACTTATACTAATGCAGCAGGATGTGATTCAGTTCATACATACAATGTAACGATCAACTACAAACCTCAAATTCAGATTACAGGAAATAGTGCATTCTGTAATGGAGGAGTTACTACCATTTGTGCCACTCCAGGATTAAACTATTCTTGGTTTAATGGCTCAACTGAACAATGTGTAACAGTTAGCTCAACAGGTTCATACTCAGTTACTGTAACTGATGCAAACACTTGTTCTAATAATGCATCATATCAAGTAACCGAATTATCTCCTGTTTCTGCAACTGTCGCTAAAGTAAATCCAACTTTATGTCAGGGTAATCAGTGTAATGGTTCTGCATTAATTACACCTCAGGGTGGCACTGGTAATTATACAGCTGTTTGGTCTCAACCTGGCATCAGCGGATTAAATCCAACGTATCTTTGTCCTGGCATCTATTTCGTAACAATTTACGATGCCAATCAATGTTCAACTGTTGTTGATTTTGGCTTGGTATGTGATGCTCCTTGTATCAGTTCTGTTACTGTTACCAGCGATTACATCCTATGTAATGGAGGTACAACTACAGCATATGTAAACATCAATTCAGGTACAGCACCTTTTACTATTCAGTGGTCAAATGGTGTTACAACAACAACTAATTCAAATACTGCTTCGATAAATGGTATTGGTGCGGGAATGTTCTCGGTAACAGTTACTGACGCTAACGGATGTTCAGCTACTGGTTCAAAGAACATTTCTCAACCTTCATTCCTTGCGTTTACATACGTTAAACAAAACACAACATGTGGTGCTTGTAATGGATCTGTAACGGTGAATCCTTACGGAGGTACTGCTCCATATACTGTAGTATGGTCAGGTGGTACAACTGCAACTACCCGCACAGGCTTGTGTGCAGGTGTTTACTTCTTCAGTATTTACGACAAGTTTAATTGTTGTTCAACCGGCTCAGTTCAAATAAATGCTTCTAACGGTCCTTCAGTCGCACTTCAGGTAAATCCAATACTTTGCAATGGAGGCACTACTCAGGTTACAGCAACAATAACTGGTGGTACTGCACCATACAGTGTAATATGGTCTAACGGTACAAGTACTTCAACCATTACAAATACGGCTTCAGTTTCTAACATACCTGCAGGTAATTTCAGTGTAACTGTAACCAGTGCAAATGGTTGTTCTACGGTTAAATCAACAAACATCACTCAGCCGAATGTTTTAACAGCATCTGTAGTAAAAGCTAATCCATCTTTATGTCAAGGCAATAGCTGTAATGGTTCTGCTACTATCAACGTAAGCGGTGGCACAGGCTCTTACACAGCAGTTTGGTCTCAGGCAGGTATAAGTGGTTTTAATCCTACTAACCTTTGTCCGGGTATATACTTTGTAACAATTTACGACGCTAATCAATGTTCAACAGTTGTTGACTTTGGTTTGACTTGCGATGCTCCTTGTATCAGCTCAGTGTCATTAACAAATAATAACATTCTTTGCAATGGTGGCACTACTACAGTAACCGTAAACATTATCAGTGGAAATGCACCTTATACAATAAACTGGTCTAATGGCAGCAACACGGTGGTTAATGCAACCTCTGCATCGGTTAATAACATTGCAGCCGGTAATATCTCAGTAACCGTTACTGACATTAACGGATGTTCAGCGACTGCAACTAAGAATATTACACAACCTAATGCAGTTGACTTTACTATGGTTAAAACTGATGCTAACTGTGCATCATCTTGCAGTGGAACTGTAACCATTACGCCTACTGGTGGAACATCACCATACTCTGTAGTTTGGGCTGATGGAGTTACTGCAACTAACCGTACTCAATTGTGTGCAGGCTACTACTACTTTACTGTTTATGATAAATTTAATTGTCAGAAATCAGGTTCGGTATACATAGTTGCAAGTCCTGGTATTACAGCAAATATTACCAATGGTACCATTAAGTGTAATGGAGAGTCAACATTTGCAAAAGTAACCATCTCTGGTGGCGGAGCACCATACCAAGTAAGTTGGTCTAATGGTGTTACAGCTTCTGTAAACACAACCTCTCATACCAATAATGTTGTATTTGCCGGAGCCATATCAGTAACGGTAACTAATGCGTCTGGTTGTACAGCTACTGCAAGTGAGGTTATCACACAACCTACACCTTTAAGTTTCAGTATCACACAAACTAACATTACCTGTCAGTCTTATTGCAATGGTACCGGAAGTGCAACAGTTACACCAAGTGGCGGAACATCTCCTTACAGCATTATCTGGAACAACGGTGCAACAACGTTTACACGCACAGGTTTACCCGCTGGAACATACTCGTTTACAGTTAAAGATAAGTTCTGTTCTAAGACAGGGTCTGTCACCATAACTGCTCCTGTGCCTATGGTGCTTAGTGGAACATTAACACACTTAACTTGTAATGGTAGTGGTAATGGTGCTATCGTGTTAAATGTAAGTGGCGGTACAACACCATTTACATATAAATGGAGAAGATCCGGTAGTACAACTATTATTTCTACATCTAAGAATCTGAACAATCTCTCTGCCGGTACTTATAGAGTCACGGTGAAAGATGCCAATAGCTGCACGGCTACGAAATCGTTTACTATTACCCAGCCTACTGCCATTTCAATCTGTATTACCAAAACCAATCCTACATCAAATACTGCCAGCAATGGTAAGATTAAAGCGGTTGTTTCAGGAGGTACTTCTCCTTATCAATACTACTGGTCAGGTCCTAATAACTACACTTCAAGTGGTTCAAACATCATCAGTTTCTTAAAAGTGGGTACTTACAAACTCACAGTAGTAGATGCAAAAGGATGTTCAAAGGTTGAAACTATAGTATTGAGTGTTGGAACATGTCGTGTTGAAGAGCAAAGCGAGGAATTAAGCATTCGTACTATGAATGTATACCCTAATCCTGCTGCTTCATTATTGAATGTTTTACTGGAAGGATTCCAGGGTAATACTGTTGTTCGTGTATACAATTACATTGGTCAGGAAGTGTTGAATCAATCTTTGATGATAGAGTCAACCACTACCATTCGTTTCGATATTAATCAACTTGCAGCAGGAGCCTATATGGTGGTTGCGGAAGATGAAAAAGGACGCAAGACCATGAAGGTAATTAAGCAATAATTCGCGATATCGAATATTTAGTAAGAAGCCGTATCAGCGATGATACGGCTTTTTTAATATTAAAAACCTACATTAAATCCCGCTCGGAAGATAAATGGTCGTTGATTTACACTGGTTAGAGGGTTATAGAGTACATCATATAATGCCATCAGAATAAATGATGATCGCTGACTAATCGGTTGAATATAACCCCCACCTAATAGTAGTTGAGGAACATTTCTTCGCTCGGTGGTATATCGGTAAGCAACCGGATCAAATACCGGAATTTCCCAGTTGGTGAAACCATATTCCGTGTGTGCAAAAAGTTTATCGGATATACGATAACGGGCAAATAGGTTAGCACCATAAATAGATGTTTGGTAAACAGGTCCTGTGCGCTGCCACTTTTCTCTGTAGTATAAATATTCTACACCCATACCTGCTGCTAAGCGCTTATTGACCTTGTATCCTACTATGGGTGAAGCACCAACTAAGGTAATGTTACCAAAAGATAATGTAGCGCCACCACCAAAAAAGATTCTATCCTTTAAGCTGAAACGCTGTTTGGGTTCACCATCTGATGCATTAGCCTGACTCTGGCAGCATGCAAGCATTGTTATAAATAATATTTTAAACAAGAAGTATCGATTCATGTGTCCGGAAAAATTTTACCTGGATTTAATATGTTGTTAGGATCAAACACCTGCTTTATTTTTTGCATTAACGACAATTGAGTTTTGTTAAGTGCAATGGGCATATAATTTTTTTGTACCAATCCAATTCCGTGTTCACCGCTTAGTGTGCCGCCAAGTTTCACAACTTCTGTGAATATTTCGCTGATGGCGTTAGGCAATGAATGGATCCATTGTTCTTCGCTCAGTGTACCTTTGATAATGTTGACGTGTAAATTGCCATCACCGGCATGCCCATAACACACTGATTTGAAACCATACTTTTTACCAATTTGTTTAACAGCGCATAATAACTCGGGTAAATGTGCACGGGGTACAATAGTGTCTTCTTCTTTATAAATGGAATTTGATTTCACCGCTTCGGCCACACTTCTTCTCAACTTCCATAAATCAGCTTTTTGTTGCGCACTATCTGCAAAAAGTATTTCACCACATCCGTGCTTTTCCAATTCTACAGATACCTTTTCTGCTTCTTGCATCAATACATCCATATTATTGCCGTCGAGTTCTATTAGTAAATGAGCTTGTATATGCTCAGGTAAAATCATTTCAGAACCAGTGAATTTCAAGGCCCATTCAATGGCATCACGCTCCATAAATTCCATAGCCGAAGGAGTAATGCCTGCGGCGAATATAGACGCTACTGCAGCACAGGCATCTGTTGCAGATTGAAACGGAGCCATAAGAAGTACATCAAACTGCGGATGAGGAATTATCTTCAAAACAATTTTTGTAACGACTCCTAACGTTCCTTCACTACCAACAAGAAGTTGTGTCAGATTATAACCGGTTGCATTTTTGATCACATTTGCACCGGTCCAAATTACTTCACCATCCGGTAATACCATTTCAAGATTCATCACATAATCTTTTACCACACCGTACTTCACCGCTTTTGGTCCACCTGAATTTTCTGCCACATTCCCACCTATAAAACAAGAGCCTCTGCTGGCAGGGTCAGGAGGATAAAACCAACCCCGTTCTTTTAAAGTGTTTTGTAATACTTCTGTAATTACACCCGGCTCCGTAATAACATAACCGTTGCGTTCATTGATTTCTAATATCTTGTTGAATCTTTCAGTGCTCAATACTACACCACCGTGGAAAGCTAATGCTCCACCACTCAACCCTGTTCCTGCACCGCGTGTAGTAAGCGGAATCTTTTGTTTATTACAATAGGCAAGAATTTTTGAAACTTCTTCAACCGCTTTGGGAATAATAACCAAAGCAGGTGCATATCTCAGGTCTTCGGTTTCATCGTGTGTGTAACGTTCAAATTTTTCGTGCTGATGATTAACTAAATATTCTTCACCAACAATGGACATAAAAAATTGCACATCCGCAGTCGACACTATCATTTTTTCTTGCTTTTAATTTCATCAAATTCCTGACCTAATATGAACCCAAGACGTATGTGTATGACATTATTGAAGGCTGCATTATTTCTGTAAAGACTGCCTTTACTATATCCCATTGGAAATAATGAATAGCCATACCTGATATTCAGATTTAGTTTCGGTGTAAAATAATAGGTGCCACCTAAAATAACCTGTATATCATCCTTTTCAAAAGTATCTAATCCGAACGTCCTTGAACTATTTGGCAGATTGATGATTTCCTGTTTGATACTACCTACTGTTCTGCTGTATTGCAAACCGGCGGTAAAACCCACATGCTGCCTGTCGTAAAAGTTGATGCAAAGTGGTATATCCACATAATTAACATTGATATATAGTGCCCTTGGAAATCCAAATGTGGTTTTTGACTGAGCACCTTTTTGGGCAAAACCAATATCCATAGACATAAAAAATTTGTCGGCAATTGGATACTGAACTGTTGCAGCAATGTTTAACCCACCTTTGTTAAATCCCGCAGTTTGATCGCCGTCAATTTGTGAACCTATGATACCGGCATAAAACCCTCCGCTGAATTGTTGTGCTGTTGCTGAATTTGCAATTATCAGTATCCATAGTAAGTGTGTGAATTTCTTTGTGTACATAGTTGTAAATACAAGTAAAATTCCAAGTTAATTTTGAAAGCAGAGATTAAAAACATGTTTAAGTACACAAGCACTACGTTAGCAAAGATTGAAGACCTGATGAAAGAAGCTGCATATAATGTGCGCTATGAGAAAGGAAATTTTAAAGCAGGTTATTGTGTTTTAAAAGATAAACGAGTAGTGGTGATTAATAAGTTCTTCAATACCGAGTCACGCATCAACAGTTTTCTTGACATCATTCCAACTCTTGAAATAAATGATGGGACGCTTTCGGAAAAGAACGCTCAGTTTCTTAAATATTTAAAAGAGGCAAACCGTTACAATTGAAAGTAACCTTTCTCGGAACCGGCACTTCACAAGGCGTTCCGCTGATTGCCTGTAAATGTAATGTATGCGGTTCAAGCGACCTGCGCGATAAACGCCTACGCAGTAGTGTGATGATTGAAGATGACGGCACATGTGTGGTTATTGACTCGGGTCCTGATTTCAGACAACAGATGCTTAGAGAACATGTGAAGCATTTGGATGCATTAATATTTACACATAGCCATAAAGACCATACCGCAGGAATGGATGATGTGCGCGCGTTTAACTACTTCAGCAATAAAGCTATGGATGTCTATGCCTCTGTTCATACACAAATGGCTTTGAAGAGAGAATTTCAGTACATATTCGACGAAACTGATTATCCGGGTATTCCTAAAGTTGACTTGCATACCATCAAAGCCGGTGAGGCATTTCAGATAGGTAGCATGAATTTTATACCGTTTGAAGTTTTTCATCATAGAATGCCGGTGCTTGGTTTTAGGATAAAAAATTTTACTTATATCACAGATGCCAATCACATTCCCGATTATTCCAAACAATTGATTTTTAACACGGAAGTGTTGGTCTTAAATGCTCTTCGACGCGAGGCCCATATATCTCATTTTACCCTCTCAGAAGCTATCGAAGAATCAAGAATTATAGGCGCACAACAAACCTACCTGACTCACATCAGCCATCAAATGGGCTTGCACAATCAGTTGGAGCAAGAATTGCCTGCAGGTGTTTTCGCCGCATATGATGGTTTAACCCTTTCTATATAATCCAATGAATACAAGACCCAAATTATTTTTGTCTTTGCTTTCTTTTTTGCTCTTGTGTAAAACATCAGCAATACAAGCACAATACATTACGCAGATTCCTTACAACTCGGACAGTACTTTTTATCGTGTTGACCTTGCTATTAAAAACGCTTCACGTTGCGCATACCTCTATCTGGAATATGACAGTTTAAAAACTTTGCCGGAAAATTTCAGTTTACTAACCAACCTGCGTGGTGTTACATTTAAGTATTGCAACAAAGTGGACTGGGCTCAAACCTTTGGTATACTGGGTCAAATCTCTCGACTGGAGTTTTTAGAAATATCTGTCTGTAAGGTGAGTAAACTGCACGAAAGAATTAACAAGCTAAAAAAAATTCGATCACTTGTACTAAAGACAAACAGTTTTTTAACTGTTCCTGAATGTATTTCTGAGCTTACTAAACTCAGGTATGTCAATCTTTCTTTCAACCCAGGTATGAAATGGGATGAAGTGCTCAATCGTATTCCACAACAACTTTTAGAACTTGATATGTCTGGTAATGCGTTGAGTGAATTGCCACTACCCATTAACAGATTTATTACAGTCAACAGATTACATCTTCAGGGTAATTACCTTCGCATTTTACCCTCAACCTTCTCTGAGTTTTCTGAACTCACTTTTCTAAATCTCAGCAATAATTATCTGATGAACTGGAAGGTTGCCTTTGAACCTATATTACAGTTGAAAAAGTTGATGGTATTAAAAATATCCAACAACGAATTAACCGAACTGCCTGCAAAACTAGGTTCATTAACCGAGTTGCTGGAATTGCACGCTGATGGAAACAAGCTGGAATCACTTCCTGAAAGTATCGGAGGTCTTTCTAAACTTACATTACTCAATATCAGTACTTCGAAAAGCGGACAGACACGAAATCAAATCGAAAAATTTCCAGTGTCTTTTGGCAAGTTGGTAAATGTGGAATTACTAAATATGACCGGCACTTATATGATGTCTCTTCCAATCGGAATTGAGAAAATGCACAAGCTTAAAACCTTAGCTATTGACTGGTGCGGTCTAACATCGTTTAACGAAATAAAAAACTGTAAACAGCTCGAAGAACTCTATGCATCGAACAATTACTTCGACCGCATCCCGGAGTGGATTGGCAATCTTACTTCTTTGCGAGTTCTTAAACTGGATGGTAACTTTTTCCCTAATAAAGCCATTCCGCATATTTTAATTTGTCCTCAGACTATTGGTCAGTTGAGCGAGTTGGAGGAATTGAGTTTGAACGATCAACTATTGGATAAACTGCCTGATGAAATAGGTAACCTGAAAAAGTTGAAGACGTTGAATATTAGAAACAATAAACTGGAAAGTTTGCCGGCAGCTATTGCTCAATGTTCAGCACTCGAATCATTGGATATAAAAGCAAATCTGTTGAATTCTTTGCCTGATTTAAATGCGCTTACATCATTAATGTATCTTAATCTTAGTTTCAATCCTGACCTGAACATTGATTCGCATGCAGGAAAATTTGCTAAACTACCTTCCTTAAAAAAGCTTGATTTGAGTTACAACAGTATTTCTAACAACACTTTGCAGGTTATCAAAGCACAATACCCTCAGGCGGAGGTTATCTATTTCAGTTTAGGGGATTTAAAGTTTAATCCCGAAAAAAAGAATTAGTCAACGATAAAAAGAGCGCTCATGACGTGGTCGCTGAGCATTTGGCCTTCTGTTGTTAATTGAAAATTTCCATCCTTTACTTGAATCAAATCTTGCTGTACTAATGCAGGGTAGGTTAAGTTGAAATAATTCACAAACTCGTTAGAAAATTGATGCAGTTCGTCAAGGTGAATTCCATTAACGGTTCTCAAACGTGTCATTATAAATTCATTGAAAACGTCTTTGTCACTTAGGAGTTCTATGCTTGTCTTCGGTAACTTTCCTGCAAGAAGTTCTTTAATGTAGCGAGCATTGTTTGCCGGATTATAGAAACGTTTTTTATGAATGTAAGTGTGTGCCGAAGGCCCCAAACCTAAATAGGGAATACCTTTCCAATAGCTGCTGTTGTGCTGTGACTCGAAACCTGGTTTGGCAAAATTTGAAATCTCGTATTGCTGTATACCTGTTTGAGCACTCCATTTTAGTAATGCCTGATACTGACCTACACTCAGATCGTCTTCAGCAGGTTTCATTATTTTCTGTTTTACAAAATGAGCTAAGGCTGTTCGCTCTTCAACGGTTAAACTATAACATGAAAGATGAGGTACCTGAAGTTTGGCGGCTAGCTCCAGATTATGATTCCATTCTTCTAGTGATAAGTAGGGCAAGCCATAAATCAGGTCTATGGAGATATTCTTGAAACCAATGCCCTGTGCAGAACTTACCGCGTTAGTTGCTTGCTCGCTTTTGTGGCTGCGGTTCATCATAATCAGATGTTTGTCGTGAAATGATTGTACGCCGATACTTAACCTGCTGATACCCGTTCGTTTCAGGCCTTTTAGATAATCAACTGATAAATCATCAGGATTACATTCATAAGTTATTTCTTTTAAAGATGAAGTCAGATAATGTTTGCTCAGAGCCGTCATAATTAATTCTAACTGCTGTATGCTGAGTTGGGAAGGTGTGCCTCCACCGAAGTACAATGTATCAATCGACTCTGTCTTCCATTCTTCTGAACGAAGCTTAATCTCGGTCAATAATGCTTCAACAAAATCGTTTATACTCTTTCTGTTTGTGCTAAAATGAAAATTACAATAATGACAAGCCTGTTTACAAAAAGGTATGTGAATATAGATGCCTGCCATATAATATTGTTACAACGAATTTTGTCACGAAATTAATAAGCACATTGCATCGCAGCCTATACCTTTTATTTTTCTTCTTGTTTGGCTCTGTAAAGGCGCAGCATACATTAATCATTCGTGCCAAAAATTATTCTGATAAAGAATTTAAAAACATTATTTCATATCCTTCACAGATTGCCGACTCTAATGCAGCAATCAATACACTAAATAAAACGCTCGCTCAACTTTTTGCAAAAGGCTATGTCAATGCATATGTCAATTCTTTTTCAAACATAAAAGACAGCACCTTTATATCGCTCTCATTAGGAACTGTGGTCAAGTGGGGTAGGATAGACGTGTCGGATGAACTGCTTGCATCGCGCGAACTCTCACGTGTTAAATCGCTGAGCGGTCGTATAGTTGCCATCAACGAACTTGATATTTTGTTTAATCAGATTTTGAGGTATTATGAAAATAACGGATATCCATTTGCATCTATACAGCTAAAATCCCTGATTGAAAAAGATAGCAGAATATATGCTGACCTGAGCATAGATCGAGGTAAATTAATTCTAATTGACAGTGTGGCTATCATTGGCGATATAACACTAACCAATCGCTATATTCAAAATTATATTGGTATTAAAAAGGGGGCACTTTACAACGAGGAGTTGGTGCGTAACATATCTCAGAAACTCAGAGAACTA
This sequence comes from uncultured Bifidobacteriaceae bacterium, assembly GCA_964640655.1. Taxonomy (GTDB): domain Bacteria; phylum Bacteroidota; class Bacteroidia; order Chitinophagales; family UBA10324; genus BJGO01. The sequence goes on along the minus strand of CAZXFT010000007.1, from coordinate 129,903 downwards.
CCGTTTCTTGAGTCTGCTAAACAACCTACTATTAACTTTTTTGCAGACAAGGCGATAATAACATTGTACCTGAAAAAGAAAAATGCAAACCGCTTCGATTTTATTATCGGTGTGTTGCCTAACAGTTCATTGATCAATAGTTCAGGTAAGGTGCTCATCACCGGCGATGTACAACTCAACCTTCAAAATGCATTGGGATATGGTGAACAGTTATCGCTCCGTTTCGAAAAATTTCAGGCACGCACCACACGAGCCAAGTCAAGAATCATATACCCTTTTTTACTTTCAACGCCTTTCGGTATCGATGCTGGTTTCAATCTTTTTGTCAATGATTCTATATTCAGAAATCTGGAGTATGACATCGGTATTCAATATTTATATACCGGTGGAAATTATATTAAAGGTTATTACAAGCGTTTTGAAACCCGAATTATTTCAGTTGATACAGCTGCTGTTTTGTTTACCAAAAAACTTCCGTCTAACCTTGATGTAAACAACAGTACGTATGGAATCGAGTATGCATACGATAAAACCGACTTCCGTTTTAACCCCCGAAAAGGCTATGGTTTTATTCTGAATGTAGCAGTCGGGTTAAGACGTATTGAACCCAACCTCAGAATTATCAATCTCAAAGACCCATTCAACCCCGAATTTTCTTTCCGCTCACTTTACGACTCAATCCAAAACAAAGGCAATCAGTATCGTGGTATCATTAGGTTTTATAAATACTGGCCCGTAGCTAACCATGCAGTTATAAAAATCCAAATAGATGCAGGGTATATCATTGGTAAAAATATTGTTGTGGGAGAGTTGTTCAGACTTGGAGGTAATAAGTTTCTGCGAGGCTTTGATGAGGAAAGTATTTTGGTTTCCTCGTATCAGGTTTTAAATATTGAGTACAGATTATTGCTCGATCAGTTTTCATTTATCAGCGTTTTTACCGATATAGGAGTAATGAATAGATTCTCAGGAAACACAAATTACACTGTGACCTACCCTACTGGATTCGGAACAGGGCTTACTTTTCAGACACGTGCCGGTCTCTTTAATGTCAGTTATGCACTTGGCCGTACCGAGGTAGCTCCTGTAAGTTTTCGGGCTGCGAAAATTCACTTTGGATATATAAATATATTCTGATGTTATTTTGCAACAGAATAATGAGTCAATCATTTCAAGTTAAAATTCTGATTTGCTTGATGCTGCTATTTTGCATGCGGAGTATTGATGTATTGGCACAAGTATCAATTCTACCTGATACAGCTTCCGCAAGTGCAATGCCTGCATTTTACCCGGACTCAATCAAGGCCTCTGCGCTGCTTCAGTTGGATAGTGTGCTTCAGACCTATCAAACACCTGCACAATCAGATATTTTAATACAGTCACTGCATCAAACACGAGTGCCATACTGGATATTCATTATCTTCCTGATTTTGTTTGCATTAATTACACTTATTCGTTTCCGTTATGCTAAGGAGTTCAATGATGTATTTACTGTATTCATGAGCAACAGCACTATGCAACAAGTCTATCGTGAAGCATTAGTCAGTGGCATCAGGCCGGGCTATGTAATGATGAATTTCAACTTCATAACATTGACAGCTTTATGGGTATATCTCATAGCCGATGAGGTAACACATCAGTGGTCTGAATACAACTACTTGCTTTTACCCGCTTCTTGGATAGTCATCATGCTCATTCTTGTTCTTCGCAATATCTCCATTCAATTAGCATCATATATCACTAACAAACATAAAGAGGTTGGCTTTTTCCATTTTACCGAATTACAAATATTTCGAGCTGGAGGCATTTTGTTATATCCCTTCATATTGCTTCAATTTTATGCGCCATTAGATATTGCATACATAGCATCTATTGCCGCCTCCGTGATTATTTCAACTTTCTTTTTATACAGATATTTCAGGGTGTATGGTGCCGTTTCTCAAGCTAATGGCCAAAACCTTTTTCATTTTTTAATTTATATTTGCACCCTCGAAATCGCACCCGTGCTGATTGGAATAAAACTCATTCTTAACAACATTCATTAACAACGTTTATCCGAAAGCCTATCTGAATGAAGTCAGCCACCAAGAAGAGTTCAGTAAAGAAAACTGCTTCAACCTCATCAAAAGCTACTAAAAAGACATCCGTTGCATCTAAAAAAGCTGCACCGGTTTTGCCTAAGGCTAAGCCAACAAGACAGGTCAAGATTCAGAAAATATTAATTACTCAACCTAAACCCGAATCCGAAAAAAACCCATACTTCGATCTTGCTAAAAAATTTAAACTGCAGATTGATTTTAAACCAATGATTCATTTGGAAGGAATATCTGCTCAGGAGTTTAGAAAATATAAAATCAACCCGATATTGCATAGTGCTGTTATTTTCACCAGCCGCAACGCAATTGATCACTTCTTTAAGTTGTGCGAGGATTTACGGGTTAAAATGTCTCAAGAAACCAAATACTTCTGTATGACGGAGTCAATAGCACTTTATCTTCAGAAGTATATATTATATCGTAAGCGTAAAGTATTTTTTGGCGATGGCACCATGAAAAATTTTTTCGATGTGATTTTGAAGTATAAAACCAAAGAGAAAATTCTTGTGCCCTGTGCCGACAATCATAAAAGTGAGATTCCTGATTTCTTAAGCAAGCATAAGTTGGAACATAGTATGGCAATTATATTTCGCACTGTACCGGTAAATATGCCTGCAAAAGAATTATTAGCGTACGATATGATTGTGTTCTTTACTCCTGCAGCTGTAAAATCTTTGTTCAATAATATTCCCGGATTCAAGCAGGGCAAACTCAAGATTGGTGCGTTTGGGCCGCAAACCTGTAGTGAAGTTACTACTAGCAACTTGACTTTGGATGTGCCTGCTCCTACTAAAGAGCATCCATCTATGACTGCAGCTTTAGAGAAATACCTCGCTGCGAGTAAGTAATTTCATTTTCAAACGACTCTTTTCTTTTTATGAAAGAAAATCAACGTAAAGCCAACAGGCTCATTAATGAATCCAGTCCATATTTACTTCAGCATGCCTACAATCCGGTTGACTGGTATGCATGGGGAAATGAAGCATTCAATCGTGCTCAGAAAGAAGACAAGCCCATTTTATTGAGCATTGGCTACTCTACTTGTCACTGGTGTCATGTCATGGAGCGAGAGTCATTTGAAAACACTGAGGTTGCTGAATTGATGAACAGCAATTTCGTTTGCATCAAGCTCGATCGTGAAGAACGACCTGATATTGACCACATTTATATGGATGCTGTTCAGGCTATGACCGGTCAGGGTGGATGGCCGTTGAATGTGTTTCTAACACCGGATAAGAAACCGTTTTACGGGGGCACTTATTTTCCTCCAAGGCCATACTCTGGAAGACCCTCTTGGAGAGATGTATTAATTCAAATCAGTAAAACCTATACAAAACGTAAGGAGTTGGTGCTTGAACAATCAGAGCAGCTATATGAACATCTGAAAAGTTTGAACTACTCGCTAAAGAGTAAAATCGATGTGGAAATTGATGATGATTATTTCCATAAGGCTTTTAATATCCTTAAGCAATCATTCGATAAAGAGTACGGTGGATATGGAACTGCGCCAAAGTTCCCTTCAACCTATACATCGCAGTTTCTCTTACATTATTATTATTTCTATCAATCTGAAGAAGCCCTAATCCATGCATTAAAAACAATACACATGATGATTCGTGGGGGTATATATGATCAATTGCGTGGTGGTTTATGTCGCTATGCAACAGACAACCAATGGCTTGTTCCTCATTTTGAAAAAATGCTGTATGATAATGCTAACTTTATCAACTTACTCTGCGATGCTTACAAATTAAGCGGAGATGTTGAAATATATGAAGCTCTTGAACAAACAGTTAGATTCATTCAGGCAGAATTTTTAGAGAATAATAACTTGTTTTATTCCGCTTATGATGCCGATTCTGAAGGTGTTGAAGGAAAGTATTATTGCTGGACTTCAGAAGAGTTAAAGTTGCTATTGCACGATGATGCCGATTGGTATTTCAAGTACTACAATATTTTGGAACAAGGCAACTGGGAGCATACAAATATATTATTCAGAACTCGCAGTATCAATGAGTTTGCTGTGTCAATTGGCCTTACCGAAATTGAATTTATTGAAAAATTACGAATAGCAAATCATAAACTCATCAACATTGCAAAAATGCGCACTAAGCCCGGACTTGATTACAAACAAATTACTTCCTGGAATGCTATGATGATCCATGCATTTGCGAACGCATTTGAAGTACTTGAAGACAGTAATATTAGAACTCAAACAATCAATTCGATTGAAACTTTATTCAAACAATTCATGAAGCCTGATGGTACATTATTTCATCAGTTATCAAAGTCTATTATAAAACACGATGCTTTGCTTGAAGATTATGCAGCTGTGATTCAATCTGCATTAGCTCTTTTCAAACTTACTGGCGAATCTAAGCAACTGAATCGTGCTAGAATAATTACCCAACTGACTATTGAACATTTTTGGAATGAGGACCTTAGCTTGTTTCAATTTACTCATAAGAATAAGGAGGATGTAATTGTAGTTAAAATTGAATTGTTTGATAGTGTTATTGCATCAGGTAATTCTATTATGTTACAAAATCTCATCGACCTCAATCGAATTGACCCAAATAGTCTTTATCAGGAAAAGATTGAGTTATTAACTAAGAATGCCAAAGGAATATCTCAACAATACCCGCAGTCGTTTTCTTATTGGTTGACGACAATGTTGAAGCAATACAAACATGCTGGTGAATTGATTATTACCGGCAGAAATGCGATGAAGTATATTAATCGATTCAGCACCTCTTTTAGACCTGATTTTTTAATTCTGCCCCTCGTAGATAATAGACTAAACGACATCATCTTTTATGACAAGCTAAACAACGAAAACGAAGTACTATATTACCTCTGCATAAATAATACATGTTCTTTACCAACATCAGATGTGGCTTCACTTCACAAGAGTTTACAGAATTAGGTTAATTTGGCACAGGATGAAAGCAAACCCGTGGTTATACTCCATTTTATTTTTAATGTGCAAGACAAATTTTATTCAAGCACAACAATTTCCTCAGTTTGCACTGTTTGCAGACAATCTAAATACCTATAATCCTGCTTCCTCCGGAGTAGCGGATTACCTTTCATTCAATGGGGGAGCACGTTATCAATGGATGGGAATTAATGGCTCACCTTTTTCGCAAAATTTCAATTTTCAAACTCCTGCATACAATATCCACAGCGGACTTGGGTTAACTATTATCAACATGCAGCAGGGCTTACAGCGTAATACAAGTGCCGGATTGAACTATGCGTACATCATTAGGAAAAAGAAAAGTACAATCAGTTTTGGTGTTCGTGCTGGAATAGTACAAGCCTATATTGATGGTGGGGGCATTATTACGCCACAAGGTAATTATGAGTCCGGCGCCATCAATCATAATGACCCCATTCTACCTGTGTCCAAAGTTAGTGCAATTGCACCTGATATAGCAGCCGGGTTTTTATACGTGCGTAAGAAATTTTATTTAGGATTCTCAACCGTTAATATCACAGAACCAGAATTAAAACTCACTAATAATCAAAGCCCTAAGCTAAACAGACACTATATAGCTTCACTTGGAAAAAGATTTGATATCAACAAAAAGGTTAGTTTGAGTAACAACTATTTAGTAAAGTACAATATCACGGACCTACAGGCAGAAACAAATTTGATGCTGAATTTTAAACAAGCATTCTCATTTGGAGCAGGCTATAGAGCTGCATCAATTCAGGCGGATGCTCTAATGGCATTAATTTCTTTAACCCTTTCCAAGAAGCTTATTTTGGGCTATGCTTATGAATATCCTTTGACTGTAATCAATAAGGTTTCATATGGTTCACAGGAAATTCTACTCACATACAGGGTAGGATTAAGCACCACGGCTAAACCGGGTAAAATAATTTATACACCTCGTTTTTAAACATCTTGTAACATTTTTCCAAAACCCTCGTTAAAAAGTCCGTTCAAGTGTTTAAAATAATTTTCTCAGCTATTTGGTGAAATACTGATTATTTCTATTTTTACGCACTTGTACAATCCTAACGCTCGCAACACAGACACACAAAATACAAACCTAATGGTTAAAGTACGCTCTTTCCTCGCGCTATCTATTCTGGCTATCATAGCCAGTTGTTCAGGTGGCTACAATGGTCAATTGCTAGGGGTTTTAGATCGTCCCGAATGGACTACAATAATTCCATACGGTATGGTCTATATTAAATCCGGCACATTACACATTGGTCAAAATGATGAGGACATGAACAATTCGCTGTTTCAGCCATCAAAATCAATTTCTATTCAGGGCTTCTTTATGGATGAAACTGAAATTACAAACAACGAGTATCGTCAGTTTGTTTACTGGGTACGCGACTCCATAGCTCACGTTATGCTTGGCGGTGAACACCTGCTAAATGAAGGTGAACCTAATCAACGCATCAATTGGCGTGAAAATATTGATTGGGAAGATGAAGGTGTTCAAGAAACATTAACTTCAATTTATGTACCGGCCAATCAACAAATTTTAGGCAGAAAAGAAATTGATACCCGTAAACTTAATTATGTTTACTATTGGGTTGACTTTAAAGAAGCTGCACGTAATGTAAATCGTGATAACCCCGATTTTGACCGTACTACTGTAATCAAATCAGAGATAGTAAATGTTTATCCTGACACTCTATGTTGGGTTCACGATTACACATATTCATACAATGAACCAATGACTCGCAATTATTTCTGGCATCCGGCCTTTGATAATTATCCTGTTATCGGTATCAAATGGAAACAGGCAATGGCATTTGGAAAATGGCGTACTCGTCTGTGGAATGATTTCCAAACTGAACGTGGTGAAGTAATAAATGACGAATTCCGTCTGCCAACGGAATCTGAATGGGAGTATGCTGCACGTGGCGGTAGAGAACTTTCCCCTTATCCTTGGGGTGGTCCATATATGCGAAATAAAAAAGGTTGTATTCTGGCCAACTTTAAACCGGGTCGCGGTAACTATCCGGATGATGGTGGTTTCTATACTGTTAAAGCGGATGCTTATTTCCCTAACGACTACGGCTTGTATTGTATGGCTGGTAATGTATCTGAGTGGACATCTACCGCATACAATGAAAATGCCTATCACTTTGTACACGATTTAAATCCTGATATGCAATACAATGCACAGGATAGTGATCCCATTACTCTAAAACGGAAGGTTACTCGTGGAGGTTCTTGGAAAGATATTGCATACTTCTGCCAGACAGGAACACGTAATTATGAGTATCAAGATACCGCTAAGTGTTATGTTGGCTTTAGAAATGTATTAACATTCTTGGGTCGTTCTATCAACGATTAACACGACGTTAATAATTTTTTACCTTCACCTTTATTATTTTCTATTACTTTCGAACAATCATTAACTAATCATTTAAAACAGTAAAAAAACAACCAAAACACACAATGAAGAAACTGGCTCATTTTTTCGAATCAGAACGTGGTAAACGTGTAAAGAACATGATCATCGGTATTGGTGCATCAGTAGTACTTATGGGAGCATTATTTAAACTTCAACACTGGCCCGGAGCATCAGAAATGCTTATTGCTGGGATGGTAACCGAAGCGTTTATTTTTATGCTACTCGGCGTATTGCCTCCACACAAGGATTACTATTGGGAAAAAATCTACCCTGAAATTGACATTGCTCCGGATGAGGAAGAATTAAAGCGTGCACATTCTAAAGCAATACACGGTGGTCAAGGCATTACTCAACAATTAGACAGTATGCTTGAGAATGCCAAAGTGGAACCAGAAATGGTTCGTCGTTTAGGAGAAAATCTCAAGAAACTTGGTGAGAATATTGAAAAGATGAATCAATTGGGTGATGCAGGTGCTGCTACGAAAGAATATTCTGACAAAGCAAAGTTAGCTGCTCAAGCACTCGATGGCATGAAGACAGCTTATGCGGGTGCGACAGAAGCAATGACAAAATTGCAATCAGCACAATCTGACACGGTTAAATACCACGAGCAAGTTCAAATGGTTACTAAAAACCTAGCAAGTTTAAATGCTATGTACGAACTCGAATTACAAGATACTAATAACCACCTGAAGTCAATGAATAAATTCGTAGGTAGCTTGTCTGAAGCATTAAATAACCTTACTGAGTCTGTCGATGATACCAAGAAGTTCAAGAATGAAATGACAGGATTGGCTAAAAACTTAAACAGTTTGAATACAGTTTACGGAAATATGCTTTCAGCCATGCAAATGGGAGCTTCTAAATAATTTGGACTACTTATTCACTTAAAACAACAACACCATAAGAAATGAGTATTCCTAAGGAGCCCAGGCAAATGATGATTAACATGATGTATCTCGTGTTAACAGCTCTTCTGGCATTGAACGTTTCTGCTGAGATTCTAAACGCTTTCCATGTAGTAAATGAAGGTATAAAAAATTCAAATACTTCAGTGGATAACAAAAATTCAAAGGCGATGGAAGCTTTCCAATCCTCAATGGAGAAGGATGCTGCCAAAACTAAGCCTTGGTTAGACAAAGCAAACATTGTTAAAGACGAATCTGAAAAAGTCATTAAGGATCTGGAAGCAATAACAGATGAAATTGTAAAACAAACTGGTGGTTGGGCTGATGAGGCCGGTAACCACTTTGATACAGGATGGACTTCTGATAAAGGTAAACTTTCAGATGAAAAAAACCTTGATGTATCAACCAGATTAATGGTTGAAGAAAATAAAGGTTATGAATTACAGGACAAACTTCTTGCTCTACGTTCAAAACTAATAGGTTTAGTTGAGGATCCAGGCAGGAAAAAGGAGATCGAAGCTCAATTACCATTAAACGTACCATCTAAAGATCAAATGTTTAAAAATGCTGAAGGTCAATCCAAAGATTGGGTGAATATGAACTTTCATATGATTCCTACTATTGCGGCCATCACTCTATTAAACAAGTTTCAGAATGACATTAAGAACTCTGAAGCCATGATGATTGATTACTTCCTTCAACAGATTAATGCTAAAGATTTTAAGTTTGATAAACTTACTGCACGTGTAATTGCGCCAACAAGCTATGTAATGCAGGGTCAGAAATATACCGCAGACATCTTTGTTGCAGCATTCAACTCTACACAAAATCCTGAGGTTATTATTGGTTCATTAAATGCAAATGCCAAGAAAGACCCGGACGGAGGCTATCTTGAAACTAAAGAAAATCCTGTTAGTGGTGGTCGTAACATTGATGTGAAAGGTGGTATGGGAAAATACGAAGTTGGTGCAAGTGGTGATGGTGAACAAAAGTATTCAGGTGCAGTTAAAGTTGTTGGTCCAGACGGGACTCCAACTTACTATCCATTTGAGGCAGCTTATACTTCTGCTAAAGGTTCTGCAGTCGTTTCTTCTGATAACTTAAACATTATCTATGCCGGTGTGCCAAACCCATTCTCTGTTTCTGTGCCCGGATTCTCGTCTGATAAGGTAACCGCCTCAGCTACTGTTGGATCATTCACCGGTTCAAAAGGTAAGTATGTTGCAAGCATGGGTGCAACCGACATAGGTAAAAAAGTTACCATTAATGTAACTGTTGATGATCAGGGATCCAAGAAAACTATCGGTTCTACGGAGTTTTTAATCAAACGTATTCCAGATCCACAAGCGGTTGTTGCAGGTAAGTTTGAAGGAAGCATTAAAACAGGTGAGTTAAAATCAACTCCCGGCGTTATTGCACAACTTAAAGATTTCTACTTCCAGGGTGTTACATTTGGCGTAACATCTTATGAGTTCATTTTTATAGCAAAACGTCAGGATCCTTGGATAACTAGCAATTCAGGTATGAAATGGTCAAGTGAAATTATTTCAAAAATTCAGGGAGCTAAGCCTGGGGATCAAATCATCATTCGCTCTATTAAAGCCAAGGGACCTGATGGTCAAACCCGTTCATTGAACCCGATAAGTCTTACTATCAACTAATAAATTCATTGTTATGAAAACAATTCAGAAATTCATTATACTCCTCGCGGTTTGCTTGCCATCAGTAATAATGGCTCAGCAAACTACCAGTGGCGACAGACCTCGTGACGGTTTTTACGATCGAGTATCTCCAATGGAGCGTGAAGTAATTCTGTACGATCACATTCGCGAATCTGACGTGTTTTGGCATCGTCGTGTATGGCGAGTGATTGATGTGAATGAGAAAATGAATTTCCCATTTCAATATAACAACAGTGATTGGATAGATGTAAAGCCATTGATTGTTGTTCTTATGGATGGTCTGAAGTCGGGTGAAATTACCGGATATAATGAGGATAACTTCCTGAGTAAAACAAACTTTCAGGATGCCTCTAAACGCGGTGGTGCAGGCTGGGACACAGTTCCTAAATACGACCCTTCAACCGGTGAAATTATTGGAGATACTGCTGTTTATAATGAGTTTGATAATGGAGCGGTAAAACGTTATCGTCTTAAAGAAGATTGGTTTATAGACGAAGAAACTTCTACAATGCAATGCAGAATAGTTGCTATTGCTCCATTGTACAAGGACGAACAGCTCGGAGACATTCCATTGTTTTGGACAGCTTACAATGATTTAAGAAAGGTTTTAGTTAAAAATGATGTATTTAATCCTAGGAATGACGCTATTCGATTTAGTTGGGATGACTTATTTGAAGCTCGTATGTTTAGCAGTTATGTGATTAAAGAATCAAATGTTTTTGATCGACGTATTTCTGATTACACTGCTGGTATAGATGCCTTAATGGAATCGGAGAGGATTAAGAACGAAATTTTCGAGAAAGAGCATGATATGTGGTCGTTTTAATTAACCGACTCATCAATTTTCAAAGCCCTTTCATATTGGAAGGGCTTTTTTATTATTAAGGTATTATATATTGTATTAAATGGTAATAGTGTTGAGGCAATTGATTGGCCGAAACGGATTTAGATAACTAAGGCTGTACCAGCAAAACTGATTGCACGCAACCCAGTTTACCTTCCCTTTTACTCTTTCGCAGAAAGCCTGGGACATTTTGAAACACTATTCTTCTATATTTATTAAATTATCACGTTTTACCTATTGTAAGACAGAATTAGAAAACCGGGTCTATTCGGGTTTGCTAGTTTATTCTGGAAGAAAGTTTAATTCGTTATCAGTTTGAATAATACAGAGTTTAAAAAAGTATATACCTTCAAATGGGTTAAATATTCATTGTTACAGAACCTTTCCTGTTCACTTATCACATGTCTTTCATCTCACGCATCAACGTTTAATAAATCGAAAGTTAATAAAATCATAATTTAATCAAACAAGATAACTGCCTTACTATTGTTTGCAAAAGTTTGCAGAGATGTTTCCTTCATTGGTTTCAATGACCACATGATAAATGCCTTGTGGTAAATCTTTTACAGCAATACTGTTACCGGAATTCTGCGTAAGTACTAATTGACCAATACTATTATAGACCCAAAAGGTTTGTATCTGATAACCAGTAGGTAAATACAACACATCAGATGCAGGATTTGGAAAGAGTAAACAATTGGCAGAAGCTATTACAGGATTGACGGAGGATATGGTAACAGCAATGGTAACACAGGCAGTGCTTTGAGAGCAGTCGTTCAAGGAAGTGAGGCACAGTTGATAATTGCCGCTTTGAGTATAGGTGTGTTGCGGCGCAGTTAAAGTAGAGGTAACACCATCGCCAAAGTTCCAGCTGTATGATTCAGCACCATTTGAATAATTAACTACCGTTACGGTATGTGTTGCGGTATCGTAGCTGAAGGAGAATTGAGCAGAAGGGTTGTCAATGACTTCGATAGTGGTTGAAGTAGTTGAATTGCTGCTTCCCATAAAATTGCTTGCAATTAAGTTAACCTGATAGGTTCCGGGAATAGTAAAGCATATCTGTGGATCCGAGAATGTGGAGGAAAAGTTTTCGGGACCTGTAACTGACCATTGCCAAGAAGAAGGAAAGTGGAGGGATGCATCGTTAAACTGAATGCAGTCGCCAATGCACGAAACCGTATCAGATAATTCGAACAAGGCTACCGGGGGCAGTGATGTGCAGGCTAAGAAGGGTACCTGAGGCCTTTGCTCACCTAAAGTGGGGCGTGTACCGGTTTGGCCATCAAGATTGAAACCGCATGAGAGTGCTTTGGAATCATGTACAAGAAATGAACTCAACAAGGTGCCGCCATGAACGCTTTTTATCTGTGTTAAAACGCTACCATCTTTTCGTAACACCTTAACCGGTAAAAGTTGATCTTCGAAAGAGAGATCGGGAACTTCGCCATAAGCGTTATTGCCCCAAGCCCAGGCAGTGCTATCGGCATCAAGAGCGAGTGCATGATATTCACCTATGCTCATAGATTTAATATTTTGGAGAGGTGCTGTACCGGAACTGTTTAATACCTTACGCATCTGATAGCTGAAGGTGGTATCACCAACGCCCAACTCACCATTGGTATTAACACCCCAGGCCCAAAGTTCGCCACTGTTAGTAAGAGCAAGTACCGAGTTTCGTTTTGCACTGACTTTTACAATTTCTGTAAGTGGCGTAATGCCGGAAGTATCGCGAACCAGTCGGGTGCCATAGTTGAAGCTGTTATCATTAAGTCCTAACTGACCATAATCGTTATTACCTACTGCCCAAACCTGCCCGTCGGCAGTAACGGCATATATGTTGTTTAAACCACAGGCAATGGATACCACTTTCGTGAGTTCGTTTACACCGGAAGTGTCTTTCATCTTAGCTGGATAGGCATAAGACAAGGAGTTTAATGAGTTAATGTACAATCTGCCGCACCAGCTTACGGTGCTGTCGTTGTGAAGAAACACGGAGGCATTAGCACCGGCAGCAATAGCCCGTACATTTTGTACCATAGTTCCATCGTAATTTCTAATAGGAATTGCACGATAATAGTAAGTGCCTAATGGATTACCTAAAACATAATTGTTGGTGCTACCCCAGCCGTAAACAAACCCATTATTAGTTAAAGCCAGATTATGAAGATTGCCGGTTGCAATTTGTTTAATGTTAGTAAGGAAAGAAGTTCCGGTGCTGTCGTAAACCTGCATGGGTAGGCAAGACTGATCGTAATCGTTGCTTGCAACATTGAATGCATTATCTCCCCAGGCCCAAACGGTACCATTGTTAAGTAATGCTACCTGTCGTTCAAAACCTACATCCAGTTGTTTGATATTGCTGAAATGCGTATTTACATTTTGATGAAGGACATTATTAAGCAGTGGTACATAAGTTGAAATTGTACCATTACCCATATGGCCAACTATATTGCTACCCCATAGTACCAGTTCGTTATCAGAAGTCCTTACTAAAGCCGCGTTGCCACCGGCTTGAATATCCTGTACTGTAGCGTCAATATCTTGTAGTACGGGTAAATTACTGATAAGACCTTGAAATTCTTCTCCAAGCTGACCCATTAAATGTGAGCCCCAAACATAAACTTTACCCGTGTTGTCGAGTGCCATTGCAAACTGATCTCCCGCAGCTATGGCAACAATGTTATTTAAAATCTGATTGCCTGTTGGAGATTTAACTTTTACAGGAAGATTGGTATTGTTGGTGTTCCCTTGCCCCAGTTGACCAAAATTATTTTTACCCCAAGCCCAGATAAATCCTGCACTATCGAGAGCAAGACAAAAATTAGTGCCTGCGGCAATAGATTTGATGTTTGACAGATAACCTAAATTAGTTTCGTTTCTAACCTTGCGCGCAGCTAAATAGTAGTTGCCTGAAATACCTTGACCGGCTTCGCCATAATAATCACGTCCCCACACGTAAATTTGACCGATAACATCTAAAGCCATACCTAATTCAGGAGCGCCACTGAGTGCAACAATGCTGTCGAGAACATTTAAATCTTCGTCAATAACACGAACCGGAAATGTTTTTGAATTAAAGTAAGTGCCATCGCCGCAGGCACCTGTGGTATTAGAACCCCAACTGTAAACCGTGCTGTCTGTACCTAAGGCATAAGCTGTTTTATATTTACCATAAATGCCCTTGATATTTTCAAGAAAGCCGGTGTTGTTTAATCCGTGCACTTTTGAAGGTACAGAAACATTGGAAGTGTTTCCTTGTCCGGGCATACCCGAAGTACCAAAGCCCCAACTCCAAACGGAACCTGAAGCATCTAAACCATAGGAACAACCTGACAAGGCATTTACCTGCTCAAACTGTAGTCCTGTGGGAAGTTCAACAACAACAGGAGTTAGTGTACTGCCTTGTACGGTGTTGCCCCAATTATATAATGAATCATTACACATCACCATCACGTGCGATGCACTAATGGAATGTGTTTGAGAAAAAGAAGGTTTTGGCGCGGCAAAAAAACTAATGGCCACGAAGATGAAAGTATGAAATTTGCTGATGTTCATGATTGGTGTTAGTTGATAAGAAGGAAGGCAAAACTATCAATCTATTGATGATTTAATCGAATTATCAGTTAAGTGGAGAAATATCAAATACATATGACACTAAATCTTAAAAGAATCATCACAAAGAATAAATACTCAGAATATTTTTTTACTTTGATGAATAAATACATTTTTAGTTAAGAGGCAGAATGTACCATATTATTCATCTTCCTGATTCAATACATGTTTCGTTGAAATAAATAAACAGATGCAAACCACTATTAATTTTCAATTTGAAGCCGAAATATGGAAATATGCATCGGCAGCGGCTTGGCATTTTGTATCTCTGCCTCAGGAGTTAGCTGTCGAAATCAGAACACATCTTAAAGCGCAGGAAGAAGGCTGGGGAAGAATGAAGGCCAGAGCAACAATTGGAAACAGCACATGGGATACGGCGATATGGTACGATAGTAAAATGAAAACTTATCTGCTTCCAATCAAAGCTTCGGTGCGTAAAAAAGAATCGTTGTGTGCTTCAATGAAGGTGAGGGTACAAATAGGGCTGTGAGCCATTGAATAAATTCTAATGGCTTCTCATGCAATGATTTGGGAGAGCATTTCTTTCTTTATCAGATTTATTTACCTTGCATATAATTATTAAACAATTATTATTATCTGATTCCGAAATTAAATTGATATGGCTGAGATAAAAACCAAACAAACCCAGGCCAGTGTTGATGCTTTCATCAAAGCATTTGCAGACACTGAACAAAAACGTGCGGACAGTTATGAGCTGATTAAACTGATGCAGGAAGTAAGCGGCTGCGAGCCTAAGATGTGGGGACCTTCCATAATTGGGTTTGGCGTGTATCATTATAAATCGGAGCGCAGTCGACAGGAGGGTGACTGGCCTATGTTGGGTTTTTCGCCACGCAAGGCAGCTATTTCACTTTATGTTTTTTCCGGCACCGACGATCAGAAGTTGATGCTGGAGAAATTAGGAAAGTATAGAATGGGTAAGGCTTGTATTTATATCAAGCGTTTGTCGGATATTGACCAATCTGTTTTAAAGAAGATGATGAAGTCGAGTATTGCGTATTTGAAGAAGAAATATAAATAAGTGTACCACTTTTGATATATGCAACAGAATAAAGAATGGCAAGCAGAACTTAAGATATTGAGAGAAATTATCTCCAAAGCATCCTTGGAAAAATCCATTAAGTGGGGTGCGGAGGTTTATACTTATAATGGTAATAATGTGGTGAGCTATGGAGGGTTCAAGAATTATTTTGCACTATGGTTCTTTAATGGTGTATTTCTGAAAGACAAGAGCAAGGTATTGGTCAATGCACAGGAAAATAAAACCAAGTCGCTGCGACGATGGCGATTCACCTCGGCAAAAGAAATTGATGAAAAGAAAATATTGGCCTACATCAATGAAGCTATTGATGTAGAAAAGAAAGGACTGAAGATAAAGCCAGAAAAATTTAAAGCGGTTGCTGTACCGGAGATGTTAGCTCAAGCAATTAAAGATGATGTGCAGTTAAAAACATCATTCAGCAAGCTGACACCGGGCAGACAAAAAGAATATATACTTTACCTCAACGAAGCGAAACAGGAAGCCACCCAAAAAGCAAGACTTGTTAAAATAAAACCAATGATCTTACAAGGCCAGGGACTCAACGATAAATATAGATAACATCACTCACTATAAACTATATTAAACATTATGATTAAAACACAATTTAAAACAAGCATTAAAGCACCGGCTCAGAAAGTTTATGAACTGATGCTGGGAATAAAAGACAAGAAGACTTACGAACACTGGACTGCGGAGTTTAACCCAACTTCAACCTATGAAGGCAACTGGGACAAGGGAAGTAAAATACATTTTGTAGGTACAGATGAAAGTGGTAATAAAGCGGGAATGGTTTCGCTGATACAGGAAAATGAGGCAGCAAATTTTGTTTCCATTAAGCACTATGGAGTTCTGAAAGGGGAAGAAGAAATTACTACCGGTGAGGAAGTGGAGAAATGGGCCGGCGGTTGCGAGAATTATACGTTTCAGGAAACAGACGGTGTTACTGCACTAACTGTTGACCTGGATACAGTAGAAGAGTATAAAGAATACTTTGAGTTGAAGTACCCGAATGCATTGACGCGCTTGAAGGAATTGGCGGAGGGTCATTCATAAAATATATCATCAACAAATTAAAAAACTTTAACATGGCAACAACAAACATTTACTTAAACTTCAACGGAAACTGCGAAGAGGCATTCAACTTTTACAAAAGCATATTCGGAGGGGAGTATAGTTATTTCGGTCGTTTTGCAGAGATGCCCGAAGAAGAAGTGAAGAAGCTGCCCGAAGCAGATCATCAGAAAATTATGCACGTTGGATTACCCATAGGGGCTTCTACAATTATGGGATCTGATGTAGGCAGCGAATGGGCTTCATCATTTGTTTTGGGAACCAATTTCTCTGTTTCGGTTAATGCCGACAGTAAAGAAGAGGCGGACCGAATCTTTCAGGCTTTATCGGAAGGTGGAATGATTACCATGCCGATGAATAATACCTTTTGGGGTGATTACTTCGGAATGTTGACAGATAAGTTCGGAATTAACTGGATGATGAGTTTTAGCGAGAGGAGATGAATGTGTAGAAGCGGCTGAATTCAACATCCTGGTGAAGATTTTTTCAAGACGTAAACGATTTGAGTCAAGCTTTACGTTAGGCTCACATTCAATTAATCAATGAGCTACATCTATGGTGACACAAGTATGGAATGAGCAATGGAACTATGCTACAAGATTTATTATCATTTTTTCTTTTTGCTGTTGCGACGCTCAGCCTGCTTCAACGCTCGATGATGAATTGCCAGGTGAGTTTGTTGCATCAGCAGATGTTTATCAGATGGATAGTTCAATTAAAACTATTCATGTGTTTGTGGCATTATGCGATAATCGATATCAGGGGATAGTACCTGTACCTTCAAAGATTGGTAACGGGCAAGACCCTAATAATAATTTATACTGGGGTTGTGCATTTGGTATTAAGACTTATTTCAAGAACAGCAGTGAATGGAAGCTAATTCGCATGCAAAAGATAGATTCGACGAAAATGGAGCGATTGGTTTTCCGGCATCGCGCGTTAAATTATTATCTGGTTGCTGATGCCTATAATGGAAAGCATATCAAGGCATGTACTGTTGATTTCCTGAACAGTTCCTGTGGTAAGCTCAACGATACTTTGATGATAGAGCAAAGAGTAGTAGGTATTAACGCCTATTCTCAGATGCTGGCATATATAGGTCATGACGGGTTGATGGATTTTGAACTTAACGACAGCTATTTAAATACAGATCATAGAAAACGAGATGTTGTGATACTCGCATGTTACAGCAAGCACTACTTTTCTATGCCGCTGAAAGACGCGCTGGTAAACCCTCTTGTGTGGAGCAGCGGACTGATGGCACCGGAAGCTTATACGCTGCATGATGCATTGAGTGGTTATGTGTTAGGTGAAACGAATGAACAAATAAGAAGCCGCGCGGCGCTGGCTTATGCCCGGTATCAGAAATGCAGCGAGAGGGCCGCACGTAATTTATTGCTGACCGGATGGTAAAAGTTGCGTTGATTAGTTTTGATATTAGCGGTATGCATTTATGGACTTTGCACCAAGCGATGCACATTTTGATAATAGATAAAAATTATATGAATGAACCCTGATATACAAACATATAACGAAGCATTATCATCAGAAGACAAGTTAATTTGTGACGTGCTGGCCACGACTATAGATGCAGCCCTCAAAGGAGCAGAGAGCAAGATATGGCACAGGCACCCTGTGTGGTTTATTGAAGGTAACCCGATAGTGGGATATGATAAACTGAAGGATGGAGTACGGTTGATGTTTTGGAGTGGGGGGTCGTTTGAGGAGGAGACATTAAAGCCGGGTACTGGAAAATTTAAGGATGCCTCGGTGCGGTATAGGTCAGCAGCGGAAATAAAGGAAAAGGACTTAAAGCGTTGGTTGAAAAAGGCGAAGGAGATACAATGGGACTATAAAAATATAGTCAAACGCAAGGGAAGGCTGGAGAGGATTAAATGAGTGGAATATAGTTGACTAAATTTAAGTATGAAGTAAATAAGACATGATAAGTACAAACCATAGAAGAAAAGAATTAGCGAAGCGCATCAGAGAGTTGTTTCTGGGTGACCTTTGGATTGCAAACACCAATTATAAACTGATGCTGCATTCTATTTCTTATCAGCAGGCAGGTATTCGATTCCATAATCTCAACGCTATTGAAGCCCTTACCTTCCATGTCAATTATTATCTTGAGGGTGTACTGCAGGCACTTGAAGAGAGGAAACTTGAAATAAAGGACTCGCTCAGTTTTGAATATATACCTTCGGTTAATGAAGAATCATGGCAGCAATTAGTTGGAAAACTGTTGCAAAACGCTGAACGAATAGCCTTACATATAGAGCAAATGCCAGAGGAAAATCTTGATGAGATTTTTATCAAGGAAAAGTATGGAACATATCAAAGGAATATTGAAGCCATAATAGAACATGCTTATTATCATCTCGGTCAAATTTCGCTTCTAAAAAAACTAACTGCTAAACAATAAATAGTTCGAGCACCGATATTTGAACTTCATTCCCTTAAATTCGAACCGCCATTTATGTAATACGTCATGGGTTGGCATCCAAGTAATATCTTTTAATAAAACTTCATTTTATGATCCGAATCATTTCATCGATCCTTATTCTACTGATAATCACTTTTACCTCAACGGCACAGAAACCCAATGAAACAGACGCTGACATTATTGCGGTGACAGTGTATCTGCAAGGAGCGCAGATTACATCGAGAGCGAAGGTGAACCTGCCGGAGGGAACTTCGGAGGTGGTGATCAGAAATCTGCCCTTGTCTCTGCAAGCACAGAGTTTGCAGTTGTCGTGCAATAGTGATATTGTTATACTCTCTGTTACTTCTCAAACGAATTATCTAACCCCCAAGAAGGAACTGGAGGAGGCGAAGCGACTGCAGGATAGTCTGGAGAATATCAAGCAGCGATTGGCAAAGCTGGATAACCGCAAGGCAGTCTTAAATGGAATGAGTGATTTGCTGACGAAGAATATTGAAATAGGCGGTGCAAACACGGGTGTAAGTGTGGAGACACTGGCCAAGATGTATGATATGTATGCAGACAAGATGACGAAAATTAAGGAGGAGCTCCTGGAGATAGCTAATAAGCAGGTGAAGTTAGTGAAGCAGCAAACGGATGTTACGAATCAGCTGAACGAGAAGAATCAACAGTCACAGAAGTATTTTGCAGAGGTTATAGCGCAGGTGCAGAGCAAGACGGCGCAGCCGGTTCAGTTTACGATGACCTATTATACTGCAGATGCGGGCTGGACGCCGACATATGATATCAGAGGGGAAGGGGTGAGTAAGCCGGTGAAGCTGACCTATAAGGCTTCGGTGTGGCAGAACACGGGTTATAACTGGGACAAGATTAAAATTAATGTGAGCACAGGCAACCCTACTTTATCGGCAAACGGGCCTGTGTGGCAGCCGTGGTATCTGAATTATTTTTATGGTAATGCTCAGTATGGAGATAAACTGGAGAGTGTGGTTATTTCTTCTAAACCGGTTACGGCAGGGGCATATCAGGATGATTATTCTGGCAAGAAGAATAAGACCACTGCGGACTATACGAGTGTGCAGCAAAATCAATTGGCAGTGGTGTTTGCTGTGGATATAGCTCAATCGATACCGACAGGGGGTAAGCCGCAAATAGTGATACTGAGTGAGAGTGATATTAAAACGGATTATGAATATTACTGTATTCCGAAGTCGGATCAGGACGTGTTTCTGTTGGCGCGCATTACAGAGTGGTCGGAGTTGAATTTACTAACCGGCGTAGCAAATGTGTTTTTTGAAGGAGTATACGTAGGTCAAACAAGTATTGATGCAAACAGTACAGAAGATACATTAAAAATTTCGCTAGGCCGCGATAAGAAGATCGTTGTGAAGCGAATCAAAGTGAAGGACTATGATAAAAAGAAATTGATAGGGGATAATTATAAGCGCTCGGTTTCGTACGATATAAGTGCGAGAAATTTGAAAAATGAAATGCTTACAGTGATGATGTATGATCAGATACCGGTATCGGCAAACAGCGAAATAACGGTTGAACTGGTGGAACAGGGTGGAGCGGACTATATTCCTGAAACCGGAAAACTGACGTGGAAATTAGAATTGAAACCTCAGGAGGAAAAGAAGCTGCGTTTTGCCTTTAGTGTGAAATATCCTAAGTCAAAGCAGGTTTATGCTCCAAGATTTTAAGAATTGAAAAAGAAAAAATGAAGACTGTGTAGTAAAACTTGAATGAGTTTGTCTGCTATTTTGAATGCGGCACTTTATTTGAAACGTGCGCTGCCTTAACTTTACACTTCAAAATACAATAACCGATGAAACAACTATCTATTGCCTTACTGTTAATGAGTTATTCATTGCTCTCGGCACAGGATAAATCTGAAACTCAATTGTTCCCAGTTGTTAAAGATGGCAAGTATGGATACATAAACATTAAAGGAGAATTGGCAGTACCTTATATGTATGATGATGCGCACTATTATTTTGAAGGACTTGCCGCAGTGAAGCAAGGAACAAAATATGGCTTCATAAACCCTAACAACAAGATGATTATTGAGCCACAGTTTGACACGGTGAAGCGTTTCAGCGAAGGTGTTTGCGCAGTAGGTACTATTGAACTGGAAATTGGATTGCAATGGGGTTTCATAGATAAGAAAGGAAAGACATTAAATATTGGACTACCTACTATAGGTTATGTTACAAATTTTTCAAACAATCGATCAATGGTAGCTGAAACTGGTTCAGCTGATTATTTCCTGATATCTAAACAAGGCTTAAGATATAACTTACCAAGCAGTTATGGATTCTTTGAGGATGAAAATATCTACTTTAATGAAGGCTTTTTAAAAGTTCAAAAAGTGCTAAGCATGGGAGCATATCAGGAAGTATTTGTTGATACCAATTGCAGATTGATACCTGAACTGCAAACAACTCATGCCAATATGAGTAATGTTGAGCAAGGATTAATTGCATTTCTTGATAATGGGAAATATGGCTTTATAGATACTAGAGCTCAGGTAGTCATAAAACCTCAGTACGATACTGTTCGATCGTTTAGTGAAGGATTAGCAGCTTGTTTTATCAGAGATTCTGAATCATTAACAGCCGATGGCGGTCAGTACGGATTCATAGATAAGGCTGGTAAATGGGTTATTAAGCCTCAAACTATGAAGTGCTACTCTTTTCATAATGGTTATGCAAGAGTTGAATTAAATGGCAAGTATGGTTTCATCAATACATCGGGCAGCCTAGTAATACCAGCAGAATACGATGAAGCATATGATTTTTTCCGTGGACTTGCATTTGTTAAGAAAGAGGGCCATTGGGAGTATATCAATACGCTTGGCAAAAGAGTCTGGTGGGAGTCGTTTTAATTATCTTGAGGAGATAACAACCGACTTACTTACCTTTTCGCCACTATTTAAAAACTCTACGGTGTAAACACCCGGAGGTATATCTCCGCTGAGGTCAAAAGCTATTTCACCGCTGTTGTTCTTGTAATAAATGGGTAAAGTCATTAATCGTTCACCAATAACATTTATCAATGAAGCGTTTTTTATTTTAGAAGCAGCCAGCTGATTTTCTCTGAAAGTTATGTAATCTATGTGATCGCTGTCCAGGTAGCTCAGGTTTTCATAGAGTATGTAAGGACTTTGCCAGCTGGCATCTGAATTCTGAAGAACTGGCGTGTTTAAAGAAATCATCTCAGATTTTGCTGATTCTAATTTAAGTTTTTCGTTACACAGAACTGATACATCCCACTGATAGGTTTTACCTGCAGCAAGATCAGTCAGTAACAGGTTGTTTGACGAAGTTTGATAACTGCGCCAGTTTTCGCTTTCCCACTCGCGAATGCGAAACGTGTAAACTGCATCTGCGCTGACCATCTCCCAGCGGAAGACGGCTTTGTTTGCATCCAGGATATTAGCCTGAAGGTATTCAGGAGTGTGACAATCAATTCCGGTTACAAACTCAGCTCCTTTAACAAATGAGGTTGTGTCTCGTTTGTTCAAACTATATGCTGCTTGTACTTGCCATTCGTACCATGTTGCCGGAATAAGGTTAAACACCCTTCGCACGGTTGTTGGTGCTTCGATGCTGTAATAAACCCATTGTGTGCTGCCTTTAACTCTATAGCGCAGATTATACATATAATCACGCAGATTGCCCTGCCACGAAAATTTTACACTGTTGCTATTAATTACCTGAACGCTTAGTTGTGTAGGTGCAGGCCCCTTTATAGTGCTAGATTGTGAATTTGTAGAAATAGCCAATAACAATATCAGCCACGTTAGGTGTTTCATAAGCTATGGTGTTTAGCGGATAGCTTATAGTCTTAATTTCTTTTTTTGTTACACCAACAGGTACTTTTTTAATCAAGGTTTAATGCGATTGGCCAGGTAGAAATAGTAGCGTTCATCATTTACAACATTTAATGCATCTATATTGTGAAAGAATTTCATGTGTATAGAGGTGCCCGTAATATTGTCTTCCTGAAATGCATAAGTTTTTTGATCTGGACCAATATAGGTGAGTGGTGTACTTAATATGAGCACTACAGTGTCGTGTATCTTAACCTGACTATTCAATTCCGCAATGATGTCGTTAAAATCAATTTGATTTCTACGGGCTCCGTCCCAAATCATAAATAGTTGGTCGCGTTTAGATTCAGGAAGATGTATAGGCTTGTGAGTGTAGTACGTAATTGGAGATATGATAAAATCGCTGCTACCCATAATGGCAAATCGATCTAAATTGTTTTGCAGTATATATTCACCGGCTTTTGTAAAATTCGAAAAAGGATATTTTAGATCTTTGTAGTAAGCAACGCTTGCAGAGTAAAAACTACACACTAATACTACGATAAATGAAATGCGTGTCATCGGCAAGATGAATTGGGGTAAGTTGAAGCGAAATAATTGTTTTTCGTCTTTATAAAATTCAGCTAATGCATATGCCGCAATCATAAATACAAACAAATGACCTGAGTAACGAAAGGGTCGCATGTTGGTGAAGAAAATAAATGCAAGCGTTGCTATGGTACCACTCAAATAAAACAAGGCTACTCTGGAGTTCTTTAAAAAATAAAGGGAAAATAATAGCAGCGTTATCAGTCCCAAAAAGAATGCTGTACTCAGTTCTTTTTGATCAAGTATGTGTTTATTCCAATAGATATGGCTATCAGTAGGTAGTAGTGTGAAATAATTGGTAAAAATTTTTGATACAGCAAATTTTACAGCACTAAAAGAAAATTCTTTATTGTAAGTAACCGGATATGAATTATCGGGTTCACTTTTAATGAAGTAAATGCCTATGCCACATGCTATAATAAAAAACAAAAGCAATAAGGCGCCTCCACGAATTCTGACATGTGATAATAATTTTTGCTGATAGGCTATAATATAATCTCCGAATAACAATGCCATAAACGATGCTGACATTACAAGACCCATGACGCTGGTGTTGCTCAACAAAATGAAAAGTACACCTATCAGCAAATAAGGCCACAGTTTTAAATGTTCATTTTTTGACTTAGCAATAAGTTGAGTGTAAAGTGCAATGCAGGTAAAGAAAAGCATGATGCCTAATCCGTAACTGCGTACTACAAGATTATATTCGTAAAAGAAGAAGTAGCTGAAAGAGAGTAATATTTTAAAACGGTATTCGATATAAAAGTATTTATTGATGATATAAACTGTTGCCGTAGCAATAAGTGTATGCAGAATTTGCATCACTAGTAAACTATCCACGATGTGTGATTGAATAAACATGATGATGTGCCAAAAAGGGGGATGGCCTTCATATTTGATATTGTTTATAAGATCGCTGATGGAGTGGCTTTCTCGACCAAGCAGGTATGCCTGTAATTCATCGCGCCAGGGCTCGTGATTCAACAATCCGATGATCGACAGCATAAAGAAGATTATAGAAATGATTTCTGCCTGCCGGGGAAATGCATTACGAACTGCTGAAACAGTGTTTGCGCTTTTTTGCTTTTTAGGTTTGGGTGTGGATGCCATTTTTTGCGCCGTGTGAGACGACGCAAAGTAATTCTTATTTACTATATATGTAAACCAGTTCGTCGTATGATTCGAACATATATGTTGCCGACTTGCTTCCGTCTAACTCCTGAAAGGTTACCTTGAAACTTTTTTGTTCACCTTCTTCAGTTTCAAATTTAATGCTAGTGTTTCCAGTCTCTATTTGGGTTTCTTTAAACAGAATCACATTGTCATCATCGTCTTTAATTTGAATGTATACATGATAGCCCTTCGAATCAATCATTGAAAGGTAGTAGGCGTTCTCTTGTTTATTGAAAACAACTTCTGGTTTGAAGTTTTTGTATTTACCACTCTGTGCCGTTTCATTTTTACTATCTAGCGAATACTTACGCACCATTAATGAGTCTATTGGTTTTTTGTCATCGACAGTTTGCGCATGAACTGCCACGCTAAGAGCTGTGTGGAGAAAGAGCAGAAATAGGATGCGTTTCATGATTACCAATAATTTTATTGGTAAAGATTGAGCCAAGTAGGTTCGGGTGTATCGTATTATCGTTTAACAGGCTAAATAAGCCGTTCAGTGGCAATATTTTATCTTTCTTTAGCTAATTCCTGACGATTTATCGGATTGGAATTTCGCTCGTCGAATGCCGCACGTTGATCGAGAATATCAATTGCTGTAAATATTGCCTGACGAAACGATTCTTCGCTTGCTTTATTTCTTCCGGCAATATCGAAACCGGTACCGTGATCTGGTGCCGTGCGCACTAGACTTAATCCTGCGGTGTAGTTAGTACCCGAAGAAAAACTCAGCGTTTTAAAAGGTACCAATCCCTGGTCGTGGTACATAGCCAAAATAGCATCAAAGGAATTGAACTGTCCTGAACCAAAAAATCCATCGGCAGAGTAGGGGCCGAATATCTGTTTACCGCTCTGTTTAGCATTTGCGATAGCTGGAATTATTTCATTGATTTCTTCCTGACCAATTAAACCATTATCACCGGCGTGCGGGTTTAATCCCAATACAGCAATACGAGGTTTATCAATTCCAAAATCCCGTTGTAATGATTGATGAAGTATGTTGATTTTTTTTTCGATGCGCTCACGCTTAATCAGGGCAGCCACTTCCTGCAAAGGCACATGAGTTGTTACCGTTGCTACTCGTAAATTACCACTCAGTAATATCATCAATGGTTCCTGATTGGTTTTAGCTGCAAGATATTCTGTGTGTCCTGTATAATTAAAAGTGGAAGACTGAATGTTTTTCTTATTGATGGGTGCAGTTACAAGAGCATCCAAATTACCGGCAAGTAAATCAGCAGTCGCAGCCTCTAAACTCTTGCGACCATAAGCACCTCCTACTTCATTCTGCACTCCTAATTGAACATTTACTTCATCTTCGTAACACTGCAAAATGTTAAGGGTATTCAATTGCAGACGCTCCGTTGTTCTATGATTTACAGAGTTTATGGCACTCAGGTTAAGCGCTTTGCGGTGATAGGCAATTACTTTTGTTGAACCGTATAATACAGGAGTAATGCGTTCATACATTCTGTTATCGGAAAAAGTTTTGAGTACAACTTCCAAACCAATGCCGTTAATGTCTCCGGTGGTTAATCCTATGGTGTATTTCTTGGTAGTCATTAAATATGATGTTTAAGGAACTGCAACAATAATCTTAAACCAATTGCTGTGGCATTTTTTCCACGATAACTCATAGATGAATGCAAGAAAGCAAGGCCTGCAATGTCAAGATGAATCCAAGGATAGTCAGTATACTTTTGTAAAAATTTTCCTGCAGTGATGTGACCGGCCAATGCACCTCCGACATTTTTCATGTCAGCAATGTCGCTGTCCAGTAACTCACCGTATTCATCCCATAAGGGAAAGTAAACCAAACGCTCAAAAACATCTTCACCGGCTTTTTCCATTTTCTGATTTACAGCGGCATCGGCAGTACTCATATAAGCAATAGCAAAATTGCCTAGGGCTCTGTGAGCTGCTCCAGTTAATGTTGCCATATCAATAACCAACTGTGGTTCATATTGCTTGGCGTAACTCAAAGCATCGGCAAGTATCATACGGCCTTCTGCATCTGAATTTAGCATTTCAACTGTCAAGCCATTGTACATTTTAATTATGTCGCCGGGAGCAAAAGCATTCCCACCAGGACGGTTATCTGTTGCAGGCATAAGAGCTATTATATGTAGTGGCCATTGCATTTTTGCAGCGGCATATATCACACCACCCATTGTTGCGGCGCCTGCCATATCGCACTTCATATAATCCATGCTGTTGCCGGTAGGTTTCAAACTCAATCCGCCGGTATCATATACCACTCCTTTACCCACCAGCACAATTGGTTTCTGATTCACAGCATTTAACGGCTTGTATTCCATAATGGTAAAGGTTGGGGGATCAATGCTGCCCTGATTAACAGATAACAGGCCACCCATCCCCAATTCCACTATTTTCTTTTTGTTGAACACCGTTACTTTGATTCCAGCTTCTTTACCCAACGCACTAAGTTGTTCGGCAAGCCCTTCTGCATTCAGATGATTCACCGGCTCGTTAACCATATCTTTTACTTTATATGATGCATCAACTATAGCATTTAATTCTGTCACATCATTTTTGCTGACGTTGGCATCTGTGATGCGAATGGTTTGTAAGCTGTTTGACTTTTTATCGGCGTCCTTTTTATATTGAATGAACTGATAATTTCCAAGAGCAAGGCCCTCTGCTATGTAATATGAAGCACGAGTTACTGCGCTATTATTAACAACGCTGATGATTTTACATTTAAATTTATTGGTTTGAGAAAGCAAGGAGTTTCCGGCTTTACGCAGTTCCTCATGGGCGCGGGTAGCAGGCTCTTTCGTTTCCAGCACCTGAACTATTCTCAAGGGATGCCCGGTAAGTGGAATGTTTTTGATTTCTTTTTTCATCCAACTCTGAACATTGGCTATTTCGCTTTTTGAAAAGCCACATTTGTTGAGGTTTGTCTTTTTATCTATCAGGATAATCTGAGCATCGAACTTGGAAGATTTTGTATCGAGTTGAATGGTAGGCTTCATAGTGTGCCACAGTTTTTTTGGCGCGGGCAAAACTACTGATAATTTTTACCCATTACTTTTACGCGCAGCATCTGCCAACACATCTGATATGCACGATTACACGGCTAAGAAATCATTAGGTCAGCATTTTTTAAACGATGCGCATGTAGTTCAAAAAATAATGGATGCATTCGGAACAAGATCGCACGAATTGGTATTGGAAGTTGGGCCTGGCAAAGGAGTGCTCAGCAAGCATTTGTTTAATAAATATCAGAAGCAAGCGTATTTATGCGATATAGATGAACGCAGCATTACATTCCTGTCAGAACAATTTCCCGAGTATCAGTTGCAAATAATTCAAGCCGATATATTACAACTTGATTTTGAAAAATTTTTTGCCAAAAAGCAAGTGAGTGTTATTGGAAATTTTCCATACAATATTTCAACTCAAATCATTTTCAAATTACTTGAACATAAAGAACAGGTGCCTGTCATAGTTGGAATGTTTCAGAAAGAAGTTGCTAAAAGACTGGCTGCAACTCATGGTAACAAAGAATATGGTATTACTACTGTTTTATTACAAGCATATTACGATGTTGAATATTTATTTGATGTACAGCCGGGTTGTTTTTCACCACCACCTAAAGTTATTTCGGGTGTTATCAGAATAAACAGAAAAGCAAATCAACCTGAATTGCAAGATGAGTTGTTATTTAGACGAATGGTAAAAGCCGGTTTCAATACCAGACGTAAAACCTTACGAAATGCATTGTCGTCGCTTGAATTAAAGTTGACTGCTGCTGACAACGAGATACTTGGCAAACGTGCAGAACAATTAAGTGTTCAGGATTGGATTTCATTTGCAAACCTGATAAGCTTACGATGAAAGTATTGATAACTGATTTAGTTGACACGATTTTATTAGATGGTCTTCATCAACTAGGATATGAAACTGATTATCTTCCAAATATTACACAACAAGAGGTAGAAAGCGTGATTCAAGAATATTATGGACTTATCATCACCACTAAAATTAGTCTTGAAAGGCAATTGATTGAGCAAGCAGGGCAATTAAGGTTTGTTGCACGGCTAGGTTCAGGTCTTGATCATGTGGATCAGATTGCAGCAAAGGAGAGGGATATAAAAATTCTAACTACACCTGAAGCTAATGCGGGAAGTGTTGGGGAGCATGCTGTTGGCATGCTTATCAGTATGATGCACAACTTCGCATCATCCAATGAAGATGTGAAGAAAGGTATTTATCAAAGTGAACCACATCGTGTGTTTGAATTATCAGGCAAGACAATAGGCATCATAGGTTATGGTAACACAGGGCCGGAGTTCGCAAAAAGGCTTCAAGGCTTTGGTGTGCGTGTTATTGGTTATGATAAATACCGCACTGTGTTTGATGCATACTGCGAGAAAGTTTTACTTGAAGATTTACAACAAGAGTCGGATATTCTGAGTATTCACCTGCCTTTAACTGATGAAACAAACAACATGATTAATGAAGCCTTTCTTTCGAAATGTAAGCGTCTTCGATACATTATTAATACATCACGCGGGCACATACTCAATCTGAATGCGCTGCTTCAATGGCTTGATGAAGAAAGCAATCGGGCAACATTCATTGATGTTTTAGACAACGAAAAAACAGAAACATACACTGATAATGAGAAATTTCTTTATCAGCGATTAGTTCAACAAAAAAACTTGTTTATTACACCGCATATCGCCGGAAAGAGCCACAGCACAAGGTTTCAGCACGCCAAGGTCCTTCTGCATAAGATTTCCAGGCTTTAATAATTGTCATGTAAGTGTCAAAATACTGTCATGGAAATGTAAAAGCAAACAGCAACATATACAAGCTTTTAGAATAAAATATACTTTCGTTTTGCAATTCAGTTTAACGGTTATATTTGTCCACCTTCAAAAAAAAGAACCCACTAAAACCCAAAAAGAGTATGAGAAAAATTTACTCGCTCGTATTTATCGCTCTTCTTATTGCAGCAGTTGGTGCTAAAGCGCAAACCGGTGAATTGCAAGGAAAGGTAATTGACGCAGAAACTAACAAAGGAATCGGATTCGCACCTGTAGTAATTATGCAGGGAGGCGTTCAAAAGGCCGGTGGTTACACAGAAGACGATGGATCGTATTCCATTAAACCAATCATACCTGGTACTTATATAGTTAAGGTGTCTTATGTGGGTTACAACCCTACAGAAGTTAATAACGTTTTGATCAGCTCAGATAAAATGTCAACGCTTACAATCAAGTTGACAAAAGTGGTGAATGAAATTAAACCGGTTATTATTACAGCTGACAGGAAACTAGTTGATCCTGATAAGACTCAAACGGGTGATACCAAGACCAAAACTGAGATTCAACAGTTAGCAACATCGCGTAACAACCCGAACGACTTAGTGGGTATGTCGGCAGGTGTGTTCCAAAGAGATAACGGTGCGGCACTTAACGTTGGTGGTAACCGTGATTACAATAACAGATATTACGTTGATGGTATTCCGATGCGTGGGAATATCAACTTGCCGTCAACAGCTATTGAGCAATTGACATTGATAACAGGGGGTATTCCGGCTAAGTATGGTGATGCCACAGGAGGTATCATTACCATCACAACTCGAGGTCCTTCAAAAATAGTTTCAGGTGGTCTTGAACTGAACACATCTCAATTCCTTGATGGCTTTGGTTATAAACTTGTAAACTTCAATATCAGCGGACCTCTATACACGAAATATAAAAACACAGATACTTCTGTAGCCAAGATTGGTTATTTCTTTTCAGGAGAATATTTAGGTAATACAGACAGCGATCCATCAGCTTTGGGCATTTGGCGAGTTAAGGAAGATAAATTAAATGCTATCCGTAAAAATCCTTTGGTACCTAATCCAGTAGGTGTTGGTTACTCAAACAGTGCATCTTTTATCAGAAAATCTGATTTACAAAATGTTAAATCACGATTAAACACTGCTGATAATAATTTCCGATTTGCCTCTAAGATTGACTTCCGTTTAACAGACTATATGAATATCACTATTGGTGGAAACGCCGATATTCAGCGTTCACAGTTTGACTATGACGGGTTGAATTCAATGTTTAATTATTATAATAATCCACGTTTGGATGAAAGAACATATCGTGGATTTGTTCGCTTTGTTCAGAGATTCAAAAATGCCAAAACAGCAGATGGTAAATCTGCTTCAGTGTTCCAGAACGCCTTTTATAACCTTCAATTAGACTATACACATTTCAAACAAACGATTGACAATGATATACTGACTCAACCTTTTGATTATAGCTATTATGGCAAGTTCAATACATACAAAGCACCAATTTATTCATATACTACTGATAGTATCAATACACCTCAGGGCTTTCGTCCAATCACAGCACACTACTTTACCGGCTTTGCAGATACATTAGTTACATATCAACCAACTGAGCTTAATCCGGATCTTGCAAATTATGTAATTGATTATTACACACTTTCAGGTAGTACACCTATTGATGGTGTTTATGGCTTAAATGGTAATTCTTCGCTGTTTCGCAGTTTGAATACCATATTAAATAATGGAGGGGTGTTTAATGGATTTTCTCCAAGCGACATATACTCACTCTATCGTGCCACAGGTTTCACACAAGGCGAGATTCGTAATCTGACCAACCAACAGTACCGCATTTCGTTTCAGGGTTCTGTGGATATTGTTCGTCCCTCATCAATCGGAGGAGAAAAGAATCGTCATGCTTTAGAATTTGGTTTTGAGTACGAGCAACGCGACGACCGTGGATACAGAGTATTCCCAACCGGGGGTATTGGCATATGGGGTCTTGCGCGTCAACTTACCAACAATCATTTAGTTCTCGATATAGATAATCCTTTGATGGTTTACAGCAATGATGGAATATTTCAGGACACTGTAAACTACAACTACAAAGACGGAGGCAATCAATCATTCTTTGATTATAACCTTCGTAATATAATTGGCGCTTCGCAGTCCGAATTTATTGACATCAATAGTTTAGACCCATCAACATTCAGTATCGATATGTTCAGTCCGGATGAGTTAAATAATAACGGTAATAATTATATTCAATATTGGGGTTACGACTGGCGTGGCAACAGAATGAAATCTCAACCTTCATTCTTCGATTATTTCACCAAAAAAGAAACAGTCAATGGTCGTGAGATATTTACAAGACCAATTGGTTCTTTCCGTCCAATTTATACAGCAGCATACATACAAGATCGTTTTAACTTTAAGGACTTGGTGTTTAATATAGGTGTGCGTATTGACCGCTACGATGCCAACCAAAAGGTATTAAAAGATGAGTACTCCCTGTTCCCTATACGTACTGTGGGTGATGTTGAAACCATTAATGGTAATCCTATAGTACACCCTGAAAACATCGGTAAAGACTATGTGGTATATGTGAACAATGCTGAAAATCCAACTGCCGTGTTAGGTTATCGTTTCAAAGACAAATGGTATGATGCCAATGGTGCAGAGATTGCGGATCCCAAATTGATAGCTCAAAATTCTGCCACCGGTCGTATTGAACCGTATTTAGCAGCCGGATACACCAGAAAGTCACCCATTTCAGAAGATGGTTTTCAGGATTACGATCCACAAGTTAATTTCCTTCCCCGAATAGCTTTTTCATTCCCTATTTCTGACGAAGCATTATTCTTTGCGCATTATGATGTATTGGTTCAACGTCCCGGAAATAACCGTATATCTCCGTTTACGTTTGACTACTTCCAGCAAATTGCTGTTAACGCGCGTTTTGCAAATCCTAACCTGTTACCTGAAAAAACTATTGACTATCAGGTAGGTTTCCAACAGGCACTCAGTAAATCTACAGCATTGACTATTTCATTAACTTATAAAGAGTTAAAGAACATGGTACAGGCACGTAACATAGTTTATGCTTTACCAATAGACTATAAGACTTATGGCAATATAGATTTTGGAACTGTAAAATCATTACAAGTTACTTATGAAATGCGTCGTACCAAAAATATACGTATGGACTTCAACTATACTTTACAGTTTGCCGAAGGTACAGGTTCCAATAACACATCAGCAGTTAACCTAATAAATTCCGGTCAACCAAACTTACGTGCCATCATACCTTTCAGCTACGATCAGCGCCATACAATAAACGCTACAGTAGATTATCGATTCTCGGAAGGGAAAGAATACAATGGACCAGTTACTAAAAATGGCAAACAGATATTAAAGAACACCGGATTGAATACCATCTTCCGCGTGGGATCCGGAACTCCATATACTCGTCAACAAAATCCTACTCCAGATGCATTATTCGGTGTAGCTGCACAATCATCGCTCAAAGGAAACCTTAACGGTTCGCGTTTACCTTACACATTTAAAATTGACTTGCGCTTGGATCGCGATATTGTTCTTTCAACAAAAGACGAAAAGAAGAAAGCTTACATTAATGCTTTTGTGTTAATCCAAAATGCTTTAAACATCAGGAACGTTGTAAGTGTTTATAGCTTCACCGGTTCTCCAACTGATGATGGATATATAGCATCTGCATTCGGTCAGCAATCACTTCAAGGAAAATTAGATGTACAATCTTACCAGGATTTGTATCAAGTTAAATTGTTAAACCCTAATAACTTCACTCAACCTCGCAGAATCTGGGCTGGTGTAGTCTTAAACTTCTAATAAATGCTAAACTTTTCTGTTATGAAAACAAATTGGCTTAATTCCGCTTCATTAATTCTTCTAGTCGGAGCATTTTCTATAAATGCTGTCGCAAAAGACTTAACTGGTTTACCATATCGCAAAGACATAGGTAATAGAATTGCTAACGGAGATTGTTCACCGGCCACATCTTCTATTGATCTGAACATTAATAACGTTCGCGCTAAAATTCAAAATGGCGGCGATATGTGGTGGGATCTGGTAAATAACGCCAAATACGAAGTACCTAAAGTAGAAACCGGACAAACACCGGCTAACTCTATGTTTGCTGGTGCAATTTGGATTGGTGGTATCGACCAGAACAATCAGTTGAAAGTTGCTTGTCAAACTTATCGTCAAACAGGTAATGATTTCTTTCCAGGTCCTTTAGATGGTTTTGGAGGCACAACTACAGCAGATGTATGTAGTGACTTTGACCGTCATTGGCAAGTGTTAGGTGCAGAAATAGATGAGGCTATTAATTTGTGGAATGGCAACGGAGGCAATCCACTTTCTGCTGATGTGATTCCTTCAAACATTTTAAATTGGCCCGCTCGGAACAATCCTTATAACACATTGGTAGGAAGCCGAAATATGGCGCCTTTTTTCGACCGGGATGAAGATGGTAATTATGACCCAACTCAAGGTGATTACCCAATAATTGGTCAGTGTCAGTCTAATGTTTATGCCGACCAAATGATTTGGTGGGTATATAATGATAATGGTAATATTCACTCAGAGACAGGAGGTGAAGCCATTGGCATGGAAATACAAGCGTTGGCATTTGCCTTTAAAACATCTGATGAAGTAAACGATATGACATTCTATAAATATCGTTTATTAAACAAATCTTTAACTGCTATTTCTAACTGTTATATGGGGAAATGGGTTGACCCTGATTTGGGTTGCTATACAGATGATTATATCGGTTGTGATACAGTTCAGGGTTTAGGAATAGTTTATAATGCTGACCCCTTAGATGAACCCTGTGGTTCTGGTGGTTTTTATAGCAATCAGCCACCATTAGTTGGTATCGATTATTTCCAGGGTCCTCTCGATGAAAATGGAAACGAACTTGGAATGTCAAATTTCCTATACTATAATAACGACTTCACCGTAACGGGTAATCCTGAAAAAACATCTGACTTCTATGGTTATCTGTCCGGTAAATGGAAAGATGGTTCACCATTCACAGAGGGTGGAAACGCCTATGGTGGATCTACTCCAACACATTATGTGTTCCCGGATAAACCAAGTACGAACAGTGGTTGGTCAGAATGTTCACAACAAAATACCGCTGCTGACCGTCGTACCGTTCAGAGTTCAGGTCCTTTCACTTTATTACCTGGAGCTTCAAACGATATCGTAGTGGGTGTTGTTTGGGTTCGTCCACCTGTAGGAACATATGCACCCTGCCCTTCATATGATTTATTACTTAAAGCAGACAACAAAGCACAAGCTTTATTTGAATCTTGTTTTAAGATTTTAGATGGTCCTGCTCAACCTCAGGTAAAAATTATTGAGTTAGATCGCAAACTGATACTTGCTATCGAAGGTTACAAAAACACTGAAGCCTATTCACAAGCTGATCCAGTTTTGAAAAAACTTGGAATTGCAGATTCTTTGTATAAGTTTGAAGGTTATCAGATTTATCAATTAAAGTCCTCATCAGTATCTCTTCAAGAGTTAGGTGATGGTTCAAAGGCACAATTAATATTTCAGTGCGATCTGAAGAATGGTGTAAGCAAACTGATTAACTATGTTTATGATGCTACTATTGGAGATGATGTTCCTGAACTTAAAGTTGATGGCGAAGACTCAGGTATTCGACACTCATTTGAAATTACCAGCAATGCTTTTGCTACTACCGACAAACGATTGATTAATCATCAGACTTATTACTTTGCAGTGGTTCCATATGCTTATAACGGATTTGAAGATATACAGATTACCGGTTATTTATTTGATGAAAACGGAGATAGCGTAGCACAAACAATTACAACCAATCAAAAAATTCCATACTTGTCGAGCCGATCTGTAACCATACTTAAAGGAATACCTCACGTCACAGAACCTGAATTCACAGGAATGACGCTGAATTCAACTTATGGTGATGGACCTGAAATAATACGTCAGGAAGGAAAAGGTAATGGGGGGTTGTTTGTTGAATTAACTCAGGAGAGCGTAAATGAGATTTTACAAAACGGTTTTTCACCAACACCTAAATATAAAAAAGCCAGCGGACCTATTGAGGTAAAAGTTTATGACCCAAAATCTGTTCCTAACGCAGACTTTGAATTGATGATTAAAGGTTCAACAGTTGGAACAGGTAACACTATGTCTGATGCCTCAACATGGGTATTGCAAATGAAAGACGGTGAAACTGTTCTGTCCGAAACAGATATTAAGCTTGGTAACGAACAGTTAATTCCGGACTGGGGTTTATCTGTATATATTAGTCAGGTTACCGCACCGGCTCTGAATAGTCAGAACAATTTTATTGTAGGATGGGAGTTAATCGCAAAAGACAATAGTAAATCTTGGTTGGGGGGCATACCTGACGTTGATGGTAATCCTTTCCTTAATTGGATTCTTTCAGGAACCTATCAGGAGAATGGAACACCACAATTTAATCAAACTACGGATTACGGTTCAACTCCTCCAGGTGGAACTCTTCAATTCGAGGATCCAACGCAACAGTTTGAGAACATAGCGGACAGGACTATTGCTCCTTATCGCTTATGCTCACAAAATATTTACTATGGACCTATATTAAATAATGCAGCAGCTCGTTCACAAAATTCATTGAGCGATTTACCAAGTATTGATCTTGTGTTTACATCAGACAAGTCAAAATGGTCACGTTGTGTAGTTATTGAAACTTGTCCTGAAATAGGATTATCAGAAGGCGGTGTCCCTAAGATGGCTGTACGTCGTGGTCGTTCTGTTGATCAAAATGGAGTACAATCATCCGACCCTAACGATTTAGGAATGAGCTGGTTCCCCGGCTACGCTATTGACCCTGAAACTGGTATGCGCTTGAATATTATGTTTGGTGAAGATTCTTGGCTGGTTGGTCAGAATGGTCGTGATATGATTTGGAATCCAACATCAACATTATTTACTCCAAATGGAGAAGCTACTTTAGGAGGTCGCCATTGGGTATATGTAATGAAAACACAGTATGATGAATGTGCATATATTAAGAGTCAGCTTTTATTAGCACCTAACACAGCTTCCGTTCCCATTTCTGCCGGTCTTAATGTTTATAAAACAGTTGCCTGGGTTGCACAACCATTACTACTTAATGACGAACAGTTATTGTCTGTTGAAGATGGTTTAATTCCAACTGAGACCACTTTAAAGATTCGTATTACAAGACCTTACGAAAGATTCCAGGCAGGCGATGTGATAAATGAAACAAAACCTCGCTACACATTTAATACAGCTAATATTGCTGCTATTAAAAATGATTTAGCTACTGCAAAAAGTGCATTGGATACAATAAAGGTGATACCCAATCCATATTATGCGTATTCAGGCTATGAGCGAAATCAGGTAGATAACCGCGTTAAGATTGCTAACCTTCCTAAAAAGTGTGTAATCACAATCTATTCATTAGATGGCACATTAATTCGACGCTACAATCGTGATGATGACTCTATTACATCTCTTGATTGGGATTTAAAGAATACTGCCGGTGTTCCTATTGCCAGCGGTATGTACCTTATCCACATTGATGCTGAAGGCATAGGTGAAAAAACATTAAAATGGTTTGGTGTAACACGTCCAATTGATCTTGACTCATTCTAAAACATACAATCGAAAACCCGTTACAATGAAAAAACTTTTAGTAATAGTATTAATAGTAACAAACCTGAGTGTTGTCATAGCCGGTAATAAAGATCGTGCCGGTCAGGCCGGTGCTTATGAGCTACTTATTAACCCTTGGGGTCGCAGCAGTGGCTGGAATGGTTTGAATACATCAACGGTACGCGGCTTTGAGGCAATCAATCAAAACGTAGCCGGATTAGCATTCACCAAAAAGACAGAGATTGGATTTGCCCACACTAATTATTTGACAGGAACAGGCATTAACATCAATGCACTTGGATTGGCGCAAACAGTTGGTAAGTCAGGTGGTGTGCTGGGTGTTAGTGTAATGGCTATGACTTTTGGCGAAATACAGGTAACAACAACTGATAACCCAGAAGGAGGTATCGGTACATTCCGTCCTCAGTTTTTAAATATTGCTTTAGCTTATTCTAAGATTTTCTCGAAGAGTATTTATGGTGGTTTTGTCGTTCGTGGAATTTCTGAATCAGTTTCTGATATTCAGGCTACGGGTGTGGCTCTTGATGCTGGTATTCAGTATCAAACAGGTACCAAGAAAGATCCTGAGAAAATTAAGTTTGGAATTGCATTACGCAATATCGGTACACCTATGCGTTTTCGTGGCGATGCTTTGTCTTTCAAAGGTACAGCACCGGAAGGAACTTATCCTTTAACAATTGAAAAACGTTCTCAGCAATTTGAGTTGCCATCCATGTTGAATATTGGTTTGTCATACGACTTTAAATTTGGTGGTGCTGATGATGCAAATCGTAATCAGCGTCTTACACTTGCAGGTAACTTTACGTCCAACTCTTTTTACCGCGATCAGATTGGTGCGGGTTTAGAGTATGCATTTAAAGAGCAATTTATGATTAGAGGGGGTTATAACTACCAACAGGGATTGCTTGATTCAAATGAAAGAAGTACTGCATTCACCGGTTTAAGTGGTGGTATTACAATAGACTTACCTACAAAAAAAGGTGGACCAAATGTAGCCTTCGACTACTCCTATCGCACAAGTAGTCCATGGGGTGGAACGCATACCGTTGGCGTGCGCATTAATCTCTGATTTATTAACTTTACATCATACACTAGGAACGCTTTCGCAAGAGAGCGTTTTTTGTTTTTTTAATCACAACATAAAATTTACTTTTTTGTCCAATGACTGATATACAATACTTCACTCCTGAAGGCTTAGAGAAATTGAAACTGGAACTGTCAGAATTAAAAACCAAAGGAAGAGCCGATGTGGCCAAAGCAATAGCTGAAGCTCGCGATAAGGGTGATCTTTCGGAAAATGCGGAGTACGATGCTGCAAAAGATGCACAAGGTATGCTGGAAATGAAGATTGCGCAATTGGAATCAACACTTTCTAAAGCAAGAATCATTGACAAAAGCAAAATGGATGTTTCCAAGATTATGATTCTTTCGTCGGTGAAAGTAAAGAACTTAAATACCAAGCAAGACGCTAAGTTTATGTTGGTATCAGAAAATGAAGCAGACATTAAATTGGGTAAAATATCGGTGAGTTCTCCTATAGGAAAAGGACTTTTAGGAAAGATAGTGGGTGAAATTGCCGAAATTAGTGTTCCTGCCGGAGTTATCCGGTTTGAGATTCTCGAAATTTCCGTGACTGCGGAATAATTTCATTCGATTTTTTGAAAAAAACGCGGTAAATAATTGCTGAGAGCAAACCATTACTCTATTTTTGTGTTTTAGAATTTGTCTAAATAAGCAAACCGATACACTATGGCAGAAAAACAGGATGAGGTATTAAATGAGTTAACACAAAGTGATTATAAATATGGCTTTGTATCGGATCTGGATCAGGAATTAGCTCCAAAAGGATTAAATGAAGACACTATTCGTTTCATCTCTGCTAAGAAAAACGAACCTGAGTTTTTATTAGATTGGCGATTGAAAGCATTTCGCCAATGGCAGAAAATGGTTGAGCCTACATGGCCTAATGTTCAGTATCCCAAAATTGATTATCAGGATTATCATTACTACGCTGCACCAAAACCAAAAAAGCAACTCAAAAGTTTAGATGAGTTAGACCCTGAAATCAAAAGTACTTTTGACAAATTGGGCATTTCGCTCGAGGAACAAATGATATTAGCAGGAGTAGCTGTTGATGCCGTAATAGACAGCGTTAGTGTGAAGACAACTTTCAAGGATAAACTCAAAGAACTTGGAATCATCTTTTGCTCATTCACTGAAGCTGTTCAGGAGCATCCTGAACTAATCGAGAAATATCTGGGAACTGTGGTACCTGTTACTGACAACTACTTTGCAGCACTCAATTCAGCTGTATTCAGTGATGGTTCTTTTGTTTATATTCCTAAGGGTGTGCGTTGCCCTATGGAACTCTCTACATACTTCCGCATTAACGCAGCTAACACTGGGCAGTTTGAACGAACATTAATAGTTGCAGATGAAGATAGTTATGTGTCATACCTCGAAGGATGTACTGCGCCTATGCGTGATGAGAATCAATTACATGCCGCAGTAGTTGAACTGGTGGCACATGAGAATGCCGAGATTAAATACTCAACAGTACAGAATTGGTATCCCGGCGATAAAGAAGGTAAAGGAGGTATTTATAATTTCGTTACTAAAAGAGGTATTTGTGCAGGTAATTGGTCACGTATTTCCTGGACACAGGTTGAAACCGGTTCTGCCATCACATGGAAATATCCAAGCGTGATATTGAAAGGTGACTATTCGGTTGGTGAATTTTATTCAGTTGCTGTAACTAATAATTTCCAGCAAGCTGATACAGGAACTAAAATGATTCATCTTGGGAAGAATACCAAGAGCAGAATAGTTTCAAAAGGCATCAGTGCCGGAAAAAGTCATAATAGCTATCGTGGTTTGGTGCGTATTGGCAAGAATGCAGAAAACGCACACAATTTCTCACAGTGTGATTCTTTACTGATGACTGACGAATGCGGTGCACATACATTTCCCTACCTTGAAGTACAAAATCCTACAGCTCGTGTGGAGCATGAGGCTACCACAAGCAAGATAGGTGAGGATATTTTATTTTACTGTAATCAGAGAGGTATAGCAAATGAAGAAGCAGTAAACCTGATTGTGAATGGTTATTGTCGTGAGGTATTTAATCAGCTGCCCATGGAATTTGCTGTTGAAGCACAAAAACTTTTAGCCATCAGTTTAGAAGGCTCTGTTGGATAATAAATCATATTGAAAATGAATATAATTGAAATAAAGAACCTTCATGCTAATGTTGAAGGAAAAGAAATACTCAAAGGCTTATCCCTGACAGTTAAATCGGGAGAAGTTCATGCCATTATGGGACCTAACGGTTCGGGTAAAAGTACATTAGCCTCAGTGCTTGCAGGTAGAAGCGAGTATGAGGTAACAGACGGTGAAGTAAAATACAAAGGCATCAATTTATTAGAACTGCCACCCGAAGAGCGCGCACAACAAGGTGTATTTCTGGCTTTCCAATATCCTGTTGAAATTCCCGGCATCAGCACAACAAATTTCTTAAAAACCGCAGTTAATGAAGTTCGCAAGGCACGCGGCCTGGAGCCTCTGGAAGCCAAAGCTTTTCTGGCTTTGATGAAGGAAAGAATGAAAGTTGTAGAAATGGATTCACGTTTAACATCACGTTCCTTGAACGAAGGCTTTTCCGGCGGTGAAAAAAAACGAAACGAGATTTTTCAGATGGCTATGCTTGAGCCGTCTTTAGGAATTTTGGATGAGACTGATTCAGGTCTCGATATCGATGCGTTGCGAATTGTTGCCAACGGAGTTAATCAATTAAAGAATAAAGACAACGCATTTATTGTTATCACTCACTATCAACGTTTGCTTGATTATATCGTTCCTGATTTTGTTCATGTTTTAAGTAACGGACGTATTGTGAAGTCAGGCACCAAAGAGCTGGCGCTCGAACTTGAAGAAAAAGGTTACGACTGGATTAAAGATTTGGAAACTGTATAATTGTTATGAGCATATTAGCCGGCAGTACACAACAACTATTTCTGGAACAACTCGAAAAACAGTTCAGAGTTGTTCAGCAACACAGCGATTTGTACCCTTATACTTCGGAAGAGGCCATGAGCCGTGTGTTGACTATTGGCTTACCTTCCACTAAAAATGAAGAATGGAAATATACCAATGTAGAACCTTCGCTTCGCTACGATTATGCATTGCCATCCTCGATTACTCCCTCAGGTAATTATTCGTCAGTTGTTAATCAACTGCCACTCAAATGCCATTTGTTGGTTTTCGTCAATGGATATTTTCAGAAACAATTATCACAGCTACAAACAGATGATGACAGTATTGAGATAACAAGCATCAAGGAATTATTGAGTAAGGATGATGCAGCCTTTAACAATGCCGCATCCATTTTACCTAAAGATGGTTGGAAGCACTTGAATGATGCTTTTATTTTAGACGGTATTTGCCTGCGCATCAAAAAAAATACGACAGCTTTATATCCAGTACGCTTGTTACACATTGCCGATACTACGGATAAACCTTTGTTTATTCAAAATAGGCATCACATCATTTTTGAAGCTAATGCTGAAGCAACGATTCTTGAAAGTTTTCATACAACTGGATGTGTAGCTTCATTGAGTAATTGTATAGAGCATCTTGAAATAGCTACTGATGCACGATTAACTTTAATTAAACTACAGCAATTGCAATCAATTGACAGCGTACCACAATCGCTTGTTAATTATACATCAGCTTGTTTGCAGCAGCGTGCCTCGTTATATGTTTATACACTCGCTTTAAATGGCAGTTTTATTCGAAACAACCTGCATATTAAAATGACAGGTTCAAACAGTGAATCTTACCTGAATGGATTATATACTCCCAACAACAAGCAATTAATTGATAACCACACTCACGTTGATCATGCTGTTCCAAATTGCTACAGCAACGAGTTGTACAAAGGAATCGTGAACGACAGTGCCAAAGCTGTCTTCAATGGTAAAATATTAGTTCGTAAAGACGCTCAAAAAACAAATGCCTTTCAGTCTAACAAGAATATTTTGTTGACCGAAGATGCTATTGTTTATACAAAGCCACAACTCGAAATTTTTGCCGACGACGTTAAATGTAGTCATGGTGCTACATCGGGTCAATTAGATGATGAATCATTGTTCTATCTTCAGGCTAGAGGAATTTCAAAACAAGACGCACAAAAAATGCTGATGCTTGCTTTTGCAGAGGATATTATCTCGTCTATCAACAATGAGGAAATTAAATCCTGGTTGAATACAACTATTGAACAAAAGTTGCAATAATGACAAAAACATCTGCCACTTACATACCATCTTCATCTTCATTTGATTCAGATAAAGTGCGTAGTATGTTTCCGATTTTACAACAACAGGTTTATGCAAGGCCGTTAATTTATTTTGACAATGGCGCTACCACACAAAAACCACAACGTGTTATTGATACAATTAGCGAATATTATTCATCATATAATAGTAATGTGCACAGAGGTGTACATTACATGAGTCAGAAGGCCACTGATGCTATGGAAGCAGCACGTAAAACTGTACAACAGTTTATCCATGCATCGAGTGATGAAGAAATTATTTTTACATCAGGTACTACTGGAAGTATAAACCTGTTGGCTTCTTCATTTACACAATTGTTGAATAGCGGTGATGAAATTATTATCAGTGCTATGGAGCACCACGCTAACATTGTCCCATGGCAGCTGGCGTGTGAGCGTTTGGGGTTAACACTTCGAGTGATTCCCATTTTTGAAACAGGTGAACTTAACCTCGAATCATTCGAAAAACTTATTTCACCCAGAACAAAATTGGTTAGTATTGTTCACGTGTCCAATACATTGGGTACAGTTAATCCGGCTGAAGAGATAATTCGTATCGCTCATCAATATGACATACCGGTTAGCATAGACGGAGCACAGGCAGTGCAACATATAGCGGTTGACGTTCAGAAACTGGATTGTGATTTTTATTCATTCTCCGGTCATAAACTTTATGGTCCAACAGGGATTGGAATCTTATATGGAAAGAAAAAGTGGCTTGACAAGATGCCACCTTATCAGGGTGGTGGTGAGATGATTAAAGATGTGACATTTAATAAAACAACATTCACCGAGTTACCATTTAAGTTTGAAGCGGGTACACCACACATTGAAGGAATCATCGGACTTGCCGAAGCAATTCGTTTTATTCAAGACATTGGTCTTGAAGCCATGTCTGCTTATGAGAATACTTTACTTGACTATTTGACATCTCAATTACAAAGTATAAAAGGACTTCATATTTATGGCGAAGCAAAGCATAAAATTTCTGTCGCGTCGTTTCTCTTAAATAAAATACACCCATACGATACCGGAGTATTACTTGACAAGATGGGGATAGCAGTTCGAACCGGCCATCATTGCACACAACCACTGATGCAGTTTTTTAACATTCCGGGTACAGTACGTGTATCGCTTGCGGTCTATAATACAAATGAGGAAATTGACTCTCTGATTAAGGCACTTAAACGAATACAGAAGATGTTTTAATCATGAGCATATCAGAGAAAGAAATAGAATTGATTGAGGAGTTTGATTTGTTTGATGACTGGATGGACAAGTACGAACACATCATAGATCAGGCGAAATCATTGCCAATAATTGATTCAGGGTTTAAGACAGATGATTATGTAGTTAAAGGATGCCAGTCAAAAGTATGGCTTACAGCTGACTTTATTGACGGAAAGGTATTTTATAAAGCTGACAGTGATGCAGTTATTACCAAGGGCATTGTTGCATTGCTGATTCGAATTCTATCTGGCGAAACACCTGAAGCTATTCTTGCCAATGATCTAAAATTTATTGATGATATTGGGTTGAAGGAGCACTTAAGTCCTAATCGTTCTAATGGGTTAGTATCCATGATAAAACTGATGAAATCATATGCACTTGGTTTTCAGCTCAAAAAAAAACAACAACACTTATGACAGACATACCTGCACAATTATCCGAAACGCAGGACTTTGTTCCTGTTACCCGTGAGAAAATTATTGAAGCCATCAAAACGGTTTACGATCCGGAGATACCCGTTGACATTTGGGAACTGGGTTTAATATATGAGTTGAGTATTTATGGTTTGAATAATATTTACATCCGTATGACTTTAACATCACCTTCTTGTCCTGCGGCTGAAACAATACCGGCCGAAGTGGAACAAAAAGTTAAAGTAGTTAAAGGGGTAAACGAAGTGAAGGTTGAAATAGTTTGGGATCCACCATACGACCAGAACATGATGAGCGAGGAAGCTCGCCTTGAATTAGGTTTTATGTAAGAAATTAGAATATAACATTGTGTAATACTAATTAGAATAGTTTGCAATGTAACTGAACCTTAATAAGCGGGTAAAAAGTCTCTGTTAATGCGTGTTCAAAAGCAAAGAGGCTGATAAATATTATTTATCAGCCTCTTTGCTTTTTGATAATGCTTCTTATTTATATGTCTCTTGTATTCTTAGTTGGTGTTGGCTCTGGTTTGTCATCTGTATTATTGGTTTTTACTTTTTTCGACTTCAAACGCTCGCTACCTAAAGAGATATAGAACAGCTGTGTGCTGAGTGGATAACCATTAATAACTGTACCTGAATTGTTGTGCATAGTATAGCCGCAAGGTGCAGTTGATCCTGGTGCAGCAACACATTCTTTTAAGAAATTATTGAGATAATATTTAATGCGG
Organism: uncultured Bifidobacteriaceae bacterium; assembly: GCA_964640655.1. GTDB lineage: Bacteria > Bacteroidota > Bacteroidia > Chitinophagales > UBA10324 > BJGO01. Next base: position 84,931 of record CAZXFT010000007.1, on the reverse strand, counting down.
ATGTAATAATTCTTTCCAAAGTGAAACTGAGCAAATACTGATGGGTTAAATAGTTCAACCTCATTTGCAAGCCACTCATTCTTTTTATAAATTTTATCCTTGTTAATAAATTCTTTGACTTTATAGTTCAAAAACAACTCGGCTTCAGCACCAAGAGTAACCGAGATTTTTTTATTCAAGTCGCCTATGCGAACAGCTAAAGGTACGCCTACACCATAAACGCGATGTTTGAGTCGTATAGAATCAATACTATTGATCATACCCACATTACGGATATTAATACCACTAACTAAGGCAAAGTTGTTGTTTAACCTTTGCTGAACAACAGCACCGCTGTTAAACCACATGGAAAAACGCAACACCGGATCGACAGATGGACCGTTTTTGGTACTTGTGTTGGCTAATGAAAAGATGTACTCTGAAGAACTTCCGAATGAAGTATTTCTTTGAGCCAATAAGTTTGTTGTCAGAGCAACTAATAAGGAGAAGAGAATAATTTTTTTCAATTGGATTGATTTTGCGCTAATATAACGCTGCTATTGTATATATGTTTTAATAGTGACTCCGGAGGGAATCGAACCCCCACCAAGAGAACCGGAATCTCTCGTTCTATCCATTAAACTACGGAGCCATAATGATTTAAAGAACCTTTGTAGCCCCGACAGGAATCGAACCTGTATTTGGAGTTTAGGAAACTCTCGTTCTATCCATTGAACTACGGGGCCTCGCTGCAAATATAGCCGTGTAGCCCCGATTACACGATGTGTTTATACCAGATTCACTTCGGGATGAATAACTATACCAAACTTCTCTATCACTGATTGCTGTATATCTAAAGCCAATTGATAAATCTCCGGTCCTGTAGCCTTGCCATAGTTGACAAGTACCAGTGCCTGTGATTGGTGGGAGCCGGTGTTACCAATCACTTTTCCTTTCCATCCGCATTGTTCAATCAGCCATCCGGCAGGAATTTTTACTTCTCCGTTAAACTGCGGATAATTAGGCATCAGTGGGTACTGAAGAATGAGTTGATCAAATTGATCTTGGCTGATAACAGGGTTCTTAAAAAATGAACCGGCATTAGCTAGAACCGCAGGGTCGGGTAGTTTAGATGAGCGAATGGTAATGACGGCATCACTAACAGCTTTGATGCTGAGTTCGTTTACCTGCATCTGTTCCAGTGTTTTTTTAATATCGCCATAGTTTATATAAAACACAGGTCTTTTATTGAGCCTGAAGCATACATTTAATATGATGTATTGATTTCGGTATTTGTTTTTGAATACACTTTCTCTGTAGCCAAATCCACAATCCTGCAAATTGAATGAATGTATTTCGCTGCTTGTTATGTGCAGTGCCTGCAAAGAGTCAAACACGTCTTTGATCTCCACACCATACGCTCCGATGTTTTGCATTGGTGCTGCACCTACCTGTCCGGGAATGAGCGAGAGGTTTTCTACTCCGGCAAGATTGTTTTCGATGCACCACAAAACAAACTGATGCCAATTCACACCGGCAGATGCTTTTACATACACATGCTCACTGTCTTCTCTGATGATTTCAATTCCGGGAATAGAATTCTTAATAACAAGGCCATTGTAATCCTTGGTAAATAAAATATTACTCCCGCCGCCTAAGATGAGTTTATCTGTACTTTGAAATTCTTTATCATTTAATACTTCAAGAATGTCATCAATTGTGTTGGATTCGGTGAAGTATCGGCAATTCACATTGATGTGAAAGGTATTGAATGATTGGAGGTTGAAGTTCTCTCTGATAACCATAGCCCGAAAATATAACGGAGTTGAACTTTAGCTTATTAAATTTATACACCTGTGAGTGAATTATTGGCTTACGACACTCCAGATCCATTCTTTACCTCGGCAGAAGGCATTATAAAACGTAAAGTACCATCAGCATCTTCGGCCATCAGTATCATGCCTTTGGATTCTATCCCTTTAATTTTTCGTGGTACAAGGTTACATATTACACAGACCTGTTGTCCGACAATCTGTTCGGGTGTGTAATACACAGCTATGCCGGATACTATTGTGCGAATTTCATCTCCCATATTTACAGTTAACTGCAACAACTTATCAGCATTTTTAACTTTTTCGGCACTTTCAATTTTGCCTATTCGAAGTTCCATCTTGCTGAAATCATCATAAGTGATGATTTGTTTTTGTTGCACTGTCTCAGAATCATTTGTTTTATTGGCTTCCATTTGTTTTTTACGATCGTGTAGTCTGTCTAATTGTTTTTGAATATCGCTGTCTTCAATCTTAGCAAATAGTATTTCGGGTTTGTTCAAATTATGCCCGCTACCAATTATTTGATAATTACCAGCATCATTCCATCTGATGCTTTTGGTGATGTTCAACATCGATAAAATCTTTTCAGTAGTGTTGGGTAGAAACGAATCCAGTAGCACCGCACTGTTAGCTATCAGTTGTAGTGTGAAGTTCAGAATGTGACCTGTTGCTGCGGGATCGGTGTTATACTTTTTCCAGGGCTCGGTATCGGTGAGATATTTGTTACCAAGGCGCACCAGATTCATTGCCTCATTTAATGCTTCGCGCAAACGAAAACGTTTTATACTTTCCTCTATACTTTTTTTAATCACGTTGGTCTGGTAAATAATATCGCGTTCTGTATCACTCATATTCTGTTCGGCGAACGGCGGCACCGTGCCGTCAAAATATTTATGTGTTAATACAAAAGCACGGTTCACCAAATTGCCAAGTATGGAAGCCAACTCATTGTTATTACGTGCCTGAAAATCTTTCCAAGTAAAATCGTTGTCTTTGGTTTCCGGTGCTGTAGAAGTGAGCACATAACGCAATACATCCTGTTTACCGGGCAAATCATCTAAATATTCGTGCAGCCACACAGCCCACCCGCGCGAAGTAGAAAGTTTATCACCCTCCAGATTCAAAAACTCATTAGCAGGGACATTATCGGGTAATATAAAAGTACCATGAGCTTTCAGTAGGGCTGGAAAGATGATGCAGTGAAATACAATGTTATCCTTACCGATGAAGTGAATCAAAGAACTGTCCTCACTTTGCCAGTAATCTTCCCATTTGCCTTTTGAAGGATTAGCTTCAAAATATTCCTTTGTTGCCGATATATAACCTATTGGCGCATCAAACCATACATACATTACTTTACCTTCGCTATCGGGTAATGGCACTTTTACTCCCCAGTCTAAGTCGCGAGTCATTGCACGCGCATTTAGTCCATTATCCAGCCACGATTTACATTGACCCAACACATTTGATTTCCAGTCGTCTTTATGTTGTTGTAGAATCCATTCTTTTAGCCAGCCTTCATAATGATTCAATGGTAAGTACCAGTGCTTGGTTTCCTTCAATTTGGGTGCCTGACCACTAATCACGGAAACAGGATTTTTTAATTCGCGTGGACTCAGTGATGTACCACACTTTTCGCATTGGTCGCCATAAGCTTTTTCATATCCACAGTTGGGACAAGTGCCTGTGATATATCGGTCGGCTAAAAATATTTTTTCCTGTTCATCATAGTACTGCTTTGAGGTTTCTTCTGTAAAAACATTTTTGTTATACAGTGTGGTGAAAAAATCCTGAGCTGTCTGATGGTGAGTGGCGTTTGATGTTCGAGAATAGATGTCGAACGAAATACCAAAGCGTTCAAAAGACTGCTTCATCAAAGTGTGGTATTTGTCCACAAATTGCTTAGGTGTAATGCCTTCTTTTCTGGCACCAAGTGTAATTGGTACTCCATGTTCGTCGCTGCCGCAAACAAATAATACATCTTTACCTTGCAAACGTAAAAATCTGCTATAGATATCTGCCGGTAAATATGCGCCGGCTAAATGCCCTAAATGAATGCCTCCGTTGGCATAAGGTAATGCTGCTGTAATTAAATATCGTTTCTTATCGCTCATGAACTCTAAATCTTATTGTGTAACCTTGCACCTGCAAATAAAAAAGTATTCTATCCTTTTATGCAAAGAATGCATGCTTAATCACGATTCAAATATACCAAACCACAATACTACTCTATGATTCCTGCTCAGCTGAACCCCGGCGACACAATTGCATTTGTTTCTACTGCCCGTAAAATAAGTGCCGAAGAATGCCAACCGGCAATAGATTTTTTTAAACAGGCCGGCTATAATGTCAGGCTGGGTAAATCAATAGGTGCGCAGCACAACCAATTCGCCGGTGACGATGCACTACGTGCCGAAGACCTGCAAACTCAATTGAACGACCCTAAGGTTCAGGCCATTTTTTGTGCACGTGGTGGTTACGGCACGATGAGAATTATTGATGACATCGATTTTCGTGCATTCATAAAAAAGCCAAAATGGATAGCCGGCTATAGCGATGTTACTGTTTTGCACAGTCATGTAAACAAAGTATATGATGTAGCTACTTTGCATTGTAGCATGCCTGTAAATTTTTCTTCAAACACTCATGAGAGTTTACAAAGCATCTTGAGTGTATTGAATGGTAATAAGCTATCATATAAAAGTGAAACAACAGAATGGTGCCGCAGCGGAAAAGCTGAAGGTCAGTTATGCGGTGGTAATCTGAGTTTGTTATATGCATTGAGCAATTCTGATTCAGATATTGACACCAATGATAAAATTTTATTTATCGAAGACATAGATGAATATTTATACCACATAGACCGAATGATGATGCAATTGAAACGTAGCGGTAAACTCGAAAATTTAACCGGACTTATTGTAGGTCAGTTTACTGATATGAAAGACAACGAAACACCTTATGGCGCTGAGGCTTATGACATCATAGCCGATCACGTTGCGGATTATGATTACCCTGTGTGGTTTAACTTTCCTGCCGGGCACGATGAAGACAACCGCGCATTGGTGATGGGAGCTAATTATAAAATGTATCCTGAGAATGATAACATGGTTTTGAAAATGCTGTAATCCATTTCATAAATGGACATAAAAAGAAAACCCCGTCTGATTCAGACGGGGTTTTCTTTTTGATGCTGTTAACTGATTACTCGAAGTAAATGTTAAACTCAACACGGCGGTTACGCTGACGTCCTTCTGGTGTAGCATTATTGTCTACCGGTTTATCAGGACCGTAATAGTTGGTCTTCATTTGAGAATCTTTTACGCCTTTGTTTATGAGATAAGCCTGAACAGAATTAGCTCTATTTCGTGACAAGGTCATATTTGACTCACGAGAGCCAACATTATCTGTGTGGCCTTCAATGAGTAATCGGTACTCAGGTTTTTTAATCAGCAAATCTGCCAGTTCATCTAAACTTATGTAAGACGATTCACGGATCACTGATTTGCCTGTTTCAAATTCCAGATTGTCGAATACCGTTTTCAAAATTTCTTTCACTTTTTCTTCAATAACCGGACAACCTTTATTACTTGCAGGACCAGGAGTTGCGGGGCATTCATCTTCCAAATCTATTATGCCATCACCGTCTGTATCGGAATATGGACAACCTTTATTCTCGACAGGGCCTTTAATAGTTGGGCAGGCATCGTCTTTATCCAATACACCATCCTCATCTGTGTCAACATATGGGCAACCATAGTTTGCAATAGGTCCCTTCACAGTTGGACAACGATCATCTTTATCCAGCACCCCATCTCCATCGGTATCAGCATATGGGCAACCATTGTTTTCTTTTGGTCCTGCAATATTTGGACAATCATCATCAATATCTGCTATCCCATCCTTATCAGTATCAGGGCAGCCGTTAAATGTTTTAATTCCTGCTATATCCGGACAACGATCATCCTTATCCGCAATTCCGTCATTATCTCTATCCGGACAACCCTGCATTTCAAGTTTACCGGCTACATCAGGGCATGCATCTTCACTATCCTGAATACCATCGCCATCACGATCAGGGCAGCCGTTAAATGCTTTGATGCCAGGTACATCAGGACATTTATCATCATCGTCCAGTATTCCATCGCCATCTCTGTCTGGACAGCCTTTGGTTTCCCAAGTTCCCTTCAGATTAATACATAAATCTAATTTATCACTCACACCATCCTTATCTCTATCTTTTGGTTTAGGATATGGAATTGGCACTTTCACACCACCGGCAACATCAATTTTGTTTGTTTCTCCGGAGCCAATATTCGATAAAATATTACCGGAACCTACAAACACAGGCCCTAACCGTAGTGATAAACCCGTATTGAACTTCATATAAGTGTTGTACTCCACAGGAATGTAGACACCAAACCAACGATTCTCCCAACGAGGAGTAAGCGCGAAGTTTGTGAAGTAATGAGTTTTATTAACGTCGCCTTTACCCGCACGCAGAGCAACTATTGGATTTAAATTCAGATAAAAGCCTTTGCCTATTCTGTAGTCTGCCATAAAGTTTAATGCTAAAGGCAAATTCATACTAAACTTTTTCTTGTTCGCAGCATCGGGGACATTACCGGGAACATTTTCAATACGGGTGTCCATATCTTCAAAGCTTGCCAGATTCTTGAACAGGTCTAAGTCCATAACAGCTGTGTTATCTATATAATCACGAGACTTGTCAGATTTCTTATAACGTATGGTTCCGATGTCAGTAATTGAAAAACCAAGTTTTAATTTATATACATCAGTGTATTTAGGCATAATGTCTTTTACACCATCTAGATCATACTTCTGCTCTTCAAAATCTGGACGATACTCGTAAATGATTCCCAGATCTAATCCAATGCCGGCTTGTTCAAATTTAAACTTAGCCCCACCTTCCTGCCAGAAGGTATTTTGCGAACGACCATAACCTACATTACCACTCATGTTAATCATGGTATCACGATTCAGGTGAGTATAGGTGTAATCTGTTACAGAGGCATATGTGCTGGCAATGCCTTGCAATAGTTTTAAGGTACCGCCAAGTTTAATTACGTTTTCTCCATCATTGTGCACAATACGTGCATAAGGGAAAGCATATTCTGTCCAAAGATTTTGATTAATTAAAGCATGCGAGCCACTGAAAGGTTTTAATAATTCATCGTCGCGTAAATCACGGTATGCTATTTCGGCAGTCCCCTGATCAATTCCGTCAACATTTACCATTCCACGTGTACGCATATAAAACCCTAAGGCATCTTTTTCTGACAGTTCAAGAAAAAATGCAGGCCCTATAATGTCAATGTTCAGATATACATTTTTGGTTTTACCATCCAGGTTTTGTGTTACATATTTCTCTTTAAATCCTTCTTCATTAAACTTCTTAGGGTTGAATAATGCACTGTTATCAATGGTGAGGAAATTATTTCCTGCACTTACATTCATAGAAACCAGATTGATATCATACTTTAGTCTGTTGTCAGCAATAAATGCGGGATTAAACAATGCTCCATGGATACCCGCATAGCTGCCTGTACGAAAGCCTGAATAGGATTGTGCAAATGAACTGTACGAACAAATAACAACAGCAAGGCAAATGAAGCTACTCCATAAATTATTTTTCATTAGGGTTGGGTTTAGGTGTTTGAAATATACAAGATAAAGGGACTATTGGTGTTGCATTACCAGTCTTCTTTTTTAACTGATGTGCTGGGCTTTTCCATTGATTCTTTAATTAAACCTACAAGGGTGTTAAAGAAATCATCGGCCTGAGTGAGTGTTTCCCAATGTTCATCACGCAGCGGATCGGTTTCGCTGAAGTATGATTCAATAGGCTTATAGCTTGGTGCCTGAATATTTATCTTTGTGATTTCATATTTGTACTTGCCATCTTTAAGCATTATGTTAATACTATACTTCACCATATCGGCTTGTGCTTTAACTCCATTCTTCAAAGTTTTTTGTGTAGGAAATTGTGCTTTGCCTTCAATCTTACCGGCTTCGGCATCTGCTGTTTGAATCACCTGAGAGTAGTTCTTGTAATTGGCTTTATAAAAGTTTTGTGCTCGCGTAAAAAGCTCATCTTTTGTTACGCCTCCGAGTTCAACAACACCTTTATAGCTGACAATTTTTGTTTCCTCGTCAATGGGCATGTCGGGTTTGGTTACTTCAGGTTTCTTTTGAGCAAAGTTTGTCAAAGAAATGCATAACATGGTTATTGTCAGCATTATCTGCAGGCTGTAAAATTTTTGTTTCATGATCTAACTTGAATTTTGGGTAAAAATGCCTTAAAAAGCTTGCAGGATGCTGTTTTTACACTACAAGTTTTCAACAAAAAATAAGCTGTAATGAGCCCTTTTTTTACTACAAAAACAGGTATGCTTTTGTTAACTTTGGACATCTTAAAAAATTAAAATAAAACTCTAAGAAAATGGCGGATGAACTGCTGACAGAAACTATGGAAAAAACTACACAATCGAATTATACTTCGGAAAATATTCAAGTACTTGAAGGATTGGAGGCTGTGCGCAAAAGACCGGCCATGTATATTGGCGATATCGGTGTGCGTGGTTTGCATCATCTGGTATACGAGGTGGTAGATAATTCGATTGACGAAGCCTTAGCCGGTTATTGTAAAAACATTCAGGTTTTCATTAATGAAGATAACAGCATCACTGTTACCGATGATGGTCGTGGAATACCTACAGATATGCACAAGAAAGAAAAAAGAAGTGCACTGGAAGTGGTTATGACTGTGCTCCATGCCGGCGGTAAATTCAATAAAGACACTTATAAAGTTTCCGGTGGATTACACGGTGTAGGTGTATCGTGCGTAAATGCGCTTTCATCACATTTGAATGTAATTGTTCATCGCGAAGGAAAAATATTTCAACAGGAGTATAACATTGGTAAACCACTTTATGCTGTTAAAGAGATCGGTATAACAGACCGCACAGGCACCGAAGTAACCTTTATCCCCGATAACAGCATATTCACTGTTTCGCAATACAACTACAGCACACTTGCAGGCCGTATGTGCGAACTAGCATACCTGAATAAAGGCATAGCCATTACTCTCACGGACAAGCGCGAAAAGGACGAGAACGGCAATTTCTTAAGTGAGCGTTTTTATTCTGAAAAAGGTTTGGTTGAGTTTGTAAAATATCTCGATGGCAACAGAGAAAAATTAATTTCTGAACCTATTGTAACAGAAGGTTCTCGCGATAATGTGATTGTGGAGATTGCTTTAACCTATAATACAGGCTATAACGAAAATGTTCACTCTTATGTAAACAATATCAACACCATTGAAGGAGGTACGCACGTTGCAGGTTTCCGTCGTGCTTTAACTCGTGTATTCAAAAACTATGGCGACCAAAACAAGCTTTTCGAAAAACTAAATTTTGATATTACCGGTGATGACTTCCGCGAAGGTTTAACTGCCGTGTTGAGTGTTAAGGTACCTGAACCACAATTTGAAGGACAGACAAAATCCAAACTCGGTAACTCAGAAGTACTAGGCATTGTGGATACAACAGTTGGCGAAGCGCTAAACAACTTCCTTGAAGAAAATCCCCGTGAAGCCAAGCAGATTATCAACAAAGTAATACTAACAGCTACCGCACGCCATGCTGCCCGTAAAGCGCGCGAAATGGTACAGCGTAAAAATGGTATGTCCGGTTCGGGCTTACCCGGCAAGTTGGCTGATTGTAGCGACAAAGACCCTTCGCAATGCGAGATTTACTTAGTCGAAGGAGACTCGGCGGGTGGTACAGCAAAGCAAGGTAGAAACCGAGCCTATCAGGCAATTCTTCCGCTGCGTGGTAAAATCCTTAATGTCGAGAAAGCCATGGAGCACAAAATTTACGACAATGAGGAAATAAAAAATATTTTCACTGCTTTGGGAGTTAGCATTGGAACTAAGGAAGACAGCAAAGCACTGAACCTTGAAAAATTGCGCTACCACAAAATTATCATTATGACCGATGCCGATGTGGATGGCTCACATATCTCTACATTGATATTGACCTTCTTCTTCCGCTTTATGAAAGAATTAATTGAGCAAGGATACGTTTACATTGCATCACCACCTCTTTACTTAGTTAAGAAAGGCAAAGAACAGGAATATTGCTGGAACGATGAACAGCGTAAGGCTGCCGTTGAAAGAATAGGTGGTGGCAAAGAAGATTCAGTTACCATTCAGAGATACAAGGGTTTGGGAGAAATGAATGCCGAGCAGCTTTGGGAAACCACAATGAATCCTGAAACACGCACACTGAAGCAGGTTAGTATTGAAAGCATGGCCGAAGCCGATCATATTTTTTCGATGCTGATGGGTGATGATGTACCACCACGCAGAGAATTTATTGAGCGCAACGCAAAGTATGCACGTGTGGATGCTTAATAAGCATTCAATAACTTTTGTGCTTCATCTTTTACCGACGAGTTAGACTTAATCAGGTCGTTCAATATTTTCTTACCATCTGACTTTTTACCTAACTTCAATAAACTATGCGCTTTCAATAGGAGTGCGTCAGCCTGATGTACATCGCTGCGTGAGACTATTTCATTAGTTATCGTAATGCTTTGCTGATAACGCAGTTTATCGAATTCATTTTGTGCCTGAGTAAGCAACAACTCGCTGCCGATAGTTTTATAGGCTCCTATGGAATCCAATAACGTCACATCCTCATTTTGAGATTGATCACTTTCCGTTTTCTTAACGGATGGTTCGGGTTTGTTAGGGGCTACTTTAAGTTTATTTTCTTTCCTATGTGATGTGGTATTGATATTCTTTATTGACTCTTCCTTGATCCGAACATCATTCAATTTTTCGTGATATTGAGGAGTTGCAAAAAAATTATCCTTTTGCTGAATAGTCTGACTCTGTATCGGTGCTGTTGGACTATTACTATAATCCTTATATGTAGATTGAGGTACGAGATTGTTATTATTATTCGATTGCCCAAATTGTTCAATTTTTACCTCGTCTAATACAACAGCATCTGTTACCGCATCTGATACAACAACATCATCGTCTTTTACTGACTTACTCGTATGTTCTTCTGATTTAATCGGCGGCAGTGTAAAGTCATTGGGCTTTTCGGTAAGCCTATCCGATAAAGTGTTCTTCTTTTCTGCATCGGCATCCGGTTTAATATTTTCATTGTTACTTAATGTTGTGGCGTTGTTCGTTTTCTGTTGTTCTTCGACAGGTAAATTCTGTACTACTTCATTTTGCTTTTGATTCAGTGATAGGTTTAACCAGTATGCTAAAGACAACAAAATAGCAAACGATGCTGCCACCGCATACCATCTGCGCAGCGGAAGTGTGCGCACATTTTGATCCGTTGTTTTCTCCTGAATCTTCTCTGAAATCACAATCATACCTTCTGTGTACTCGGATTCAGTTAATAGCTGCAAGCCTTCCAATGCATCGCTGCATAACTCGCACTCCTGAACATGAGCCAGCAGTTCCTTTTCGCGTGGATGCGTACCTGGTTGATACGCCAGCGTGCGCATGTCCTCCTCACTAAGGCAATGATTATATATCGAATTATCCTTGCTCACGGCTTTTTTCTATTTGTATTTTCAAATTTCTTTTTCCATTCTGAATATAACTGCGCACCTCGTTCATGGAATACCCAGTTTGCTCCACAATTTCCTGATACGACCTGTCATGAATGTAAAAAAGCTCTACACAGATGCGTTGCTGCTCATTCAGTTTGGTTAAAGCGTTATTCATTTCGTTCAGTTGAAATTCTTTCCATTCGTTTTTATCCAGATGCGCATCTTCACTAAAATCCATAATTAAACCTGCATCTTTATTTAATTGGTTCTGATGCTTCATTAAACTCTGCTCTTTACGTAAATGCATCAGGCAATGGTTTTTAGCAACTGTATGCACCCAAAAGCGGAACTCCTGAACTTCATGTTTTAAAATATCCGTGAGCAATTTTTCAAAAATCTGCATCACCGCATCCTCGGCATCGTCACGATTTTTAAGGTATTTCATACAAACGCCAAATACCAGATGTGCATGGCGCTGGTATAAAGTACCAAATGCCTCTTTGTTTTTCTCTTCTTTATAAAGAGAGATTAACTCGCTGTCGCTGTGATTATGGTATGAAACGGGGCTCAAAGAATAAGTGCGCGCACTAAAATACAAATATCACACCGCGACTTAATTAAAAATGAAGATTCATTTATGTAAAGACGTGAAAGCTTGCATCTTCTTATCAAAATCAACAAGATTATGCGAAACTTCACCATCCTTAAACCTTTAGCGGCTTTGGTTCTTGCTGCTATCGCCATTATCTCTATGCTTCAGGCACATGATAATGTAGTTCAGTTAAAAGACGAACAAACCGATTCTTTAGAGAAACTATTCAATATGCGATCGCAGGCTATTGCGGAAGAGCGTCTATACTTAAGTACGAACCAACCAATATATAATCCGGGTGAAAACATTTGGTTTACGGTATTTCTGAAAAACGCACAGCTCCGGAAATCGGATAAGAGTGATATAATACATGTTGAGTTACTGGCACCGTCGGGCAATGTAGTGCAAACGATGAATCTGATAGCCCGAAACGGAGTATGTGGTGGTGATTTTGGAACCAACACTACCATGGCAGGCGGCTATTATAAAGTGAAAGCATACACCAACTGGATGCGTAACGAGAACGATAGCATTGCATTTGAAAAAGAAGTGTTGTTGCAGAAAGTGATACTTCCACGTGTGAAGATGAACCTCACTTTCGACAAAGACAGTTATACAAAAGGAGAGGAAGTAATCTCAAAGTTTTCTGTGAGCACTAATGAAAACAAGCCTTTAAGAAACAAATCATTTACATATGAACTGAAAGCTGATGGTTTAAAATTTAAAGAAGGTACCTCAACCACCGGCGACGACGGCGTAATGTATGTACGATACAACCTTCCGGCAAAACTGAAAACTCGCGATGTGCAGATGAATGTGAAAATTGAAAATGACGGGTTAACAGAAAGCATCAACAAACCTGTGCCTGTTTCAAGTGAAAATATCTCGGTGGAATTTTTTCCTGAGGGTGGCGATATGATAGCAGGTTTACCCGCGCGTGTGGCTTTCAGAACATGGGATGAAAACGGAAAAGCATTGAGTGTGGAAGGTGTTATCAAAGATTCAAAAGGCAAAGAAGTATGTAAACTGGAAACTTACCATAAAGGAATGGGCTCTTGCTACTTCACACCTCAAAGTGGTGAAACATATACCGCGAGCATCACCAAGCCCAAAGAAATTTCCAAGACCTGGAACCTGCCTGTTGCCCTGCAACATGGTTTTAATATGGAAGTGAAAAGCGAAAGCAAAGACATACAGGTTAACTTACGCTCTACCGGTATGTTTAAAGCTATGGTGATAGCTCAGGTGCGCGGTAAAATTTATTTCAGCACATCGAGAGTTTTGAATGAAGGCGACAATATGTTAAGCATTCCTGTTTCTGGTTTTCCTGCCGGTGTGGCACAGATTTCTGTTTTCGATCAACAGATGACTCCACGTGCCGAGCGTTTGGTTTTTGTAAACCGCGACCGACAAATGCAAATCAGCATTCAAACCGAGCGCGAGCAATATCAAAGCCGCGACAAAGTGAAGACTACCGTTCGCACACTTGATGAAAACGGAAACCCCATTCCGGCCATTGTTTCTGCCAAGGTGGTGAACGATCAACTGCTGAGTTATGCTGATGATAAATCAAGCAACCTTTTATCAGCTATGCTTTTGGAATACGACCTTAAAGAAAAGATTGACGAACCTAATTTTTATTTCGATAAGAGCGAGGCCAAGTCCACAGCAGCCTTAGACTTAGTTATGATGACCTCCGGATGGAGACGCTTTACCTGGAAGCAGGTTTTAAATAAAGAAATACCATTAGTTAAAAAAGAAGGTGAGTTGGCTACATTCTCTATTCAGGTTGTTGATGGTAATACCGGCAAGCCCATACCAGATGCACAATTAAAACTAAATAACAGCGGGTCGGTTTATCAGACAGATAAAAATGGTAAAGCGTTATTCACCAATATTGACTTGTATGAAACTGCTGTGTTTACTATTACAGCAGGTAATTATAACCCGGGCAGTGTTCAGGTAACATCCTACACTTCAAACAATACCGTGTGGCTTTATTCTAAAAATTATATGCTTGAAGAAGTGGTAGTGGAGAATGTTGGTGTGAGGCATAAAAACATTCAATTGGTGCCTCAAATGAATATGATGGTTAATGAGGATGCAGTAATGTTTGGTGCACCCCAACATTCAAGAAATGTGATTAAGCATAAAGAAACAGCTCAGAATAAGGTCCCTGTGAAGAACGTTGAGCAAGTAAAGGACGATGAAAGTAAGAATTTAAAGGATGAAGAAATCGTTGTTGCTGATAATCGTGTTAAAGGTTTGTTTAAGTTCGACAGCATCGTAGAAAATAATCAGATTAAAGTAACGACCTATTACAGATCACGTGAGTTTCCGGTTAGGAAATACAGTGCATCATCAAACTACACCCGTACTGATTTTGCCTCTACTTTATTTTTTAAACATGCCATTGAAACTGATTTGGATGGTAAAGCAGTTTTTGAATTCCCCACCAACGATTTAATTACTTCATTCAAAATAATTGCAGAAGGTGTTTCCAACAGCGGACTGGCAGGCAGAGGCGAAAAACTCATCTTCACCCAATTACCTGTTACCATCAGTTCTAAAACTCCCGGCACTTTAACTTCGGGTGATGTGCTGAGTTTACCGGTGATTGTAAAGAACAATTCATCAAAAACATTATCCGGTAAACTGAGTGTGAAGTTCAATGAGCAGGTTTTTGCATCTGCTGTTGCCGATACCACATTGAGCATAGCACCGCAAACAGCGCAGGTGGTGTATCGCCGCTTCACGGCACAGCAGGTTCAAATGAACGATACATTATTACTATCATTTATGAGCAGCGATTTCAGCGATGAAACCACTGTACCCGTTAAAGTGGAATCGCGCGGCTTTCCGGTGCAGCAAAGCTTTAGTGGCCGCGACCTGGACCGCACCTTTTCATTACGAATCAAAGATGCCTTACCCGGTTCTATGAAAGTTTCTTTAACTGCATATCCTTCCACAGTAAGCACCATACTTCAAGGCATCAGCGGATTACTTCGCCGGCCGGGTGGATGTTTTGAACAAACAAGTATGAGTTCTTATCCTAATGCCATGATTATGGATTATCTGAAGAACAGCGAAACCGGCGACGAGAAAGTATATGCTCAGGCTAAAGAACTTTTAACCGAAGGATACAACAAGCTGGTAACATTTGAAACCAAACAAAAAGGTTACGAATGGTTTGGTTCTGCACCGGGTCACGAGGCCCTTACTGCATACGGACTGATGCAGTTTAACGAATACAAGAAGTTATACAGCGGTGTTGACGAAAGTATGATTAAGCGCACTGCCGATTGGCTGATGGCACGTCGCGATGGTAAAGGCGGATATTTAAGAGATGGCAAGGCACTCGATTATTTTGGCCGCGCCAGCGAAGAAGTAACCAATGTGTATATTACTTATGCACTAAGTGAAGCCGGATATGGCGATATTCAAAAAGAAGTGGACTATGCCTACCAAACTGCTCTGGCTTCGAGCGACCCTTATGTGCTGGCATTGGTTGCCAATACATTGTATAACAAAAAAGATTTATCCCGCGCCAACACTGTTCTCGAAAAACTGGTGAAATCGCAAAGTGCTGATGGGGCTATGAAAGGTGCCAAGCAGAGTATTACCTGTTCCACCGGTCAGGGACTGGATGTTGAAACTACCTCACTGAGTTTACTGGCTATGATGCAAAGCAACAATCCTGATTATGTGAAAACAGAAAAAGCTGCCTCGTACTTAGTAAACGCGCGCAGCGGCTATGGCGACTGGGGCAACACGCAGGCTACTATTTTAGCACTGAAAGCATTGAGCAAATTCAGTTTGTTCTCTAAACGCACAGCCGAATCGGGAACCATTACCGTTTACCTGAACGATGAAGCTATTGGCGAAGCAAGTTTCAAAGCCGGTGAGAACGGTACCATTGAAATAAAAGGTTTGGAAAAGTTTGTGAAAGAAGGTTCGCATAACCTAAAGATTAAATACAAGGGTTGCAAAGTGGCTTTGCCTTATAGCGTAAATGTTACTTATAACATTGGATTACCTCCTTCATCAGAAGATTGCGATGTGCAATTGCAAACTTCTTTAAATACCAAACAATGCAGAGTAGGGGATATGGTACGTATGAATGTAGAAATTGAAAACCTGCGAAACGAAGGTAAACCTTCAACAACAGCAATTATCGGTATTCCTGCAGGATTAAGTATTCAAGCTGCTGCACTGAAAACATTGCAGGAACAAAACAAGATTGCTTATTTCGAAATATGGGAAAATAATTTGGTGATTTATCTACGCCAAATGAAGCCCGAAGAAAAACTTTTGGTGCCGGTGGATTTAAAAGCCGAAGTGCCCGGTGTTTTTGAAGCGGCAGCGAGCAATGTTTTCCTGTACTACTCTTCTGAATACAAGAACTGGGTAGCCGGCGAGCAGATAACGATTAGTAAATAAAGAGTGGGTTTTGGTATATCGGCGCGGTGTGCGAAGCACACCGCGCCGATTGTTTTTATTTATGTCTTTAACAATTGCTTAAAGAGAAACAGTACATGTTTACATCTACCAACTAAAGCTCTCCACTTTGTACACTACACTGTCTTCCTTAAACCAGAAATCTTTGGAGATATGGTTTGGTGGTATATCCGGAGTGAAATCGGTTTCTACATATATATAAATGGTTGTGCCGGGTACGTCTTTAATATTAATATAATCAGGCATTCCATATTTAGCGGTTATATCGTGTATGTTTTTTCCTAACCACTCTTTTTCAAGTTGCTTTCTATATTTGTATGTGTAACCGCAGGAAAAGTGGATAAGACATAGAAATATGAATGCAAGCGGTTTTCTCATATCGTGGAGTTTAACTGATCAGAACATAAAATTCAAGAAATATTGTAAAACATTACATAGAGTGAATTCGGTTGTATCATTGAGAAATATAATTGAGATCTCATCGGGTTTGTAACCAATGTAGCCGTTCATCTGCTACACCTCATCAACTTTTGCATCATCATCATATTAACAGAAATGCACAGTAATTCAATCATCATAGATGTGCGCTCGCGCGGCGTATATGCCGCTGGCCATGTGGCAGACAGCATCCATATTCCGCTTCAGTAAATTTTGCAGCGCATAGAAGAAATTAAAGCCATGCAACAACCCATAGTGCTTTGTTGTGCCGGCGGAAACCGAAGCGCTCAGGCTTCTTACTACCTTAAAGAGACTGGTGCAGCCTGCCAGGATGGCGGCTCCCGGCTCGATGTGATGTATCGCACACAGCACGTTTAAATATTTTCAGGCTTCGTTTAAATATTATCACTGTAACCTAAAGTTTTAGTACAGCTGAACTAAATAATAATTTATTAACTATGTGAGTACTTTACGCGCACAGATGCTAGTAAACACATTAAATAAATTATTTTTACCTCACGATCAAAACCAAAGCCATTTAAAAGCTTTGGATGGTTTGCGCGGTTTGGCGGTGCTGGTGGTTTTGCTCTCTCATTCGGCAAACGCAGGATTGTTTTTTCACGAGCAATTGAATTTTAAGCAAACCGGAAAAATTGGCGTGTATCTGTTTTTTGTCTTGTCGGCTTATCTCTTAGACAGGCAAATTGCATTAGCCTTTTATAACCGAAAAGCATCAATCAATTATTGGAAGAATTATTTTCTTCGCCGCTTTTTAAGAATTTATCCGCTTTATCTTATAGCTCTTTTTATTTATGGATTGTTTACACTACTTGGTATAGAGACCAAGATAAACCGACTCATAGATTTACCATTACACATGCTGTTACTCAAGGGCAAGGACGTTTTTTGGTCTATACCGGTTGAGTTTAAGTATTATTTTCTTTCACCTGCACTAATGTGGTTTTGTCATACTTACCTGAAGTGGGAGCGCACAAAAATGTTATTCTTTTTTCTGATACTCATCGCTGCATCCATAGCTGTTGAGTTGAGTTTTCATCTGCCGCTTATTTCAACTTACCGCTTTTTACCGGTGTTTTTGGTGGGCACTTTTATCTCTGTTTATGAAATCTGGAATACGAAACCACTACACCAAATTATTCGTCCGCTTTATGCCGATATACTTGCCGCTCTGTCATTGATTATTATTCTCTGTTCATTCCCTTATTATTTTGAAAAGTTGTTTCATCAGAGCATCAATTCACAATCATCAGTTTATTATTTCCCTTATGCTTTGCTGTGGGGTATAGTTTTAATTGCTGCCAAATATGGCCGTGGATTTATTAGAAAAATATTGGAGTTTAAACCCCTGCGTTTCATAGGCAGCATTAGTTTCAGTATGTATCTGTTTCATATGCTTTTTCTGAACCTTGCGCTGCGCACTCCATTGCCGCAGCATTTCAAGATATATTTCTTCTTGCTGCTCACCATCTTTTTTTCCATGCTTTTTTATTTACTGATTGAAAAGCCGTTATCAAAAATTCGTTGGCAAACCAACCATCACTCATCGTAACTGTTTCTTAGACTTTTATGGATGATTTCTTTTCAGCACATTCATATATATATGTATGGCTCGCCTAAATATTTTCATTTTTCGGTTGTATAGTATTCAATGTTGTTTAAGTTGAAAAACTTGAACTTCTAAATATTAATAAGACAGTTTCGGTCGAAAAACGCTGATACTTCATTTTATAAAACATCCCCCTTTTCGAATCTCACTTACTTTAAATTGAATAACCTGAACCGGCTTCTGAACCACCTTCACTTTTTTTTGAACCTTAGGTAGTTGGCTTTGAAGCAAAATCACTTTTTATTTAACAGAGGGTAGGAGTTTTTGAACCGCATGAAGGAGTTTCTGAACCGGAATAAGGAGTTTCTGAACCAAAGTCACATGCTTGTGAATGATATGAAGGAGTTTCTGAACGACAGTGAGATGTCGTTGAACGACATGAAGATGCTTCTGAATTTTTTCGAAAGCATCGTCATCTCGTTCAAAAGCATCGTCGTCTCGTTCAAAAGCATCTTCGGGTCGTTCAAAAGCATCTTCAACTGACACAACTTCCGCTTCAACTGCTTCAATTTCCGATTCATGTTGTTCGAAAGCATCTTCGGGTCGTTCAAAAGCATCTTCAACTGACACAACTTCCGCTTCAGCTGCTTCAATTTCCGATTCATGTCGTTCAGAAGCTCCTTCATGTCGTTCAACTCAAACGTCGGGTTGTTCGAAAGCATCTTCGGGTCGTTCAACTCGATCTTCGACTGCTTCAATTTCCGATTCATGTCGTTCAATGGACATTTTGGCAGATTCGACTAAGGGTGAGTTTAGTTCAGGTTTTAGGGAGTGTTTTTCAATTAAAGGGGAGTTTGGTTCAAGAAAGGGTAAGGGTGGTTCAACTTAGGCAAGGGGTTTTTCCATAAAAAGGGAGTGTGGTTCAACTTAGGCGAGGGGTTTTTCAATAAAAGCTAAGCTTGGTTCAATTCAAGCGAAGAGCATTTCAATAAAAGCCGGGGATGATACATATATATATGTATGCAGTTAAGTATGCTGTAGTTGTAGATATAAGGAAGTGAAGTAAAGCATTTCCTTCCCTGTAGCAACATCATCATCTGTTGTACATACTTCAACCATCCACATTACTTCACAAATAACATGGCACTCGTTCCAAAATTCAGCCGCACATTCTTCCCCTCCTAAATATTCTGCCCGCCTTACTTTTGTGCCTCATTCATTTTATATTTTTTTTAAACAAAAACCATGAGTCAAACCATCAATGAGACATTACCCGGAGTAGAAACAGCTGCTAAACTGGGATTAAGCGAAGAAGAATTCAATAACATAGTGGACATACTGGGTCGCAATCCCAACTTTACGGAGCTGAGCATTTTCTCGGTGATGTGGAGCGAGCACTGCTCCTATAAAAACTCTATCAAGTGGCTGAAAACATTGCCGCGCGAAGGTGGACTTCTGCTTAGCAAAGCAGGCGAGGAAAATGCCGGCCTCATAGACATAGGTAATAATCTGGCCTGTGCTTTCAAGATAGAAAGTCATAATCACCCCTCGGCCATTGAACCTTATCAGGGGGCCGCAACCGGAGTAGGGGGCATTCATAGAGATATATTTACCATGGGAGCGCGTCCCATAGCGGCGCTGAACTCCTTGCGTTTCGGTAACCTGAACGAGAGCCGCACCAGACATTTGTTGCGCGGCGTGGTTAAAGGCATTGGCGACTACGGTAATGCCTTCGGGGTTCCCACCGTTGCCGGCGAGGTATTTTTCGATGAATCTTTTCATACCAATCCTTTGGTGAATGCCATGAGTGTAGGCATTGTTGAAAAAGGAAAAACCGTTTCGGCAATAGCCAAAGGTGTGGGCAATCCGGTATTTATCGTTGGCTCTGCAACAGGCAAAGACGGCATACACGGTGCCACGTTTGCTTCGGCCGACATCACCGAAGAGAGTGCAGAAAAATTGCCCAGCGTGCAAGTGGGTGATCCATTTCAGGAAAAACTTTTGCTGGAAGCTACATTGGAAGCCATCAACACCGGCGCCATTATAGGCATGCAGGACATGGGTGCTGCAGGTATTACTTGTTCTACCTCAGAGATGAGCGCCAAAGGCGAAAGCGGCATGAAAATATACTTAGACCGAGTACCTACACGCCAAGAGAACATGAAGCCTTTTGAAATATTGCTCTCCGAATCGCAAGAGCGTATGTTGGTGGTGGTAGAGAAAGGAAAAGAAAAACTGGTGCAGGATGTTTTTGACAAATGGGACTTGAATTGTGTTCAGATAGGTGAAGTTACCGATACACGATTTTTAGAATATTATTTCAACGGCGAACTGGTTGCCGATGTGCCAGCCGATGTGCTGGTGCTTGGTGGTGGTGCTCCCGTTTACGAGCGCGAGTATGAACAACCCTCTTATATAGACGAACTGGAAAACTTTAATCCTGATGATATACGCGTGCCTATTGACTATAAGGTGATGGCGCGCAAGCTGGTGCAGTTGCCTAACGTGGCATCCAAGCGCTGGATATACGAGCAGTACGATTCTATGGTGGGCATTAATAATACTTCTACCAATGCTCCGAGCGATGCGGCTGTAATACGTATCAAAGACTCCAACAAGGCGTTGGCTGTTACCGTTGATTGCAACTCACGTTATGTATTTGCACAACCTTACACCGGTGCATTGATAGCCGTGAGCGAAGCGGCACGCAACATTGTATGTAGCGGTGGCCGTCCGGCTGCGGTTACCAATTGTTTAAACTTTGGCAATCCATATAATCCGCACGTGTACTGGCAATTCGTTGAAGCTATTCAAGGAATGGGAGATGCCTGCCGCGCTATAGATACTCCTGTTACCGGAGGTAATGTCAGTTTCTATAACCAGTCCACTGATGATGGACCTGTGTTTCCAACTCCTACAATAGGAATGGTAGGTGTGATAGATGATATGAGCAAGCGCATGACTTTAAACTTCAAGAATCCTTTAGACCGTATCTATCTACTGGGTGTGGTAACCAACGATATTGCAAGCAGCGAGTACCTCACAAATGTGCGCAACATCAAAGAATCTCCAGCCCCTTACTTTAACATGGACGAAGAATTGTTGTTACAAAAACATTTATATGAAATCATTCAACAGGGATTGATTGAAAGTGCACACGACTGTTCCGATGGAGGTTTGTTTGTGGCTTTGCTTGAAAGTGCTATGCCCGGTGAATTGGGCTTCGACATCAGCACCGATACAGATTTTAGAAAAGATGCATACCTGTTTGGCGAATCGCAAAGCCGTGTGGTGGTAAGTGTAAGCCGCAGCAAAGAAGATGCTTTCATCAAATATTTAATGAATACCGAAATAGAGTTTGTCTCTCTTGGTCACGTAACTAGTGGTAACTTGGTTATTGATGAACAGGAGTTTGGTGATGTGGATGAATGGAAAGATTTGTATAATAATTCCATAGAAAAAATCCTGCAGCAGGACTACGAATAATATTCAGCGGCCTACAGCATGCACTCTAACCTCTCGCACAAAAGCACAAGACTTTTTATTTACCTGAGTGCTTTCTTTATATGCAATGCCATTGTGGCCGAGTGCATAGGGGTAAAAATATTTTCGTTGGAAAAGTTGCTGGGCTTCAATACAGCTAACCTCACCTTGTTTGGTGTGGAAGGATTATCGTTTAATCTCACGGCGGGAGTATTGTTGTGGCCTGTGGTGTTCATTTTCACCGATGTCATCAATGAGTATTACGGTCCCAAAGGAGTACGAATGCTCAGCTACCTAGCTGCGGCATTAATTGCTTACACCTTTATCATGTTCACTGCGGCTATGGCTTTGCCTCCGGCCGATTTTTGGATAAGCGTGAACAACGGGAAAGGAGTACCCGACATGCAACATGCTTATGTAGCCATCTTTGGTCAGGGCTCCTGGATTATTATTGGTTCGCTGTGCGCTTTTCTTATAGGGCAAATAACTGATGTGTTGTTGTTTCACAAAATAAAATCCTTCACCGGCGAAAAGCTCATCTGGCTGCGCGCAACAGGAAGCACATTAGTATCGCAGCTCATTGACAGCTTCGTGGTGCTGTTCATAGCATTTTATGTAGGTCAGGGATGGAGTTTTAAATTGGTGTTGGCCATTTGTGTGTTGAACTACGTTTATAAATTTCTGATGGCTATAATTCTTACACCCGTAATCTACTTATTACATCATCAGATAGAAAAATATTTAGGGCCTCAACTGGCCAATGAAATGCGCACAGCCGCCATGGGTAAATCATGACAAAAATTAAAATGAGTAAAACCGCTAATAAAACATTTGAGCAACTTAAACAATTACACGAGACGCTAAGTAACCCGGTGAAAGCTGCCGGTGCAGGTGCATATATGCGCCACTTGTTTGTGTTTTATGGCTGCGATACCAACGAGCGGCGCAAGCACACCAAAGTGTTAATCAACGAAGCCGCACTGCCGTTCAACGAAGTCTGCGAGTTGGTAAACTTCCTCTGGCAGCAAAAAGAAAGAGAGTACCACTACGCCGCCATCGAGTGGATGATGCACTATAAAAAGCATTGGACTATTGATACTATTCAGCTTTTTGAAATGATGATTACGCACCAAAGCTGGTGGGACTCAGTGGACTACATCAGCAGCAAACTGGTGGGAGAATATTTCAAACTGTATCCCAAACAAATTAAACCCATCACCAGGCGATGGAATCGTGGAGATCATATGTGGTTGCAAAGGGTAAGTATCATTTTTCAATTAACATACAAAGACAAAACCGACACTGAGTTACTCTTCGATTACATTTTATACCACCGCAAGTCGAAAGAATTTTTCATACAAAAAGCAATGGGTTGGGCACTGCGCCAATATGCCCGCACCAGTGCTAAAGCAGTAAAAGACTTTGTTGGCGCTCATTCCTTGCCGGCTTTAACTGTACGCGAAGCGCTGAAACACTTGTAACGCTTTATCTCAGACATTTTTCGAAGCCGTTTAACTGCATATTTCATTAGAGTTACTGACTTGTAAACGTGAATAACTTTTACAAAATCCCTCTTGCGGCTGTTAGCAGCCGTATTATGTTTACGTCAGATCAAAAAAACACCCATCATGAATCTTCAACTTCTGTTTATTCAGCGTCAATTAGGATTAATGACTTGCAATGAACATCATAAATCAGCCGGAATACAACTGCACAAAACCGACGACAACCTTGAGCTTCAGCTTACAGATGCCTGCTGCGAAAAATTTGAAAATGAAATTGTCAATAAGTTCGACGAGTTTCTCGATAGCAACGTACTCAATCTGGTAGATGAACTTTCGGTAAGAGTAAAGAAATAAAAATACCCTAACCCTACTTTATGAATCCCCGCCGCCTATTAGCTGCGGGGATTTTTTTTTACGGCATCATTATAGCAATTGCTTTAATTTTAACTCACCGAAACTGAAACCAATGAACTTCATCCGCTTGATATATCTTGTTACTATATACTCATGTGCATCATTGTTTTTACCCTCCTCGGCTTGTGCTCAAACAGTTAATAGTTATGGTGATACCTGCCTTGTTGGTGATTGTAAAAATGGAACAGGTACATTACATTATGTAAATGGTAATAAATACACCGGTTCTTTTAAGAACGGAACTCCAAATGGTAAGGGTGTGATGACCTACCTGAACGGAAATAAATATGAAGGCAACTTCGAAAACAATATTAAAGTAGGTGAGGGTAAGATGTATTTCAACAGCGGTAATATCTACACCGGAAACTTTGTAGCCAACAGAATGGAAGGTAAAGGCACTTTGGAATTAGTCAATGGCGATAAATACACCGGTGATTTTATCAATGGCCAATTTGAGGGGCAAGGCACTTACGAATTTGCCAGCGGCAATAAATTCACCGGAGGCTTTTTTAAAAACAAAAAGCAGGGATATGGTGAGTTTTTATTTAACAATGGTTCTTCATATAAGGGTAACTTCAAAGCTGACCTCTACAATGGCGAGGGAACCTATACATATAACGATGGCTCATTCTACAAAGGCAATTTCATTAACAACGTGAAGCAAGGCAAAGGCATTTATCATTTTCCTGATGGCAGTGAATATGAAGGGGACTTTTTGAATGATGGTATTCAGGGAATAGGTATTAGCCGATACAGCAACGGCGATAAGTTTGACGGCTCCTATTTGAATGGCGCTTACCACGGCTCGGGTGTTTATTATTATAAAAATGGCGACAGGTACATTGGAAAATTTAATAATGGAGAATATGAAGGTGAAGGTGTTTTAATAACTGCTGAAGGAGATAGTATTCCTGTGATTTATAAAAATGGAAAATTAGTTTCAGGTTTGTTGGCTGTTCACGAATCAAAAACCGACACCATTTTTATTAAACCTAAGGTAATTGAAAGTGCCGATATTAACACACTTAAGCCAGACTCATCAAGAACTACGGATGCCAACAGGCCAATTGATGCCAACACAAATCTGGATAATACTAATAGTAATGTGAGTAACACTATCCCCGATAAACCTGTTGAACTGAAATGCTCTAAGTGTAACGGCACCGGTAAAGTTTATCAGCAGGAAATAAAAAGACAAAAAGTGGTTACAAAGGATATCAGTAATGGCATAGGTCCCAAGAATTATGTCACATATACAGTAGATGAGGTGCTTCGTCAGGCAGGTTATATTTCTTGTATAGTATGTAAAGGCACCGGTAAAAAATAAGCGGATGGTTAAACAATTACAGGCTACACAATTATTACTGCTATTTTTATTAATCGGCGAATCAATTATTGCCCAACCACTATCATTCAGAAGATATTCGGTTACTGATGGCTTGAGCAATAATACCATATACTGCACAGCACAGGATAAATTCGGCTTTATGTGGTTTGGTACAGAAGACGGTCTTAATAAATTCGATGGTTATACTTTTCATCATTATGAATATAATCCTACTGATACGCATACTATACCAAACAACGTAGTTCGTGCGCTGCATGTAGATGCCGAAAATAATGTGTGGGTAGGAACCGATGAAGGCTTGTGTTTATTCAATCAGGTAAGTGGAATATTTAAGCGATTTAATAACGATTCTACATCCAAATTCAATTTAAATAGTATGCACATCACTGCATTTGCGGAGTACGGTGACTACATTTGCATTGGAACTAATGGTGGTGGTGTAAACATTTACAATAAGAAAAATGGTGAGGTTGAAAAGCTATATCGAAATTCCACAGTACCATTTACCCGATATATTACAGCTTTAGCAACCGACGAAAAAGGTTCACTGTGGATTGGCAGTAGCGGACGCGGTTTGGTGCGTTATAATATGATGACAAAAAAGTCGTCGTTATATGAATCCGGAAATAACTCAAACTCGATTAGTGAAAATTACGTTGCATCTCTTTTCGTAGGCAAGAACAATACTGTTTGGATTGGAACACTCAATAGTGGATTAAACAGTTTAAATGTAAGTACTGGTCAGTATAAATTATATAGCAATGAACCAGGCAATGATGCATCACTAAGTCAGAATAGCGTGTTTGCTATTACAGAAGACAAGTTCGGTACATTATGGGTGGGAACTCTTGGTGGTGGGTTAAATGCTTTGAACACAAGTACTGGTCGATGCACGCGATACTCTAACAATGTAAACAATCCTTCATCGCTCAGTAACAACACCGTTTGGTGTGTAATGGTAGAACGCTCAGGCACATTATGGATAGGCACCACATATGGACTGAATACGTATGATCGCAGTCAGATTAAATTCCGTACAACCACTATTCAGGAGTCATTGAATAATAATGTGTTCGCACTCTCGGCAGGTAAAGATGGAGAAATTTGGGTAGGTATTCTCGGTAATGGTCTTGCTAATCTGAATAAATATGGACGACTGAATAAATTATATCGTACCAACGATGGTTTGCCTTCAGATAACATCACTGCATTGCTTTACACTACCAACGGAGCATTGCTAGCCGGCACTACTGAGGGACTTGCCGTATTTACTTCCGGTTCCAGCAAATTGAATTCAGTATCTCTTAACAATAAAGTAACCCACTATATAACTGCACTGTTTGAAGATTCTCAACATAACATATGGGTTGGAACCAAAGGTTCAGGAGTTTATCTTATCAAACAACACGACTTTAGCAAATCTGAATCAATTCGTGGTGTCAATAATAACTGGATTACAGGTTTTGAAGAAGATAACAACGGTAACATCTGGATAGGTACACGTGGAGGTGGCATTAACGTAATGCAGAGCGATGGCTCCATAAAGGCACTTCAATATTCAAACTCATCAGGGAGTATTAGTTCAAACTATATCAATTGTTTAAAGAAAGACCATAACGGATTAATATACGTAGGCACGTATGGTGGCGGATTAAATATTACCGAGTCAGTTGGATCAAATAATTTCAAACATTTTAATGAAGAGTCAGGTTTACCGGATAACATTATCTTATCCATAATGACCAATGGTAAAGATGATGTTTGGTTAAGTACAGGCAACGGAATCAGCAACGTTAAAAAGACTGAATCCGGACAAGTAGCATTTAGAAATTTTAATGAACTTGATGGCTTACAGTACAAGTACAATAACGGCTCTGCGGCCTACCTTGGCAATAACATCATTGTATTTGGTGGGGTTAATGGTATGAATATCTTTAATCCGGACGAAATCATTTATAACA
Source organism: uncultured Bifidobacteriaceae bacterium (assembly GCA_964640655.1). GTDB lineage: Bacteria > Bacteroidota > Bacteroidia > Chitinophagales > UBA10324 > BJGO01. The sequence continues at coordinate 57,751 of CAZXFT010000007.1, read as the reverse complement.
ACAACAAACCGGCAGTAGTTATTACCAGTTTTAAACTGTTTGATAAAGAACACAAACTTGATTCTCTCATATCGTTGAAAAAAAGCATCGTACTCAACTACGATCAAAACTTCATCTCATTTGAGTTTTCAGGTTTGAATTATGTGTTCCCGGATAAAAATACATATGCATATATGCTGGAAGGCTCTGAAAAAGATTGGGTGAATGCTGGTAATCGGCGCTATGTGGCATATACTAATCTGGACCACGGAACTTATCGTTTCAAAGTTAAAGCAGCTAATAACGATGGTATATGGAATGAAGATGGTGCATACATCACTATCGTTATCAATCCTCCATTTTGGAGAACGTGGTGGTTCTACACCTTGTCTGCACTTAGTTTAATTCTGTTTATCTATTTGTTCTTTCAACTACGCACACGTAACCTGCGTCGTGCCAATATCTTGTTGGAAAGTCGTGTAACAGAACGAACCCGACAGTTGAGCGAAGAAAAGGAGAAGGTTGAAAAGAAGTCAACTGAACTGGAAAAAGCATTGAATGATCTGAAACAAACGCAACAACAATTGATTCAGTCTGAGAAGATGGCATCACTAGGTCAGCTCACTGCAGGTATCGCTCACGAGATCAAGAATCCACTCAATTTTGTCAATAACTTTTCTAAAATCTCTAAAGAGCTTATTGACGAATTTTTAGAGAGCGATTCTGCGGAAGACAAAGCAGATATTATTCAAACGATACAGCAGAACATTTCAAAAATTCATGAACATGGAGCACGAGCAAATAATATTGTCAGTAGTATGATGATGCACGCACGTCAGTCATCAAACGATAAACAAATGTCAGACTTGAATAAGTTGCTGGACGACACAGCTACTTTGGCTTTTCAGGGAATGCGCTCTACACATATTGATTTTAACTGTCAGATAAAAAAACAGCTTCAAAATAATTTACCGAAGCTCAATATTATTCAACAGGATGTAAGTCGTGTCATACTAAACTTGTTGAATAATGCATTTTATGCCGTTAATGAACGACACAAAAAACAAGGTGGCAGTTATGAACCAACTGTTACTGTATCATCAGAGCAGCAGGGTAATAATATTATTATTAGTATTAAAGACAACGGTACAGGAATTCCCAATGAAATAAGGGAAAAAATATTCCAACCTTTTTTCACTACAAAGCCTACAGGGCAGGGAACAGGATTAGGTTTGAGTTTGAGTTATGAGATTATCAAAGCTCACGGTGGCGATATGCGTGTGAATACACAGTCAGGATCATTCACAGAGTTTGTAATTCAATTACCGGTAAATAATTCATAAGTATGGTTTCAGTCAATTTCATTCAGTGGCTTGTCTGCAAACAAAAAATTATTCTGCAGCCTTATCTTATTTACAAGTTCTCCAAAAAATATAAACTATGCCTGAAAAAATATTAGTTGTAGATGATGAACCTGATGTTGCCCTGCTAGTATCTCAACAGTTTCGCCGAGAAATACGACAGGGGTTGTATCAATTTGTTTTTGCCAACAATGGAGTGGAAGCATTGGAGGTTCTTAAAGCGGACTCAGATATTGGTTTAATTATGACTGATATTAATATGCCCGATATGGATGGACTAACCTTGTTGGCGCGCATCAAAGAAATTCATCGCAACATTAAAGTGGTAGTAGTTTCGGCATATAACGATATGGGAAACATTCGAACAGCAATGAATCGCGGTGCATTCGACTTCTTAACAAAACCAATTGACTTTTCTGATTTTGAACAAACTCTCTCCAAGTCGTTAGATGAGGTGCAGTTTATTAAAAACGCACGTTTAACTGCCGAGCAGTTAGAACAGGAAAAATTAGAGCGTACACGTGCTGAAGAGCGTGAAAAGATGGAACAACAATTTCTCGCGAATATGAGTCACGAAATTCGCACACCGCTTAATGCCGTTTATGGAATGACACGTTTGTTGCAACAGAAACTTGAAGATGAAGAGCATCTTAAATATGTGAGTGGAATCAGAATGTCTTGCGAGAATTTAATTGTAATTATCAATGATATATTAGACCTGAGTAAAGTAAAAGCAGGTCGTATGGAGTTTGAAAATATTCCTTTCAGACCCATGGAAATAGCACAACATCTGTTAGATACTCTCGGCTTCAAGGCAGAAGAGAAAGGCATTACTTTAAATTGCATTGTTGATTCACGGGTGCCGGGCACATTGATTGGCGATCCTACAAGGCTGAGTCAGGTGTTGATAAATCTGGTGGGAAATGCTATTAAGTTTACCGAGAAGGGTGGTGTTGAAGTTTTATTGGCTGGTAATTTTATTGATAATAAAAATTTCAATCTGTATTGTTCAGTTCGCGATTCGGGAATAGGTATGAAGCCCGAAGATTTAAGTAAAGTATTTGAAAAATTCACTCAGGCATCTACAGACATAACACGAAAGTACGGCGGCACAGGATTAGGGTTGAGCATTTCAAAAAAATTAGTCGAGTCGCAGGGTGGTGCTATACAGGTTGATAGCGAGTATGGCAAAGGTTCAGTCTTTTCATTCAACATCAACTATGTTATAGGCACTGATGAAACCACTAAACGTACTGATGAGCCTACCCCGAAAGATATTGAGCGTGTTAATGGCATGAATATATTGCTGGCAGAAGATAATCACTTTAATCAGATAGTTGCAGTTGGTTTGATTCAATCCATTGCTAAACAGGCACGAATAGATACTGCAATCAATGGTGTGGAGACTTTGGAAAAATTAGCCAAGGAGCATTATGATGTGATTATTATGGATATTCAAATGCCGGAGATGGATGGCATTGAGGCCACCAAGCGTATTCGTGAATCTGGTAATAAGATCCCAATTGTTGTTATGACTGCAGGAGTTACACCTGCCGAGTTAGAGGCCTCTATGAGCGCCGGAGCCAATGACTTTATTCCTAAGCCCTTTGAACCCGCTGTACTTATTAAGAAATTGTCGAAGGCCGTGGGCTAAATCTGCAGCAACATCATTGCATTTTGCTTATCGCGATGCAACTGATTTTTGAGTTCATCGAGGGATGAAAATTTTATTTCGTCTCTAATTCTTGATACACAGGAAACCTGAATAGGTTCTCCATATATGTCATCATTAAAATCAAAAAGATGTGCTTCAATGGTTTCACTTGTACCGTCAATAGTTGGTCGCACACCAATGTTCATCATTCCCTTATGTTGTTTGTCGCGAACTGAAACAATCACCGCATAAACACCACGGGCAGGTATCAACTTTTGCTCAACATCCAAGTGCACATTAGCTGTGGGATATCCTATTGTTTTGCCGCGCTGATCTCCCTTAACTACGATCCCACTAAAAGAATATTTCCTCCCAAGCAATATATTGGCAGTGCTAACATCACCTTCTTGAAGAGCAATTCTTATGCGTGTTGAACTTACTTCAATATCATTCTCCAGTTGTTTGTGAATTTCAATCACATCGTATTGATAAATAGAAGAGCACTTCATTAATAATTCAATATTACCGTCTCTGTGATGTCCGAACTGATGATTGTACCCAAGTACTATTGCCGCCGGATGAAAACGCCGGATCAAAAATTTTTCTATATACTCACGTGCACTCAACATTGAGAACTCTTTAGTGAATGGAGCTATCACCATATGATCCACGCCTTCACGCACAATCAATGCGGTTTTCTCATTTGTTGTTGTCAGAAGTTTTAACGTATCGTTCTGAGGTTGTAATACTGATCTGGGATGTGGTTCAAAACTTATGAGTACACTTTCGCCACCACGTTTTTTAGACTCATCAATAATCTGTCGGATTAATATTTTATGCCCGTTGTGAACACCATCAAATGTGCCTACAGTGATTACAGCATTCTTAAACACGGGTAGATTATTCAGGTCTGTGTGAATTGGCATAATGTTCTTTCTTCAAATTTTTAATGTGTTCAACGAATCGATCTATTTGCCATGCATCTTCAATGCGGTAATCTCCAATTCGAGTGCGACGCAATGCACTAAGATAAGCACCACTGTCAAGCGCTTTACCAAAATCATAAGCCAAAGAGCGAACATAAAATCCTTTGCCACACAATATTCGAAAGTCCACCTCAGGCATTCGCACTGCTGTAATTTCAAACTCGTACAGGTTAACTTTCGACTTTTTAATTTCAAATGCTTCTCCGGCACGAGCAAGTTCATAGTAACGCTTGCCTTCATGTTTTTTTGCAGAGAAGGCAGGAGGAGCTTGTTCAATTTCGCCAATAAACTCTTTACACGTTTCATGAATCAGTGCTTCTGTAATGTGAATTGTGTCAAACTTCTCATCAATTCCGGTTTCCATATCGAACGAAGGCGTAGTGGCACCAAGCGTAAAAGTGCCGGTATATTCTTTTGTTTGACCCTGTATTATTCCACATTGTTTGGTTGCTTTTCCGGTACAAAGAATCAATAGCCCCGATGCTAATGGATCTAAGGTGCCGCAATGTCCTATTTTAGCACGTAGCAGAAACTTTACTTTCTTCACTAAATCGTTGGATGTCCACCGGTAGGGTTTGTCGAGGAGTAACACCTTGCCCTCGTCAAATTCTTTTAATCTCATACGAGGTGCAAATTAACACCAAGAGCCATTGCAGTCAAAATAGCGGCACCAACAACAATACGATAAATACCAAACCAAAAGAATCCATATCGTGTAAGTATTGAAATGAAAGTTTTTATAGCCAATATCGCCACTATAAATGCAACCAGGTTTCCTATGAGGAGTAGTTTAATATTTCCTTCGTTGATTAGTTTAAAGTTGTCTAATAAGTCTAATGCAGTTGCAGCAAACATAGTGGGCACCGCAAGAAAAAATGAAAACTCTGCGGCTTGTTTTCTACTAAGGCCACGCGACATTCCGCCAATGATAGTTGCTGCTGAGCGTGATACACCGGGTATCATGGCCAGTACCTGAAAACACCCGATGATAAATGCTTTGGGATAAGTGATGATTATTTCTTCATCATCATTTTTCTTAAATATTTTATCTATGAACAATAGAACTATGCCACCCAATAAAAGAGTTACTCCTACAGTGAAAACACTCTCGAGCAATTGTTTGATAATATGCTTGAATAATAAGCCTGCAATGGCAGCGGGGATAAATGCTACTACTAATTTGTAGTATAAATCCAGGCTGCGAAAAAAGCGTTTGAAATAAAGCACTACAACGGCCAGAATAGCTCCAAACTGAATGCATACATTGAATAGCTTAACAACCTCGTTGGTTTCAATACCCATCAAAGCGCTGGTAATAATCATGTGTCCTGTCGATGAAATAGGAAGGAACTCGGTGATACCTTCCACGATGGCAATAATGATTGCCTGAAGAACTGTCATTGATTAATGTCTTTAATCTTTCTTTTTATTTTCGGAAGAGTTATTGTTGTCATCCAGACCTGCATCCTGACGTTCACTGTCTTTATCATATGCACGTATGATTTGTTTCACCAAACGGTGACGCACCACATCGTGGTCACTAAGAAATATCTGAGCAATACCCTCAATGTTTTTCAGAATGTTCAGACCTTTGAACAAACCTGAACGCTGATTCTTAGGAAGGTCAATCTGTGTTAAGTCGCCGGTGATAATGGCTTTTGCATTGGAGCCTATACGAGTCAAAAACATCTTTAACTGCAGATCAGTTGTGTTCTGTGCTTCATCAAGAATAATAAAAGCATGGTCTAATGTTCTGCCGCGCATAAATGCCAGAGGTGCAATTTCTATCACGCGATTTGTAATATAATATGCCAACTTGTCAGGCGGAATCATATCATCAAGTGCATCATATAGTGGACGCAAATAAGGATCAATCTTTTCTTTTAAATCACCGGGTAAAAAACCAAGACTTTCTCCGGCTTCCACAGCTGGTCGAGTAAGAATTATTTTCTTGATAGTTTTGTTTTTCAAAGCGCGAACGGCAAGTGCTACAGCAGTATAAGTTTTACCTGTTCCTGCAGGACCAATGGCAAAAAGAATGTCGTTCTTTTCGCTTTCTTCAACCATACGTTTCTGATTAGGTGTGCGTGCACGAACGATTGTGCCATTTGTACCATAAACGATAACATCCCCGGTATGTGGAGTTAGTCCGGTTTCTTCAGGTTCAACATCTTCACCTAATAAATCCTCGGCGTGCTTGTCGCTCAGCCTCCCGAATCGCTCTACATACTGAATCATCATGTTCACCTTGTCCTGCAATTGCTCCAACTCGTTGTGACTGCCTTCTGCCTTAATCACATTACCGCGCGAAACAATTTTAAGTTTAGGAAATGCTTTCTTCAAAATGTTTAGTCTTGAATTGTTGACACCTAAGAAATCTAGGGGATCAATGCTATCTATGCTGATCGTAAGTTCTGTCAATTTTTAAGTTATTTTGATGAGGAAAAAATAACAAATAATTATCGCGGGAATGAACATAGTTACCCTCACTACAGATTACGGATGCAGAGATTACTATGCAGGGGCTTTAAAATCAAAATTGTTGCAGGTTTCAGCAGATATACACATCGTGGATATCACGCACTTGATTGAACCTTATCATTATGGTTCAGCTGCTTTTCAAGTACATAATTCGTTAAAATTTTATCCTGCAGACACCATCCACTTCATTGATGTATCGTTTTCATTTGATGAGAATAAACCATTTCTGATTATGCGTATACAGGATCAGTATGTGTGCAGTTGTGATACAGGTGTATTCTCCGCGATACTTGAAGGGCAACAACCACAGGATTTACGCCGCATTTATTCCATTGATTTCGTGAAACATCCTTCATTTCCCGCCATCGATATTTTTCCAGCTGTACTGAATGCCATATTGGTAAAGAAAGATTTAGATCAGGTGTCTGAGCCGTTTAACGAAGTTCAACATTCCGAAACTCACCGTCCGATCACCTATGAAAAAATGATACTTGCTGCTGTAATCAACATTGATCATCATCAAAATATCATTCTCAATGTTAAGCGCGATGAATTTGAAAGAATTCGCAAAAACCGCAAATTTATTATACGTGTTAGGAGAAGTGTAGAAGCCGATCATCTATCGCAGTCATATTCTGAAGTGCCTTTGCGCGATGTAGCAGCTTTCTTCAACGCAAACAATTATCTGGAAATTGCCATGCATCAGGGAAATCTCGCAGAGTTGAATGGGGTATCTGTTGGTGACTCGGTTCATATTGATTTTATATGATTGTACGAATCGTAAAAATGACGTTCAGGAAGGAATATGTCGATGATTTTCAAAAACTATTTCATGAAGTTTATCCTGTTATTAGTTCGTTTGAGGGCTGCCAATCGGTCAGTTTGTTGCAGGATGTATCGGACGAATGTGTGATGATGACTTACAGCATATGGGAAAACGAAGAATCATTGAATCGCTATCGCTTCTCCGAGTTTTTTAAACAAACATGGATCAGAACTAAGGCATTATTTGCCTCAAGAGCAGAGGCAATCAGTTTACGCTGTATTCATCCTTAATTATTATTTATGGAAACATTTCGCTATCACAGTGTCAACATCAGGTTAGATAATGAAGTTGAATTTATCTCACATTGGATCACCTCATCAGCCTATACCAGGTATGTTATTCTAACCGATAAAAATTGTTACAAAGAAGTTTTGCCTTTGCTTAAGAAACAGTTGCCCATACTCAAGAAGGCAGATGTGATTGTAATTAAACCGGGTGAGAAAAATAAAAATCTTCAAACCACTGAGCGTATTATTAATCAGTTGATTAAACTCGAAGCCGATAAACATACTTTACTCATCAACCTGGGTGGCGGTGTAGTGAGTGATATAGGTGGATTTGTTGCATCTGTATATAAGCGTGGTATAGCTTATATCAATATCCCTACTTCGATGCTCGCTATGGTTGATGCCGCAATTGGTTCCAAAACGGCCATCGATTTTAATGGAGTTAAAAATATTATCGGCTCAGTCTATCATCCCAAACTGGTTTGGATAAATACCACTTATCTGAAAACACTTCCTTTCGATGAGTTAATGAATGGCATTGCCGAGTCATTTAAACATGGCTTATGTGATTCTCAAACACATCTTGATATTGTTATTCAGCAATTGGAAAAGATGAATCTGGAAATGATTATTCGTCAGTCGGTAGCATACAAATGCGAATTAGTGAATAAAGATTTATATGACCTGAACATAAGAAAAACACTCAACCTTGGTCATACTACAGGTCACGCTATAGAAAGTTTATTATTGAACAAGCAACTGCCTGTAATGCACGGTATGTGTGTGTTCTATGGAATAGTAGCTGCATTGTTGCTGTCAGAGAAATTATTTTCATTTCCACAAAATATCAGCAACGAGCTGATTCAAAAAATAAAAAGATATTGTCCTGTTTTATCTCTGAAGATGAACCAGGTAAATATTATTATTAAATCCATGAGACAGGATAAAAAGAACAGTAACGGTGAAATAAGAATGGTGTTGCTGAAAAATATTGGTGAACCGATATGGGATGTCGCAGTTAAAGAAAAACAGATAGAGCAGGCACTGCGTGCAACCATTGAAATAATGAATACATAATGATTGAGCTCACTTATTCTCATTCAAAAAGTAAATCTATTGATATTCAGCTTCCTGCTTCTAAAAGTATCAGTAATCGTTTATTGATTTTGCGTGCATTGTCTGAAAAGAAGTATCCATTACATAACCTGAGCAAAGCCAATGACACCATAATTATGAAGTCTCTACTTCAACAAAAAGATACTCTGTACGATGTTCAGGATGCCGGAACGGTTTATCGGTTTATGCTTCCATTCTTGTGTTTGAAGAAAACTCATTCAACAATGCAAGGTGCAAAACGTTTGATGGAAAGACCAATACAACCCTTAGTTGATTCACTTATTATGCTTGGTGCTCGCATTAGTGTTAAAAAAAGCACCATTGAAATACAAGGGGGATGTATCATAAAGAATAAGACCAGGATCAATCAGAGTTTAAGTTCTCAGTTTACGAGCGCATTGCTATTATGCGGCGCAGCATTTCCAGAAGGTTTGCATTTGCAATTTACTGGTAAGGCTGTTTCAGAGCCATACTTAGAACTTACACTCCAAGCACTTCATTCAGCAGGTATTCAATTTGAGCGTCAGGATAGAAGTTGTTTTATTCCTCATCAATCTATTCAACTGCCGGAGTGTACAGTAGAAAACGATTGGAGTAGTGCCTCATTCTTTTATCAGATTGTTGCATTGAATTCTAATTTGAAATTTAAGTTTAATAAACTCTCATTGCAATCATTACAAACTGATGCGATTAGTTGTCTGTTGTTTGAATCGCTTGGGGTTCTCACAATACAGGACAATGATAGTGTGATGATTCAGAATAGAAAAGTAACACATCAGAATGAACTTACTTTTCATTGTGCATCTTACCCCGACATCGTTCCTTCGCTTACTGTAACCTGTGCAGCATTAGGTATAACTGCACATTTCAAAGGCATTAGTCACTTACGCGATAAAGAAAGCAATCGCATTGATGCATTATGTGACAATCTGACTAGATGTCAAGTCAGATTCAAAGAGTTTAAGAATGCGTTTACTATCTACTCAGGCGGAATACGAAACAGAGAAATCAGAATTAAGACATTTAACGATCATCGAATTGCCATGGCTTTTGCGCCATTGTGCTTTATAAATAACAGGGTACTGATTGATAATATAGACTGCGTCAAGAAATCATTTCCCAGGTTTTGGACGCAGCTTATAAAAACAGGAGTAAATATTCATGAGCAAAAGTAAACTTCAACAACTTGATGCGGAGTATATCTGGCATCCATATTCACCCTTAAAACAGTTTCGAGAAATACTTGCGGTTCACCGTGCAGAAGGAGCCTTGCTTTTTACTGAAGATCATAAACCTATTATTGATGCTATATCCAGCTGGTGGACAAATATTCATGGACATGCACATCCTTACATAGCCACTAAGTTATATGAACAGGCATTACAGTTGGAACATGTCATTTTTGCCGGCTTCACCCACGAACCAGCCGTTAAACTTTCTCAGCTACTCATTCAACATACTGGACTTGGTCAACAAAAAATATTTTTTTCTGACAATGGTTCTACAGCCATCGAAGTAGCCATTAAAATGGCATTACAATACTGGTTTAACACTGGAACACCAAAACGTACCATTATAGCTTTTGACAATGCATATCATGGAGACACATTTGGTGCTATGTCAGTCAGTGCACGTGGATTGTTTACCAAGCCTTTTGACGATTTATTGTTCGATGTAAAATTTATTCCTGTGCCTGATGGCAGTCAACATAGCATTCAGGCTTTGCAACTATTGTTGAATGAAATGGATAACAAGCAAATAGCAGCATTCATTTACGAGCCTTTAGTGCAAGGCACTGCGGGAATGGTAATGTACGATAAAGATGAAATGAATGCCCTGCTGCTACTTATGAGGCAACATGAAATATTGCTTATAGCCGATGAAGTATTTACCGGATTTTATAGAACGGGTACTTTGCTGGCACACCATCAGTTAACAGCAACGCCGGATTTAATCTGTTTGTCTAAAGGACTTACGGCAGGTTTTATGCCTTTGGGAGTTACTATGTGCAATGATAAGATTGTGTCTGCATTTGATAATGTTGACCGCAATCAATCGTTTTTCCACGGACATTCATACACCGGCAATCCATTGGCATGCGCTGTGGCCTATGCATCGCTTGAATTATTGATTATGGACACCACGCAGCAAAACATCAAACAGATAAACTCGGCTCACCTGGAATTTGCTTCAGGCATTTCGCGATTTGAAAAAGCCAATCATCCGAGAGTACTTGGAACTATTGCTGCAGTCGACTTTAAACCCGATCATCAAAAGCATGGATACCTAAGCGAGTGGCGCGATGCCATGTATGATTTCTTTATTCGCAGAGGAGTATTGTTGAGACCATTAGGTACCACCATTTATACTGTACCACCATATTGCATCAACAGAGAGCAACTGCAAGCTATATATAATGCCATTTCCGAATGGTTTGAATCGCATTAATCGGCCGGCATAGACTCCATTAGTTTTAAGTGATTGATACCTATTCGTATCTCGCCAAAGGAAATGCGTTGTGGAAGCAATTGCTTAATTTCTGTAACACTTGCCTGAGCATGACTCTTTAACTTTTCAACTATTATGTTCAGTTTCTCTGCGCCAATGATTTCTTCAGCATTTAACAATTTATTGCTAACAGCATAAGCCAGATGGCTCTCAATGGTGCCTACTGTAAAGCCCCTAAGAGTAGCTATTTCCGCTATGGACTTTCCTTCTCTGAATAATTGTGCTGAAATCTCATGTGTAGGCACTTTTTCTTTTTTGATTTTCTTTTTCTGTTCAACCGGAGCACTGCTTATGGTTGATACGTCAATATGATTGATGAGGCAGTAATCCTGAATTACCTGTAGGAAGAGTGTGCCGAATTGCCTTACACGGCTTTGACCAAAGCCTTTTACATCCAAAAGTTGTTGTTCGTTTTGCGGTAGCTGTTCACAGAGTGCCTCAATGGTTTGAACAGTAGCTACGCGATATGCAGGCAGTTGATGTTCTTCGCAGAGTTCATCGCGTAAGGATAACAGTAGCTGCTTTAAGGAGCGCGTGTTTCCAACGGCATCTTCGGATTTACCGGCTTTTATAAGTCGGGGAGTTTGATGCGCCTTAAGCGCATTAAAATATAATGCTGAATCAAATCCATTGTTTAGTGCAAGCCACAATGCATTCTTCTTATGCCAAAACTCATACAACTCCTTTTCCATTGAGTACAATTTTGCTTCTGCCTGTTTGTTGTCCGTAACAAATTTAGTCTCCTGTAATAGTTTTAGTAATTCAAGAGACTGTGCTGTGAAGTATGTTGCAGCTTTTGCGGTTCTCAATTTAAGTTGTTCATTATTGTCGGGTGCTATATCGTTGCGGTGCAAACGTTTTAACTCGTCCATAAACTTCAATGAAACTTCGTACAATGATGTTGCACGTTCACGATATGCAAACATTGTATCGTGATATTCCTTGTTAATACTATTCTTGTGTTCCATCAATATGAACATCCAGGCATTATTTGGTTTTTCGACTGCCGACAGGTCGAACAAACTTTGCACGCACTCAAACTGATAGAAAATCTTTTCGTGCAGTAAATGTTCTTCATCTACACGAGTCAATGCACTTAACGCATAAAAGTCTTTGATTCGCTCATCTGTTTTAAAATGGTTTTTAGGGATACGACTTTTCAAGATGATACCTTTTAGTGTGGTACAGCGACTTAAAGCAACGTATACCTGGCCCGGACTAAAAGCACGACCGGCATCTATCACCACGTGCTCAAAAGTCAGCCCCTGACTTTTGTGAATGGTTATAGCCCATGCAAGGCGAAGTGGAAATTGTTTGAATCGGCCGATCACCTGTTCATCAACACGATTCTCTTTTGAGTTATGTTCGTACTTGATGTTTTCCCAAACGTGACGCGTAACAGTTATCTCAGTACCGCTCTCATCTTCTACTATAATATTTTCATCATTCAGTTCTTTTACAAAAGCTATTTTGCCATTAAAGAAACGGCGAACTTTTTCCATATCATTCTTGACAAACATGATCTGGGCACCAACTTTCAGCCGCAATTCGGTTTCTGCTGTTGTGTTACGCTCGTCAAACAAGCCTTCTTTTTCTGCCGAATAAACCACTTCATTTTTTTTGATTGAGGTCAGTCGGCTTACATTAATCTCATCAGCCGTTTGGTTGTGTGTAGTCAGAATAATGGCACCATCATTTTTGCGTGGTTCATAATACTCGTCTAAGCATTGATGCAATTGTTCATATTGCTTGTCGGTTAGTTCATTGTTTCTCACTCCATTCAGTATGGCAATAAAATTTTCATCCTGTTGCCTGTAAATTTTATCTAACTCAATGTTGATAGTATTCGTGGAAGGATAAACACCACTGTCAAAAAAGTAGGAACTGTTATAGTAGTGCTTCATGTGCTGCCATTCTTCATCCTTAATTACCGGCGACAACTGATACAGATCGCCAATCATCACAACCTGCACGCCACCAAAAGGCAAATGATGTTCTTGTCTTGCATGTTGCAGAACAACATTCATCATATCCATCACATCACATCGCACCATACTGATTTCATCAATGATGAGCAGTTCCATGCTTTTAAATACCGCCAGACGTTCTTTGTTGAGTTTATGTTTACTGAGTAGTCGCTCACGATTCAATACGGCATCATTTAAAGTCAGGTAAGACTTTTCGGGAACATAAGCATTAAAAGGAAGTTGAAAAAAGGAATGAATAGTTACCCCACCGGCATTGATAGCAGCTACACCTGTGGGTGCAACAACTACTGTATTTTTATGTGTTCCGTACTTAATGCGTTTCAGCAATGTCGTCTTGCCTGTACCGGCTTTACCGCTGATGAGCACATGTCTTTGAGTATATTCCACATAGTCGAAGGCTATATCATTCAAATTCATACCCGCTGTTTTCAAAGCACAAAGTAATAAAAAAGCCGCACCAATACTGAAGTGCGGCTTTCAATTGGGTTTTAGGTTGGCTATTCGGTTTAGTAACCTGTATTTTGTTTTAGGTTGGGATTTGCAATAATGTCGGCAGATGGAATTGGGTATATGTTGAACTTACCATCAACACTTTGTCCATCTTGAACGCCACCTTTCCAGGGCCATAAATAACTACCCCCGGTATACTTGCCAAAGCGAATTAAATCGGTACGACGTTGCGCTTCCCAGTATAACTCGCGAGAGCGTTCGTTAAAGACATCGTCCAATGTTAATGAACTGATGTTTTGAGAACTGTTACCGTAGGCACGTTCGCGCAACTGATTGATATAACCAATAGCAGTTCCAGTATTTCCACCGCTGCCACCGCGAACAGTAGCTTCTGCATATGTCAGATAAATTTCTGCAAGACGGAACATTGGAAAATCAGTGTCCGGGAAGTTAACAGGGTCGCTGCCTTTGGCACCGGTAGATGTTATGTTTCTAAATTTCTTGATGCCTATGCCTTGTGAAAAAGTCCCAAGATTTTTAATGGTATCATTTGTTTGACCGCCACGGAAGAACAAAGCACGACTATCAACGGTATCCGGAAATTGATTGAAAAAAGATAAAGTAGTACGTAAACCAAACCAACCACCGGCACTTATTCCAAAACTGTCTGCAGCATTCCATGTGGTTCCACCTACAGGAGCATGCACTAAGTAACAGGTTCCGCCGTAGGATCTGGTGTTGATACCATCAAAACAAATGGGGAAAATAATTTCGCTTGATAAATTGTTGTCAGCTAAAAACAGATTGCGATATTTTGGTTCTAGCTGATATCCAGAGTTAATGACCTTGTCGCAATAAGTGATGGCATCTCCATATCGAGGAGAACCGATGTGTGCATCAGCGTTTAAGTATAACTTCGCCATCAAAGTCCACACGGCAGCCTGATTGGCACGTCCATACTCACTTTGTGCAACAGGAGTAATTTCATTTTCAATGGCCTTTAATTCACTTTCTATATATCTGAATAAATTGCTGCGTGTAATTTGAGTAGGATAATCCGATCCGGGAAATTTACTTTCATCAGTGATGTCAGGTATGTTGGCATATAAATCCATACCGTGCCAGAGACTCAATGCTTTCAGAAAACGAGCCTCTGCCCGATACGCTTTTAGCTTAGTCTTATCTGCATCGGAGAAATTTCGTTTGTCCAGGTTATCGTCAGATGTCTGGCGAATAAATTCATTGCATAAGGTTATTTGATACATAATACGATTGTACAGTACGGTAACGAATTCATTCTGTGAACTCCAGGTCATTTTATTCAACTCCTGAATCGTGCCGTCGTTCCAGGCAATTACAGCTTCGTCCGTTGGTAATTCCTGCAACTGCCAATATTGGCGGAGATACTGTGAGAAACCCTCGTCAATACCTACAAGGTCGGCATCACCGGCAGGTCCTGTCTGTCCGCTTACAGCAAGTCCTGCATACAACTTTGCCAAGACGTGTATGTAATTGTTGGGGTCTTCATATATCGTTGCTGATGTTTGTTCGTAAAATGGTTTACGATTCAAATCTTTCAGGCAAGAGCTGAGACCAATGGATATCACTGCTGCGGCTAATACTATTTTAATGTATGATGATTTCATGTTTTTCAATTTTTAATCTTTTAACAAATCAGATTTGAAGGTTTAATCCAAGTGAAATAATTCTTGGACGAGGGTATAGGTTGTTATCAATACCACTGAAAACCTCAGGGTCGAGACCTTTGTAATTAGTAATTACAAATGCATTTTGAATATTACTGAACACACGCAAACTGGCCTTCTCTTTAAACACCTTACCAAAATTGTATCCAATGTTAATGTTATCGAAGCGCACAAAAGATGCATTCTGAACATAATAGTCAGTGAAGTATTGAGGTTGCTTGAAATTTGTTTCCTGAATGTTTGAAGTAGCATTAGATAAGAATGGAGAAGCGGGAACCATTCCGCTTTGTACCGCAGTAAATGATGCCGTGTTATTATAGACGTAATTACCTAAAACAGCACGGGCTAAGAAACCAAAACTCCATTTCTTAATGCTCATCTGAGCAGTAAAACCTAGGAACATGGTAGGGTTCGAACTCTTATAGCGATAAAGATCTTTTGAATTCACAACTCCATCACTGTTCAGGTCTTCGTACTCTCCTTCAATAGGATTTCCGCTTTCGTCGTACTTCTGTTTGTATACATAGAAAGTATTTATGGGATTTCCTACTGTATTGATTTGAATGGTATTTCCCACACCGCCAAGAATGCCGCCTATCTGATTACCAATGGAAGTATCGTTGGCTACCTTGGATAAAGAGAGAATATTGTTTCTGTTGGATGTCAGGTTCAGCCCCAATTCCAGATTCATATCCTTTTTTGCAATAGGAACAGTATTCAACACAAATTCAATACCGCGGTTTTCAATACTGCCTACATTAGTCAGCACACGGTTTCTGAAATTGGTGCCTGAGGGTATTGCAATCTCAGCTATCAGGTCAACGGTTTTTTTGTAGTAGTAATCAATTGTGCCACTAATGCGACCGTTAAAGAATCCATAGTCAATACCTGCATTATAAGTAGTGGTTGATTCCCATCGGAAAGTGGGGTCATACACCGAGGGACGAAGTGTGTAATAAAACTGATTGCCAAACTGATATGAGGCACCATTATCGCTTTGAGTATAAACAGGAAGATAGTTAAAGTTAACTCCAACATCTTGCTGGCCGGTTACACCATAACCAAGACGTACTTTCAAATCAGATAATGATTTAACATTGACAAAAAACTTTTCACTTCCTAAGCGCCAGGCGAATGCAGCAGATGGGAATAGTCCCCAACGCTCATCTTCCGCAAAACGAGATGAACCGTCATTACGCAGTGTTAGGGTTAACAGATATTTCTCATTGAGGGTGTAGTTAACACGACCATAGAAAGAGATGAGTGTGTTTTGTGCCTTAGTAAAAGGGAAAGCAGGAACAGCAGAAAGTGTGTCACCTTTGCCGTCGAATTGCAGATTATTCGGTGATTCATAATACCAATCCTGATAGGAGTGACCTGCAACAACATCTATCACACTCTTGATGCTTTTAATTTCTTTCTTATAGTTCAAATAAAACTCCATTAGTTTGTTTCTCTTGTATTGTTCATACTCGGAATAGAAGCCTTTAAACTTGGTAGTATAGTTTGCAGCTGCTGAGTCCTGAACAATTACTTCACCATTACTTTTTGCAATGTCATAACCTAAATTCAGATTAACACGAAGGTCAGGCAAGAAATGTGTTTTATAATCGAGTTGAATATTACCTAATGAACGAATGACATTACCCACATCAGAACGCATTTTAATCAAGGCTACAGGGTTGCGTGTTGCCAGGGCGTTGGGCACATTGCCATTCATCCATTCAAAGTAGCCGCCGAAACGATCGCTCTCTATTGTTACGGGTTGTGTCGGGTCAAAGTATGTAGCAGCTCCAATAGCACCCTGACTTGCAAAATTTGTTTTGCTGAAACTTGCTTTTTGATTGATGGAAACTTTCAGGTGATCTTTGAAAAATGACGGAGTGAGATTCAGGTTAACGGTACTACGTTGCATGTTGTCGGTTATTAATACACCATTTTGATTTAAGAATCCCAAAGACAAGCGATATGGTAGTATTTTAATACCACCTTGCATACTAATGATATTATCACTGGAGAAGGCATTTCGATATATTTCTTTTTGCCAGTTGGTATTGGCATTGCCCATTAGTTTTAGTTTGTTGGTGTCGGTTACAAAAGTTTTAATGTAATCACGGAATTCATCAGCACTCAATACATCTACATACTTTGAAACCTGTGAGAAAGATTGAACGGTATTAAACTCTATCTTCAATTTACCACGGGCAGCCTTTTTAGTGGTGATTATGATAACACCATTAGAGGCGCGAGATCCATAGATTGCTGTAGCCGAAGCATCTTTCAGAATGGTTATGTTTTCAATGTCATTAGGGTTAATTAAACTCAACGGATTTGGAGAACCGCCTATTCCGCCATTGTCCACCGGCACTCCATCAATAACTATGAGTGGGTCATTGCTTGCATTTAATGAAGATCCGCCACGAATACGTATGGTTGAGCCTGAACCGGGTGAGCCGCCATTTGGTGTAATCTGCACACCTGCTACCTTACCGGTAATAAGTTGATCGGGAGTGGTAATGTTACCGGCAAGGAAGTCTTTAGAACTAACAGAAACAATGGAACCGGTCAAATCTCTTTTCTCTGTTGTTCCGTAACCAATAACTACAATCTCCTTCAGAGAAGATGTTTCTTTCTCCATATTAATATCAAGAGTAACTGCTGAGTTTCCTACACTTAAGCCTTTAGAAAATTTTTTGTAGCCTAAGTAGGATGTAATCACGGTATAAGTTCCTGCACTTAAGTTATCGATGCTGTACTTACCGTTGATGTCTGATATGGCACCCTTGGTAGTGCCTTCTAACTGTACAGTGACGAAACTTATCGGTTGTTTATTTTCATCGAATACTGTACCGCCGATACTGCCGCTTTGTGCAAGCAGTTGACCGGTTACACTGTTAAGCAGTATCATAACCAGTAATGCTGTAAACTGTCTTTTCATAAGTAGCGTAATTGGGTTTATTACGGCACAATTATAATGAAATTAACTGCTCGATACGAAGCAATCAGATAGTTTTTTTAGCAAATTGAATTATGCTAAAATGAATGTGTGGATGAAATGTGGAGAATTTTTCAGCAATACTTTTCGTGATAATCAACTAACCGATCAATAGGTGAACGAATGATAATGCCAAATTTCATGGGATGAGATTCACAAACACTTTGAAGTATGTCGGAAAAACTTTCAGCAATGGATCCAACACAGTTGAAGGTGTAACTCTTATAGTTTGGGTAACCACAAACCAGATTTTTAAAGAAGTCTTCAAAACCTTCCTTTACAATTTTTCTGCAATAATCATGACTGGAATTTTCTCCAAAGAAAAGTGCAAACGATGCCAGAAATCTGTTTGGTAAAGGTTGGTTATACAATCGGTCAAATATTTCTTCTTTGTTCAATGTTGAGTATTGCCTGAATTTATTTTCAAGTTCTTTAGGTAAGTAACCTCGCAAATGATCGCGTAATAATTTTTTTCCTAGATAAGAGCCGCTTCCCTCATCACCTAAAAAATATCCAAGCGAGTCGATGTTGTGGGTGATATTTTTTCCATCATAAATGCAGGAATTGGTGCCTGTGCCTAAAATAGCCGCAAATCCTGCCTGGTCTAAGAGTAAGGCTCTTGCAGATGCTAACAAATCATGATCAACATAAACCTGTGCTTCAGGAAAGCACTTTTTTAGTGCATCAATAATAATTTTGTTTTTGCTTGATGAAGAACACCCTGCACCGTAGAACGAAATTCTTTCTATTGTTTCATTGGTGGGTAAATCGCGAACAAGTTGAAATTGCAATGACTGATAAACTTGATCGCTGCTTACAAAATAGGGGTTGTACCCTTCAGTCTTGAAAATTTGACGCAAACCGTTATTTTTTAGTAAACACCAGGTGGCTTTTGTTGAGCCGGAATCAGCAATGAGTTGAGCCATTTATTGTTTGTATGAAATGCAAAGTAGCATAATGATTTTTATTCTACCATCATGACGTGCAATTCATGAATGTTGCCTATGTGATTAGATGATGAAATGCTGTAAACACGTTTTATAATACAGTCAGCATTAATAAAATCACTACTCTGTGTGAAGCCCGAGTTCGACTTAATTATTATTTTTTCTATTGAATTTTGTGAATCTCATTGGTTTATTACGAACATAGTTGTGAGAGATTGAGATAGCACACAATATCAATGAACGTATCCTATCTAAATATCAATTCGTCTATATTTGCCGCTCAAAATTTTAATAAATGGCAATGAGAAAAATAGCTTTCCGACAAGCATTGCGCGAAGCGATGCAGGAAGAAATGCGTCGCGACAGTCGTGTTTTTTTGATGGGTGAAGAAGTAGCAGAATATAATGGTGCATATAAGGTGAGTCAGGGAATGCTTGATGAGTTTGGCGAGAAGCGCGTAATTGACACCCCAATTTCTGAGTTGGGTTTTGCAGCTATCGGAGTTGGCGCAGCTATGAATGGCGTTCGTCCTATTGTAGAATTTATGACTTGGAATTTTGCATTGTTAGCTATTGATCAGGTTGTAAATGCTGCGGCAAAAACTCTAAGTATGAGTGCAGGTCAATTTGGGTGCCCTATTGTATTCAGAGGGCCTTCGGCTTCAGCAGGTCAGTTAGGAGCACAGCATTCTCAAGCATTTGAAAACTGGTATGCCAATGTACCGGGGTTAAAAGTGATTTCTGTTTCTAATCCATATGATGCGAAGGGACTGTTGAAGTCAGCAATCATTGATGATGATCCGGTAGTATTTATGGAGTCGGAGGTGATGTATGGTGATATGGGTGAAGTTCCGGAAGAGGAATACTACATACCGATAGGTAAAGCCGATATTAGAAGAGAAGGTACTGACGTAACAATTGTGTCATTTAATAAAATGATGAAAGTAGCACTTGCTGCAGCTGATGAGTTGGCTAAGGAAGGCATAAGTGCTGAAGTGATTGATTTGAGAACCATACGACCCTTAGACAATGAAACTATTATCCGTTCCGTGATGAAAACAAACCGTTTGGTAATAGTTGAGGAAGCGTGGCCATTTGGATCTGTATCATCTGAGATAACATATCGTGTTCAGAAAGACGCTTTTGATTACTTAGATGCTCCTATTCGCCGAATCACCACTGCCGATACTTCTCTGCCTTATTCATCAGTGTTTGTGGATGCTTTTTTGCCTAACCCTGCTCGCGTAATCCAGTGTGTGAAAGAAGTGATGTACAAGTAAATCATTCAAAATAATAAGCAAAAAAAATCCCGACCAATTGGTCGGGATTTTTTTTAGAAGTAATGTCAACTATTTATTTACAACAAAAGATTTAGTAACAGTTTGACCATTTACGTTTAGTTGATAGAAATATACACCATTAGCCAAATCGCTCGTGTTAAAAGAATATTTGTACAATGAAGGTGATTGAGTTCCGCTAGCAACAAGGGAAATTTCCTGACCCATAGCATTCAATATTCTTAATGAAACATTTGCAGTTGTTTTTAAATCGTAAACAAAAATTGTTTCTGTAGAAGCAGGGTTAGGGAAGTTAGAAATGGTAACAAGATTTCCAATTTTATTGATACCAACTCCGGGTAAATATTCTACTAATACCCCACTGAACGAAACTGAAATTGTTGCATCTGAGTTAAAATCAACAAAAATGTCGCTGTTGTTATCATCTTTACCCTCGGCAGTTCCGTCGGCGTTACGGAAAACCATACCAATTCGATGTATTGACGAGTCGGTTGGAATAGGTCCATTAGAAGCTTGATTGTAATACGCGATTGGGTCATTAACTGTCATCGTCCAGATATCAACTCCATCCATCATCATTTGACCTATGCCATCATCCTGTCCCCAGTTGCCAACTACATATGTCCACGCTGTGCCCGGAACAATTCCGCAACCCGAATGACAGTAAACTGAAGATGCACCAACAAGTGCGGTTGTACCTTGAGTTGCATTGTAAGTAATAGTGTAACCGCCTAAAGCCTGAGCCTTAGCGAAAGAAATGCTGCCAATCATCATAGCAGCCATTGCAAGTGTTGTGTAAAGTTTTTTCATTTTTAATTAGATTTTGAATACCAAAACTACTTAATGTCATAATGTGATTCAGGTTTCAGAATGGATTTATTCATGCTATGAATGTTAATAACCAAAAAAAACGGATAATCACAAAAAATAGGCAAGAAATTTCATCTGATACACTAATGTCACCCAATGTATTATCGTAATCCTTATATTTACGCAAACACCATAACTCTCTAAAATGAAAGAACTCTTACACCTACTCACTTTATTATTTGTAACAACATCTGTTTTTGCTATCTGCCCACCGGGTACTGATAAACTATACATCATTCTGAAAACAGATAATTACCCAACAGAAACCAGTTGGAAATTATTTGATAACCAGGGTAATATAGTTTTATCAAATGGAACTCTTACGGCAGCAAC
This sequence comes from uncultured Bifidobacteriaceae bacterium, assembly GCA_964640655.1. Classification (GTDB taxonomy): domain Bacteria; phylum Bacteroidota; class Bacteroidia; order Chitinophagales; family UBA10324; genus BJGO01. The sequence continues at coordinate 36,027 of CAZXFT010000007.1, read as the reverse complement.
TTTGTATACTGACTCGTTTTGCTTACAAACAAATTCCTGTTATAACTTTAAAATTAACGATACCTATGGAGACGGTATCTGCTGCGCTTTTGGCGCCGGTTATTATAAACTTGTGTTGAATGGTGACACTATAGCTTCAGGTGGTGACTATGATTTTTCTGAATCTACCTATATCAATTGCCCGCCGGGCATGTCTTGTAGTAATGCTTTAGCAATTACAAGTAGTGGTTGGTACACTGCTCCAGGTAACGACTTCTGGTATTCTTATACTCCTGCAACTACTGGTCTTTATAACATTTCTACCTGCGATTCTAACGAATGTGATACAAAAATCTGGGTTTATGATCATTGCAATAATCTGATTTGGGACCAAAGTAATGTTTCTACACTTGCATATAACGATAATGCGTGCGATTCACAATCTTTAGTTGGTGTACAATTTATTAACGGAAATACTTATTACATACGTATCGGTTCTGTTGCAAATAATTGTTCAGGAGAAATACAATGGAATTTATCTGATCCAATTCCAATTTCGGGTTGTATGAATCCTACTGCTTGTAATTATAACCCCATGGCCACAATTAATGATGGATCGTGCATTTTTCCGGGAGACCCTGATTGCCCTGCAGGACCTGATTTGGTCATTCTTCAAAATGTATTACAGAGCAGTATGTATGTTGCAAACACCACAGCTGCTAATTGCGATGTTCAAGAACAATGCTTGAGTGGATTTGGTGATAGACGAATTATACGTTTTACTACGCATATAAAAAATATTGGTGAAATAGACTATTACATTGGAAATCCAACAACCAATCCCGATCAGTTTTCGCTTGTAAATTGTCATAACCATGCTCATTATGTTGGATACGCTGAATATGTGCTTTATGATTTAACCGGACAAGCAGTACCAGTAGGATTTAAAAATGGATTTTGTGTATTGGACCTTGAATGTTCCGGTGGCGGAACAGCAACATACTCCTGTGGTAATATGGGTATAAGTTCCGGTTGCGGTGATATATACAGTTCCGGATTAAGTTGTCAATGGATAGACATTACTGATGTAGATACAGGCGCCTACACTTTTGTGACCAGAGTTAACTGGGATCAAAGCCCCGACGCGTTGGGAAATATTGAAAGTGATTTTAGCAACAACTGGGCACAAGTGTGTATTCGCATATTATATGATGGAAATGGAAACAAGATTTTTAATTTCATCAATGATTGTCAACCGTATACCGATTGTGCAGGCCAGATATATGGAAGTGCACAACTAGATTGTACCGGTGAATGTAATGGTACAGCCAAAATGGGGGATATAGACAACAACCTGCAACAACAAACAGAAGATGCTCATTTATATGTGAATCAAATTTTGGATGAATCGATTAACCCAACTCCATGTAACGATTTGAATAATGATACATTAATAACAGTTTTTGATGCGGCGCTTATCAATGCATGTTCAGTGTATGGTACTAATTATAACATACCGGGAGTCGGCACTTTTAACTACTGCAATTTCCCGTATGGCATTCTCAACATTAATGACACTGTAGATTTTGCAATTGCAGGTATCAATACTCTGGACAAGTATGTTGACATCACGATTAAAAATGATGATAATAGAGTATTAGCCTATGAAATGGTTTTAAAAGGTATTACCATTGAATCTGTTGTGAGTATGATTCCGGCGGCTGAGTATCCGGCAACCCCAGAATATTTAGTTGGCGGAAATAAAATTATTTGTCTGTCGTATTTAGATTCAGCTATCAGTAAATCAGTAGTACATAAACCATTATTACGTGTTTATTATCAAGAAATTGAAGACACCGTTTGTATTGATAAGATTATAGATGTTGTAAATAAAGACCATCAACAAACTCTACATACCATTTCAGAACCTTGCAAAGAGGTTATATACATTGGTAGTGGTGAATATGAGTCATTATTCGCTTCTCTGAGCACTTCTCCAAATCCATCAACCGGTCTGGTTCATATTAAACTCAACTTACCTGTTAAACAAAACTGTGTTTTAAAACTGACCGATGTAACAGGTCGTGTACTTTGGTCAGATGAGCGATATATTGGTTACATGTTGGATGAACAGTTTGATTTCTCTTCTTTGCCTTCAGGTACCTATCAGTTAATTGTTGAAGGTTATAAAAACGTTCTCAATCACAAGGTCGTGTTAGTGAAATAAATGTAATGCATACTTTTTACTGCAAAGGCTTGCCTATTTATTTGGTGAGCCTTTGTTATTTTAGCCGCTGCCATCAGTTTTCATTTCAATATTTCATTGAATGCAATTAAAAGGGAATCAGGTGCAAGTCCGGAACAGTTCCCGCTGCTGTAATCTCCGTTTCAATAATCTTGAAACGACCATAAACTTCAAGCCACTGTTGAATTCAACGGGAAGGTTGGATAAAGAGAAAGTCAGAAGACCTGCTGAAGGCAACACATCAGTAACCCTCCGGGAATAGAGGAAATGATGATTGTAAGCAAATCCGCTTGCTTTTCATCAGGCTCATGTGTAGGCATATGAAGCGAAAACTCACTACATATCTGATACTATTGTTGTCGGCTTTAAAAGCTCAGGCACAGACTGCGGATACTATACGTGCACTGCATCAGGTTATCATTTCTGCTGAGCAAACAAAACGTAATAAACTGGAAATCGATATGGATTCCATAGTTATGCAATATCAGTGGAATGGAAGTATCAGTCAAATGCTGAAACGAAACAGTGCGTTATACATACGACAATATGGCAGTGGAACTCTTTCAACTATTAACAGCCTTGGATTTAATGCGTCGCATAACCCAATAGTCTGGAACAACCTGTTATTGAATAACCCGATGAATGGTACTCAGGACGTCAATCTGTTGCCATTATGGTTTATTGAACCAACAAATACAAAGCAGGATAATTACATCTTTTCAGGAACATCAACATCATTTACTTCGAATAGTGTTTTTGAAAACTCACTTCGTTTATTTACTTCTTACAATTCATTTGGAAATCTGAACTATGGATTGAAATGGAAGCAGCATTATAAACGACTCAATATTTCCTTTGCTGCTATTGATAATCGAAATGCGAACAACATTAGATACTTCAATACCTATGAACAGGCAGATGACACTTTAACTCATGCCGGTGCAAAATTGAAAGGTGCTGCAACAACTGTTCATTTCAAGATTAACAATGAAAATAAGGTTGAAGCAGCAATTTGGTATGTTCAAGCCAATCGCTTATTGCCACCAAGCATGCTGCAAATTATTTCACGTTCTGTTGAGTGGGACAAGCAACTTCGTGCATATGTTCAATGGAGTTTTCATAAAGACAAATTCAAATCGATATGGCAAACGGCATACAGTAAAGATGATTTAATCTATCACGATTCGCTGATATCACTCTATTCTAACAACCAATCATCAGTTCTACAGAATCAATGGCAGGGAGATTTTTTCTTTGGAAAATTATTTTCATTGCCTGTACTCGCAAGGCATCAATTTATACAATCCACTACCGATAGTTTCAAAGACAATATATCGCAACAAAGAATATTTATACAAATATCACCACACATATATTTCAATATGTTAAAAACAAGTATTCAACTATTTCTGAGTCGTGAAGTGATAATAGGTTCATATTCGCCATATGCCCAAAGGTTATTAATCAAAACATCCTTACTTAAACACTTCGACTGGCAACAGGAAATATCTAATGTTTTTCAACTGCCATCCTTAAACGATTTATACTGGAATCCCGGAGGCAACCTGAATCTGTTACCTGAACGTTCTAAAAAACTGCAATCATCATTTAGATATTATTTGTATAAAAAACTTTCTGTTGAGAGCAATACCTCTGCTTTCTATTATCTATCGGACAATACTATAGTGTGGCGACCTAATGGAAGCATATGGACACCATTGAATCTCAGAACAACTTTAAGCTATGGTGCAACACAACAACTACAGTTGGGATATTCGATCATGAACTTTCGACTTTTGATAGAAAGTTCTTATACATTCAACAAAACAGAAGTGAGTGCCACACTTGAGCCTGATGATATGAGTTTGGGAAAACCTATACCATACTCACCTCAACATCATAGTTTCAGTTCATTCTCATTGAATAGAAAACGTATAGGAATACTTATACAACATCAATACACCTCAATGCGAAACAGCACTTTTGATGCATCATCACAACTTAATGCTTATCAGGTTTTTGATACAGGAATCAGATATGCTGTTAAATTCAGGCAAGTTGATATGAGTATCAATGCGATGGTGAACAATCTCTTGAATTCCGCATATCAAACTATAGCCTGGCAAGCTATGCCCGGACGAAACTTTTCCATACAATTACTATTATCATTTCAGAAACCCTATAAACAATTTTAAACCCATGAACACAGAACTAAAATTTCTTGCACTATTTTTCGCAATTACCTTAACATTCATCTCCTGTAAAAAAGATGAAACCCCTGAACCTCAACCAGAACCAATCTTTACAAGTGGTAAGACTGCGTTTATTCTGAATGAGGGGACATTCTCGCAGGGTAATTCTGAAATCTCTTATTTAAATATTAACGACCTAACTATTACAAATGGCCTATATGGTGTTTATAATAGTAGTGCTGCTTTAGGAGACATTGCAACCAGCATGACTATTATTGGTGATAAAGCATACATCGTGGTCAACAATTCGCAGAAAGTAATTGTAGTAACACTAAGTGATTTCAAAAAGACGGCCACTATCGCACCTTTAATCTCTCCGCGTTATTTGCAAAAAGTAGCAAACAACAAAGCATACGTTACCGATTTATTTAGCAATTCTATCAGTATTGTGAATCTTGCAACAAATACTGTAGCAGGATCTATAAATATTGGTAGTTGGACAGAACAAATGATTGTGAGTGGTTCTAAGGTATTTGTATCGGCACCAATGACCAATAAGATTTACGTGATTGATGCGGCATCAGACTTATTAACTGACAGCATTGCTGTAACTGATGGTGTCAACAGTCTTTGTACTGATAAGAATAAAAATATCTGGGCATTTTGTTCGGGAAATGGTGCGATCAATGCCGGCGTATATTGCATCGATCCTAATACCAATTCCATATTAAAAACTATGGATGCAGGAGCTTCAACATACAGTTACGGCAGAATATGCACCAACACCGCTAAAGACTCTATTTACTACATCAAAGAAGATGTTTATCGACTAGCAATTCTCGATGCTACTATCAGCACTACACCGTATTTGCCTTTCGGGTCATCTTCATTATATGGATTGAAAGTGAAAGACAACTATGTTATGGTTACAGATGCCAAAGACTTTGTGCAAAAGGGGGAAATGAAAATTTATTCAAAAGGGGGTACTCTGTTAAAAAGCCTCGAAACAGGAGTAAATCCCGGAGAAATACTACTCTATTAAGCACATGTTCGATTAACACTTTTGGACTGTTTCAACATAAGGAATAACGTAATTTCGTGCACGTTTTTATTTAATGATTAAGATTTACGATAAATATGAAGCTGTAATTGGTCTTGAGGTACACGCACAACTGTTTACACACAGCAAAGCCTTCTCATCTGATGCTGTTGAATATGGCGATGCTCCTAATACACACGTGAGCGAAATTACATTGGGCCATCCCGGTACTTTGCCGGTGATGAACAAATCTGCAATTGAATTTGCAGTGAAAATGGGACTTGCAACAAATTGTATCATCAGAAAAGAAAATCAATTTGCACGCAAAAATTATTTCTACCCGGATCTACCAAAAGGTTATCAGATTACTCAGCATACAACTCCAATCTGCTTTGAAGGCTTTGTGTTGTTGAAGATGGATACTTATGAAAAAAGGGTCGGTATCACTCGCATACATCTTGAAGAAGATGCCGGAAAAAGTCTGCACGATCAGGATCCTTACTTCACATTGATTGACCTGAACCGTGCCGGTACACCATTAATTGAAATTGTTACGGAGCCCGATATCAGAACCAGCGATGAGGCTTACGTATATCTGACTGAGATCAGAAAGTTGGTGCGCTTTCTTGGAATATGCGATGGTAATATGGAAGAGGGTTCGCTGCGCTGTGATGCCAACGTCTCTGTACGCTTGAAGGGAGAAACAAAATTTGGCGCAAAGGTGGAAGTCAAGAATATGAACTCCATCCGAAATGTGAAACGTGCTCTCGATCATGAAATAATCAGACAGATTGATGCTATAGAAGCAGGTCAAAAAATATCACAGGATACACGAAGCTTTGATGCCTTGAATGGCACAACCTTTTCCATGCGTTCTAAAGAAATGGCTAATGATTATCGTTATTTCCCTGAACCCGATTTACCTCCCGTAATACTTGATGATGTATATATATCATCTGTACAAAAAGCAATGCCTGAATTACCCGAACAGGTTCGCAAAAAATTTATGGAACAATTTGTCCTGAGCGAATATGATGCGGCCCTTCTTTCTGACGATAAAGAATTGACGGATTATTTTGAAGAAATAATTAAGCACACAACAAACTTTAAAGCTGCTGCCAACTGGATTTTAGGTCCGGTTAAAAGTTACTTGAACGAAAATGCAATCACTATTAATACTTTTCCTGTTAAAGCTTCAATTATCGCTCAAATTGTATCATTGATTGACTCTGGGAAAGTAAGTTATAGTGTTGCACAGCAAAAAATATTTCCTGTATTGTTAAAAGATGCTTCAAAATCTCCGGAGCAAATTGCGACTGAGCAAAACCTGATACAACTTTCCGACACCTCGGCACTGGAAACATTTATTCAGCAGGCTCTGGATAAATACCCTCAAAAAGTAGAAGAATACCGAAATGGAAAAAAAGGTGTCGTTGGCTTGTTTATGGGAGAAGTCATGAAACTCAGCGGCGGTAAAGCAGATCCAAAACTTACTAATCAACTTATTACTAAAAAATTAGAATCCTAAATGCGCAATTATCTCATCTTATTTTGTGTGCTGTTTCTTTATTCAGCAACAGGCAACGCACAAAAAGCAACATACAACTACAAGATTAACGGTACCGTAAATGGATTCACCGGTCAGAAACTTTATCTTGAAAAGTTAAATCTGAATAAAGTCAGCATACTTGATTCTGCTTCGGTCAGCAAAAAAGACAAGTCGTTTTCGTTTAGTGGTAGCAGCTTAGAACTAGCCTTGTTTCGCATTCGAATCGGAACTTCTGGTAACAATGGTTTCTTAATCTCTATAGATAAGCCAAATAACAATATCACATTTACAGGTGATTCCATCAACATACCTGGGTTTACCTACAATGTCATCGGCTCTACCGGGTCAGACCAGATGCGCGACAATATTTCTAAAACTGTAATCACTTACAATATTGTAAACGAATTGGACAATCAACTTTTTTCTAATCCAAATTTATCGGAAAAAGAAAGAACTGATTTGCAAATGCAACGTGATCAGATCAACGATAAACACTTAAACAATTTGTATCAGTTTACCGATACTGCAAGCAATCCCATAGTAGCAATCTTTTGTACGGTGAGTTTATTAAGTCCTGAAGAACATTTTGAACAATGGAAAAAATTAGATGCGCGCCTTAAGGCCAAGGCGTATGATTTCAGCCTTGCTCAGGAGTTTACTCAGCAAGTTAAAAATATTGAAGCAAGTATCATCGAACAACAAAATAACCCACCACAAGAGACTATTCCTGAACAAGGCATAAGCTTTGGTGTAATAGCTCCTGAAATATCTCTACCGGATACCGCAGGTAAAGAATTGACACTAACATCACTTAGAGGTAAATATGTATTGATAGATTTCTGGGCTTCTTGGTGCGGTCCTTGCCGTATCGAAAATCCGAATGTAGTAAGTGCTTACAATAAATACAGAGACAAAGGCTTTACCATTTACAGTGTTTCACTGGATCAAGACAAAGCACGCTGGATAAAAGCCATTAAAGCCGATCAGCTAAGCTGGCCCTTTCACGTCAGCGAACTGAAAGGATGGAGTTCGGTTGTATGCAAGGTTTACAACATAAACTCCATTCCAAATAATTACCTTCTTGACCCTCAGGGTAAGGTAATAGGCTCCGGTTTACGAGGTGAAGAATTACATAAAATACTAGAACAATATTTGAAATAATATGCACTATATATCACTACTTTCATTTGCATTAATTCTATTGCTTTGTTCTTGCAAACAAAAAATAAAAGAAGGGTATGAAATTAACGGAGCCATTAATGGCATTGCTGCTGAGTCTCCGATTTATCTGGATGAACTTACTTTTTCCGGAAAGGTAACTACAATCGATACTGCTAAGGCGGATGCTCAGGGGAATTTTATGATGCAAGGTGTTATTAAAGAAGAGTCACTATATCGATTGCGCTATGGAAATAACAAGTACATATTAATGGTACTGGATGAGACGCCAACATCTATTTCATTGAAAGCAGACACAATTGACATTTTTGAAAAACCATACAGTATCAGCGGCTCAACTAAAAGCAGTTCATTACTTGGTTTACTTCAGAATATCAATAATCGTCGCATTGGTTTGAATGATTACATCAACAAACTTAACGACAACACAGGCACTTATCCTGATTCTATGAAACAAATTCTGTTTGGAGAATATCAAAGCAAAAATCTTGAGGCAAAAAATTATGTACTCAAGTATGCTGATACTGTGAATAGTGCTACGCTGGCTGTTTTTGCAGCGGCTAATTTTTTAAACCCTCAAAATGACACGCAGGATTTGAACACGCTTGTTCAAAAGATGCTGAACAAATTTCCTAATAACGAAGCAGTGAAAGAACTGGCCAAAGCATTGCAACCTAAAAATGACAATCCATACGAGCCTGTTCAGAAATTTCAGAACGGAACACCATTACCAAATATCAATGGTTTAAACCCTGCTGGAAAAAACACTTCACTCGCGACTTTAAAGGGTAAAGTGGTATTGGTTGATTTTTGGGCTTCGTGGTGTGGTCCTTGTCGTGCAGAGAATCCTAATGTGGTTAAGTTGTATAATAAATATAAAGACAGAGGCTTCGAAATTTTCAGTTACTCTCTAGATGATAAAAAAGATAAATGGATTGCTGCCATTGAAAAGGATGGACTATCATGGACCTCACATGCCAGTGAATTAAAAGGTTGGCAAAGTGCCATATGCGAACAGTTTCAGATTATTTCCATACCTACTAATTATTTGATTGACCGCAACGGAAACGTTATTGCATTTAATCTGCATGGTAACGACTTGGAAGCAATGCTCGAAAAAACACTATAACGCTTTTCAATTGCTACGCTATGGGGGAAATTTTTTTCGGCATTATCTTTGGCAATCTGCCAAAAAAAATAAATTTTTACTTATGAAAAACTACATACTCTTAGCCTTTGCATTACTGATTTCTTTTAATGTTTTTTCTCAAGATGATAAAAAACGATTGAAAACCATAAGTGCTGCACCTATAGTATATCTTGGAGATACTCTTTACCACTATGCCAAGGTGTATTGTGTTATGAAAGAGATCAAAGGTGGTGACCCTAATCACCCTGATTACAAAATAAGCAACATCAATGGTGAACAACTGTTCTTTATAAAATATGAAGTACCTACAGGTATAGGTTCATTTGGTTCTTACCGTGTGAAATTCAATAGCGGTAATGAAGTAAAACTTAAAACTAAAGAAGAAAAAGAGTTGCCAGAAGTTATTGTAAACAATGAGCTGGTAAGTGGTGCAATGCTGGTTCCAAAGGATAAGGAAGAAGCATTTGTAATCAATAATGGTGGCGCTCTAAAAACCGGCAATCCAAACGAAGACAAATTTAAAATGGTAACTCGTAACCGTAATGCAAGTGTTATTGTACTCGATGAGAGTATCACTCAGGATACTAATAAAATTGGTTACTTCTCAGAGAGCGGTACTTATATCAATAAAGTATTTACCAAGGTAGTATTGTTCTATTTGCCTAATGGTCAAAAAATTGCCGAAGCAAACTTTGCGGAAAAAGATGCAGCTAGTGCAACAATAATGACAATAAAGGATGGTAAAAGTATTTCCATCAATTTAGTCCCGTCAAAAAATTCACGCAAACAGGTGATTGATTACCTCATTGAAAATAATTATCTGTAAGTATTAAAATATTTCAAGAATTAAGGGAGCCTAAAAGCTCTCTTTTTTATTTCTTATTGCGTTTAAACAACTCGTTAAAGTTGTCAAACTCTTTTCTATAAGCAATGGAAACACCCCGTTTATTTCGGTTGGCATCGAGTAATAAATCATACTGACTTTTATTGTAAGCACTCAGTACATAACGACCATCACGTGTAATTTTATATTGTACGTTTACGTCGGCTGCTACCCGGTTTACATTGTTTGATGTTGTCGATGATACATCAAAGTTGCCACCGGCACCTACAGATAAACGATCGTTGAATAATGTTTTCTGCAAGCCCACGATGAATTCTCGTCGGCGAATATCATTGGTGGGATCATTATTTAAACTGTAGGTGTTGTAATTCACATTAACGCCTATATTGAATTTGTTCTGAGAAGCCCAGTAGCTTAATTGATTAAACAGAAACTCAGATACACTCGTATTCACTCCACTGCCAACGATACCTGCATCAATGTTGGCAGGTAAGAAGCGATTCATAATCAGTAAGCCGAAAACTTGTTTGTTTAATTCATTTGGGTCTTGTTTTAGTCGCTCTAACTCGCGAGATGCCAGGGACCCAACAGAACTGAATCCGGACGGAATCCTGATGTCGAATGCAATATTAGGCTGCATTAATGAACCGCTCAGATTCATAAATACATTCACAGGAATTTTTTGATTGGCTTCGGTTATGTCTTGACTGCTGAGCACAGCTCCTGAACCTTGCAACAGTTCGGAAATAGTAGTGCGTTGCACTGCATAAATCGCATCTATATTAATCTTGGCCTCATATGGATCACCACTCCAGCTGATTGTTCCTCCTTGACCAATGATGAATTTCTTATTAATAAAGTTTTGAAGTGTAAACAGATAATCCCCCTGTTCAATCGTATAGTTGCCGAACATATTAAAATCGCCATTCGTGTTGATTTCCAGACGCAGATTGCCTTTACCGGTGCCATTAATAATATCACCTGCTTTTTGATCGAATATGATTTTAATATTAGCATCGGTGTTCAGCTCTAAATCAAAATTCAATCGCAGCACATAATCATTATTGACTAGTGTATCAGGTTTATTCTGGGAGGTATTGATGATTCGTATCGTTTGGTTTTCACTTACCGAATATTCGTCGGTAATTGGGATTGCCATAGTTGTATTTGGCTTGGATACTACGTTCGCATAAATCTCCAGATCTTCTATCGGTCCTTTGAAAGTAACGATACCACCCGCAAAAGCCTGACCATAAAATAATTCATTATCTCGAACAGTTGTATTTAAAAAATTAAATTGACTCGTAGTCAAGTATAAATTCAATCTGAATTCGTTGAGGTAGTTATGACCAATATCACCTCCCAGAGTGGCGGTATTATTAAACCTGTCATGCAAAATAATTTCATCAATGTCTATTGATGATTCGTAGAATGTAATTTCCTCGTCGTTGAAGAAATACTCGGACTGTAAATAATTTATTTTTAAAGCACAATTAGGAATACTCATTTTACCAAATACCAAGGGTTTATCAAGTGTACCTTTAATATCCAACGCTCCGGCTGTTATACCGGATACGGATGAAATGTACTCTGCAAGATATTTTTCTAAAACACCTAGTCTGAATTTTAACACTTCGAGGTGAATGTTGAGTTGATCTGTTTTAGCAGATGGTATGACACTACCGGTAGCTTCAAAGTCGTATTTCGTATCCTTCGCTTTAACAGAAAGAATCACTTCATCTTTATCAATATCATAACCCGCCTTTACATTGACTTTGTTGATTGAATCGCCATTGAAATAAAATTGGCGAATAACAAAGTCGGACTGAAAACGCAGCGCGTCGAAAATATTTAATGCAGATACTGTACCATCAATGATGCCTCCTGCATCATAGTTACCCAACCGGATATAGCGATAAAAACTTCCGGCATTCAGATCATTAAAAACAAAATGCACATTCGTGTTTCGCTCAGCATTATTCGTGAAAATTAAGATGGATTGATTTCCTGTTGCTAGTTGCAGATCTTTGATATTCAGATATTGTTGCCCTAATACCAGCCGGTTGTTATTATTCAAATTCCATTTCTCGCTTCTGATAACAATATTTGATTTGTAAAACGATGCCTGAATGGTATCCTTACCACCTTCAACTAATCCATTGAGATCAATCAGAGAGTTGTTGATGTCATCCTTTGCATAAAAATGAACACTGGCAGAATCATTGAAAAGACTGGCTTCAATCAGTGGCTTTTCCACCTGAATGGAATCCTGAATAAAGAATCTATCAGCCTTGATAATATTCTTCCATTGTCTTCCTTCAGTAGCAGAGATTAACTGAATGTCGTTGATTTTGTATTGACCATAAGTTACAGAAGGAATGCTTCCGGTTAGTTGTATGGAGTTGCTTATTGCATTGTAATCAAGAGAAATTTTGGAATTGTTGAAACCTCCCCAGCCAGGAAAGAAAAAATTCATGAAATTGTTCACTGATCCTGTTTTTAAGGAGACTGTATAAGCATCATTGGCTATAATGTTGTTATAATCAAATGGCAGCGATGGGAAATAAGATGCAACAGTGCTCATCATGGCATCGTATAATTCCAGCATTTTTATTTTACCGTCAATGTTGGCATTTAATATTGAAGAACCAATGAGAATGTGTTTAACAGCAGCATTTTCAGTAATAAAGAGAGATGCAGTATCGAGTTGAAATTTATTATTCACTTCTTTGAAAATGATATTATCAAAGCGCAGGCTGCCTTGTAAATCATCTATATTTTTGCCACTGGCATTAATTTTAGCATGAGCGCTTAGCATTAAATCTCTGTCACTGAAATGCAAAGGCTTGAGATTGGCATTATTCAGAGTAAGCAAGAAATTATAGAGTGGTGCATCATCTTCCCAGTTTACTGTGCCTATAAAATCAAGATCAGCATGCTCGTCATCTACCTGCAGTCTACCGGTAAATTCTTGCTGATGTATCGCGCCGTTAATATCAATATTATGATAGCGATACTTATTGAAATCAAATTCTGTAACAACACCAATTACGCTCGCATCAATACTAGTAGCATTTAAACCGCTGCCGGAAAGACGAGAATAGAAAGATATTTTCCCTAATAAGCTATCGGCACCACTAAGCTTTCCCAGATTAAAATATGGAGATGATAAAGTACCAACATACCGTGTTTTATCAAGGTTGTAAATGTTCTTCATATTTAAGTCGCTGATGAGCGTACCTAAATCGGACTGCAATGCACCATACGCTACGAAGTCATTCACGAAGCCGATGAAGGTTCCGTTAAAGCTCATAGTACCCATATTCTGTATGGTTTTTGGCAATACATAAAGTGAACTTAAGTTAATCAAGTCAGAGTAATTGCTGCGCAGATCGTTTGCTTTAAAATCAATGAAAGTATTTTCAAAATCAGGAAGCCCAATCATAGTAATATCTCCCTGAAAGTTGCTGATTTTACCAAATGACAGCGCAATGTTTTTACCTTTTAATTCGGCCACACTACCCCTGACATTTCCTGATACGTATACCGGCTCTTTAAAAGCACTCAGGTAAGTAGAAAAGCACGCTAAATCACGCAAGTCTATTACTGAATTTCTGATGTTAGCACGAAACCTTACCTCTTGAGTAAAGTCATAAAAAGCAGGGAAGTTGTAGAAATTAAATTGTGCATATTCAGTGATTCTACTGCGTGGTAGTCTAAGTACCATGTTACTGATAACTGCATCAAATGGAGTGAGTTTAAAATCACCCTTTAAAGTATCGAGTTGAAATCCGCTCTGTTCATTGCATGACATACGGGTTAAACTGCCCGTAATAGAATCCCCCACAAACTGCACTGCGCCTGTATGAATATTTATGTCGGTGAACTTCATGTGCCTGTAGTCAAAAAGTGTAGTATCGTGTTCGCTGTTTTGCACATCGTACTCAAACTGTGCATTGTTCATTAAAAAAGTCTGAGTAGTCATTCCGAATGTTTTTGTATTCAGATGAATCAAAGCGGTATCTTCAACATTATCACCATCTTGTGTATCAGGAATATCAAGCACTAGAATTTTAACACTGGGAGATTCTAATATACCTTCATTCAATGCAATGAATGGTTTTTCAATGTCCATACTATCGATTACTGCATGAATTTCCGGTGCGTTTACTCTGAGGTCTAAAGCATTTTTGTAATCGAAATAGAAAAAGCGGGATTTTTTCAGTTGCAACTCTTTCAATTGAAGTGAAAACTCAAAACCGCCACCGGAACTTGTATCATTGCTTGCAAAGGCATCTGCTATATACTCGTAGTTAAAATCCTCTTGTCCTTGTTTTCGCAACATACCTACATAGGTATCCTTTAATCGCAGTGCCTGTATTTTAAACTTACGGTCAAACAAAGAAAACAATTCAATATCCAAACGTAACTCTTGTGTGTGAAGCAGAGTGTCTTCCTGTCTGTCTAACAAAAGAACCTCGCGAAGAACAATGGTATTGAAAAAGTCAATATCCACGTAACCAATACTTACCCGCGATTGAAGTTTGTCTGATAGAGATTGAGTGACCCAATTTGTAACTTGTGTTTGAACGGAAGGTTTGCGAATAAAATAGATGATACTACCGATAGACAGTACAAGAAACAGCACCACACCAAACAAGCTGATGGCTGCGACACGAAATATTTTTCGCCAATTTGGTTTCACAGATGCAATGCTTTCAAAAATACAACCAAAAAAGTGCTGAAAATTTGGTCTTTGCACCGTTATTGCTCATTGCTGCTACCTTTGTTGCCGTTTGAGTACACCGGTAACCATATTGGCTATAGAATCTTCTTGCGACGAAACATCGGCATCAGTAATACATCAAGGTAGTATTCTATCCAATGTCATAGCCAGTCAACAGGTACACGAGCTGTATGGCGGGGTGGTTCCTGAACTTGCTTCAAGAGTTCATCAGCAAAATATTGTTCCGGTTGTAGATACGGCATTAAAACAATCCGGCATTACAAAAGAGGGGCTAAGTGCTATAGCAGTAACCTCCGGGCCGGGTCTCATTGGGTCATTAATGGTGGGTGTATCATTTGCCAAGGCTGTGGCGCTATCTCTCCAAATACCAATCATAGAAGTGCAGCATATGCAGGCACATGTTGCAGCACATTATATACGGAAACCATTGCCTCAGTTCCCATTTTTATGTTTAACAGTGTCAGGCGGTCATACACAAATTGTGTTAGTTGAAGATTTTTTAAAGATGAAAATCATCGGAGAGACTTTAGATGATGCAGCCGGAGAGGCCTTTGATAAAGCGGCCAAAATGCTGGGTATACCTTATCCGGGTGGCCCGCTCATTGATAAACTTGCACAAAATGGCGAAGCAAGATTCTCTTTTCCCGAACCTCAGATTGCCTCTTACGATTTTAGTTTCAGTGGATTGAAAACTGCCATTCGATATTTTATTCAGCAGCAAACAAAAGAGCAATCCGATTTTATAGAAAAAAATAAAGCTGACGTAGCAGCAAGTATTCAGAAACGCATTGTTTCCATTTTGATAAACAAGTTAAAAAAAGCATCCACAGAATTAAATATACCTCGCATCGCAGTTGCAGGAGGTGTTGCTGCTAACAGTTCATTACGTAATTCCTTTCTCGAATGGTCCTCAAAAGAAAAGGTAGAGGTTTTTATTCCTGCTTTTGAATACTGTACAGATAATGCAGCAATGATAGCAATGGTTGCGCATTATAAATTTTTAAACAACGATTTCAGTAATCAAAATTTAGTGCCCACGGCACGATTAAGTTTTTAACATCTTTTACATGGCACGTGTACAATTAACTTTACCACAATCCTTTGTATTCTCAACACTAATACCTGTACGAGTCGGTGATTTGAATTATGGTGGGCATGTAGGCAACGATGCAATACTATCCATAATGCACGAAGCACGTATGCAGTTCCTCAAACACTATCAATGCACCGAACTTGACTTATTTGGCGTGTCATTAATCCAATCCGATACGGTCATAGTCTATAAGTCGGAATCTTTTTATGGAGATATATTACTATGTGAAGTTACACCGACAGAATTTACACGCGCTGGTTTCGATTTGTATTACCGCATCAGCCATTCTGATAAAGGGTACGATATAGCTTACGCTAAAACAGGGATGGTTTGTTTTGATTACAAGAACAGAAAAGTAAGTGCCGTGCCTGAATCATTTAAACAACTATTCAAATAAAAAAAATGAAATTAGAAGGTAAGAATGCTATTGTGACCGGAGTCAGTTCTGGAATTGGATTGGAAACAGCAAAAGCATTACTCAATAAAGGTTGCACAGTTTATGGCATCAGTCGTCGTGGTGCAGCTATTCATCACCATAACTATATTGATGTCCGGGCAGACATTGGCAACTATGCGCAACTTGAATCGGTATTACAACCATTGATTATATCAGGTCAAAATGCCGACATTCTCATTAATAATGCCGGCCTGGGTTATTTTGGAAAAATTGATGAAATGCCGTTAGACCAATGGCACGAAATGTTCAACACCAATGTGCATGGTGTTTTTTATTGTATCAAATTATTAGCACCGTTGATGAAAAAACATCAGTTGGGGCATATTATCAATATCAGCTCCATTGCAGGACTACAGGCTGTTGTTGAAGGAAGTGGCTATTCAGCAACTAAGTTTGCTGTACGTGCCATTTCACATGCTATATTCCGCGAACTGCGACCGTTTAATGTGAAAGTATCAACTATATATCCTGGTTCCGTGAATACAGCATTTTTTGAGAATATAGATCACAAACTCAGCTACGAAGACATGATACAACCAGAAGAGATGGTAAAGTCTTTAATTCAAATGCTAGAAAGTGATGATGCTTACCTGCCGTTTGAATTGGAAGTGCGCACTATGCGTGCGAAATAATCAGGCTATTTGTTGCAGATATTCTGTCAATTTTTCTTTTGATTGAAGCAAATCCTTGTCACCAAAGGGAAACCACTCCTTGTTTTGTTTTGTGAAAATTTCTTCACGCATATTATTGTCGGCAAATGATTCTTTTTTGAGAAACATTCCTTTACCGCGTTGTTTCAATACTACTGCCTGCACACCGGAGAAGGATGTTGCTATTTGTAATCTGCAATGAGTACATTCATAAAAGTCGTTTTGGTTTAAACGCATACGCGAATCACTATTTTCAACATATAGGCATTGTGGACATAATCCATTCCAAAGCAGGTATTCAGAGAGGTACATGGTTTTTTCTTTTGTGTTTAAGTTAAGAAAAAACAAGCCATTGCGCAAATCCAAAACAATTTAATATAGCAGTCAAGATTCCTTGATTTAAATATACTTTTGAGACAAAGCACACATGTTTAGCTTCAAAAAATTTATTTCAAAACGCGGCCCGGGGCTAATTACCGGTGCAAGTGATGACGACCCTTCAGGTATTGCAACATACTCTCAGGCTGGAGCAATGTTTGGACTATCAACTTTGTGGACAGCCTGGTTCACTTTCCCATTGATGGCTTCTATTCAGGCTATGTGTGCACGAATTGGTCTAGTTACATCCTCAGGGTTGACAGGTGTTATCAAGAAACATTATTCAAAACCTGTGTTATATCTGATGCTGCTTTTCAGCACCCCGGCTATTATTTTTAATATAGGTGCTAACATTAGTGCAATGGGTGCTGTAAGTAACATGTTGTTTCCGAGAATTAAGGATACGTACTTCAGTATCTTCTTCACATTGGTACTAATATTTTGCATAGTTTATTTCCCTTATCGTCAGTTAGCTGCCATTTTGAAATATTTATGTATTGTGCTCTTTTTATATATCCTTGTCCCTTTTCTAACAGACACCAATTGGGCACAAGTATTTGTGCACACATTTATTCCTAAAGTGGAATTCAATAAAGAATTTGTACTGATGATAGTAGCTATACTGGGTACTACTATTTCCCCATATTTATTTTTTTGGCAAGCCAATATGGAAGTCGAAGAAATCACTAGTAAAAATATTATGGTTGATAAAAAGATTATTCACGATATGAACCTAGATGTTAATGCCGGAATGTTCTTCTCTAACATAGTGATGTACTTCATCATTCTTACTACAGGCACCGTTCTCTTCAATGCAGGAATTCATCATATTGAAACTGTTGAAGAAGCTGCACAGGCTTTAGAGCCCATAGCAGGCCGTTCTGCTTATTTGTTGTTTACTATTGGCATAATTGGTATCGGTTTTTTGTCAATTCCTGTGCTGAGTGGTTCATTATCTTACATATTCTGTGAAACATTTAACTGGCCGCAAGGGCTCAATAATAAATTTCACGAAGCAAAATCATTTTACAGTATAATTGCAATTTCATTACTAGTGGGGCTTGCTTTGCAGTATATCGGTATCACACCTGTTCAGGGATTGTTGTACTCAGCAATATTATATGGCATTACAGCACCTGTACTCATTGTTCTTGTAATGCTTATTGCCAATAATAAGAAAGTGATGGGCAGCTTTGTAAATAAGAAGATAGATAACATTCTTGGAATAGCAACATTGGTAATTATGACCATAAGTGCGATGTTGTTATTGGTACTTACTTTCTAATCACTAGACCTATTTAATCCAATAACTAGGCATTCATGTAATTCGCTTATACTTGTATTTCAAAAGATTTAAATTGAATCAGAGGATTGCTTATTTAGATAGTATGCGCGGACTTGCTGCATTTTCCGTGCTCATCTATCATTTTATTTTCAGCCTCGATAATTTTCAGTATTGGGAAGGCCGTTATATTCAGCATCTATTGAGTTGCGTGTTTAATGGCTCTGATGCTGTGTCGTTTTTTTTTGTGTTAAGTGGTTTGGTCTTATCACTTCGTTATTTCAATCATCCGCAGAGCGAATCTCTTACCATTAACTATCCTCGGTTTGTTATTCAGCGTGCGTTCAGAATATATCCTGCTTTTGTTTTTATGCTGTTGATGTCGTTTTTATATGCACATCGTAAGGAACTATCAATTTCATTTATTACAGATGCAATCATTAAAGACAACGACAGCAATAACTTCAACTTTATTTATGAGGCTATTCTTGTTCGCAACTATCAGAATCTTTACACGCCGGGTTGGACTTTATCGGTAGAAATAATTTTTAGTTTATTAGTTCCTGCATTCATTGTTTTACTTTCTCAATCACCGGCTATCTTCAAATGGCTAATTCCAATGAGCATTTTAATGAGTGCCTTTGTCAGCTCTTTTATGTTTCATTTTATGCTTGGTGTCTGGTTAGGGAAAAATTACGAGTCTATCCGGCATTACTACTTTAAGCAAAGTAAGTGGTATGCATGGAGGTATATAATATACCTTCTAGTATTCCTAATGTTTTCTATTCGTCATATTGATCGCATTCACAGTTTAAATCTTATTTATTACTACCCGAATCATTATCTCGGGTTAGACTTTTTTCATATAACCGGACTGGCTTCATTTTTTATTTTATGGAAAGCGATTAACGACAGCACCTGGCAAAGAGTACTTAATCTGAAGCCATTATTGTTTCTTGGAAAGATCAGTTACAGCTTATATCTGACACACTGGTTTGTAATTTTTTACCTGTATATACCACAGCATGAATTAGTCGCTCAATGGCTTGGAATGACAAACCACGCTTATTATGCAGGATTTATATACTGTATCGGGGTTACACTATTGTTGTCTGTTTTATTCTATTATCTTTTTGAACAACCCTTTAATAAATTAGGTAAGCGACTGAGTAAACGGTATGCTTCTAATTCGGCTGTTGATATATTGAATTAGAATTACTTAATGCATACAACCCATAAAGATGGTGCTGGGCAGTATGTACGCACTTTTAATATGCGGTTGAATAATCTTTAAGAGAGAATCTGCTGATCGGCGTTGAGTAAACATAGCAGCAACAACAATCATCGTTGTAGTATCTACTGGTGTTGTAGTCTCATAGAAGCCTTTCATCTCAATACTGGAATAGTTAGTGCCTTCATCAAAAGGTCTGCGGGGAAAATAAGCTCCGGCATACATTTCATCATCGCTGTTTTCAGGAAGTATGATGCCTTTGTTTTTCCTATAAATTCTTCCTTTTTCATCAATAGGAATTTGTGTGGTAATCTGCAATTTTTTTTCAATCCCTTTAAGTTCGTCGTAATCTGTTCCTTCTGCACAAACAACCAAGTAAGCCTTAACATATTCTGAAGTATCCAAGTCTCCGTATTGCGGTGCATCGGTAGAGTCAATGATATTATTGTCTTCTACTTGCACAACTTCTGAATGATTACACGCCCACAACAGTGAAATTAGTGTGAGTGTCCAAAGAATCCAGTTCATTATTTTCTGTTTTTCTCCCAGATGTCCCAAGCTGCATCTGGCACGCCTTCCAAAGCAGTAAACTGTCCGGCACCTTTCAACCATTCACCACCATCTATCACCACCACTTCACCATTGATATAAGCACTAAAATCGGAAACCAGATATGCGGCAAGATTTGCTAACTCCTGATGATGACCAAATCTATTTACAGGAATTCTGTTTTCAGGGCTTACAAATTTCTGAATAGCTTCAGGAAATAAACGACTCCAAGCTCCTTCCGTTGGAAAAGGACCTGGTGCAATTGCATTGGTACGTATTCCGTACTTTGCCCACTCAACTGCAAGACTTCGGGTTAGCGCAAGCACACCTCCTTTTGCGCAAGCGGATGGTACTACATAAGCAGAACCTGTAAAAGCATATGTTGTTACTATGTTCAGCATAGTTCCCGATTGTTTCTTATCAATCCAATGCTTTCCTGCTGCAAGAGAGCAGTTGTATGTGCCTTTGAGAACGATGTCGGTTACTACATCAAAGGCTTTATAGGACAGACGTTGTGTAGGCATCACAAAATTTCCTGCGGCATTATTTACTAATACGTCAAAAGAGCTGAATCGTCCTATACACTTTTCTATCATCTTTTCGACTTCATCATACTTACGTACATCGCAAATAGCATAATCAATTTGACCACTGGAAATAGATTGCATTTCATCGCAGGTTTTTTTTAGCGCTTCTTCCTTGCGGCTTGCAATCATCACGTTAGCACCAAGTGCTTTAAAGTATTCACTCATGGAGCGGCCTAATCCGGTAGCTCCGCCAGTAACAATAATGCTTTTTCCTTTTAACGTGTCGGCGGCAAGCATGCCTTGTTGATAGTTAGTCATACGACTAATGTAAACAAGTTTTGAATTAGTGAGCCGATAAAATATCGGCCAAGCGCAGTAGATTCATATTGATGTCGAGATTGTGTTTGATGGCTTTTTCAAAAGGCGTAAATACAATGTCTTTATGAATCGTTCCAACCATTAGATTGGACTTTCCTTCAAGCAAGGCTTCCACGCTGGCAACACCTAACCGTGATGCAAGCACCCGATCCTGACAAGTTGGGTTACCACCACGCTGCATATGACCAATAATAGAAACACGTGTATCATAATAATTAAAATGTTCCCGCACTTTTCGTGCAACTTCAAATGCACCTCCTGCTTCATCTCCTTCTGCCACCACCACAATACTCGATGCTTTGTTATGTTTCCAACCTTTCTCTAACTTGGCTATAAGTTGATCTACATCAGTCTTTGTTTCAGGAACTAATATTGCTTCTGCGCCGCCACCAATTCCGGCGCGCATAGCTATAAATCCAGCATCACGTCCCATCACTTCAATAAAAAATAAACGATTGTGAGAGTCTGCTGTATCGCGAATTTTATCAATAGCATCAAGTGCAGTATTGATAGCAGTATCATACCCAATGGTATAGTCTGTTCCAAACAGGTCATTGTCAATAGTACAGGGAACACCTATACATTGTATGTCATGAATTCTATTGAACTCCAGACAACCTTTAAATGTGCCGTCACCACCCAATGCCACCAATCCATCAATGTTATGTTTCTTTAGACTCGCATACGCCAGGTTCATGCCTTCCTCAGTTCTGAAACGCTCGCTGCGCGCAGTTTTTAAAATTGTGCCGCCTCGTTGAATGATATTGCTGACATCTTGCGATTTCATTTCAAAAATGTCTCCGTCTATCATTCCTTCATATCCGCGACGAATTCCATACACGCGCAATCCAAAGTAAAGTGCTGAACGTACTACAGCACGAACAGCAGCATTCATGCCTGGCGAATCGCCACCGGAAGTAAATACCGCAATTGATTTATCAGTTTTTGGCATCTTGTTATTGTTTAAATAATGTTGTTGAATAATTACACGACAAAGCTAACAAAGCAGAAAAGCATAAGTTTTGTGAGTTATAAGTACTTACTCACAATATACATTCACCTGCATATTATTTAACCGCTTCGTATTTATATCTTGTTCGAATTAAATCAGGCGTTTGGAATTCTATGATCAAAAAACCAGGGTCTGCTTTTTTGAGATAATACATCCGCGACTTGCCACTTTTAGTATCCTTAAAAGTGATGGTCTTAGCAGCATCATTAATTGTATATGTACCACTCATAATCTTTCCCGCATCAGTTTTTTCAAAACTCATATCATCACGAATAACTAAAGTGTTTGAAACGTTGGCTTCATCAGGCGCGGTTACTACTCCAAACTGTTCTTCACCCAGATATTTCCACGAACCAACAATCTTCGATTTCCAATCGGTGGGGGTTGTTTGAGCATTACTGTTCAGGAGCAGAGCAATAAGGGCAATCATTGTCAGGGATAAACACTTTTTCATGGTATAATAAAATTTGTGAAGACTAAAGTTAACGAAGCAAATTAAATCTTAAGGTGAATGTTTTCTGCGCTCGCGTACCACTTTCAAAATTACCGGCGTGGTTATTAAAATAACCATGGCTATGATGATATATCCGAGATTATCTCTGATGAAAGGAATGTTTCCTAAAAAATAGCCGAGTGTTACTAATGGCATAACCCAACCGAAAGCACCAATGATAGTGAGTGTAAAAAATCTACGGTAAGATATTTTCAATATACCGGCAACAATAGGTGCAAAAGTTCTGACAATAGGAAGGAATCGACCTAGCACCAGCGCCATTCCACCATAGCGTTTATAAAAGCTGTCTGCTGTAAGTATGTATTCTTTTTTAAAGTACCACGAGTCACTTCGCTCCATCAGGTACTTACCTGATCTGCGGCCTACCCAAAAACCGGTCATATTTCCAAGTGTTGCAGCTGTTATCATCACTGCATTCACTTCAAACCAATTAGCGTTTATACCGCCTGTTGCACAGAGCACACCTGCGGTGAAAACCAGCGAATCCCCGGGAAAGAAAAAACAAAAGAACAAGCCTGTTTCAGCAAACACAATCAGAAATAGAACGCTCAGTCCACCATATCGAATAACCGCTTCGGGATTAAACACCGATGTGGGATCGCTCATTACATTCTGATAAAACTGATAAAGTTCGTCTAACATGCGGCTGACAAAATAAATGTTTTATGCGAAGTGCATCTTTAAAATATGATTAATGAATATGACATAGTTTGTGGCGTGTGTGTATTCAAAAGACATTAGTGAATTGTTGCGTACCGTAGGTTTGATATTAATTAAAATTCACCCAATGAATTCAAACGAAAAATCACCACTACTGCTGATTCTGATATTAGGTTGTTTGTTCTTTATTTTCGGATTTGTAACCTGGCTCAATGGTGCCCTTATACCATATCTTCGCATTGCCTGTGAACTCAATAACTTTCAGTCTTTATTGGTAACATTCGCTTTCTACATTTCCTATTTCTTTACTGCAATACCTTCATCATGGGTTTTGAAAAAAGCAGGATTGAAAAAAGGAATGATGATAGGTTTGCTTATCATGGCTTTAGGTGCGTTATTATTTATACCTGCTGCTACTACCAGAACCTACTATCTCTTTCTGACAGGTTTATTTATCATTGGCACCGGTTTATCACTTTTACAAACGGCAAGTAATCCGTATATCACCATTGTAGGACCTATTGAGAGCGCGGCACGTCGTATCAGTATTATGGGTATATGCAACAAAGTGGCAGGTGTATTAGCACCTATTATCCTAGGTGCGGTGATACTCTCAGACGCAGACGCATTGACTGAATCACTTAAAACAATGAATGATGAATCACGCACTATTGCGCTGAATGAACTGGCAAGAAGAGTGATACTTCCATACTCCATTATGAGTGGTGTGTTGATGTTGCTCTCTATGTTCGTTCGATTTTCCTCATTGCCTGAAATTGGATTACAGGAAGAAACAAATCTCAGCGACGGTATAGAACGCTCTTCGGTACTAGCTTATCCGAATTTAGTATTGGGTGTAATTGCTTTGTTTCTTTACGTGGGTGCTGAAGTGATAGCCGGGGACACAATAGGATCATTTGGACAGTCACAAGGTATTCCACTTTCTGAAGCAAAAAATTTTACATCGCTGACCTTATCAGCTATGGTTATCGGATATATTATCGGCATCTTGTTAATACCCAAATATCTTGCACAGGACAAGGCCTTGCTATATTCGGCTATATTAGGCATTATTCTATCGCTTCTTGCAGCTAGTGTTTCGGGTTATTTTGCAGTGATGTGCATTGCCTTACTCGGTTTATCCAATGCATTGATGTGGCCTGCCATTTGGCCTTTAGCCATTCAGGGTTTAGGAAAACATACCAACACCGGCTCAGCATTACTCATCATGTCTATTGCGGGTGGTGCATTGCTGCCATTGGTTTATGGCAGGCTGGCTGATGTTCATACCATTGGCAATCACTTGGCCTATCTGGTTTTGATACCTTGTTATACGTTCATTTTATTCTATGCTTGGCGTGGAAACAAAATTTCATCCTGGTCTTAATCAACTTGTTATTAACCTTACATTTACGCATCAATTAAAAAAGTAGGAATGAATAAATATTTACTACCCTTATTGCTTATCTGCGTGTTAACGTCTAAGCTAAATGCACAGTCGAATTACGCACCTGTTGGCGGTTTAACTTATGATTTTATGGATAGAATTGAAATTAAATCAGGTCGCTTTCTCACTGATGTTCACACATCTACCAAGCCCTATATGCGCGAAGATATTGTCAAGAGTATTACCAAAACAGATACATTCAGTACAAACTCATCGTGGACTAAAATGGATGAAGCCAACTTCAACTGGCTGCACACCGACAACAATGATTTTTCTAATAAGACTGACATCTATAATTCAAAGAAAAGTTTGTTCGGAGTTTTTTATCAGAACAAGGCAAACCTCTATGGATACAACAGCGAAGATTTTACTATACGTGTTGATCCTGTAATAAACTTCGGCATAGGCAACGAGCAGGATTCTCAAAGTGGACGCAAGTTTCAGAATTCGCGCGGTGTGGAAGTTCGAGGAAACATTAGTCGTAAGTTGGGTTTTTATTTTTATGCCGGTGAAAACCAAATGCGGCCTGCCGATTATGTTCGTGCCTATATCAATCCACGAAGCGGAATACCTAATGGAGGTTATTATAAAGCCTTCAAAGAAACGGGTTATGATTATTTCAACGGCCGTGGTAACATCAACTTTAAAGCATTAAAACCTGTAACACTATCTTTTGGTGTCGACAGAAATTTTATCGGGAATGGTTATCGCAGTCTATTCCTTTCCGATTTCTCCAACGATTATCTGTTTTTGAAAATTCAAACCAAAGTTTGGCGAATTAATTACACTAATCTGTATATACAGGGAATTGAAAATTATGAGTTTAATAAAGGCGATAACTTATTGCCTAAGCGCTTTGCTTCCATGCATCATTTAAGCACCAATGTTTTAAAATGGTTAAACATAGGATTGTTTGAAGGAGTGGTGTTTTCGCGTACAAGCGGATATGAGTTGCAGTACCTGAACCCAATAATATTTTTCCGCTCAACTGAGCAGCAGTTGGGCTCACCCGATAATTCTGTAATGGGTCTTGACTATAAAGTGAATGCCATAAAACACTTGCAATTGTATGGTCAGCTGTTAATTGATGATTTAAGCATTTCTAATGCTAGAAAAAATAATGGATGGTGGGGAAATAAATGGGGAATTCAAACAGGTGTGAAGTATGTTGATGCCTTCTTTATTAAAAATCTCGACATACAATTGGAAGCGAATCTCGTTCGTCCTTATACATACACACATCACGATTCCATTACCGATTATACCAACTACAATTTACCATTCGCTCATCCACTTGGCGCTAACTTCAGAGAGTTTATTGGTGTTGTTCGTTATCAACCTATCAAAAATTTATTTGTGCAACTACGTGCCATTTCCTATTTGTATGGCGCCGATGAACCCGGCAAATTATGGGGTGGCAACATTAGAATGCCTTCAACCGAAAAAACAATTGTTGGATCTTTCGGAAATAAAATAGGGCAGGGTGTACCAATTAAAACGATGACCATACTATTCACCGTTTCCTATCAGCTGCGTCACAACTTATTTACCGATTTCAATATGGTGGTTCGTCGTTCCGAAAATGGTAACACCGGTGAAACCGTTAACACCAATCTTATGATGGTGAATCTGAGATGGAATTTCCCTACGCGTTTCTACGATTTCTAAATCAACAACATGAGCAAAAAAGCGAAACAGGATAAAAAGGAAACAACTAAGAAGCCTGTCAGTCATGTTATACAACTTTTTTCCCGTAATAACCTATTGGCAGTATTGATTATTGCCGTAATAACCTTCATTGCTTATCGTGGTGCTTTGCAAAACGATTTTGTTAACCTCGATGACGATCGCTATGTAACCGAAAACCCAAAACTTTTTCTACAACCAACCGGAGACGTTTTCAAAATTCCTGATGGCTATCACATGGGCAACTATCATCCTTTGACTATGCTTGGTTACAAGACGATATACAGCAAAGTCAAACTTGATCCTTATGTCTATCATCTAGTGAATGTTATCATTCATTTACTTAATAGCATTTTAGTATTCTATTTTATTCTTATACTCACTACTTTCTTTGAAGTTGCTTTTGCAACGGCGCTTCTCTTTGGTGTACATACAATGCATGTGGAAAGTGTAGCTTGGATTTCCGAATTAAAGGATTTGTTGTATGCGCTTTTCTTCTTTGCTTCATTGATCGTATATGTTCAATATACCAGGAATAGAAGTCGCAAAGGATTATATGCTCTTGCACTCGTACTATTTGTATTGTCTTTACTTTCAAAAGCTATGGCAGCTTCATTGTCTGTTGTCCTCATTGCTATAGATTTCTATATAGATGGCAAGTTGACTAAGAAAGTATTAATGGAGAAAATTCCTTTTCTGGCTTTGTCTTTAGTCTTTGGAATAATAGCAGTAAAAGCCCAACAGAGTATGGATGCCGTTGGCGATCTCACCATTTTTAAACCGTATGAACGTGTTGCCTTGGCATCATATGGTTTCATTACATACTTGTGGAAGTTAGTGCTGCCAATGAACTTGTCTGCTTATTATTCTTATCCTTTAAAGCAAAACGATGCTTTGCCTCCTGCCTATTACATTTACGTTTTAATTGCAATAGGTGTTGTAGTAGCTGCTGTTTATAGCTTGCGTAATAACAGATTTGTTTTTTTTGGTATTGCTTTTTTCTCCATTACTGTTTTTCTTGTATTGCAACTCTTACCGGTAGGTGGCGCAGTAATGGCCGATCGATACAGTTACATCCCCTCTCTTGGAATTTTTTTCATTGCTGCAAATCTGTTGTACATCCTGTATAGCAGGGCTTCTATGAGAAACATAGCTATCGCTTTACTTCTTGTTTCTTCTGCGGGATATACATATGCTACCATACAACGTTGCAAAATATGGAAGGATGGTATGACAATGTGGAGCGATGTGATAGAAAAATCTCAGACCATAGCACTGGCCTACAACAACCGAGGCGTATTATTTAACACTGAAGGCAAACAATTACTCGAAGAGTCGAAATCAAACCCTGCAAAAAAACAAGAGGCTATTAATTCTTTCAATAAAGCTATCAGCGATTTTAACAATGCACTACGCTTGAATAATCAAGATACGCAAGCATGGAGTAATAAAGGATTGGCATACTGGCGAATGGGAATAAATGATTCAGCAATCATTCACCTGAACAATGCAGTTCGTATTGATCCGGAATATGCAATCGGATGGAGCAATTTGGGCTCGGTCTATTTCAGTATAAACCGCGTAGATGAAGCAATAAATGCATATGAAAAAGCGGTTACCTACAATCCAACTTTTAGTGATGGATGGTATAACATAGGTATTCTCAATTATAACCTTGGGCGTAAAGATAAGGCCTGCGAAAGCCTGAACAAGGCAGCAGCACTTGGCATGGAGCATGCCGCCAACGCTTATCGTGATTTGTGCAAATAAATATGAAGCAGATCATTAATCTTTTTTTATTCCTGTTATGCTCGTTTGGAATACAAGCACAGCATCTGCAATCTGACACAATAAATGCTCCAGCTGCGTTTGAAAATGTTTATTCTCAACGCATCAGCGGCGATTCACTGAGCACCTCGTTTGTTATCTGGATTAAGAAAGAAGTCAAATCGCACAAGCACGAGTGGCACAGTGAAAATGTATTTGTACTTGAGGGGCATGCAACAATGAAACTTGGCAATCAAACATTCGCCATCAAACCAGGCGATCACGTGTTTATTCCGAAAAATACATTTCATAGTGTCATTGTAAGTGATGGAATTCTGAAAGTACTCAGTATCCAAAGTCCGTATTTTGACGGAACAGACAGAGTGATGGAATAGATATTTGTTCCCATGTTTGTTCATGATTTACTGACAATACGTAATTACAAATTGAGCCTAATTACTTTTACCGCTTAACAGAATAATAATGTTTATTGCAGCAGAACAGGCTATTGGATTAATCAGTCCGGGATCAAATATTTTCATTCATACAGCAGCCGCTGTGCCACAGGTATTAGTTAATGAATTGGCTCAACAAGGTTCCCGACTTGCCATAAGTCATATATACCAGTTACACACCGAAGGCGAAGCACCATATACAAAAGAAGAACATGCTCCACACTTTCACACCCACTGCTTTTTTATCGGAGCCAATTGTCGAAAAGCGGTTCAGGAAGGTCGTGCCAGTTACATCCCTGTTTTTTTATCAGAAGTACCACTCTTGTTTCGAAGAGGAATAATTAAAGCCGATGTCTCATTAATAAGTGTAAGCGAACCTGATTCACACGGCTATTGCTCTCTGGGAGTATCCGTTGATACCAGTAAAGCAGCAGTTGAGTCATCGAAGTTGGTCATAGCACAGGTAAATCAATTTATGCCACGCACACATGGTGATTCACAAATTCATATCAGCAGAATCCATGCATTTGTTGAAGGAAATATACCATTACCCGAACCTGATACCGGAGAATTAAGCGATGTGGCAAAGACTATTGGTGGACAAGTGGCAAATCTGGTGGACAATGGCGCTACATTGCAAATGGGAATTGGAGATATTCCGGATGCTGTTCTTGCTTCACTTACACATCATAAAGACTTAGGTGTTCATACCGAGCTGTTTTCTGATGGCATATTACCTCTTATTGAGAAAGGTGTTATTAATGGTCGCTGCAAAAAGAAGTATCGGGAAAAAATAGTCTCAAGCTTTATAAAGGGCTCCCGGAAATTATACGACTTTGTTAACGACAATCCTATAATAGCTATGCTTGATTGTTCGTATGTTAATGATATTGTAATTATCAGACAGAACCCTAAAGTAACCGCCATTAATAGTGCCATAGAGATTGATATTACAGGTCAGGTATGTGCTGATAGTATTGGTACCAGAATGTATTCGGGTGTTGGCGGGCAAATGGATTTCCTGCGTGGAGCTGCTTTATCAGAAAATGGAAAAGCAATTTTAGCCCTGCCTTCAACTACTTCTAAAGGTATCAGCCGAATAGTTCCGGTATTAAAAGAAGGTGCCGGTGTAGTAACCACAAGAGCTAACGTGCATTATGTAGTTACAGAGTTTGGCGTTGCTTATTTATATGGAAAAGACCTTAAGCAACGTGCAGCAGCTTTATGCAATATTGCTCATCCGAATCACCGGGACGAATTACTCAAATCTGTTTACGAGAGATTTGGTTCGTTTAAGAATTGGATATAGTCCTTTAATAAAAAATAAAAAGAACGCATTACAACTTTCCGAAATCATACAACAAACTGATGTATGCCATTCTGCCTATATAAGGTCCGCCGAAAACCTGCAACACACGATTGTTAAAGGCACGACGCAAACGCTCACTGTTGCTTAGTTCTGTATTGAATAAAGGAACTATACCAAATACATTGGAAGCACCAAGTTTTACTGTTGTGTGTAGCTTAACAAGTTCCTTGCTGAATTGCATATCAAGTAAATCGTAGGTAGGTACATAACCGGTGAACTGAGGTGAACCTTCAAAACGGAAGCCTTGAATCCACTTGTAGTTGACACTGAATCCAACATTGCGCACTTTAATATCGGGTAACTTATTCCATATTTTATTTAATACACCAATATGACCAATGATGTCACGGCCACTGATGCCCAGATTAAACTTATGTGTAGGTGTATTAAAAGCCGGAATGATAGGATCCTGATCCTCACGTTTGTTTAATTCGTTGTAAGAGTAGTTGCCGTTAAGTGAGAAATATTTCTTGAAATAGTAATTACCTCCTATACTGAATCCCTGAGTCGTTACCACACCATCGGCATTGGCAGCCACCCGATAAACCTGCACGTCACTAATACTGTTAAATTGTGAGCTGTATTCCACATCAGCACCTAGCTTGTATCCGATAAAGTTTCTATAGTAGCTGTAGTATACATTCATATCAATATACAAATGATCAAAGAGTGTGGTGCGATAACCCATCTCTATTGTACGTACTCTTTCTGGTTGT
The DNA here is from genome assembly GCA_964640655.1 of uncultured Bifidobacteriaceae bacterium. Taxonomy (GTDB): domain Bacteria; phylum Bacteroidota; class Bacteroidia; order Chitinophagales; family UBA10324; genus BJGO01. The sequence continues at coordinate 4,932 of CAZXFT010000007.1, read as the reverse complement.
ATCGGAGCAATATTGAAGTAATTGAAGGTGTCTTTCTTTTGGGTATTAATAAAATCTATTAATGACGGGATGGTTACCAATGAATCATACCCATTCAAATTGCCTAAAAGGATGGCGCGGCCAACATTATAGTAAAGGTATTGATCGGCAAGGGTAGGGTTGCGTATGGCAGAAGAAAATGAAACACGAATGTTGCTTTTATTTTGAGAGTATATCACACTCGCCGCCGGCGATACCAGATAATTGAAGTTTTGATTTTTGTCAATACGTGTAGTAACATTCACTTTTAGCTGATCGTCCAGAAATTTTCTATCAGCTCCTGCATAAAACCCATATTCATAATTGGTAATCTTTCTAGTGCCTGTATCGGAGAATATTGTGCCGCGAGACTGAGGAGTATATAATCTGTAGTTGCCGCCAACGGTAATATTCATCCACTCCGGTGTGAACTTGTACTCTCCCTGAATATGATACAATGCAGATTTGTCGTAAAATCGTGTGCCACCTTCTGCATAGGATAAACGTGAGGTTATTATATTAAACACCGAATCGAATGCTGCCGTACCCGGTACATAATATTGACTTTCGAAACTGCTCACACTACTGTTGTCGGCAAATTCGCGTGATAGGCTATGCCAGGAGTTGATGGCATCAGGATTATTATTCACCACCATCAGAATAGAATCGGTGTAGGCTTGTGTAATGGGGAATACAAATTGAGGATATCCCGGCAACTGCTTCACCTGACTAACGATTTGTGTTTGCCAGTAATTGAAATAGTCTGTTGCCCAACTTACATCGCTCTTGGCGTAGCGGTTCAACAGCAACGCTGTAAAATATGCATCATAGGACTTACCCGCATCTTCGTGCGTAGCATAAGCGCGAATAAAATATTTATTGTTTTGCTTCAACTCAATTTTATTCTGAAAAAACAACACCCCGCGCAGACTGTAACGGTTATCTCCTTGATATACGGTAGTACCTGTACCAAAACTGGATGAAGCTATAATCTGTGTACTGTCATTTAGTTTGTAATGAAAAGAAGCCGATGCCTTTCCGTTGCGTGTGTTGTAGTCCACCAAATCTTTTTCCCAGTAACCATAACGATAAAAACGATTTAATCCCGGAAACTTCCAGATGTTGGATGTCTGACTGTAATCCATGACTGAGTTGAATTCATCACCGTATTTATTTACGGCATCGTAACCACCTGGATTACCCGGCTTATCGGGTGATTCTTCCGTGGCATCTGCATTGGTGGCTTGCCAGTCGTAAGCACGCAAGTAATAGGCATTCAACTTATAGGCAAAAACATCGCGTTGTGTTTTTTTACTTTTAAAAACCTGTGCAAACCGAATTCCTGTTTCAAACAACTCGCGCTCACCGCCTTTAATCAATATTGAAAGGCCGGGTGTCATAAAGGGATCTTTAGTCGTCATTGAAATAACACCGTTAAATGCATTTGGACCATAGAAGGCAGAACTGGCACCAACGATCAAGTCTACTTTAACAACATCCAATTCCGATGCACCTAAAAAATTTCCCAACGAAAAGTTCAGACCGGGAGCCTGATTATCTACGCCATCTATCAACTGCAGCGAACGCACCGGCGATGTGCTGTTGAAGCCGCGCGTGTTAATCACCTTAAACCCCAGCGATGCCGAAGTCAGGTCCACACCCTTCAACTGACCAAGACCTTCGTAAAAGTTAAACGCCGGAGTTTGTTTAATGGCTAAATAATCAAGTGCCTCTACTGTGAGCGGTGACTCGCGTTGTTTATCTGTTAAGCGGGAGTCTGTGATGGTTACATTTTTTAAGGTAACACCACTGCTGCGCTTCATAGCAATACTCATTTTTTTATCTGCATTGGCTGCGCTCACCTCTTTCAGTAAAGAATCATATCCCAGATAACGAACAATGAGCGTTACAGGAAATGCACCATTGTAATCAATGGCAAAATTTCCGTCTATGTCTGTAATCGCTCCCAGGTTGGTTCCCTTGATATTCAGGGTAGCACCAATGAGTGCATCACCACTACTCTCATCTTTAATAGTGCCTAAAATGTTTTGCGCTTCACACACGCATGTGAACAACATCAATATCGTCATCGATAAAAAGGTGTGCCTTGTCGGTATGTTTACGCCGTTCACAGACCTCATTATGGTTTTGAATAATGTACCGCCTCTCAGTAATTGCATCATTCTTCAAACATAGTGATACTATACTAATACCTCACCTAAAAATCAATTAAAACTAAACACAGCCTGGTTGTTGAATCAATGAGTACAGCACAGATATATAAGGGAAAGGTTATTTTCTTCTTGAAGGACAAAGGGTTTGGTGCTATTGAAACCGAAGAATTAGGCTCCGTGTATTTGCACTTCTCCAAGCTGGCAAACACATATAAATTCCCTCGCACGGGTGATGAAGTATTTTTTGAAGCCATACTCTCTGCTCGCAAAAAAGATGTGTATGAAGCACTGAATGTACACTTCATCCAAAACAGAAATTTAGAACTCATCATCAAAGCACAACAGAATCGGGTACCCTTAAAAGCATCGGTAGTGAATATGAATAATGGCGGTCTGCTGGTGAAAGTGCTTAACATTGATGCTTTTCTGCCCAAGTCGGAAGTGGATACTTACGAATTCAATTCACACAAATTTCTGCTGAACAAAACCATAGATATTATGGTACTTGAAGTTCAGGAGCGCAGCATCATTGTGTCGCGCAAGGCGTTTATAGAGTACACCGACCGCGACTCTTTCAAGATAGAAGAGAAGAATTAGAGACGCTGAAATTATAGCGCGTAAAGTGTACAAAGTATATTAACAGCGCATCAAAGGGATTCCGCAAAAGAAGGTGAGGGTAACTTGGTATGGCAATAGTGATAGCGGGAGGAGAAGTGTGGATTAGAGGTGGAGAGATACGGACGCGAGGCAGGGAGATTGAACCTTACTAATAAAACTTGACACATTTTGAGGGTATTTATAAATGCGTTTGACAGGAATTAGTGTTATTCCTAATTCAATGTTACGATTGTTTTTGTGACACTAAAAGATTTGCAGGTCAGCTGAACTTTATAGTATCCAGCTGCTAGTGATTCATTAAAATAATAGCTATTGTTTCCGGCAACGGTATTCCATAACTTTTGAGAAACAACTTGTCCCAAATTATTTACAACTTTTATCTCAATCTCATTATCATGTTCGTTTATTAAACTAATGCTGAAAGTTCCGCCAGAAGGATTTGGGAATACTCGAATATCATCTGCCCTGATATCCTCACTTATTCCTGTAGTAGAACAAGTATCATACTTTAAAACTTTTACACCGGTCCAGTTTGAAGCGAAAGGGATTACGGCGCATATGTAGGATAGGAATATTTCATTTTTCCAAACAGATAATCCCCAGGTTCCAATATTGTTTGCCATCCCTCCATATATGTTACACGAATCAGGCATTGCAGGGTTAGTTACATCAACTACGTGCATATCGCTTTTACCATCAGAAACAAATAGTTTATTACATGTCTTCGATAAATGAATTTCGTTGGTATGTATTCTGCAGGCGAACCAATTAGCATCAGGTGCGCCATTAGGGTTCCACCAACCGGTCATACTAATATTTCCTGTATCAGATACATTCAACACTTCAATGCCTGCATAGTCAACAGCTACATATAATAAGCTGTCATCTAAAACACAGTTGTTGTATGCCTTCGGATGATTTAAAGGAGTGTACATAATCGGATTACACCAATGTCCTGTTTCCACAGGTACTGTTTTATTAGTACAGTTAATTATTCGTATTCCACCGGCATCGTAACACAGGTAAACTATACTGTTTTTTACCACCATTCCTCTTGCATTATATAAGTCAGCATTTGGATTAGTAACGGGTGGAAAATTAATATCGGGAATAAACTGCGATACAAACTGAATATTATATTTATCAGCAACATCAAGTATTACCAATCCGCTTCTCATTGCACCCAGATATGCATAGTTGCCTTCAACCTTTACAATACCGGCGCCACTGCCCGAGTTGGGGACAACATAGTAATCTGTTACGGTGGGTGATGCAGGGTTGCTGATATCAACTATTGCCATACCCCCCGCAGTAGGATTTGTAAAATGATTTCCTATTGCAAGGAATAAAAAATTTCCGCTCTGGGTTAAGTTCATAACATCGAACGTATCAAAATTATCGGTACCCACAACACTTAATAATGTTGGAGCAACAATATTATTGATGTCATAAATTTTTAACCCCGCTTCTTTATTTGCTACATATAAGTATGACAAGCCGTTAATATCGTGCTGCATGGTCATGGTCATTTCAGAACACACTGATGCAATATCTGATTGAAACTGAAAATTGAAGGAATCACATGTTTGTGAAAAAACATTTGTCAAACAAACAAGCAGCATTACAATGCTAAGCAGGAGTGATTTCATATAAATGTTGTTTCAATAAAGTTAGCATATTCGATAAAATAACAGATTGTATATAAGCGGTGTTGATTGATGCAGGGGTTTTTATAAAGCTATACATTGATGATGAATAATAACTTCTCGCAACCTTGTATGCTTGTGTTAGGTACGCTAAACTTCCCATCAATAACATGGCACTTCAATCATCTTTAACAAAATAAGATGTTGCACGCACAAATAGTATATCTCTTTCACCTCGCCGTCTTTAGATTGCGACCTGCCGATATTCAATCCACTAACGGTATAGAACTTTCAGACCTTGTTGAAAAGCTCTATCTCCTGCAATCCCAAATTCGCACTGCCTTTTATCCTTCTGGCTTTCCAAAACCCATCAGCCCCTCGCCATCTCCCAAGCACTGGGCAGGCCGCCTAAGTGCCGGGGTGCCCCGCCAACGGCGGGGAATTTTCTTTTGGAGCTTTTCTTTGTTTCAAGACAA